>CAYTWB010000046.1:0-31256 GCA_964441945.1 uncultured Syntrophobacteraceae bacterium
TATATCCCTCCGGGATGATGAAACCGTACTCCCGATGGGATTCCGGCTGATGCTCGTCGCGCGGAAATCCTCGTTGGTCCGTGATTCGCAGCCCATTGGGGCGTTGTTCCAAAAGATTTGCGCCCAATGCCTTTCGCCCCTATAACAGTTACGGACAGGGTACTCTTGTGCGCTCTTGTCCACCTGACGAAGGATTTCTGGTTGTAGTGATTGACACCTCATGGGAGGCCGGCAGAGGAGCAAAACGTCTCAATTTCAGGATCTATTCCAAGAATCGAGACAGGGGTGTCTCAGTTTTGAGACGGTTGACAGGTCGAAGCCAAAAGGGGAGGGAGGCATTCAGCACCGGAAAGAAACGACTATCGTACGACGAATGCCGGTACTCAGTACTGCGGCACACCCGGGTCAAACGCGCCGGGTGATCCCGAGTTTTTTCAGCCGGGCATAGATATTGGCGCGGGAGATGCCGGAGAGGCGACAGATTTCGTTGATATCCCCCCCTGTGTGAAGAATCAGGTCTTCCAGATACTTTCTGGTCGCTCTATCAACGACTTCCCGCAGCGGGGGGAAAGGTCCCTTCTGCGTGGGCGTGGATGCGGGTTCTTCTCCTTTGCGAGGAGCAAAGGTTACGGAGGCGCGTGCCAGACTGGAGCGAATCTCGACCGGAAGGTGGATCGGGTGGAGGATCGGTTCATCTTTAGCGGATACCAGGGCGGTCTCGATGGCATTGGCCAGTTCCCGAACATTCCCCGGCCATGAATAGGAGAGCAGGGCTTCAAAGAATTCAGGGGAGATTCCCTTGACGCCCATTCCGTAGCGTTCGGTGAACCTGGCAATGAAATGCAGGGTCAGGTCCAGGATGTCTGCGGCATGCTCTCTCAATGGGGGCAGATGAATGACCAGGGACTTCAGCCGGTAAAGCAGATCACTTCGAAACTGACCCGCTCGAGCCATTCCATTGATGTCACGGTTGGTTGCGGCAATCAGGCGAAAATCACTGATCACCTCGTTTTTGGCGCCTACCGGTCTGAAACGCCGTTCCTGGAGCACCCGGAGAAAGGCACTCTGAATAGCCGCAGGAAGCTCTCCTATCTCGTCGAGGAAGAGTGTTCCCCGGTGGGCGGTCCGGATCAAACCCTCCGATTCCCGGTCGGCCCCGGTGAAGGCCCCTTTTGCGTGACCGAACAAAACACTCTCAACCAGGGTCTCCGGCAGGGCGCTGCAATCGACCACCACGAACGGCCGATCGGCGCGCGGGCTGTTCTCATGAATCGCCCGTGCAAAGAGCTCCTTGCCGGTGCCGGTTTCTCCGGTAATGAGCACATTGGTTTGGGCGGGGGCGGCCTTGGCCACCTGCAACAGGCAGTCTTTTACAGGCCGGCTGTTGCCGATTATGGCATCCCGCTGGAGAAGCATGAAATTGCCGGCGCCCATCTTCCCCTGTCGGTACTGGAGGACCCTGGTCAGGGACAGGTTGACCTTATCCGTTGTGAGGGGCTTTTGCAGGTAGTCCCAGGAGCCGCTTTCCATGGCCAGCTGAGCGCCCTCCGGGGTGCCTTCCCCGGTGATGATGATGATTTCGGGAGAGGAGGGCGAATGCCTGATCCGGGGGATTGCTTCCAGGCCGTTGCCATCGGGCAGCATCACATCCAGGATTACGAGATCAAAGGCGTGGTTGGCGAGCTTTTCAAGGCCGTGAGTCAGACTGAAGACCTGATCGGCCTCATGCCCCATGGAGCAGACAAAGGCGGCAAGGATGTCACAAACCCTCTTGTCGTCGTCGATGATGAGAATCCTGGACATGTGGGAGCTTTCTATGGGCCGGTTTGCGGCTTCGACAGGACCTCACGAATCAACGCAGCCAGGGTCAGTCCAATGGGCTTTCTGAGAAAAGCAGCGATCAATCCGTTCTCGATCTTTTCCAGTTCCGTTTGGTCGCTGTACCCGCTGCACAGAATGATGGGGATATCCGGTCTCAAGCGTTTTATTTCAAGAGCGAGTCCTCTGCCGGTCAGCACCGGCATGGTCATATCCGTAATAACCAGGTCAAAATGGCCGGGGTCTTTGGCGAAGAGATCCAGGGCTTTCTTCGGGTCCGTTGCCGTGTCGACTCGATAGCCGAGGTGATGGAGCATCTCGGCCACAACCTCGACGATCTCCGCCTCGTCATCCACCAGGAGGATTCGCTCCGTGCCTCGAGGCAGAAGCGTGATCTCATCGACATCCTCGATTCGGGCCCTCGACATGGTTGGGAGGTAAATATCAAAAACAGTTCCTTCCCCGACCTTGGAGTCAACCCTGACGGCGCCGCTGTAGCTTTCCACGATGCCGTGAACTATGGACAATCCCAGGCCTGTTCCCTGGTCACGCTGCTTGGTGGTGAAGAACGGGTTGAAAATCTGCTCCAGGGTCCGGGAATCCATTCCATGACCCGTATCTCGCACACTCAACCGGATGTACTGCCCCGGTCGCAGTTCGGGTATGCACGCGGCCATGGCCTCGTCCGGCCGGATGTCCCGCAGTTGAATCGTGAGAACGCCGCCGGTTCCCGTCATGGCGTGGGCGGCGTTGGTGATGAGGTTCATGAGGACCTGGTGCACCTGAGTGGGGTTGGCAAGGATCGTATCCTGTTCGCTCTGGAGTGACTGCCTGATCTCTATGGTTGCAGGCAGAGAAGCCCTTGCGAGCTTGATGACTTCCTTGACAACAGGCGTCAACATGAGCGGCCTTCTTTCCATATCGCTCTGGCGGCTGAAAGTGAGGATCTGACGCACCAGGTCCCTGGCCCTTTCCCCCGCCGTCAGGATTTTCCGGGTCAGGGTGCGGGCCCGATCCTTTTCGGGAAGGGTTTCCAGGACCATCTGTGCCCCCATGATGATGGGGGTGAGGATATTGTTGAAGTCGTGGGCGATGCCCCCTGCCAGGGTGCCGATGGCTTCCATTTTTTGAGCCTGCTGAAGCTGGGTCATCAGGCGTTCTTTTTCTTCTTCGGCCCGCCGGATCCGAGCAAGCCTCACTCTGAGCTCGATGGCATCGGCCTGGGCCTGTTCGTAAAGGAGTGCATTCTTGAGGCCCATGGCAATGGTGCCGGTCAGGGCTTCCAGAAAAGATCCGTGGAGCTCGAAGTCTCTTTCCAGCTTTGAAGCCACGCCCAGCGTGCCGATGATTTCGCCGGAGCTGATCAACGGCAAGGCGGCAAATGACTGTAGCCCGGCTTGCCTGCACTCCGGGAGGATGCAGCGGATGTCGGTGTGGATGTCTCGGGAATAGACCGCTCCTGCGTTCTTGACCGCCAGGCCGCACAGACAGTCTCCTACCCGGTGGTGGGATGATTCCACGTCAATCGACAGCCCGGTGGAACAGAAAACCCTTCTGGGAATGAGTCTTTCCCCATCCCTCAGGAAAATCATCGCCAAGTCAGGCTTGACGGCCCGGATAACGTGGTCCAGGGCAGCGGTCACCGCAAACTCAACGGACAGATCGGCACCCATTTCTCTGGCCAGGTTGTTGAGAATGGTCAGTTCGCCGGCCAGTTCGGCCAGTTCCAATTGAGCTGTTTTGGTCGCCGTTATGTCCGAGAGTGATCCCTGGAGTCCGATGATTCTTCCCTCCTTCCACATCGGTCGCCCGGAAGATCTGATCCAGACCAGTTTGCCTGATTTGCGATACACCTGGTATTCCCGCGATTCCGTATTGCCTTCCAGGATGCCTTTCATTCTCTGATCAAGCCCCGGCCGGTCTTCAGGCAGGAAGAAATCCCGGTAGCTCTGTCCAATGATTTCCTCCGGCCGGTAGCCGAAAAGCGTCTCGACAACAGGGCTGACAAAGGTGATTCGACCGTTGATGTCAACGGAAAAGACCACGTCGTTGATGTTCTCTACCAGGTCACGATATCTCTCCTCACTTTCCCTCAAGGCCTTTTCCACCATTTGACTGTCAGTGAGCTGATCCCTGTAGCGGCGGTTTTCATCAAGCAGTCTCGCCCGTTCCAGCACCCTTTTCACCACATGGAAGAGCTGCCTCATGTCGGCGATGGGCAGGGTCACAAAGTCCCACGCCCCCATTTGGACGGCATTCAGGCATGCTTCAATGGCTTTGATGTCGGAGATGACAACCACAGGGGTCCCCGGGGCCTCCTGAGCCAGGGTATGGATGAGGTCAAGACCGCTGATTCCCTGCATCTTCAAGTCAGCCAGGACCACCGCCGGTCTCCTCTCCCGAAAAACCGTCAGTCCGCAAATCCCGTCCCCGGCCTCCAGGACTTCTGAACCGGAGGCTTCGAAGAACAATCGAAGGTCTTTTCGAAGCGTTTCCTCACCCTCGATGATCAGGATCGTGAGCTGCTCTGCCATCATCCATCTCTTCCCAAAATGTCATCCTTTACGGAGAGGCTGTTGTGCCTATCGCTGCTCTGGAACTAAAAAGAGAATTCCACGACCGCTTCCGGAGGTTCCGTTTTTTTGCGCCGGTTTCCTATTCGGCACCGATGAAGCACAACGCCTTCTGAGTCCTTGGATCGGCCACCACCTGAGCGTGTTTTCCATCGGCAACAGAAGGCACATCGATCACCTTGATGAATTCTACAAACCTTCCGGCATCGGGCAAGAGGTGATTCAGAACATTGGATGATTTCTTGAAGAATTCTTGGTTGAAGCCAGAGTCGGGATCGTCCGGATACAAAGGGAGATAAAGGATTCGAGATTCAACCAGGTCCAGAAAGAAATGGGTCCCGTAGGACACATCCGGAATATGCCCCGCTTCTTCACGGGCAATTTCCACGAGAACCGAGGCGTTGTTGATATCCGCGTAGGTGGTGTTCACACCAAGGGCGACGTTGGAGCTCCCCCATCTGCCCGGCCCCATCAGCATCAGGGGGTGAACGGAAATTTCCGGATGCCGATTGAGTTGACCGACGATTCGTCCCATTTCCAACCTGGTTTCAAAAGATGCCAGCCTGGCGTAGGGACCCGGATCGATATAGATGATGTATCGAATGTGCGGAATGTTTCCGCCTGAAATGGCACGGCCGGCCCGGAACAGGACCCGATGGGGGGCAATATCTTCCGGCACCGTGCCGACCTCCGTCAGTCCCGCCAGCCTCATGGGACGGCATTGGAGCAGGTTGATCCGGAGTTTGCCTTTCGGGTCGATGGATGCAGTGAATTCCGTATCGATCGGGTAACCGTAGGCCGATTCGAGTTTTGCCAGGAGCCCTTTCATGATCTTAATGAAATCAGTCCGGACAATCAGGTTGTTGAAGGTGATAATGCTGTTCTTGACGCTTTTGAGCTGGTGCCCTTCGGGGTCCCTGACATATCCTTCTTCCATAAAGGAGAGAAACAGGTGCAAGTTCGGGTAGTCGGCGTCACCAATCAATTCGGCCACGTGTCTGGTGGTGAAACGGTTTTCCGTTAGGTCCAGGAGGTCGAGCTTGCGCTGTGAATAGAAGGCTATTTTGGGGCCCATCTCAGGGCGCAGACCCGGGTTGCTGACAGGGATCATCCTGGGATAGTCGTCTTCCACCCGATCAACGGCCCGGGTGCCCAGTCCGAAGACCAGCCGAATAATGCCCTGGTTGGGATCGATCCGATCGCTCCATCGGTACAGATTGTGCGAGAAGGCTACCCCGGCAAGAGCGGGGAAAAAGGTGCTCTTATAGCGCATCCCGGACACCCGTTGCACCAGGATGGCCATCTGTTCATCCGCGTTCCCCAGGCCGTGCCGACGCCGGTAGGAGAGGGCATCGGGATTGACGGCACTGGCATAGATCAGCTTCACGGCCTGAAGAAAAGCCTCCATCCGTTCTTCCGGGTCGCCCTGATTGGTGCAGAACTCGCTCCGGTACTTGCCGGCAAAGGCATTGCCGAACCCGTCCTCGAGCAGACTGCTCGATCGCACGATGATCGGTGCCTGGCCGAAGTAGTCGAGCAGGTCCTTGAATTGCTCGATGATATCGTTGGGAAACCGCCCTTCGAGAAAGCGTTGTTCGACCTGTTTGAACTCTTCGGGTGACAGCTGAGAATTCCTGGTTAGTCGAAGGCGTGATCGAAAGAGGTCGTTGTTCACCAGAAAGGTGAAAAAGACATCCGACCCAATGTAAAAGGAATCGTGCTCTTCAAGCAGACTCGAGTAATCGGTCCCCTCCGTATCCCTCGACAGTATTCCGCGGGCCAGGAGCATGCCGGCCGCCTTGCCGCCGATCCGACCCGACCCGATCAGCCGATTCCGGATATTCAGAAGGTCCCTCACGGTCAGATAGCGATCCGCAAGGCGTTCATATTCCGGATGAGTGCCGATGATCATGTGGGACAGTTCCTGTTTGAGGACCTGAATCTCCGTCGAGTTCTCCAGGAACCGGAGTCCATCCTGGCTGTATTGGCTGAGTTTTCTAAAAACACTGTCCCATGGGGCCAGTGACTTCGCCTTGACCTTGAGGGGGCTCTTGCTGGCGGTCTGCGATATGGCGGAAGCGTCCCCGCTGCCGAATACCGGGGTCAGGGTCCCTCTTGAGTACCGATGCGGCAGGAACATCTGTGACGAGTAGCGATCATAAACCTTCAGCGGATGAACGTAGAGTTGATCTTCGACATGGTAGAGATCGATCAGGACCTGAGTGGTGTCTCGGATTCGGGCAACCGCACTGTGAGAATGCTGGCCCCGGGTCAGGGCGAAGTAGGCGATGGTATCCAGTTCTCTGAGATAAGGGCAGGTCAGTTGAAAGAAATTCGCCAGCAGTTCATCGGTGGCCCAGTCGGCAACCAGCGCGGAGAGATTGTCGAAAACATAGAAAACCTCCCTCCCGTTCTCTTCGATGATCTTGTTCACCTGGGCACTGAAGAAATCGAAACCGGGCCGGGGGTCTACCTCTTTGGTGATCATGCGGGGGTCCGGGTCGAGCGCCCCGGAATGGGGCATGAATCTCACGTGGACAAGCCTGCGGCCATCCTGGAAGGACTGACTGACGAAGGGACGGACCACTTTCAGGTAGGTGTCCAGTCCATCAACCTGCCAGACAACATTGTCCCCGAGTCGAAGCCCCTGCAGGATCTTGTCCAGAGCGGGTATGCCGCTGTCAATCGGCCTGGAGTGGAGCATCAGGAAACCTCTTGGTCCTCCTTCACCCTTTGCGCCGGGGATTACCGGTTGCCGGGCCCCCTGGGTGAAAAGATCTCAATCATTGGCTGAAAACAGCCACTATCTATTAGCACAGGAGACAAAAAGGCACACGAAAAGATTCTCTCGTGTGCCTTCTCAGATAAAACAGGGACGCTATGACCGCAAACCGTTTCTTCAGCGGCTCGCCGGTGTGTCGCGCATCTCGGCTCTAAAACCAGCCTCGAAGCTTCATCGCTTCAACCACCCGTTCAACGGCGACCACATACGCAGCCTTGCGCATATTGATCTTGTATTTTTCAGAGGTATTGAAGACTTCATGATAGGCTCGGGTCATCTTCTTATCGAGCTTCTCATAGACTTCTTGTTCATCCCAATAATACATGCAGGCGTTCTGGACCATTTCAAAGTACGATACCGTTACTCCGCCGGCGTTGCACAGGAAATCCGGGATCACGTGGACGCCTTTCCGGTAGAGTATTTCGTCCGCTTCGGGAGTGGTCGGGCCGTTGGCCAGTTCAACCAGGATTTTCGCCTTCACCTTGTCGGCGTTTTTCGCGGTAACCATTCCCTCCATGGCGGCGAGCACCAGGACGTCCACGTCCAGTTGCAGCAGGGCTTCATTGTCGATGCACTCCGTCCCGGCACAGCTGACAACCGAACGGGTATCGGATTTGTGCTGGGCGATCTTGGGGATGCAGAGACCTTCATCACAGATGGCCCCACCCTTTGAATCGCTCACGGCCACGATTTTTGATCCAAACATCGATTCGGCCAGGGATGCCGCGTAGCTGCCGGCATTCCCGAAACCCTGAATGGCCATGGTCACCTTGCTGAGGTCAATGCCCACCTTGCGGGCGGCCTCGCGAAGGGTGAACATCCCACCCCTTGCCGTAGCGTCAGCGCGGCCCGGGGACCCACCCAGCGACAGGGGCTTGCCCGTGATCACCCCGAACTGACTCTTGCCAATGATGGACGAATACTCGTCAAGCATCCAGGCCATGATCTGGGGATTGGTATAGACGTCCGGGGCCGGAATGTCTCGATCAGGACCGATGAGCGCGGCGATGGCTTTGATATAGGACCGGCTTATACGCTCCAGCTCCGGCTGGGACAATTCCTTCGGGTTGCAGATCACGCCCCCCTTGCCCCCACCGAGGGGAAGATCGAGAAGCGAACACTTCCAGGTCATCCAGGCGGCCAGCGCTCGAACCGTATCGATGGTCTCGTCGGGATGAAATCGGATCCCTCCCTTGGTCGGACCCTTGGCATCGTTGTAATGCACTCGGAACCCCTGAAAAATCTTCACCGTGCCATCATCCATATGGACCGGAAAGTTCACGTGGAATTCCCGCATCGGGTGAAGCAGTGCCTGTCTGGCACCGGCAGGTAAACCCAAAATGTCTGCACAATCATTGATCTGCTTTTGAGCGATGGTGAAAGGGTTTTCTTGATGGTTGATGTCTGTCATTGCTGCTGCACCTCCTGGGTCTGGTTGGTCCGCCGAGACCTTTTGCCCCGGCGGTTCCTTTGCACCGATTCGGCTTCCGGCCCGCTCACTGATGATCGTCCGCCCGCCTACACTTCTCCTGCTGAAAACTTCTTCGCATAGTCGAGGTAATGTTTGAGAAGCCACAATTTCTCCAGAAACTCGGGCCACCCGCACTCGGGCTTGAATCCCCTTTCCGCCTCCGGAAGAATCAGAGTGCCGTCGGTAACCTTTCCGTGAAGCTCCATCCAGAGTTCGGACCAGACATCCTCTGCATCCTGGAGCACAACGCCGATCACATTCCGGAAGTGCCTCGCTTTTTCTTCGGGCGACAAGACCTCGTAATGTTCGGCTGGTTTGGTTCCGGAAATGACTGTGAGCTGTCTAGGCATACCTCTACCTCGCTTTCGTGTTGAAACAGTTGATCGATTGAACCCTCGCAAAGCCGCTTTGCATAGTCGATGTAGGTCCCGAGCAGATGAAGCTTCTCAAGGGATTCAGCCCGCCCCGACCCGGAGAAAAGGCCCGGCGGTTCCGGAATACCCTCTAAAATCTCGTCGCAGGATCGATGATCCTGGCAGGCATCCCAGATCTCTCCCCAGATCTTCAGGGCGTCGCCCATCACGATCGCCGCTACCCCCCTGAAATGGCGCAGCCTGGCATTGGCCCGGTCAATCTCTTCCCTTGCCACGCCTTCCCCGGTTTTCGTGGAGTGCATTGAACCCTTTAATTTCGTTACCATTTACGCCGCCTCTGGACATGGTCGCCACATCGCCTGTGATTGCAGTCCTCAGGCCTTGAGCAATTCGTGTGCCGCTATGGGCGCTGATTGGGCGTTTTAATTTAACCACTGGATTATTATGCATAAATGATCTTATTGATGCGGGGACAGAGGGGCATGGTTTGTCTTGAACCCTGCTGCAATGGCAGCAACGGGGACTCGCAATGCGGTCCCGAAAGGGGGTGGCGAGCGCGCCCCGCAAGGCGGGCGGCGGGATTGTTCAGAGTTTGAACAGATGGTGGTGCATTTTCAGCACTTATCCGTGCCGGTCTGATCCACGGAAGCGGTGATGAGAAACTTCTTCATTCGGTGGCGCAGCGTATTGCGGCTGGTTCCCAGCATCCGGGCCGCCTTGACCTGGTTATAGCCGCACTGCTCCAAAACCTTAGAAATGAGCGCCTTTTCGACCATCTCAATGACATTGGCATGGGTCTTTTCGGCAGCCAGCCGCAAAATGTCCGGAATGAGCTCCGCCAGCTTTCGGTCGATGGTTGCCAGAAGCTGCTCCCGGCTGTTGCCCTGCAACGAGCCCTGCTCGTCCGATTCCAGTTTCAGGTGATCTTCCAGGATGACGTCGCCCAGGGAGAGCAGCACCGCCCGCCTGATGCAATTCTCCAGTTCCCTCACATTGCCGGGCCAGGGATGGTTTTTGAGCTTCTCCATGGCGGCATCGGCAACATAGCGAATGGGCGTCTGGTATTCGTCGCTGAAACGGCCCACAAAATAATCGACGAGGAGCGGGATGTCCTGGGTGCGTTCTCTAAGCGGAGGGATGTCGATGGAAATGACCTTGAGCCTCCAGTAGAGGTCTTCGCGGAAGCGGCCGTTTTCGACTTCCTTTTCCAGGTTCTTGTTGGTCGCGGCGATGATCCTCACGTCAACGTGGATGGTTTCTTTTCCGCCGAGCCTTTCAAATTCGCCGTACTGGAGCACGCGAAGCACTTTCGCCTGAGTCGCGAGAGGCATGTCTCCAATTTCGTCAAAGAAGAGCGTGCCGTCGTGGCATCGCTCGACTTTGCCGATATGGGTACGTTCGGCACCGGTGAAAGCGCCTCGCTCAAAACCGAACAATTCACTCTCAAACAGGGTCTCCGGAATCGCAGCGCAGTTGACGGCCAGAAAGGGCTTGTCCCTCCGGTTGCTGTAATGATAGACGGCTCGTGCAACCAGCTCCTTGCCCGTTCCGCTCTCCCCGGTAATGAGAATGGTCACGTCTTTTCCCGCGACCTGCCCGATGAGCTTGTAGACCTCCTGCATCTTTCGGTGAGTGCCGACGATCTTTGCCATGCCTTTCGGGGAGGGAGGGGAGGGGCGAAAGAGATGGCCGGGAATGGTGACCAGCTCCTTCATGATCCGATTCACCTCGAGAGCGTCTGCCGCAATGCGCTGCAGTTCCTGTCGATCGAAGGGTTTGGGCAGGTAGTCGTAGGCCCCGAGCTTCATGGCCTCGATGGCCGTATCCGTGGTGCCGTATGCGGTCATGATGATCACGGGGGTCTTGACCTGAGATCGGCGCACTTCTTTGAGCGTGTCAAGGCCGTTCACTCCGGGCATCTTGTAGTCGAGCAGGATCAGGTCGAACGGTTCATGCGCTATCAGTTCAAGTGCGGCCTGACCGTTGCTGCAGGCGTGAACATCGTATCCCTGCCTGGCAAAGAAGCGGTGCAGGAAGTGAATCAAGCCCTCATCATCGTCAACTATCAGGATCTTTTCCATTTTCCTCCAGCATTGGCTACACATCCGCAGGGACGAGCATCGAAAAGGTCGTCCCCTTGCCGACGGCGCTCTGCACCATGACCTCTCCGCCGTGTCTTTGGATCGTGCTGTAGACAATGGAGAGCCCAAGTCCAGCGCCGGTTGCTTTGGTGGTAAAAAACGGGTCAAAAAGCTTGTTCATGTTCTCTTCAGCAATCCCCGGCCCCGTATCGCGGACATCGATGCGCACACACGGCTGCAACCGGCCTCCCAGCTCAAGCTCAACGGGATCGACCGTGATCTGCACTTCTCCTTGACTCGATACGGCTTCAAGACCGTTCACCATCAGGTTCAGGAGCGCTTCACCGAGCTGTTTGCGGTCTCCCTTGACCTTTGGAAGCCGGCGGGATATCGATTTCTGGATGAGAGTCTCCTGCTGCCTGGCCTTCGGTCCGACCACGAGCAGCGCATCCTCGATCAGCTCTCCCACGTCCAGCCGGGAAAAAACGGGGTTCTGCGGCTTTGCGAAGTCGAGGAAACGGCTGATGGTGGCCTCCATCCGCTTGACCTGTTTCATCGCGATCCGGAAGTCCTCTTCGTACTCCGGTGATATGGCGATTTCATTCTCAACGGATTCGAGGAACAACTTGAGTGAGGTCAGAGGGGTCCTGATCTCATGGGCCACCCCGGCGGAGAGGCGCCCGATAGACGCCAGCTGCTGGGAACGGGCTGCGGCCTGTTGGGTTTCCTTGAGTCTTGCACCGGTTTCTTCCAGTTCCGCCTGCTTCAAAACCACACGCCGCTCAAGCATGACCTGCCGGTTTTGGAGCTGTTTTGCCATCTCCCCGAACGCCGTGTACAGCAGCCCTATTTCATCGGCACGACTGGTTTCGACCTGCACTTTTTCAAATTCACCCCCGGCCAGATAAGTGGCGGCAGTGCTCAGTTTGCGAATGGGACTCACCACGTAGTGCGAGAGCAGCCAGGCCAGGGCCAGTGCCCCGCAGGCTGAAAAGGATGCCACCACGTAGATGTATTGTTTTAGCCGTTCTGCATCGCGAAACGCCTCTTCCCTGTCCTGTTCCACCACCAGTGCCCATTCGGTTCCGTCAACCCGGGCCGAAGCTCCAATCACCTCGATGCCCCTGTAGTCAATGTAGGTGATTCTGCGCTTGCCGCTGTTCAGTATGTTCTTGAAGCTCTCCGACTGGGCGATGTTTTCGTTGAGTATCCGGCGGGGTTCCTTATGGGCGAGAAAAGTGCCTTCGCGATTCACGAGATAACATTCCCCGGTCTTTCCAAGGGACACCCTCAAAATCAAGGAGAGAATGGTGTTGGTGCTGACCGCGGCACAGACCACGCCATTCACGGTTTCCGAGTCATCAACCAGGGGCATCGAAATCCAGAAAAACGATTCGTTCTGTGCGGGATCGAAAACGATATCGGAGAGGTAGGGTTTGCCGGCTAACGCCTGCCGGAACCATGGTTCCGCCTGGGGATCGAAGGCTTTTCGAGAGCTGTCATACAGGATTTTGCCGTCCTGTGAGACCACAATCATTGTACTGTAGACACCGTACTTATTCCTCACCAGCTCAAGAAAGGGTTGGATCCGGTCATAGTCCAGGGACTTCAGGATGGAAGAGCCGGCCACCACTTCGAGATCGGCCCTGCGCTCTGAAATCCATCTCTCCAACAGAGCGGCCTTGTCCGCAGCCATGTGGTTGATCTGATTCGTGGCGATGCCCAGTATGAGCTCTTCCGCCGTCCCCATGGCAAGGGTCCCCACGACGCATAGCGGCGCCAGGGCGATGAGAACAAAAAGCAGCATGACTTTGATTTGAAGGTTGTTGAAAACGAGCCTCTTGGTCAAAACCCGCTATCTCCTCCGCTGCAGGGGGTCCCGGAAAGACCCGGCCGACACTCAAATCGATGTCTTGGGGCAATAATCCATACCACAAAGGACCATGCCATGTAACAGGGATTGTGGCAGGGCTGATTTGTGCTTCCATAATTCAACAACAATGACTGCCTCTTGCGCCTTGCTCTCGTTCCGATGCTCCTGCGTGGGAACGCCGCTGGTGATGGAGGATGATAAGGGGGGGTCTTGTTTGAAAGGCTTTGTTTCAGGTGTGGATGCCGTGGAGGGCTGCGCCGATAGCACCCACCATATCGGGTTCAGAGGGGACGATGACTGGGGCATTCAGGTGCTCTTCCAGAACCTTTCTGGCACATGGGTTGTGAGCCACCCCTCCGGCAAAAACCAGGGGGGCCTGCATCCCCACCCGTCGGAGCATGCCGACCGTGCGCTGAATGATCGCCAGATGCAGCCCCATGGCGATATTCTCGGCACGTTCACCGCGAGCCATGAGCGAGGTGGCTTCACTCTCCGCGAAGACCGTACACATACTGTTGATCTGGATGCGTTTGTCCGAGCGCAGCGCAAAATCTCCAAAATCCTCGAGCGGGACCTGCAGGGCCGTCGCCATGAATTCCAGAAACTTCCCTGTGCCTGCGGCACAGCGGTCGTTCATCTCGAACTTGGCCACCTTGCCATGAGGGTTCAGCAGGATCACCTTGGTGTCCTGACCGCCGATGTCGAGCACGGTGCGGGCTTCGGGAAACAGGTATCGCGCCCCTAAGGCATAGGCCTGGATCTCGGTGATCGCGGTAGCCTGAAGCTCGTGAAAGGAGTCGGAAAAGAGCTTGCGTCCATAGCCGGTCGCCACCATCCGGCAGCCGGTCATCCCATCGAGGAGCTTTTTGCTCTGCGCCAGGGGGTCGAAGGTCGTCGGCGCCTTTGCCCGGCGGACCAGCCTCCCTCCGCTGAATACCACCAATTCAATGGAGCGGGACCCAATATCGATCCCGGCAACGGTTTCCGATTCCTTCATATCCTGTTCCAGTATCGTGAAGAGGGACGGTTCGTTCTGATCGGTTCCGAGACGGATGCGCTCCGGTTGTCAGTGCTTCCGGTCCTCGATCGTCGTTATCAATTCAAGAGCTCGAGAAAGGCATCGATCCTCAACTTGATCCGGTGAGTGTCGGCTTCTGAATAGTCCGTTTCGATCTGCAAATACTGACAGCCGCACTGGTTCGTAACAAATTCCCCTACTTGATAGGCTTCGATATTGTAGGTGTGGCAGGCCTGCCAGGTCAGCTCGACCACCCCGGCGATGTGATACTCTTCGATGGTCCGCCCGATCAGGTCCAGCCTTCTCGTGTTGGGGGTCATACAAGGACAGGCAACGGCAAGATACCGCTCCGCCAGGGCCTCCAGCGGGTCAATGTCCTCGCGCACCAACAGGCCAAGCGCCTTCAAACCACCGCAGTTCTCCATGGCTGCAACCACTCCGCCGTTCTCTTCAATGGCATTGAGGACTTTCTTGTGCGTGGTGGGACATCCGGTCAGAAGGATCCTCGGTTTGCGCGCCATCTTCCGCTGAAAATCGAGGCTTTCCGCACGTTCCCGGGCCCGTTCCATGGCCTGGCGCATCTCAGCGATCCGCCAGGGGAGGTTGCATTCGAATCCGGCCGGGTTGGTGATCCGGTTGATCTCTCGTCCGTAAAGCAGGGGCACCTCGCCGCGGTTGAAAGCGAAGACCTGCTCGGCGGTCCTTCTATAGTGATTGTAAAGCTTGATCTGTTCTCTGATCGACTCGTCGGTTAACAGCCTGCCCGTTCGTTCTTCGATCAGTGCTTTGACCTTCTGCAGTTCACTCAGCCAGGAATCCAAGGCTTCGCGCGTATCGGCGGTTTGGGGGAGCTGTAAGAGATGAAGGGGCTTGATTCGCCCCAGGAGCTCGAACATCTTCTTCTTGCCGTCGCAGGTGGCATCGGCGAGCACGAACTCAGCATCATGGAAATAGGGGCAGGTGTCGGTGAGGGCAAAGCCGTAACTCGATTTGATCAAGGGGCAGAGGTTCCTGGGCAGGTGGGCCTCTGCGTCGGCTATGGGTTTTTCCGAGGAACCGCAAAGGGAAACCGGGATCGCCCCGGCTGCCGCAATGAGCTCTTTGGGGGTGAAGGCGCAGTATACGCCGATGACCTTGCAGCCTGCGTCCATCCGGTCGCTCGCCTGCATGAAGGCTTCTTCCTCGATCCGCTCCAGGTAATCACTATCGAACAACATTTCAGGCATAGGGTCTCTTTTCCGTTCCATCGTAAATCGTTGTAAGAAAAGCTCCAGCCCTCGGTTCCGCTCTCATGCCATCCCTGAGCTCATTACCTTGCGTCTCTACGGCAAATCCCCCGGGCTGTGCGGCATTTCCTGTCTGTCATCCATACTCCGGACAGGCGGATGCATCCTCTTTAGACACCCAGTTTGATCGCGCCCAAGCGATTAGCCAGGAAAAGCAACCCAATCGAGACCGCAATGACCATTGTCGCCAAAGCGTTCAAGGAAGGATCGATTCCCGGTCGCAGCATGCTCCAAATGACCATCGGAAGCGTGCTTTGGGCACCGATATTGAAATACGTGATCACAAACATGTTGAAAGACAGGGAGAAAATGAGCAGCATCGCCCCCACAATCGTCGGCCGGATGAGCGGAAAGATGATCATCCTGAAGGTCCGAAACGGAGTGGCTCCGAGATCATGGGCGGCCTCTTCAACGGTAAAATCAAATTCCTGCAAGCGCGCTGACACCGCCAGCACCATATACGGCACACAATATACGACGTGACCGATGATCACGGTAATCAGGGATCGAGATATCGAGAAGAAGGCGAAAAACGAGAGCAGGGAGATGCCGATCAATAGAGTGGGCATGCTTATGGGGATGCTCAAGATCACCCGCAACGCCTTCCTGAACCGGAAGCCGTAGCGCGTGAGGGCAAACGCGGCCGGCGTTCCGAGAAGTGCCGACATTAGTGCGGTACCCGCTGCAATTCTCACACTATTCTCCAGGGCCGGCCAGAGGATCCCTTTGTTGAATGCTTCGCGGTACCAATCCATCGTAAAACCTTCTAATGGAAAGACACCGGTTATGTTCTTGTTGAAGGATAGAAGGACCAATATGAGGACCGGTAAAAACAGGAAGGACAACGCCAGGACAGCATAAATGCGAAGTATCGGTAGACGCACAACGCTCAGTCTCCGCCTGATCTTCAAAGGAGATGGAGGTATGGCCCCGGGTGCCGAGTCTGCATGGCTGCTCGGTGAAAGAGATGCAAGAGCTGAAATCTTCCTCCTTGCTTTCCGCACGACCTGGAGGAGCAGAAAACCTGCTACCAGGGTAGCCGCGATAATAGCGATGGTTGAAAAAACCATTGCCGACCCAAGCGGCCAATTGCAGACGATCCCGAATTGCGTGGCGACGGCATTGCCGATCATCATGCCGGTTTTTCCGCCGACGAGTTGCGGTGTGACGAAATCACCGGCAGCCAGAAGGAAGATGAACAGGAATGAGACAATCACGCCGGACATGCTGAGGGGAAGCGTGATTTTACAGAAGGTCTGAAAGGGGCCGGCCCCCAGGTCGGCTGCGGCGTCAATGGTCTCGCGTTCGACATTGAGCAGTGACGAGTAGATGGGCAAGGTTGCAAAAGGGATGTAGACATTCATCAACACCAGGATCACACCCCACTGGCTATAGATGAGATAATGTGTCGGACCATCCACCAACCCGATTTGCATGGCCAGGTAATTGACCAGGCCATTGCTGCTCAAGATCGATTTCCAGGCATATATACGCACAAGATAATTGCTGAAAAGACTGATGGCTAACAGGAAAAGGATCAGATCTCGATATTTCTCAAAATTGAACACCATCGCGTAGGCCAAGGGATAGACCAGAATAACCGATAGGGTTGCAGTGACCAAACCGATTGCAATCGAACGAAAGATCAAGATGGTGAATACCGGTGAAGTAAAAACCGTATTATAATTACTAAGAGTCCATTCTCTGATAATTTCCCATTGGGATACTGACCAAAAGCTATAGACAAAAAATACAGCAATTGGGGTCACAAAAAAAATATAAATATAAATAGCTGCCGGTCCTAACTTATTTATAGTCGCAATCAGGCTAATATGTTGTAATTTATCATGCTTCATGTTATGTAGTTCAGCCCAAAGGAATTATCATTCTGTGAGTACGATACATTGTTCTCGTGACCATCCAATACTTATAAGTGAATTATCGATATAGGGTGGAGTATTGTCTTTTAGGTCTTTTGGGATCGTGATCATCCGATCACGCGTTACCTTGAGCTGGTAAAGAACAATGGGACCCTTAAAAATAGTATTAACCATATGACCTTGCAGTCGATTGTCCCATTTTTCATCCGGCTTGAGCGCGAGCTGGACCCTTTCCGGTCGGATACAGACCGATACGTGTTGTCCAACATGTAACCCCGGTTTTCCCGCACAATGGAGCAGAAGCTCCCCGGTGTCTACCGTACAAAAAGCTCCGTTCGTGGTTTCGACCTTGCCGGAAAAGAGTATGGTTTCGCCAATGAACTGAGCCGAGAAGACACTATTGGGTTCTTGATAGATTTCGGAGGGTGAGCCGTCTTGAACGATAGCGCCATCCTTCATCACCACGATCCGGTCGGACATGGTGAGGGCCTCCTCCTGGTCGTGAGTCACATAGATGAAAGTCGTCCCCAGTTGCTTGTGGATATTGATCAGCTCGAACTGCATCTCCTGACGCAATTTGAGATCCAGCGATCCAAGTGGTTCGTCAAGGAGCAAAACCTTTGGCTGCATCACCAGGGCGCGAGCCAACGCAATTCGCTGGGCTTGCCCGCCACTGAGCTGGCGAGGGTATCGGTCGTCATAATCTTTCATCTTGACCAGCTCCAGTATGGAGCCTACCCGGCGTGAGATCTCGGATTTGGGAACTTTCTTGATCGCCAGGCCGAAGCGGATATTCTCCGAGACGGTCATATGCGGAAACAGCGCCCAACGCTGAAAAACCATATTAACAGGCCGTCTATGCGGCGGAATATCGGTCACATCCTGGTTTTCCAGGTAGACGCGACCTTTCGTAAGCGGTTCCAGCCCGGCACAGCTTCTCAGCAAGGTCGTCTTACCGCACCCGCTGGGACCCAAAAGTGAGAGAAACTCACCTCGTTTCACTGCAAGGTTGACACGGTTCAGGGCGATCACCTCACCAAAATGCTTAGAGATATTCTCAAACAATACCATTTGGCTCATAGAGCTTCTCGCCACAGTGAAGAAAGCTCCGGGCAGCGCACCGCTCTCTCCTTAGAGGCTGCCCGGAGATTGATGGACGATCATTGACTCTTCTGCCGACTTGCCGAAGCCTTGATTTCATCGAAGGCGCGATAAATATCAGACAGCTTGACATAAGGGTCTTGCGCGTTTGAATCGGGAAGAACATTGAATTCCGCGTTCATTATAGTCTTATCCATGTTCTCAAACCCCACGCGTTTCACCAACTCCGGTGCCATCAGCTCATAGGCTTCCTGATTGGTAACGGCGACCCCCAGCTTCGTGGCCATCTTGGCCGCAATTTCTTTGCTTATGGCATAGTTGATCCATGCTTGAGCGGTTTCGCTGTTCTTGGCGCCGGCAAAGACAAAGTAGCAATTGACCCACATTTTGGTCGGACCCGCTGGGAGAGCGATTTTCACATCGGCCCCCCGCTTTTGGCCTTCGATGGTGGCGTAAGGTTCGCAGTCATCGGTGGTCGTGACATCACCCCGGACCAACAGGTCAATTTGCTCTCCGATGGTCGCTGCGGTGGTGAATGCGCCTTTCCATTTCTCCATGCCGTAGGCTTTGATCGCTTCCAGATCCTTTTGGGTCCATTTTCTGGCATCCTGCCCTTTGCCGAGCGTCATCGCCCAGAGGTACACAGTCGCCATGGGATTGGTACCGACAGCATACTTCTCTTTCCAGGGCGATTCTCGCCAATAGTTCCAGCTCTGTGGCTCCGGGACTATGTCGGCACGGTAGCAAATCGCGCTGTAGCCCGAATAAGCAGGGACCGCATAGAGCTTGCCATCCTTACCGCGTCCGAAGTTTTGTTTTATCCAGGCAGGAAAGAACTTCTTCAGGTTCGGAAGCTTTGACTCATCCAACGGCATCAGCATCTTTTGCTCGATCATTGCCTCAATATAGCGTGAGTTGATGTTCCCCATGTCGTAGACGCCGGGCCCGCCGGCTTTATAGAGGCTGATGATTTCATCATTGCTTCCAATATAGGTGGCGTTGGGAACCACTCCGTATTGCTCGTAAAACGGCTTGAAAACCGCTGGATTATCGTAGCCTTCCCAGCCCAGGAAATTGAGTTGCCCGCCTATTTTCGATTCCTTCTTTTCAGCCTGCGGATGCTGACCGTGTGCCGGCAGGACTAGTGAGAGAACGAACAGGAAGGCAGCAATCAGTTGAATTTTCTTGCGCATGATCTTCTCCTCGTGACTCGCCGAAGGGCAGATTTTTAGACTTTCCCCTGGGCTGCTCCGCTCGCCGATCATCCTTCAAACAGAAGGATTCGATCCACAGCCCTCCAAACCAAGGCTGACACATAGGAAGAAAAGCCTGGAAAAGCAAATCGGTTATGTAAATAGCAAAGTATGATTCTTATTGGAAAACGCTATGGATGAATGGCACGACGGCTGCGGTCATAACCCGAGCTGGGGGAGGCTGCCTTCAAAGCTGGTGAGTCCATGAATCAGGCTGATGATCTTTGTTCGCGTCAAATGTCCTTCAAAGTCCAGGTAGAAACTGACGCTGAATCGTCATGAGCGAAGCGTCGCGGTCAGCCGGAGCGGCCGGCAGAGGAGGTCGAGGGCTTCGAGGATGCTGCAGCTCACCACATCGGCGGCAAGGAGGGCTTCAGCAGCTGCGCCTTCTGCCTGGACGACGGCCATGCCAAGGGCTGCTTCCTTGAGCATAAGACGGTCGTTGCGCCCGTTCCCGATGCAAACACAGGCTTCCCGACCCAATTCGGCAACGTAGGCCAGTTTCGCCTCGGCCTGCCGCTCAACCGGAATGACGGCGAGCTGACAGGGAAGGCCCACAAGGGCTTCCCGCACACTTCCGAAAGTGTCCGCCGTCAGGATGTGGATGGTCAGCGAGGCGGCGAGCGCGGTAAGGCGAGGCTTCACGCCCTCGATGAGGCGCCCGTCAAGGGCGATGGTGCCGTTGTAGTCCAGTACCAGGTGCGAGAGCTGCAGGGTCTTCCATCCTGGGATAGTCACGCTGAGCATGGTTTCCCCACTCTCCTTCAAAAAGCGGCTTCGATGAGCTGCTGGAATACGGCGGGATCGCCCAGGTGCTGCCGGTCCAATTCCTGGACGATGCGGCCCTCCCGCAGCACGAGGACCCGGTCCGCCAGGCGGCGGGTTTCACTCAAGCTGTGCGAGACGGCCAGGATCGTGTATCGGTCCTTGAGCTCCAGGAGAAGCTCTTCAATTCTCGCCGCGGAGCGAAAATCCAGCGAGGCGGTCGGTTCGTCGAGGAGCAGGACCCGGGGTCCCAGGGCCAACACCCGCGCCAGGCACAACCGCTGCTGCTGCCCCCCGGAAAGGGTCGCGGCGGCCTCGTGGAGGCGATCTTTTACCTCATCCCAGAGGGAGACATCCCGGAGCGCGCCTTCGGCCCGCTCGGCGAGGGCGGTTCCGGTCAGGCCCAGGGTCACCCGGAGGGGCATGGTGAGGTTTTTCCAGATGGAAAATGGCAGGACCGCCGGGTTTTGAAAGACCATTCCCACCCGCCGCCGAAGCTCCGGCAAGGAGAGAAAATTCCCATAGATATCGCCGTATCGCCCATCGAGCCTAAGGCGTACCGTACCTTCCGTATCGCAGTCGGGAAAGCACTCATTCAGACGGTTGAGGCTGCGCAGCAGGGTGGTCTTGCCCGAACCCGACGGTCCCACGACTACCGTAATCTCACCCGGCCGGAGGTAGAAATCCAGTTCGGCAAGCACGGTTTTCCCGGAAAAATGGACGCTTAGCCCCGATGCCTCAACGGTCGCTTCAGTCTTCTGGATCATCGGGTCTGCCATCGGCTTTCAACGCTTCGCTGGAGGAAGACTGCGGCCAAGAACAACAGCCCGGTCAGAGAGAGAAGCACCAGAGCAGTGGCAAATCCCTGGTCCAGTTCCTGTGGGTTGCGGTGCTCCGCAGCCAGGTAGTAGATACGGAAGGGCAGCGCTTCGAACTTGTCGGCCAGGCTGCGGGGAATTCCGGCGTGGGCGACCACACCGGTCAGGAGAATGACCGCCGTATCCTCCGCGGCGCGCCCGATGGCCAGAATAGTGCCGCTCAGAATGCCGCGGCCGGCGAGGGGAAGGAGCACCTTGCTGATATTCTGCCATCGGGTCAGACCCAGGCTCGGCCCCAGGAGCCGAAAATGTTCGGGGATGCCCTCCAGGGCGGATTCCGTGGTGCGGATGATATAAGGCAGAATGAGCAAGGCAATGCAAACCGCCGCCAGCAGGAGTCCCGTGCGGGCGCCCGGAAGAAAGGTCCTGCGAAGCGCGAGAATAATGGTGAAACCGAAGAGTCCCATGACGATCGAAGGGGTCCCGGAGAGCAGGTCGACCATGAAGCCCAGCAGGGAACGCCATCGTTGCGGGGCGTATTCCGCCAGGTAGATACCGCTGGCGATCCCAATGGGAAGAGAGACGACCGTCGAGAGGATGACCAGAGAGAAGGTCCCCACCACGGCCGGCCAGATGCCTCCAAAGACAGGCCTTTGCCCGAAGATCGCTTCAACCCACGGGGTATCTCCGAAGAAGAGATCCGGGTTGACGCTTGCCATGCCGCGGTAGACAAGGAACCCTACCAGCAGCATCACCGCGAGCAGCACGCCGCCCCCTGAAAGCCAGGCCAGGCCGGTGAGCAGCCGGTCAGAAATTCTTGGCACGCGAAACCCTCCCGTTCTTGCTCCCCGCTTTGCGAATGAGCAGGCTCACCATTCCGGTGAGCAAAAAAAGCAGCAGCCCGGCGGCGAAGACGGATTGGTAGGCCATGCTCCGGCTGTCGGTCGCGAGGACCAGCCCGATGTGGGCGGTCAGTGTGCGCATGGAGGCAAACAAGGACGTGGGGAACTGGGCCGCATTGCCGGCCACCATGAGGGATATGAGGGTGTCACCGACGGCCCTTCCAAAGCCCAGAATGGCGGCGACGGCCAGGCCGCTGGAAGCCGCGGGGAGCAGCACGCAGCGCATCTGCTGCACCTGGGTAAAACCCATGGCTTCGGCAGCCAGCCTGAGCGTTGGATCGAGTTGTGCCAGCCGGCTCTGGAGGATCAGGGTGATCGTCGGGAGGATCAGCAGACTCAAAGTCAGCACGGCCGCCAACAGGGAAAACCCGCTCCCGACGGCAAACCAGTCGCGCAGCCTCGGTATCAGCAGGAAAACCGACACAAACCCGTAGATCACCGTTGGAATACTGGTCATGAAATGAATCATGGCCGACAGCAAACGGGCGAAGGGCCCCCGGCCAAGCAGGTGCGCCAAAGTGCAGGTCCCCAGCGCCAGGGGCAGGGCAAGGGCCAGGGCGAGAATCGACAGCGCCAGCGACCCCGCGCACATGGGAAGGATCCCGAAATGCCCGCCGAAAGGCTGCCATTGTTGGGCGAAAACACTTGTAAGCCCATGGGAGGTCAGCAACGGCAGGCAAAAGTATGCGAGCAGAATCAGGATCGCTGCAATGGCCACGCCTGAAACCGCCGTAGCACTCAGGAGCAGCCGTTCAATCCATCGGTCGGACTTGTCTTTCAGTGCCACTCACCCTTTACCGGGTGTCTGATAAACGGCCCAATCACGTCACCCCGGCGGACGCCCATACGCGTCAATTTAAGAGAATTCGATTTTACTTTCGAATACATAGGGCTCCAGCTGCCAACACGCATCGTCACCCCGGCAGGCATTTGGCCGGGGTCCGGAAGACTCTCAGGACCCTGGATTCCGGCCAAAAACATGCCGGAATGACGTTTGGGAGACTTCCCGGTTTTGTAACCATTTAGTACCACACGGAATATCCTTAAGTTGACGTGCATGGGCGAAAACCGGGGTCCAGGAAGCCCGTCCCGGCTGGATTCCGGTCTTCACCGGAATGACGCAAGGGGTAGTTCTGAGACCTTTTTCAACACCCTTTATCGGGACGGCCCTATGGCCGCCCCCCTTCCCTCACTCCTAACGCCTGACTTCTCACTTAAGAGGCAGATATCCAGCCTTGGCGATGATGGCAGCGCCATCGGGGCTCATGATGTAGTCGATGAAGGCTTGTACGAGCTTTGAGGGTCCCCCTTTGGTGTTCATGTAGAGCTTGCGCACCACCGGATAGCTCCCGTTCATGGCATTCGCCTGAGACGGCACGACACCATCGAGGACAACGCCCTTCACGCTTTGATCCACATGGCCGATCCCCGCATAGCCGATGGCGTCCTTATCCTGAGCGATGGCTGCTTTCATGGCGCCGTTGGAAGCCACGACATTGGCACTGGCGGCAATGGCCCCTTTTTTGAGGAGTTTTTCCCAGAATACCTCCCGGGTGCCGCTCGCTTCGTCGCGGGTGAAGAGGTGAATTGGGGCGTCCTTGCCGCCCACTTCCTTCCAGTTAGTGATCTTCCCGGAGAACATGTCCTGAACCTGCTGGGCGGAAAGCCCGCTCACGGGGTTCGCCGGATTGATCACCACCGCCACTCCGTCCAGGGCAAAAGGATACGTCTTGAGTCCGTATTTGGCAACTTCTTCTGCAGAGAGTGCCCGCCCCGTATTGCCTATGCTGACCAGACCTTCGCCGACCTTTTGCACGCCGACTCCCGATCCGCCGCCCTCGACGGTGACCCGGATCTTGGGATTGAAGGCCATGATGTTCTTCGCCGCATCGGTCATAACCGGAATGTGAGCGGTGCCTCCGGCGATATCGATCGTCCCTTCCAGCCCGGCAAAGCTGTCGAGGGCTGCCGCAGAGGCCACGGCGGGCTGTAAACAGAGAGATAGAGACAAAAGAACCAGGCAGGCAGAGAGGTTTATCTTCCTCAATGATTTCATGTTTTCCTCCATGTCAGGTTTCGGACGTCAGTTTTTCAAAATTCAGAGCTTGCCAAAGAGAGCCTTAACGAACCATTTCCACAAAGGCTTCGACGCGCGTTTTCAGCTGCTCGACATCTTCCATGCTGTAATCCGTTTCGATGGCAAGCATGGGGATGTTGACGGCTTTCAAGGCCTTTTCCACCTTGAAGGCTTCCATGGTGTACGGCTGGCAAAAGGAGAGTCCATAATGGATAACGCCTCGAACCTTGAGGTCCCGGGCCATCTCCACAATGTGCTCCAGCCGTTCCTGGTTTGTGGTGAAACAGGCGCAGTCGATTTGCATATAGCGGTCGGTGATGGTGTCAATGAGGCCATCCATGTCGGCACCGTTTTCTGCCACGAGGTCCCGGGTGTTCCGTGTGCCGATGCAGGATTCCTCTCCGACCACCACGGCCCCGGAGGACTCGACGACATAGGGAAGCTTCCAGTTGGGGACCGCCATGGGACATCCGGAGAGCATCAGTCGCGGGCTGTCGGCCGGCACGATCCCTTCCCCGGCCTTCACGCGCTCCTCCAGTTCATCGCAGAGCTTCGCGATATTCTCGGTGAAGCGGACCGGGTCGTCATAGAAGCTGACCTGGTTGATCAAGAGGACATCCCGGCCGGAGATGGGAACAGGGGTTGCGGCACGCAGGCGATTGAGCCTCTGGAGCACGCGCCGCCTCCCGTTCACCAACTGAATGGCCTCCCTGAGACCCGGAGCGGTGATGGTCGTGCCGGTAATCTCCTCAATCCTGTCTTTGAAGCGCAGGATTTCCGTTTTCCACAGTGCGCGGTCGCACGCCTGCTTCATCTGCGGAATCTCCATGACATAGAGTGGAGCATAATCGCTAAATATTTCATACGCTTTCTTCTTGCCGTCGCAGGTGGTTTCACCCACCACCAGATCGCAGGATTCGAGGTAGGGGCACAGGCGCGACATCTTGAAACCCACGAACGATTTGATGAGCGCGCAGGTGTTCCGCGGCAGGACCTTTTCTGCAGCCTCTTTGCCGATTTCCGCCCCGGCACAAAGGCCCACCTGAACCGCGCCTGCCGCCAGGACGATTTCTTCGGGTACAAACACACAAAACGTCCCGATGACCTTCCTTCCTGCAGCTTTGGCGTCCATCAGCTCCTTAATGCGCAGGCCGTGAATTTCGGAGAGCACAAAGTCGAGGTATTCCATCCCGCGAAGCCGCCCCGACTGGCTCAGATAGATGTCGCCGTAAAATTTCCCCAGGACCTCAAGCAATCCGGCATGGGCATCCAGGTCTAAATTGAGTTTTTCCCACATGGCATCGTAGTCGGCCGACATGAGTGAACCTCCTCAGCATTCCGTTGATGGTTGGCAGCGTATGGATCGTTTCGTGTCAAAACAGTTCGTGAATTAGGTAAACGCTGGCGGGTGATGTGGCAAATCGGTAATTACGATGCAAGCTTCTCCTTGTCATCGTCAGAAGCAATGCATGCCCGAAGAGTATCCCAACGAAATTCACTTCGAGATTGAACGCACAGTGTCTGGAACATCGACGGAGTAGTCTCGAAGGATCGTGTAGCCATGGCCGTACCTGAGCTCACTGCCCAGTTCGATACTCGTCACATATTCCTCCGGTGACAGGTAGCCGTTGTTGGCCAGATAGCTGATGAGTTTTCCGATCGGGACCTTTCCTTTCAACATAGGAGTCCTCTTGACGAATGCCAGATAGGTCCAGTCCCAGTCGGCTTTGTAGAGATCATAGACCTCCCCGCCGATCCTGACGGTTTTCACCTTGTTGGGAGCGGGGATGTGACCGTTCGGTTTGATCCATATCATGATCTCTCTGGTGATGGTCTCCGGCGTCGGTATGGGGCCGCTCACAATCCAGATGTCAAAAGAGATATTCAGGACTCCGTCATAATCATCCGCGTACTCTTCAATCTTGAAGGAAGCCCTGATCTTCCCGGCATCTGCAACCTTGATCGGCAAGCTTGGAGTTGTGGAATAACTCATCCAGGGCTTGCGGCCGAAGATGACTTCGGGATACGCCCTGACAGCTCCGTCGCCGAGGTCGGGCCAATTCCACGTCCATTTGTAGACACAGTGTCGCTCTGCATGCTTCAAGGCGATGCACTGCCTGTAATCTTTAGCACTGCCCTTGTTCCACACGTTATTGCTGAGGATATAGCTGCCATTACAGACGAGCTCCGCCCAGTCATCACAGTTCTTGACCCATTGCGAACTCATATCGGCGCTCGTTTCGGATTGGTCGCTTGCTGATCCGTCGAACGCGGTGATACCGATCAGCAGGGAAGGGGAACACAGCAAAATGAACAACATGACGACTCTGTGATGCTTCATGACTCCCCCTTGATGCTGAAGTTTGATTCAAGATCGGACGGTCGGAAACGCATGGGCCCCTCCCGGTGGAGGCATCCCAATCATATCCTCTTGATCGTTTCGAGTTAATCCCCCAATGGTTCTTTTCAACTGTACAAAGCCTGCACTATGGCTCTGAAGGCGGGAAACAGGACCTCACCGTTGACGCCCCATTGCGCGAGAGTTATTGTCGCTCAGCCGCATCTCGATAAGGTCCCGGTGCGGCTTGGCGAAAACAGTGGGCTGAGCATAAAGGAGAAGCGGTAGTGAATTCTTCCGGTGACCGGGAATGGAAAACCACTCTCTCTGTCATGTTCACAGCCCAGCTCCTCTCCATCGTGGGTTTCGCTTTCGTCCTGCCCTTCATCCCCTTTTACATCAGGGAGCTCGGTATCACGGACGAGCGCCTCGTCCCCGTATGGGCAGGTATCCTCGCGGCGGCGGCCAGTCTCGTCATGACGATCTTCTCCCCTTTGTGGGGCTGGCTCTCGGATCGCCACGGGCGCAAGATCATGGTTGAGCGAGCCATGTTCGCCGGCGCCGTCATCATGATGGCTACAGGCCTGGTGACCGACGTTTACCAGCTCCTCGTCCTGCGCCTCCTCACCGGTGCGGCAACGGGGACCATCTCCGCCTCGGTATCACTCGTTTCCGCGGCCGTACCCAGGGACAGACTCGGTTTCAGCCTGGGCCTCATGCAGGTGGCGGTTTTTCTCGGAATGACGGTTGGCCCCTGGATCGGGGGCCTTCTGGCCGACACCTTCGGTTACCGTCACACATTCATTGTGGGGGGCATGATTCTCCTTGCCGGTGGGTTTCTCGTCATGGTGGGGGCCCGGGAAAAGTTTACCCGACCCTCCGAGGCAGCCCTGAAGGACCGGGGCAGTCTGAGCAGCCTCCTCGCCTATCCGGGTTTTACCATGCTGCTGGCGGTCTTCTTCCTCTTCAACTTCTCCGTCTTTGTCGCCATGCCCATCTTCCCTCTCTTCATCGAGGCGGTCGGCCATCTGACTGAGCGCGTGGCCTCCACAACCGGGTTGCTGTTTGCGATCAGCGGGGCTGCTGCTGCGGTTTCGGCAGCCTGCATCGGCTATCTCAGCGACAGAATCGGATATAAGAAAGTCCTCATCATTCACCTGATTCTCAGCGGAGTACTCTGGATCTTCCATGCCCTGACAAACAGCATTGCCCAGCTTATGGTGATCCGGCTCCTCTATGGATTGGCGGCAGGCGGCATCGTGCCCACCATGAATGCGATAGTGGGAGTGCTGATGCCTCGGGATGTCTATGGAAGGGCATTTGGATTGACATCCTCCACGACATGCCTGGGCATGACTCTGGGGCCTTTGGTGGGAGGGATCATGGCTTCGTATATGGGATATCGGTGGCCCTTTGTTTTCGTGAGTGTGGTTCTCATCCTTGTCGTATTCCCCGTCGCATCAAGGGTCCCCGCCAGATGAGGTTCACTCAGGGCATGTCTCTGCCGGCATTGACAATGGGTCAGATCTATTGAAACAATGCCCCAACGGGCTCCGAATCACGGACCAACGTGGATATCCGCGCGAGGAGCATCAGCCGGAATCCGATCGGGAGCACGGTTGCATCAACCTGGAGGGATATGAGCCGGGGGTTGAGGGCGTAAGCCGATACCCCCGGAAAACGGAGGGAAGCGAGCCGACCCCGGAGGGGGTCGCAGCTCCATCAATCAAGATGATAATGAGTGGAAGAGATCGGTTCCCCCGGCTAGATGCATGCCGGGGTGACGGAATTCAAGACTTTTGCAAGAGGCTAGGCCGTTTCGAAAAGCTGCAACAAGCCATCGCCTGTCAGTTTCTCCCGGTTCAATTCTCAGTTTTTCAATGAGCCGCCGATAGTGTAAAGTGAACATTGTTTCAAGCCTTTTGCGGAGCGATGATGACAAACCAAGAGCGGCGTTCGATGTTGTGTCCCAACTGCAGGAGACTCATCAGCAAGGATGAGGCGTCCTGTCCCCACTGTGGATTGCGAAACCCCGGCGCCCGTTGGAGGCATAACATCCTGACGGGAGGCTTGCTCAATGGCGATCAGCTCATCCGGAATATCATTCTTCTCAATGCCTTTCTGTTCATTCTGTCGATTCTTATGAATCCCACGTCCATCGGATTATCCATGAATCCGTTCAGTTTCCTCTCCCCGGGCGACAGAAGCCTGCTGCTCCTGGGCGCGACAGGGAGATTGCCGATCGACCGGTTTGGTCGCTGGTGGACGCTTTTGTCTGCAAATTACCTGCATGCCGGCATTCTCCACATACTCTTCAATATGATGGCTTTTTCGCAGATTGCCCCGCTGATTGTTCAGGAATACGGCACTTACAGGATGATCTCCATCTTCACCCTCAGTGGTGTCGGAGGATATGTAGTCTCCTATTTTGCCGGTATTCCTTTCACCCTGGGGGCATCCGCCGCGCTCTGCGGCCTTATCGGGGCGGCGCTCTACTTCGGGAAGAGCCGGGGCGGGTCCTTTGGTCGCATGGTCTATCAACAGCTGGGCGGCTGGGTGCTTGGGATCTTTCTCTTCGGCTTCTTTTTCCCCGGAATCAACAATTGGGCCCACGGAGGTGGGCTGGTCTGCGGCATTTTGATGGGGTTTCTTCTGGGCTACCGCGAAAGGGTCGCTGAAAACCAGTTCCACAGAGTGTTGGGTGGTTTTTGTGTGGTGGCCACTGTGGGGACCCTCCTTTGGGCTGTCGGCTCGTCGCTCATTATTCTGATCTATGCCTGATTATCACAGCGTTGAAGGGATGAGATGTTTCTCGCTCTTGTTCAGAATATCTCGATACTCATAGCGCTTGCCGTCGTCTATCAGATGATCATGCGCAGATGGGAGAAGGACTCCCTCGGGGTTCAGGTCTTGTCCGGTTTCCTGTTCGGGGCCGTTGCAATTGTCGGGATGATGACGCCTCTCAGGTTCTCACCGGGAATCATTTTTGACGGTCGCTCCATCATACTCGGCATTTCCGGTCTCTTTGGCGGCCCGATTGCCGCCGCGATCGCTGCCGTGACGAGCGCTGCATACCGGTTTTACCTCGGGGGGGCCGGGGCACTGGTGGGGGGTGCCGTGATCGTCGAGGCTGCTGCCCTGGGCGTTGGATACCACTATTTGCGGAAGCGAAACCCTCGGCTGAAGGATCCTATTCCCTTGCTGGGTTTCGGATTCCTGGTCCATGTGGTCATGCTGCTGCTGATGTTTGCTCTGCCGGGAGGTGCCGGCTGCGAGGTCTTCTATCGGATTGGCCTGCCGATCCTCACGGTGTACCCCCTGGCAATGATGTTGCTCTGCCGGCTCTTTGTCGACAATGAAGAGCGATTCCATGCGGAAAAAACTCTGATCGAAAACGAGGAGCAATACCGCACCCTGGTGGAGAATTGTTCGGGCATCATCTGGGAGACGGATACTTCAGCACGTTTCACCTTCATCAGTCCTCAGGTGCGGAGCATTCTCGGGTATGAACCATCGGAGATGATAGGGAGATCGGTGTTTGACTTCATGGATCCCCAATCATCGGAGGAAAATAGGGGGCGGTTCGAACTGGCCCGCGAACATTCCGGAGTGATTCTGGATGTCGAGAACCGGCTTTTGACGCGAGACGGGCGCATAATAGCGGTTGAGACGCGAGCAACCCCGATTACCTCACCGGAAGGGGTTTGGTGTGGATTTCGCGGGATCGATTTCGACATCTCCGTGCAGAAGCGGATGGAGGAAGAGCTGCGGGAGAGTGAAAAGAAGTACCGGAATATCTTTGACAACGCCGTCGAAGGCATCTTCCAGACAACGCCCGAAGGCCGGTACAGGATAGTCAATCCGGCTTTTGCCCAGATGTTCGGATATGAATCCCCGGAGGAGATGATAACCGCCGTGACCAGCATCGGCGAACAGCTGTACGTCAATCCTGAAGATCGAAAACGGCTGATCGAGATGATGAGAGAATCGGAAGGGATGGTCAGGGGGTTTGAGGTGCAGTTGCGGCGCAAAGATGGATCGCATTTCTGGGTCTCGATCAATGCCCGCATGATCCGCGACGGGGAAGGCGGAGCTCTCTTTCTGGAGGGCACATGCATGGACATTACCAAGCTCGAACGGGCTGAAGAAGTCTCTCGCGAAAGCGAGGCGCAGCTTCGAAACATAATAGCCAGCATACCGAACGCTATGGTCTACTGCGTGCGGATCGGCGCTGACGGCAGCCGTGAATTCAAATACGTCAGCGGGGCGGTCCAGGCGCTGCATGGCTGTTCTGCCGACGAGGCTATGGCCGATGCCTCCCTCCTGTATGACTCCGTGGTAGCGGAGGAGAGGGCTGAGCTTGCCAGGCAGGAGGAGAGCGCCGTTGCGGCGATGCAGGAATTCAAAAGGGTCCTTCGGGTGAAGGACCCCGACGGCACCCCTCGTTGGATCCTGTTGACGTCACAGCCAAGGGTTCGATTGGAGGATGGTTCGGTCCTCTACGACGGTGTAGAGCTCGACATCACGGACCTCAAGCGGGCAGAGGAAGAAAAGGATCGACTCGAAGCCCGGCTGGCCCAGGCCCAGAAGATGGAAGCCGTTGGCACCCTGGCTGGAGGCATAGCCCATGATTTCAACAACATCCTTGGGATCATCCTGGGCTACGCCGAGATCGCCGGCTTCCATCTCGCTCCGGATTCTCAGGCAAGACAGGGCCTCGACGAGGTGATCAAAGCCACCTATCGAGCCAAAGACCTGGTGAAACAGATCCTCACCTTCAGCCGCAAGAGCGACCAGGAGCAAAGACCGCTGCAGCTGGTCCCGGTCGTCAAGGAAACCCTTAAAC
>CAYTWB010000047.1:0-31201 GCA_964441945.1 uncultured Syntrophobacteraceae bacterium
TTTACCTGGCGGGGTCGAAGGGACTTGAACCCTCGGCCTCCGGCGTGACAGGCCGGCGTTATAACCATCTTAACTACGACCCCGAACTGTATTCTCTGGTGGGCGGAACAGGGTTCGAACCTGTGACCCCCGGCTTGTAAGGCCGATGCTCTCCCGGCTGAGCTATCCGCCCTTCTCTCTCCTACCCCGGAGCAGGCGACCCTCTACCGCTAAACGGGAACTTCTGTTTAATCAATGATCCAAAAAAAGTCAAGCGTTTTAATGGATGCCCGGCGATTTGCATCAGTTCCGCAGCGGCTGCTTTTCCGGCGCCTGAACCCCGGCCGCTTTCACACGCTGCCTCCGCTTCGACCCCGGTGTTTTGTGTCTGCACCCGGCATCGTCTCTTGACTTTCACCTTTTATTCACCTATGCTATATCACGGGTCGTTATGGCTTGTTCTGTCCGGTCTGGTACCGTTCCGGCAGAACAGGTGAAGGATGGGGGCTTCTCGCTTGAAGGAGGAAAACGATATGGGACTGACGCCTGCGCAGGAAAGAGTCTATCGATTTTTGCAAGACTATCTGCAGCAACACGGCTACTCTCCCTCTTATGAGGAGATTCGACAGCATCTGGGGTTTCGCTCCTTGAATGCCGTTTCCAAGCACCTGAAGCAACTGGAGCTGCGGGGCTATCTTCACAGTCTCTGGCAGAATCGGAAGCGTGTGCTCGAGTTGCTGCCTCTGCGAACCGGATCGCTTTCCATTCCTTTTTTGGGGGTTGTCGCCGCCGGGACCCCTATTGAAGCCGTTGAAGTACCGGAGTCCATCGATGTTCCGGAAAGTTTTCTGGGGAGCGGCAGCAATTTTGCCCTGCGGGTCAAGGGCAATTCCATGATCGATGAAGGCATTCGTGAAGGAGACATTCTGATCATTACGCGGCAAAGCCATGCCGAAAACGGACAGACCGTGGTGGCTCTTGTGCGGGGTGAGTCCACCGTGAAGAAATTCTACCGGTACGGGGAAGAGGTTGAGCTCCGGCCGGCGAACAGTCAAATGGCATCCCTTCATGTGCCGGCGAGTGATGTGGAAATTGTGGGAACGGTAGTGGGATTGCTGCGCCACTTCCGGAAGCGTAACACGAGAACGGGGCTTTAGCACCGCGGCGCAGAATAAAGGGATCATAGCCCTGCCGGTATGACGAATGGCCATTTGGACATTCATTCTTGCTAAGCAGTACTCAGTGACCATGCCCACGGGACAAGGTGTGTCCAACTGTCAGTCGAAAAAAGGGGGATTGGCGAGGTGCCATTCTGCCGGTTTGGTTGTGAGTCTTGAGAACAGGATGGAAAGAAACATTGTCCATATCGATATTCCGGATTTTTGTGCGACCCTGGAGGAACTGCGCAAGCCGGAATTGAAGAAGCGTCCGATGGCTCTGGCTGAACCGGGGCCGCGTGCGGTGATCCAGGGGGTTAACCGGGCCGCCCGAACGGAGGGCATCCGCGAGGGCATGCCGCTCGGTTGGGCGCAGCGCTCCTGCCGGCGGCTCTTCGTGATGCCTCCCGATGCGCGGTATTACCGGGATCGGCATCAGCACATTCTTGAAGCGTTGGGGCAGTTTTCGCCTCTGGTGGAGGGGGATCTGCCGGGGAACTATTTCGTTGATCTCACCGGCACCAGACGGCTATGGGGTCCGTTTCCGGACACGGCCTGTCGCATGAACCATCAGCTGGCCGCCGAAAAAGGTTTGGATGCCCGGGTCGGTCTCGCTTCGAACAGGCTGATCAGCCGGATCGCCGCCCATTGCATCGCGCTGGGCGACTTGAGCTGTATTTTCCCCGGGGGAGAAACGGTTTTTCTCTCGCCTTTACCGGTTGTCACGCTCCCGGGTGTGGGTTCAAAGACCGCCTCCCGCTTGCTTGACTTTAACATCGAAACCGTCGGTCAGCTGGCCGCCATTCCGTCGGAAGCCCTTTGCAGCGTTTTTGGCAGGATGGGTCCTCGCCTGCTGCAGCTCGCTCGAGGAGTGGACCCCACTCCGGTGCTCCCTTTCCGGAAAGTCCCGCAGTTGTGTGTGGTCCGGACCCTGGAGCGGGATGAAATCGATCGCGAACGGCTGGAGGCTGTCCTTTTGCAGCAGGTGGAAGAAGCGGGGTGGACGCTCCGCTGCCACAATCGATATCCGGGGCGCTTTGCCCTGGAGGTTCGCTATGCCGACGGGGTGACCGTAAGAAACCGGCACCCTCTCTCGCCCATAACCAGCCATATCGACCAGCGCCTCTATTGTGTAGCCCGCGATGCTTTCAACCGCCTGGTCCAGCGGCGCATCGCCGTTCGTCGCATAGTGCTGGAGTTCTCCGACTTTGCCATGCCCTGTCGACAGCTCTCCTTATTCCCCTGGGAGGAAGCAGCCCTCCAGGATGATCAGAGAATCCAGAAGGCCATCGATGCCGTTCGCCATCGCTTCGGCCGCCGGGCCGTTTCGTGGGGGAAAGCCGTTCTAAACTCTTTGCCTGCGGTTGACACGGCGGACAGGAGGCCTTAGCATCAAATGGATAATAGGGGTTGTCTTTCAGGCGGCGAGGGTCGCAGGATGAGTGCAGTCGTTTCCGTCGCCAGCCTCAAGGGGGGCACCAGGATGCCTGGTTGCCCGGTAACCCGCCAAGACTAACGGCTCGGTTTTCTATCGATTCTCTCTGAGATTTCAGTCTGGCAAGCGATATCCTTCTCTAATTGAACCGACTTGAACGGAACAAAAGGGTTTGCACATCAGGGAAGCATTTCCTCAGGGGGTCATTCATATCCATTGTGAAGGAGGAGGAAATGAAGTGTTCTTTCAGATGGGTTTTACCGGGTGCATTCCTTGCCGTCATGATGTTTGCCCTGCCCACGACAGGAGAGCAGGGACCGTCGACGTCACCCAGGGCCAACAACGGGAAGAAGTGGCGAATGGGGTACCTCGAGGGTGGGGTTTTCTATAGCTATGGGCCCTATCTGGCCAGGATTATCGAGGGCCTCATGGAGTTTGGCTGGATCGAGAAAGCGGCATTACCGGCGCTCGAACCCAATGGAGACGCCCGGCCTTTTTGGACATGGCTGGCGCGTGAAGCCAGGAGCGACTATCTGGAATTTGTTCCGGATGCCTACTGGTCCTGCAATTGGGATGATAAACAGCGCAGGGAGATCAAGACCCAGGTCCTTGAACGACTCAAGAACAGGCGGGACATTGATCTGATGTTTGCCCTGGGGACCTGGGCAGGACAGGACCTGGCAAATAACGAGCATTCGGTTCCCACAATGGTGGTGAGCTCGAGCAATCCCGTTCAGTCCGGAATCATCAAGAGCGCCGAGGATTCGGGCCTTGACCATCTGCACGCTTCGTTGAGCCCGAAGCGGTATGAGAGGCAGGTTCGGCTGTTTCATGCAGCCACCGGGTTCAAGAGACTGGGCCTCGCTTATGAAGATTCGGTGGACGGCAGAACGTACGCCGCCTTAGAGGATGTGGAAAGAGTCGCTAAAGAAGGCCATTTCCAGCTCGTAAGGTGTTATGCCCCGGGCGATCTTCCGGATCGACAGGAAGCGTACAGGAACCTTCTGAAATGCCATGAGGAACTGGCCCCTCAGATAGATGCTCTCTATTTGACGATCCATAATGGAAATGAACTGAAAAACCTGCCGAACCTGCTGGCTCCCCTGGACAAATGCAAGGTCCTCACTTTTGGTCAGCGGTCTTCGGAGGAAGTCAAACATGGGGTCCTGATGAGCCTCACCACGGCATCCACTCCCTTTATGGGGCTCTTTGAAGCGCAGACCATCGCGAGGGTCCTCAACGGGGAAAAGCCGCGCAGTCTGGTGCAGACCTACGACGATCCAACGACGAGGGTTGCCTTGAACATGGCCGTTGCCCAAAGACTTGATTATGATCCGCCGGGCTGGCTCTTGGAGATGGCTGACGAAATCTTCGATGAGGTCAAGCCTGTTAAGCAGGAGTAGGAATGTGTTTCAGAAGCTTGAAGAGAGAGCTGAACATCGCTTTCCTCATAGTGCTGATTCTTCCGCTCGCTACGGCGACCATTTACTCGGTCAATTACTTCAGCCAAAAGATTGAGCAGGACGCAATCGAGAGAGTCTCCTCCGATCTGGGCCTGGTTTCGGAAATCATCAACTATGAAATGCGGGACATAGGGCAGCTCGCACAATCCTATGCCAGGGCCTCCCATTGGGCGGTTTTCATGAACCTGGGGCTCACGTCCAAGCTCAGCGAGAAGCTGAAATCCGAGGCCTGGTCGCGTGGTTTGAATGAGGTCCTTCTGGTTGATCGAAAGGGTTCCGTCGCAGCGGGATCGTCCCTTCCCGATGGCCTGAATGCTCAGTCCGTCTCCAGGGCGCTTGTGGAAGAAGCACTCTCGGGTCAGCTGGTCACCGCGATGGAGCTTCTCGATGGCGAGGCCGGGCGATCCGGAAACCGGGCAATGCTTTCCTTCACCGGCGCGACACCTCTTTATGCACCTTTCCCCGATGAATTGATTGGCGTTGTCGTCGTCCGGAGATACATCGATCATGCGCTTCTGCAGCGGATAGTGCCTCAAGGCATGGTCCCTCGGACCTTCATGTTTGCGGGTGAGACCCTGGCCGCAACGAACTCCCCGGATCATGGGGCCCGGGAATTCAAAACCTTGAAACCGGCCGTGGCGGAAGGTTTGCTGAAACGGGGTGAATCCGTTGAGGAAGTCATTCTCGAGCCATCGGGCTACCTGGCAAAATACACTCCTGTGCTCAATGTAGAAGGCATTCCCATCGGGGCGCTCATGGTGCGGTTGCCTGCCGACGACTATGTGCAGACCCGGTTCAGAGCTTTGCTGGTTTTGTCCGGTATTGCCGTGCTTTGGCTCATTCTGACCTTCGTGATCAAGTTCCTGATCCAGCAGAAGATTTTTACGCCGGTCAAGGAATTGACCGATGGCACGAAGAAGCTAGCGGGGGGAGACTATTCGTATCGCCTGGAGGTGAGGAGAAGCGATGAAATTGGAGAGCTGTCGCAAGCCTTCAATGAAATGGCGTCCGGTCTTGAGGAGCGGAACAGGAGGATCAAGCTGGGCAACCAGGTGCTGGAGCAGGAGATTGCCGAACATAAACAGGCCGAAGAGTCGCTGAGCAGGCTGCAGACTGCGGTGAATCAGGCGATTGAGGGCGTTGTGATATTCGACATGGACGGCAGGATCGAGTTTGCCAACCCCGCCTGGGCTGCCATGCACGGCTATCGTGTGGAGGAGCTGGTCGGCAGACACCTGAACCTGTTTCAAACCACTGAGCAGATGGAAACAAGTGGCGGGCCGTTTGATGATCTGGTCATTCAGACGGGGTGGAACAAGGGAGAGGTCTGGCACGTGAGAAAGGACGGAACCACCTTCCCCTTGCAGATGATCACTACTCTGCTCAAGGACGAGAGGGGCCGTCCGGCCGGTTTTGTCGGCATGGCGATGGATATCACTGAGAGCAGGCAGGCAAAAGAGCAGCTCCTGGCCAGTGAAAAGCGGTTCCGGTCACTCGCGGAGAACCTGCCCCTGGGAATTTCGCTGATGAACCGGGATTTCACTTTCGAGTACTTCAACCCGAGCTTCACGGGAATCTTCGGCTATACCGGGGAGGACCTGCCCGACCTGAAGGCATGGCTTGAAAAGGCGTTCCCGGACCCCTTCTCCAGGGGACAGTCCGTCTCTGTCTGGGGAGACGATCTGCATGACAGGGTTCACCCCCGGAGCTCGGCGGAAAGTATTATGACCGTATCCTGCAAAGACGGGAAGAAGAGGGATATTGTCGGAAGGTCCGTGGTCCTGGGAGATGGAAGACATCTTGTCGCCTACCAGGACATAACCGAATACCGCAAGCTCGAAGCCCAGCTCCGACAATCCCAGAAGATGGAGGCCATCGGTACCCTTGCCGGTGGAATCGCTCATGACTTCAACAACATTCTCGGCATCATCGTGGGGTTCGCCGAGCTGGCACTGATGGATATCCCCGATCACTCGAAGGCGAAAGTCAACATTGGAGAAGTCCTGAAGGCAACGCGCCGAGCGAAGGACCTGGCCGGCCGGGTCCTGACATTTTCCCGCAAGAGTGAACAGGAGCGCAAGCCGCTGCAGGTCAGTACGATCATTGAGGACGCCATCAAGCTGTTGAGAGCATCCCTGCCGTCAAACATAGCGGTCCGGTATGAAGTTGACCTCTCAAACGACGAAGACCTCAGCCTGGCTGATACCACCGAGATCCACCAGGTATTGATGAATCTGTGCACCAATGCGGCGTATGCGATGAGCGACAGGGGTGGTGATCTGACGATCAACCTTTCTCTTGCCCGTTTTAAAGCAAAAGACCTCTGCAAACCGGTTGAACTGAAGCCGGGGAATTACGTGAAGCTGACAGTCAAAGATACCGGGCAGGGTATTGATCCGGGGGTTATGAATCGCATTTTCGAACCCTATTTCACCACAAAAGAGCCCGGTCATGGGACGGGATTGGGGCTTGCCATGGTCCACAGCATTGTCGAAGGATGTGGCGGGGCGATCACTGTCCTCAGCGAGATGGGAAGGGGAACCACCTTTTACCTCTATTTCCCGCAGTTGGAAATGGACCTGGTGTCGGAAGAACCAATCCCTGGATCGCTTCCGAGGGGGAGCGAAAGCATTCTGTTTGTGGACGATGAAGAGGGTTTGATGCAGGCGACCAAACAGAGGCTGGAACGCCTCGGCTACAGCGTTACCGGCACAACCAGCGCCCTTGAGGCGCTCGATCTGTTTCGCCGGGCCCCGCAACACTACGACCTGGTAATCACTGACTTCACCATGCCTCACTTGAGCGGTGCCGATCTGGCCGAAGCAGTTCTGCGAATCCGAACCGATATCCCTGTTGTCCTCTGTACGGGTTTCAGCGACCGGATCGACAGGCGGAAGGCCCGGGAGCTGGGGATCGACGACCTGGTAATAAAACCCCTTGATGTTCAAACCATTGCTGAGGTGGTTCGCAATGCGATCAACAGGCATGGAACCGTGTCCAAGGAGCGTGAAGTCGACCCCCCGGACCGGGATCGGAACGGGCAGTTGACGCAGTGACTGCGAGGTCATGCCTTCGGGTGAATGTCTGTGAATCCCTCCGTTGGACGGCCTGTCATGCCTCCCGGCCAATACAAATAGAAAATCTGTTTGACAAATCACACCCCTGTCATTAGCGTGGCCCGGTTCGAACGAAGATGGGCGGTCATCCACTCTCTTTGATGAAGGGAAGGCCGGCTGTGAATGACTACGTTCCAATCTACGTGTGACAATATGGAATAGAGGAGTGCAAATCCATGGCGGAACGTGTTTTCAATTTCAATGCGGGCCCTGCAGCCCTGCCGCTTCCGGTGCTTGAGCGAATTCAAGAGGAGCTGTTCGATTTCAAGGGCACCGGCATGTCCATAATGGAAATCAGTCATCGCTCCAAATCCTTTGAAGGTGTTTTGGACGAGACCATTAACCGCATCAAGGGGTTGGTCAATCTGGATGACAGCCACCAGGTGCTGTTCCTTCAGGGTGGGGCAAGCCTGCAGTTCTGCATGATTCCGATGAACCTGACATTGCCGGGCAAGGTTGCTGCCTATATCGATACCGGTGTCTGGGCCGGCAATGCGATAAAACAGGCCGAAATTCTGAAAAAGGATGTTGCCGTCGTTGCCGGTTCGAAAGACCGTGACTACCAATACATTCCCAGGGATTTCACGGTGCCTGCCGATGCCGCTTATCTGCACATCACATCGAACAACACCATATACGGCACCCAATGGCGTGACTTCCCCAAAACGGATGTCCCGCTCATCTGCGACATGTCTTCGGACATCTTCAGCCGGGGCTTTGATCCTCGGCCGTTCGGATTGATCTATGCCGGGGCTCAGAAGAACGTCGGGCCGGCGGGTGTGACGCTCGTGATCATTCGCGAGGATATGCTGGAGCGCGTTCCCGAAAGCCTTCCGACCATGCTGCAGTACACGACCTTTGCTGAGAAGAAGTCGATGTTCAATACTCCCCCCTGTTTTGCCATCTATGTCGTCAACCTGGTGATGGGGTGGCTTAAAGATACGGTGGGAGGTATTGCCCGAATGGAGGCAATCAATCAGGAAAAAGCCCGGTTGCTCTACGAGTACCTGGACAGTCAGGAATTCTACCGTGGCACCGCACAACCGGATTCCCGTTCGCACATGAATGTGACCTTTCGATTGCCGACCGGCGATCTTGAGAAGGCCTTCATCGATGAAGCCACTGCCAAAGGCCTGGTTGGGTTGAAGGGACATCGCTTGGTGGGCGGGTGCAGGGCCTCCCTGTACAACGCCGTGCCTCTGGAAGCTGTCCAGGCCCTGGTAGGCTTCATGAAGGAATTCCTCAGGAAAAACGGTTAGGTGCCGCGATGACGGCCCAGGCTATTTTCTATTTCTAAACACGAAGAGCACGAAGAAAGCTGCTGAGATTTGGCATCTCTTTGTCTCCTTTGTGACTTCGTGACTGCGTGTTGAAAGTGTTTTGTTTCAGGTTCGCCCGGAGGATGCTGACTTGAGTGTTGCTCCGCACAAATGAGTGCCCGAATTCCCATTCGTCATACCGGCAGGTTTGAGGCCGGTATCCAGGAAGCGTTTCTGGATTCCGGCCAGAAGCATGCCGGAATGACGTCCAGAGTTATAGCACTCTAGTCTGCGGCGTGGTATTGAGTGCTCTGTAGTGTCAAGCATTGGAGAGCTTTTCCAGGTCAAACTCCGCCCAGACCACCGTGTGGTCGCTCGGACTCGGACGCCCCCTCAAATCACTGTCGACCCGGCATTCAAGGCAGGCCTCGGCAAGAGGTCTGGTCGCCAGGATATGGTCCAGGCGCCATCCGAGGTTCCTTTCGAAGCTCTTGGGAAGTCGATAGTCCCAGAAGGTGAACTGCTTCTCGTCCGGACGATGTTTCCGGTAGCAATCGATGAAACCCCAAGTCGACGCTTCGGAAAGGGCCTGTCGTTCCAGGGGATGGAAGCCGACAGTGCCTTCCATGCGTTTGGGGTCGAAGACATCGATCTCGGCCGGTGCAACATTCATGTCTCCCGTCCATAAAAGCGGGCGGCCCGGGTCGAAACGCTCCTCAAACCATCGCTTGAGTCGTCTGAAATACTGGAGTTTATACTGAAACGCCGGATTGTCCGGATCTCGGCCCTGGGGCACATAGGTATTGACTACCCAGACTCCGTCAACCCGTGCCGCGATGAGTCGGGCTTCCTCGTCCGGTTCGCCGTCGGCAAAGCCTCTGAGTACTTCGTCGGGTTTTCGTCTGGAGAGAATGGCAACCCCGTTGAAGGATTTTTGACCGCGCAAAGCGACAAAATAGCCAGCTTCCTCAAAGGGGCCGGCGGGGAAATCCTTCTCCTGGCATTTTATCTCCTGGCAGCACAGAACGTCAGGTTGGTGGTCCGTGAGCCAGCCCACGACTGTTTCCAGTCGGGCCCGGATGCCGTTGACATTGAATGTTGCCAGTTTCCAGGTCATGGTTGAACTCCATACAAGGAAAATACCGGTTGTGTTATCGTGATGTCGTCACGGAGTGTGTCGGTACACCCGCAGTTTTCAACGAATCCAATATAGCGTAAGAAGCTCACGGAAGAAACGGGATAAGCCATGGAGGGGTATGATTCCACATCCTATCGCCCATAGGCTATAGCCCGCTGTGATTCCCCTGGAGTTCTCTGATGAAGCGTTGGCACCCCAACGTACAAAGCAGTGTTGAAGATATCGCTCTTGTGCTGAAAGCCTTCAAATTCGCCGCCTTCAAGCATCGCGATCAGCGCCGAAAAGATGAGCGGGCGTCCCCATACATCAATCACCCGATTGTGGTCGCCGAGATGCTCTTGGACATTGGTGGAATTCGGGAGGCGACGACTCTGGTTGCGGGAATTCTGCATGACATTGTTGAGGATACCGATACCTCGCCTGAGGAGCTGGAAAGAGAATTCGGTCAGGAGGTCTGCCGCATCGTCCTGGAGCTGACAGACGACAAGGCACTGCCCAAGTCCGTCAGAAAGCGCCTTCAACTGGAAAACGTTGGAAAGCTCTCCCTGCGTGCGCGCCAGGTCCGGCTGGCCGACAAAATCAGCAATCTCGAAGACCTGATCCATTCTCCCCCTGCCGGGTGGTCGCGCGAAAGGAAGAAGGAGTATGTCGGCTGGGCGCGCAAAGTGGTCGATGGATTGCGCGGCGTCAATGAAGCCCTCGAGCGGCATTTCGACAGGGTCTTTGAGCAGGCGACCCGAGAGCTTGAGAAGGAGAAGAGGGCCGGGCCCTGAACCCATGACATGATTCTTGCCAAAATCCTGCAAGAATGGTGAAATGAAGCCTGAAACCTATCGTCAACCGTAATCGTTTACTCCCTCCCACTTTACGAAATGGGGGAAGTGAATGGTTACCATCAACCTGATCAGAAGTGGGAAGCATCGAACATGGGAACGAACAACATCGTGTTTCTTGAAGTCATCGAATGGTTTGATGAAACCGGGAAGGAGATGGTGCACCGGGTCCCCGAAAGCGGCTCGGGGGAAATCAAGCTTGGGGCCCAGCTGATCGTTCGGGAGAGTCAGGCAGCGGTGTTTTTCTACAATGGGAAGGCCTGCGATGCCTTTGGCTGCGGCCGGCACACCCTGACTACCGCCAACATTCCCATCCTGACAAAAGTGCTGAGCCTGCCCTGGGGATTCACCAGTCCGCTCCGGGCCGAAGTTTACATGGTGAACATGAAGGTCTTCCCCGACTTCAAGTGGGGCACAAGAGACCCTGTCGCCTTCAAGGACTCCCAGTTGGGCCTGGTGCGCCTCCGTGCCTTCGGCATCTTCAACGTGAGGGTGATCCAGCCGGTGCTCTTCATCAACAGCCTCGTCGGGACCCAGGGGACCTACACGACTCAGGAGATCGCAGACTATCTGAATCGTGTGATTGTCTCCCGTTTCAACGACTACATGGGTGAAAACCTCGACTCGATTCTCGATCTGCCCCGTCAGTACGATGAACTGTCCGAAGGGTTGAAGAAGAAGTTGCAGGAAGACTTCACGCGGTTTGGCCTGGATCTCCAGCAGCTCTATGTCAATTCCATCACCCCTCCGGCCGAAGTGCAGAAGGCTATTGACGACAAAAGCCGCCTGGCGATCTTCGATGACCTGAACCGGCTGACACAGATGAAGGCGGCCATGGCGATGGAAAAAGCCGCCGAATCGCGGGGCGAAGCCGGCGCCGGGCTGGGTATGGGGATCGGCATGATGATGCCGGCCATGTTTGCCGCCTCTCAGAGGAAAGGCGAATCGGATGCCGGACCCGCTGCATCCTGTTCCAAATGTGGGCAGGTCATTCCGAGGGAAGCGAAATTCTGCCCGCACTGTGGGCATCACGTGCTGGTCTTCATCCAGTGTACGCAGTGCGGCAAGGACCTTTCCCCGGACGCGAAGTTTTGTTCCCGTTGCGGCAGCGCCGTCGGGCAAAAGAGCCCGGAAGTGAAGTGCTCCCATTGCGGTGCCGAGAATGTGCCCAATTCAACCTTCTGCAATCAGTGCGGTGAGAGAATATAGCAGCCAGAACTGGCAAATCGAACTACAGTGCCCGCAGTGCGGGGCCCCCCTGGTCATCGAGGAAACGGACCGGATTCTTTCCTGTTCTTTCTGTCGTGTCCGGCTGTACATCCATCAGAAAGGGGGGGGCCGATACTATCTGACCCCCCGCAATGCACCGATTGAAGACGTGGTTTTCGCCCCCTACTGGAGATTCAAAGGGATGGCCTTCTCCGTCGATCCGCACGGGATGCAGGAGCGCCTGGTGGACTCCAATCTCCTGGCGCTTCGTTCACGGGGCTTTCCGTATTCTCTTGGAGTCAGGCCGCAGGTCCTGCGATTGAGGTTCACGACACCCGGGCTGGGGGGGAAATTTCTCAGTCCGGATTTCCCCTTTGAGGGGTACTGCATGGACCAGGGAAATCCCCGGGGGATTCAAAGCGGGGTAAAGGGCAGGGGGGCTTACCACTCGAAAATCTTCATCGGTGAGATGGTCAGCCGGATTCACTCGCCCTTTCTGGTCAGAAATGGAACGCTTTTTGATGCAGTGCTGAATTCCCATGTGAGTGAACTGCCCGAAGAGACCCTGGAGGGCCTGTCGTCTTCACAAGATTTGGAGAGCAAAGTCGAATTCATTCCCATGCTCTGCCCCGGCTGTGGCTGGGACCTTGAAGGGGAGAAGAATGCCCTGGTGCTGCTCTGCAGGAACTGCGAATCGGCCTGGCACGTTGCAGAGGGCAGCTTCGAGGGCCTCGATTATTCCTTCCTGCCGGGCGATGACGATGCGTCCATTTTCTTGCCTTTCTGGCGAATCCATGCCGGGATCACCGGACCCAGGCTGACATCGTATGCGGACCTGGTTCGATTTGCCAACCTGCCGAAGGCCATCCGGCGCGGCTGGGAAGACCGTCCGATAGCCTACTGGGTCCCTGCCTTCAAGATTCAGCCGCAGATCTTCTTGAGACTGGCGCGACTGTTCACGGCATCGCAATCGTCTGGTGATGGTCAAAAGGCTGTGCCGTCGTCGACCCGGCATGCGGTTACCCTTCCGCTTGCTGAGGCAGTCGAGAGTGTCAAGGTCTTGATCGCCTCTCTCGCTGTCCAGAAGGAAGCGATCTATTCGATACTCCCGAAAACAACGATCAGCCGGGAGGAATGCCGCCTGGTCTATTTTCCTTTTGTCTTGAAGGGAACGGAACTGATTCATCCTGCCATGCAGATGAGTATCAGCGTAAATGCCGTCAAGTGGGGAAAACTGCTTTGAACCCAGCAACAGGGGGGCTCTCATGGTCATTATGCATGTTTTCGTTCAGGTGAAACCCGAGTACGTTGAAGCCTTTATTGCCGCAACGATTGAAAATGCCGGAGCCAGCATTCGGGAACCCGGCGTTGCCCGATTCGATGTGATCCGGCAAAGTGATGATCCGACGCGCTTCGTGCTGGTCGAAGTCTACCGAACGGCTGATGCTCCGGCCCGGCACAAAGAAACGGCCCACTATCTCAAATGGCGCGACACGGTAGCCGAGATGATGGCTGTTCCCCGCACAGCCGTTCACTATACGAATGTTTTCCCGAACGATGCCGACTGGTAACGGAATCATGCGCTTCGAATTCGCAACCGCGGGAAGGATTCTCTTCGGTGCGGGGACGCTGCAGGAAGTGGCTCCGGCGGCAGCCGGATTCGGCCGGCGGGCCCTGATCGTCTGCGGTCGGACCACCGCGCGGGCTGAGTCGTTGCTGGATCATTTGAAGGCGCAGGGCATGGCATGCAGCACGTTCACCGTCAGCGGTGAACCGACCCTGGATACGGTTCGAGCGGGCGTTCGGCTGGCCGGAGAGGAAGCCAGTGATGTGGTCATCGGAATCGGGGGAGGGAGCGCCATCGATGCCGGCAAAGCCATTGCAGCCCTGATCACGAATCGCGGCGATCTCATGGACTATCTCGAGGTGATCGGCAACGGGCAGCCGCTCACTCATCCGCCGGTGCCCTATATTGCCGTTCCGACGACCGCGGGAACGGGCGCGGAAGTGACGCGTAACGCCGTCCTGTTTTCGCCCGAACACCGGGTGAAGGTGAGTTTGCGCAGTCCCTTGATGCTGCCGCGATTGGCGGTGGTCGATCCGGAGCTCACCCTTTCGCTCCCTTCTGACCTGACGGCCGGCACGGGGCTTGACGCCCTGACACAGCTCATTGAACCCTATGTGTGCAACAGCCCGAACCCTGTTGTGGATGCGCTGTGTCACGCCGGAATGCGAAAAGCGGCCGGGGCCCTGCGGCTCGCCTGCCTGCAAGGGAGCGACAGGCAAGCTCGCGAAGACATGGCCATGGCGAGCCTCTTTGGAGGGTTGGCTCTGGCCAACGCGCGACTCGGGGCCGTCCATGGTTTTGCCGGCCCGTTGGGAGGCATGTTCAGGGCACCCCATGGTATGATCTGTGCCCGGCTTCTGCCCCTGGTGATGGAGACGAACATTGCCGCCCTGCAGGTTCGCGCCCCGTCATCTCCCGCACTGCGGCGTTTTGCTGAAACGGCGCAGGCCCTGACCGGTCAAGCCGGCGCGACGGCTGCAGACGGTCTCGCCTGGCTGCAGACCCTCTGCACCGACCTGGCAGTGCCCTCACTCTCTCATTTTGGTCTGAAAGAGGAGGATATCCCTCAAGTCGTGAGGCAGGCTGGAAAAGCGAGCAGCATGAAGGGCAATCCCATCGGGCTGACCGAACTGGAGCTGGCGGAGGTCCTGCGGCGAGCCCTGTAGAAATTGACGGGGAGATCATCGGGTCGTGTATTCCGAAACCCGGAAGGGGTGATGGCCGACCATGCAAAGAGACGATTCAATAGAGCGGCTCGAACAGCTTGAAACGGAGATGAAGTCTCTCCAAACCACGATCTCCGGGCTTCAAACGGAGCTCGATGCCCTGCGCGAAGAGTACAGGGCCTCCAGTCACCCGGTCGAGACGCTGCTCCAGCAGCGTGGCCTCCCGGTCCTTGCCCAGGGCGACACCTCGCGGACGATCCTCCAGTCCGAACCCTCTTTCAAAGCCAGGGAAACCCTGTTCCAGCTCATGCGCCGCTATTCCTTCAGGCTTTTTTTGAGGGACCTCATTCAGTTCCCGGTGAATGAAGACCCCAAGGTGCTCACCCGCTACTGTTCGATCAAAACCGTACGGTACTATCTAAAAGTGCTCGCTGAATTGGGCATTGTCACCGTTGGCCGGGACCGTTCCTACGGGCTCGTCTCGAAGCAGGTCAGCAGCTTTGGCCCGACGCTGGAATGGTACGTGAGTGAGATCTTTCAGCGGGAATTCATGTCCCCGGTGCTGTTCAATGTCCGCCTTCAAAACACGCAGTATGGCGGGGACTATGATGTCATCGCCATTGTCAGCGGCTACCTGGTCTATGTGGAAGTGAAATCCTCGCCACCGAGAGGCGTCGAGCTACAGGCCGTATCGGCTTTTCTCAATCGCCTCCGGGACCTCCAGCCCCATGTAGCCATCTTCCTCGTCGATACCGAACTGCGTATGAAGGACAAGATGGTCCCCCTTTTTGAAGAAGCAATGGATGCGGGAGAGGGGCCGGCCGGAAGGCATTCCGTAACGCGCCTGATAAACGAGATCTTTCATATCCATCACAGTATCTATTTGACCAACAGCCGGAAAGGCATCTACACGAATCTGCGCACCTGTTTTCGGGATTTCCTGCACGGCGAGCAGAGACCGGCTGATGGCGTCACACGTTGCCGATGACCTTTCCGGTGCACGAGGACTCATACCCGGGAAGAGACCCCAGTTCATCACGAAAAGCGCGCGACTGGAGCACATCCAGGATCACCTTGACAGCCTGGTGTTCCGAAAGATCATAGGGGATGACCAGGTCACAGCGGACCGCTTCGACCGGGACAAAATCCAAAGCGTGTGCTGCGGCAATGGCACGAAGCCCCAGGGCTGCGTCAGCCAGGTTGTAAGCCACCATGAGTGCTCCCTGGGTATGATTGGAGACCAGCTTGTTGTAGCCGCTGATGTTCTCCGACCTTACCCCCATCCTGGCAAGATGTTCATCCAAAAGGATGCGCAGCGCGGCTCCCTCTTCGCGATTGATAAAGCGGACTCCAGGCTTGGCCAGGTCGGCAACGGTCTTGATCTGATGCGGATTTCCCGCAGCGACCATCAGGCCCTCCTCAAAGAACGAGAAAGCAACAATGGTTGCCCGGGTATTGGGAAGCGAGTTTTCGGCGAGGATGAGGTTGGCCTCACCCGTTCTGGTGTTGTGCAAGTGGGTCCCGGCCAGATGGGCCACGCCGGATGCCAGTCCTTCGAGTGCCCTGAAGCTGGACGAAAACCTGGAAATGACCCGTGCTTCACGTGTGCGGAGCCCGACATGGGAAACCAGCAGGGAGAAGGCCGGATCGCAACCGAGAAGCAAGGCGGTCCGGTCCAGGCAGGTTTCGGTTTGGAAGAGGCGTATGTTTCCCGTTTCCGGGTTGAAGAACCCGTCGGCGGCCTGAAGGGAATCGTTCAGCATCTCCCTGCCGTCGAGCGGAAATCCCACCAGACGATCCCGCACCCTCCCGAGGCAAAGTCTTGAGCCGGTTTGACCGACCTTGCCGACCAGTGTGACGGGCTGTTTGATGTCGGGCTCCTCAACAGCGAAAAGGTCCTCCACCTTGCAGTTCAAGTGTTTTGCCAGGCGCAGGGCCACGACCGTATTGGGCATGTAACGCCCCGACTCCAGATCGTAGATCGCCTGTCTCTGCACCCCCGCAAGATTGGCCAGCTGGCTCTGAGACAGTCCCCGGGCCTTTCGTATAGACTTTAAATTGCAGATTAACCGGTCATTTGGAGGCTGCACACCCCATTCTCCTTCTATGGAATTCCCCATCATGTTCGTGATTCGCGCGACGGCAGCAAAAGCAGCCATGCACCCCACCGGTCTCTATTGGTGAGTGCACTCCTTTTGGATTATACTATACATCTCCAGATGGTGGGAGTAGGTTTATACTTTACATGCAGAAAGGAGAACCTCATGCTCAAAGGTTATACGCTTCCTCGGACCCCAAAAGGCACATCAAGTCTTGCGCCGACGCCTCCCTGGCATTATGTCGGCACTTGTCTTTCCGTTGAATACGAAGCGAATCCCCAGGCGGTTCGGTCTTTTCTTCCAGCCGGTCTTGAATTCCATTCTTCCCGATGTGCTGCCTACTTTGTCGAATGGCAATATGCGAGCGAATCCAGGGAGGAATTCCTTGACCCGATTCGAAGCCAGTATCGTGAAACCATCTTCCTGATATCCGCCGGCCATGAAGGGGTGGCTTGTGCCTACTGTCCCTTCATCTGGGTCGACCAGGATGTCTCTCTTATGCGTGGCCTGGCTCAGGGATGGCCCAAGCAAATCGGCTCCACCTGGATCACCCGCTCCTATGACCTGCCTTCGAAGGCAACCCCCGTTGTGGGGCCGGGCGGCAAGTTTGGCGCAACCCTGGCAGTCAAAGACCGTCGCCTGGCTGAAGCGGTAGTCACCCTTCGGGAGCAGACCACGCAGCTGCCTTCCCCCAACTTCGCGCGCGCAGTCAATACACGCCATTTCCCCGAGCTTGTCGCCGGGCGGCATGATCTCCCGGCAGTCTATGAACTGGTGCAGCTCAAATCCCGGGATGTCCATATTTCGACGATCTGGAAGGGTGAAGCGACGATGGAGGTTTTCGACCATCCCTACCTGGAGCTTCCGGACCTCCGTCCGATCAAGGTCCTTGCGGGTTACCGCTTCTCTTGTGCCCTGACGGTGGATGATCTGATTCCGCTGCAAGACCTCAAGGCCGATTAGCCTGAAAAGGTCCTGCGTCCCGAGGTTTTTCAGCCGGCTTTATGTCCTCATGGATTGGGAGCCACACTCCCGCAAGAAAGGCAGGAAATTATGTTCGAGCGTGTAAAAGCGGCTCAAGAGCGGCTGCGAGGCCATGCGAATGTGACTCCGATCATGACCTCCCGGACACTGAACAGAAGAATTAGCGCCGAGGCCTATTTGAAGTGCGAGAACTTTCAGAGGGTTGGGGCATTCAAATTCCGTGGGGCATACAATGCCATCAGCCGCCTGACTGAGCAGGAGAGGGCACGCGGAGTCATCACCTACTCTTCAGGGAATCATGCTCAGGCCGTTGCCCTGGTCGGCAAACTGCTGGGGGTTCAGGCCGTCATCGTCATGCCGAGGGATGCACCGGCGATTAAGCGTGCTGCGACGGAAGGATATGGGGCAAGGGTTGTCGAATATGATCCGGAAACCGGCAGTCGCGAAGAGGTGGCGCGGGACCTTCAAATGCAGCACGGCTACACAATGATTCCACCGTTCGACCATCTCGATGTGATCGCCGGCCAGGGAACCGCAGCGTTGGAAATGTTTGAAGAAGTGGGACGGCTGGACATGTTGCTGGTCCCGTGCGGTGGAGGCGGTCTGCTCAGCGGTTCGGCCATCGCGGCCAAGCACATGAACCCGGCGTGCCGCGTTATTGGGATAGAACCGGAACTGGCCGACGATGCGACTCAATCTTTCTATACCAGGGAACTTCACAGTGTCTTCAATCCACCCACCATTGCCGATGGAACTCGAACCACCTCCCTGGGCAAATTGACGTTTCCGTTGGTGCTGGAATATGTGGATGGAATGAGCACGGTGTCGGAAGATGCCATAATGGAAGCGGTCCGTTTTCTCTTCTATCGGATGAAGATGGTGGTTGAGCCGGCCGGAGCGCTTGGGGTGGCGGCGATGTTGAGTTGGCGGGTGATTGTCGAAGGCCGGGTGGGTGTGATCCTGAGCGGTGGAAATATCGATGCTCCTACCATGCGAATGATCCTGGGAGAATAGCGGGGTCAATAGAAAAGGAGGCTTGGACCATGAGCGATGAAATATACCGCAGGCTGGCAAACCTGCTGGATACCCTGCCGAACGGGTTCCCGAAAACCAGGTCCGGCATTGAAATCAAAATACTGAAGAAGGTGTTCACGCCCGATGAGGCGGAGCTCTTCTGTGATCTGAAGCTGAAGCCGGAAACCGCGGATCAGATAGCGAAGCGAACCGGCCGCCCGCTGGAAGGTCTGGAAGATAAGCTGATTGCCATGAGGCAGCGAGGAGAAATACAGGGGTACCGGTACGACGGTGCCTGGATGTTCAAATTGATCCCCTGGATCGTTGGGATCTTCGAATTCCAGCTCGATCGGATGGATCGTGAATTTGCGCAACTGTGTGAAGAATACTCGCCGTACTGGGGGCGGCAGTCCTTGAGGTACGGTCCCAAGCTCATGCAGGTTGTTCCGGTTGAGAAAGAAATCCCTGCAAAGCAAGAGGCGCTGACCTATCAGCAGGTGTCCAATCTTATCGAAAAAGCCGTATCGTTCATGGTGGTCGAATGCATCTGCAAGAAGAGTCAGGGATTGCTCGATCACCCGTGCAAGAAGCCTCTGGAGGTTTGCCTGGCCATGGCTCCCATTCCGGGGGTGTTCGACAACCACCCGATGGGCGGCCGAGTGATCGACAGAGACGAGGCGTATGCCATTCTGCGTAAAGCTGAAGAAGCTGCACTGGTCCATCTGACCTACAATGTTGAAAACGGCCATCATTACATCTGCAATTGCTGCGGGTGCTGCTGTGGAATGCTTCGGGCGGTGGCCGCAAGTCCCTTCAGTGTGGTCAATTCTCACTACTTCGCCGAGATCGACCCGGATGCATGCTCCGGATGCGGGATTTGTGCGGATGAACGCTGTCAGGTCCGGGCAATCAAGCAAGAGGGCGATACCTACACGGTTATCCGAGAGAAATGCATAGGATGCGGCCTTTGCGTGACGACCTGTCCTTCGAAAGCGGTCCGCTTGATCCATAAGGACGCCAAAGACCTGGTCTATCCTCCCAGGGATGATGTTGCCTGGCTTGAGGAACGAGCCCGTCAGCGAGGGGTTGATTTCAGCGTGTACAAGTAATGCTTCAGAAGAGCCTCTTGCAGAACTCAAAAATCCCGTCACCCCGGCGCAGGCCGGGGTCCAGAAATCGCTGGGAGGACGGGATTCCGGCCTTCGCCGGAATGACGTGCAGGGACTTTTGCAAGAGGCTCAAAAGAATGCTTTTTTGGAGATTGTTGGCCGGGCGATGCGCATACTGGTCGTGGAAGACGAAAAGAAGGTTGCAGGCTTCATTAAGAAGGGTTTGAGTGAGGAAGGGTATGCGGTGGATGTGGCCAACGACGGCAGGAGCGGCCTGCAGTTGTCACTGGACCGTGTTCACGACCTGATCATACTCGATATTCAACTGCCCAAAATGGATGGACTGAGCGTACTCGGCACCCTGCGCAAGGAAAAGATCGCCACGCCGGTCCTCCTGCTCACAGTGAGAGCAACCATTGAGGACAAGGTGCTGGGCCTGGATGCGGGTGCCGATGATTACCTGACCAAACCCTTTGCGTTTCAGGAGCTTCTGGCTCGGGTCAGGGCCCTGCTCCGGCGGAGCGCTGAAAACCGACAGCCGGTGCTTCAGATCGCCGATCTGACCCTGGACCCCGCGCGACGCAGCGTCTTCAGAGGTGCCGAAAAGATCGACTTGACCGCCAGGGAATTCGCTCTGCTCGAATACTTCATGCGCAATGAAGGGCGTGTGCTGACCCGTACCATGATATCCGAACACGTCTGGGACTACGATTTCGATTCCGGGACCAACGTGATCGATGTATACGTGAACTACCTTCGCAGGAAAATCGACTCCGGTTTTGATCGGAAACTGATCCATACGGTCCGGGGAGTCGGCTATATACTGAAAGCGGAGTAAGTCTTGCTGCTGCGCTCTATCCGGGCACGCCTCACCTTCTGGTACACGAGCCTTCTCACCGTAACGCTGCTCGTTCTGGGCGGGGCGGCCTTTCTACTCCTCTCCTACAGCCTCTCCCATGAAGTGGATGCTGCCCTGAACGGCGTTGCCGGAGCGCTGGCTAAACGGGTCCATGGGGGATCGGCCAACGTTCCGCCTGCGGACATAGAAGCGCTGTTCAGGCGCTTTTTCGGATTTTCTCCCTGGGATCGATATTATCAGATGCTGGATCCCCGGGGCCGTCGAGACCCGCGGGAATCCGCATCGTTCCCCGAGAGAGCGGCACTCAGCAGGGAAGCCCTCAACAACGCCGCGCGCGGAATTCCCACCTTTGAAACGGTGGAAGGGCTCGGGCCGCATCCGGTCAGGCTCCTCACCATGCCGGTGATGGAAGGCAACCGGGTGGTCAATCTGATCCAGGTGGGAATGTCTTTGCAGAGCGTCACCGAAACACGCGTTCGATTTCTTCTGGTGATGGCGACGCTGCTTCCCGTCGGTCTGCTCCTGGCCGGTTCAGGAGGCTGGCTCCTGGCCAGAAGGGCGCTCAAACCGGTTGTCCGGATGGCCGACGCCGCGCGGCACATCAGTGCGGAACACCTGACCCAGCGCGTCGATGAGACCGGGGCCGGTGATGAACTGGATCATCTGGCGAAAACCCTGAATCACATGCTCAGCGGTTTGGACGCCGCCTTCAGGCAGATCCGACAGTTCAGTGCCAGCGCTTCTCACGAGCTGCAAACGCCCCTGACCATTCTCAAGGGCGAACTGGAAGTTGCCCTCCGTTCCCCGAGGAGACCGGAGGAGTACCAGGCGGTGCTGACCAGTTCGCTGGAAGAGGTCGACCGGATCGCTCGGCTGGTCGAAGGGCTCCTGCTCCTGTCCCGTGCCGAGGCCGGCGTCTTGAAAATGGACCGGCAGCCTGTAGAGTTGTCACAGCTCCTGGAAGAGGTGGTCGCTCGGCTGAAGCGGCTCGCCGACAGCCGTTCCATAGAGCTTCGATTCGATCCGGCGGAACAGGTCTTCATTCCGGGCGACCGAGAACACCTCGGGCGCCTTCTGTTGAACCTTGCCGACAATGCCATCAAATACACCGACCCGGGCGGCAAGGTGCTCCTTTCATTGCGAAAAGAAGGGAACAGTGCCTGTGTCAGGGTGAAAGACACCGGGATCGGTATGGCTGCTGAAGAACTCGAAAAGGTCTTCCAGCCGTTTTATCGAGCAGCCGAGGCGCGTTCTCAATCGGAGCAGGGAACGGGTCTTGGGCTCTGCATCGCCCGCTCCATCGCAATGGCCCATGGGGGCAACATCGAGGTGGAGAGCCGGCCGGGGGAGGGGAGCTCTTTCCGTGTGATTTTGCCCGCAGGGATATAGATTCATGCGGAGAGAATCGAAGCTCATCGTCTCCCGCCCAACAACAAATCGCCTTCATGAGAGATTTCTAATCCACCCTTAATCCTTCCTTAATCTTCACCGCTTACATTCAAAGACAAGCAAACGGACAGGATGTACCACTCAGTACCAGGCCGCGGAAAGAGTGATCATAACCCCGGCCGTCATTCCGGCATGCTGTTGGCCGGAATCCGGAAACCCTTCCTGGATACCGGCCGAAGACCTGCCGGTATGACGAATGGGAATTCGGACACTCATTTATGCGGAGCAGTACTCAGGGTCGTCGGTGGAGGGAACAACCCAATCAATCAAGGGAGGAAGAAAGATGATAGGAAATCTGAAGGATTTGCCGAGCCGGAAACGCTTTGGAATCAAGACGCTGTCAGTGGTTGCCGTTTCGCTCTTTTTCTGCGGGCTTGTAGCGTCTTCCGCAGTGCAGTGGACGCCTCCGGCGGCAGCGGAAAACCCAGGCATGGCAGGGCATAGTCGGGCCGATCAGCCGCTCGTGACAAGTCCGTTTACGAGCCTGGCGAAGGAATTGACCCCGGCGGTTGTGAACATCAAGGTGAGCAAGGTGGAGAAGGCCGGCTTCCCGTGGCCGGATATCTCGGAAAACCCTTTCGGTCGGTTTTTCAATGTCCCGAAACATCCTGAGAATCGCCCCGTTCAGGGTGCCGGCTCGGGCGTGATCATCCGTGCCGACGGCCTGGTCCTCACCAACAACCATGTCGTAGAGGGTGCCAAAGAAGTCACGGTTACGCTGGCCGATAAACAGGAATTCAAGGCCGAAGTTGTCGGCCGGGACCCGAAAACGGACCTGGCCGTCCTCAAGGTCAATGCCGGAAAAGAACTGCCCGTTGCCGACCTGGGCGATTCGGACCATCTGCAGGTTGGCGATTGGGTACTGGCTGTGGGAAACCCGTTCGGGCTGGGGCATACCGTTACCTCGGGAATAGTCAGTGCAAAGGGACGGGTGATCGGGGCCGGTCCGTATGACGATTTCATTCAGACCGATGCATCGATCAACCCCGGAAACTCCGGAGGGCCGCTCTTCAATATGCAAGGCGAGATCATCGGGATTAACACGGCGATCATTTCCGGCGGCCAGGGAATCGGTTTCGCCATACCGGTCAATACGGCCAAACCGCTCATCCCGCAGCTGGTGACAAAGGGCAAGGTCACTCGCGGGTATCTGGGAGTCAACATCCAGGGCATAACGGCCGATTTGGTGAGCGCACTGAAGCTCAATGATGACAAGGGGGCATTGGTTGCCGACGTGGTTCCGGGTGGTGCGGCTGACCGAGCCGGCATCAAGCGGGGAGACGTGATCGTTGCCCTAGACGATAAGGTGGTTCGGGACAGTCATGAACTGCCGGGTCTGGTTGCCTCGACTCCGGTGGATCGGGAGGTGGCGGTGACCGTGGTTAGAGACGGCAAGGAACAGCGGATGATTGCCCGAATCGCGGCGATGGATTCAGAAGAGATCGGGTTGAATGAACCCGGGCAATCCGCCCCGGGCAAGTGGGGCCTGCAACTCCAGGACCTCAACCCGCAGATTGCCGGACAGCTCGGCATACAAGCTGATCAGGGTGCGGTGATAGTCGGCGTGGGACCCGGAAGCCCAGCCGACCAAGCGGCGATCCGGCAAGGGGAAGTCATCCTGGAGGTCAATCGCCAGCCGGTGAAATCGGTAAAAGAGATCAAGGAGATTGTTGCCAGGGACGGAGAGAGGAACACGCTCCTGCTCCTGGTACAGGGCGAGCAGGGCAGGCGCTATGTCGTCTTGAAGGGATAGGTTGATCCTGCAAACTTTCTGCGAAGGCCGGAGTCCGGGAAGCGTTTCTGGATTCCGGCCAGGAACATGCCGGAATGACGACTTGCGGTAATGGTCATTCTATTGTGCAGCGCTGTACGAAGGAACGTCACGAACATGACGGCCCGCGGAGTGGTAGCTTCCCTGTGGCCCGAAGGGCCTGAATAGTCCAGCCCAGGGCAACGCCCTGGGATTCGCCCGCCACCCGGCTCTGAGCCCTGAAAGGGCGTAACAATTGGGGCCGACCGCATCGCTCCGGACCTCAAAACAAAACCCATCAATCACAAACGTAGTTTTGGGTAATAAACATGATATGGATGAGGATCTTGGCGGGCGACTGGGGCGACTGCGGCATGGTGTTATTCTTTGTTTCGCCCTTTCAGGGCTTGTAATGAGTGGTGATTGGTGCATCTCTTCCCAGGGCGTTGCCCTGGGCTGATATGTTTCGCCCCATTCGGGGCTGATTATGCTCGGCTACTTTGCTCAGTACTGTACCCTGGAGATGTAGGGGCGCGGTTAATCCACGCCGGCACCGGACCAATTCTCAGAGAGCCTCTAATATGCCCCTGAGGGTTTTCATCCGGTAACGTACAGAGGGGTTTCCTTGGAAGCCGTCTGAAAATTGGGTCACGGTGCCCTCAACGTCATGCCGGTGAAAACCGGTATCCAGGAATTACGCGGCCTTCTGGATACCGGCCTTCGCCGGTATGACGTATGCGGGCATTTTTCAGACGGCCTCTTAGACCCCCAACAAGTGTCACCCGGTTGTATCATGTTCCGGCTGTGGTCCCGGTCAACTCTTGATCTCGGCTTCCCTCGAATCGAGGCCCAGAGCCGAGCGCTTGGCTTCGATATGGTTGATGATGATGGCCGCCGCTTTCTCCGGGTCGGGTTCCACGGCAAAGGTTGCGCCGAGTACGTCCTTGAGCCCTTCGGTCAGGAGCCTCACGATATTCATACTGCCCGTTATGGGAGGCATTGGGCCAAGATGAGTGAAGACGCCCGAGGCCACGAAGTAGCAACCGATCGTGACCGCCTTCTCCGAGTACCATTCGGGGGCAGACCCGGCCACCGGAAGATCGCTGATATCGCATCCCAGCGTGTTTGCCAGGGCCGACAGGAGGACCAGAATGCGCACGTTGTCGACACAGCTTCCCAAGTGGAGAACGGGTGGGATGCCGAGCGTGCCGCAGACTTCCCTCAGCCCCGGTCCTGTTTTTTCCAGTGCCTTGAGGGTCTTCAATCCTGCCCGGCCGTGGGCCACCGACGCGCACCCGGTGTCCACCACCAGGATGTCGTTGGCGATGAGCCGTGAGGTGAGGTTCACGTGGCCGAAATCCTGCGTGATGCGCGGATTGTTGCAGCCGACCACACCGGCCGCACCACGGATCTTGCCTGCCTTGATCGCGTCAATGAGGGGGGCCGCGGACCCTCCGAGTGCCGCCAGTACGGCTTCCACACTTATCCCGCCGATGACCTCCTGCGGCGAGGATGGAATGTAAACCCTTTTGTTGTCCCGGTTGGAGTAGTTGTCGATGGCCATTTTCACCAGGGCATCGGCTTTCTGATGAGCATTCTCCGGGGTGAACAGGTGGTGTTCCATGCCCTGGAATTTCGCTTTGTCCGAGGTGCATATCATCTTGGTGTGGTAGCAGGCGGCCGTATCGGCAATGGCCGGCATGATGCACTGATAGTCGACAATCATCATTTCCACTGCACCCGTGACGAGCACCAGTTCCGAAGAGAGGTGATTGCCGGCCATGGGCAAACCGTGGCGCATCATCAGCTCGTTTCCCGTGCAGCACAACCCGGCCAGGTTGATGCCTTTTGCTCCCTTTTCTTCGGCCAGTTTTATCATTTCGGGTTTCTGACAGGCCGCCACCAGGGTTTCCGAAACCACGGGATTATGGCCGTGCACGATGATATTCACCTGGTCCTGTTTCAATACCCCGACGTTGATCATGCCTTTGGCCGGCTGAGGGGTCCCGAAGAGAATGTCGCTCACGTCGCTGGCGATCATGGATCCTCCCCAGCCGTCCGAGAGGGCATTGCGCAGTCCGTGGAGCAGGATACTCACCCAGTCGTTGTCAACTCCCATGTGCGTGCGATGCATCATCTCCGAGGTTTCCCGGTCTATGCCTCGGGGCAGAATGCCGAGCTTTTCCCAGAGTTGCCGTCGCTGACCGGGCGCCCGGCCGACCAGGGTCAGGCAGTCCTTCTTTGAACCGTAGTCATCGAACATGGCGTCGGCCAGTTCTCCCGCGATGGCCAGATCATCCTTCCCATCGATTTCAATGCCGTATTCCGAGGCAACGCGCCGAAGCTTGGCCGGGTCCTTGATGACATAGCCGGGGGCCTTTCCTTTGGCCACCTTGCTGAGGACCTCCACCAGGTCGCGCCCATGGTCGGAGTGGCTGGCAGCCCCCGCTGCGATCATGCGACCGAGGTTGCGCGCTACCATGATGTCGACGGTTGCACCGCAAACCCCCTTTTGGGGACCTTCCCCGAAAGGATCGATGCGGCAGGGTCCCATCATGCAAATGCGGCAGGAAAGGCCCATTTCGCAGAATCCACACTGAGGCTGCTGGGTCTGAAAGCGGTCCCAAACGGTTTCCACCTGGTCCTGAGCGGCCTTTTCCAGCAGAAGCCTGGTATCGGGGACGATACTGTATTGGGAGTAGTCCTTGTGGTAGCTCATTATGCATTCTCCTTGGCCTTGTCTACCAGGCCCTCGAGGTGTTAGCGGCTGAAGCGGCACGTTTTGCCTTCACCAACAGGTCAAAACCGGGCGAGGTCGGGCGCATGGAAGCTTCCATGGCGGCCAGCATGCGGGCGGTCACCCGTTCGGTTTCCCGCCGGAAGGCTGCTGTCGGCTCTTCGAAAGTGAGTGCCCCCACCATGCAGGTCTCTACGCAGGCGGGAATGAGCCCCTGTTTCCGACGTTCCAGGCAGTTGTCGCACTTCACTGCGACAACCTTCTTGGGCGGCGCTGCAACATCCTGATGGTAACGGATCACTCCGAAAGGGCAGGCCATGGCGCATGAAGCGCAGTTGATGCAAAGGTTCGGGTCGATCACGACCGTGTTGGAGGACGCATCGCGGCGAATGGCCCCAGCCAGGCAGGCCAGCATACAGGGAGCCGGGTCGCAGTGCCGACAGCGGTTGGGGAACCCTTCCCCGGCGGGACCTGCTCCCACATGGATGCGGGGCTGAGGACGCGGTTCTTCAAGGGTTGCCAGAAACAGGATCTTTGATCGCGAGTGCGCTGTAGCGCAGGCCGGCATGCACTGCATACAGCCCACACAGCGCTCGGGATGGACCAGCACTGTTTTCATCATGACACCTCCGGTTGAACCATGGTTACTTCCACAAGTCGCCATTCCGGCGAAAGCCCATACGCGTCAACTTAAGAGAATTGGAGTGTACTTTCGGATACATAGGGCTCCGGATGGTAACACGCATCGTCACCCCGCCAGGCATTTAGCCGGGGTCCAGAAGACTCTCAAGACCCTGGATTCCGGCCAAAAACATGCCGGAATGACGTTTGGAAGACTTCCCGGTTTTGTAGCCATTTGGTACCACACGGAATATCCTTATTTGACGTGCATGCATCGCCGGGGTAACGGTGTGAGCGAGTTCTGAGATAGACTCTAAGCCGCTTTCCGGAAGGGCGCCAGGAGCGCAAAGCTGAATCCGGGCCCCAAGAGCCGCTCTCGATCCTTTTCGATGGGAACACGCGCAGCGATGGCATTCATGAGGACCCCACCGTGTTCCACATGACCCACCAGGGCTGCCCCGACCAGATACTCATTCCGGAAGACCAGCTTGCGATACGTCCGCCGCCTGGGATCACGAACCGCCAACACCTCATACTCCGATGACTCCGGCGGATTCACTATCCCCGCGGCGAGGACATCCAGGTCGAAAATGCGGATGACATTGCGGCTGAGGCTCCCGCGATAGCGAACCTGTCGCCCCGCCATGTTCATGCCGGCGATCCGGCCCATCTCCACGGCAACGGGCCAGATGGCATTCACCCAGCGCCGGCCTCGGGCAATATCGAAGTGCTCGGCCACATCCCCCGCTGCATAGACCCCGTCGACGCTGGTCTGCAGAAAGTCATCCACGACTATGCCTGCATCGACTTGCACGCGGTCCTGACCCAAAAATCCGACGGCTGGGCGAACGCCCTTCCCGACCACCACCATTTGGCAATCGATGTGACGGTTATCGCTCAGTGTGGCCCCGGTGACCCACCCGTGGTGGTCGCTCTCGATAGCCGAAACCTCCAGCCCCACCTGCACGGTGAGACCGTGCCGTTCCAGTTCCGCCTGGATTATCGCTCCCGCTTCCGCGTCCACCTGCATCGCCAGGGGATGTTCGGAGCGGATCAACATGGTCACCGAGAGGCCCCGCCTCAAAAGCCCATAGGCCGCCTTGAAACCGACCAGGCCTCCGCCGAGCACAAGAGCGTGTCGCGTTTGACCGGCGGCAGCGATCATCCGGCGAACGTCGGTGGCGGTACGCATGGTGAAGACGCCCTCGCATCGGGACCCTTCGGCGGTAAGGTGCCTCGGATCAGCTCCTGAGGCGACAAGCAGGCGGTCGAAGGGGACAGCGACGCCGCGGTCGGTTTGCACCCTGCGTGCGGCCCAGTCTATCGCCACCGCTTCCTGCCCGGTCAAAACCTCAGCCCGGAGTCGTTCATAGAAATCCGGGCGGCGCAAGGGCAACTGGGAGAATTCGACGAAGCCCGCCAACACCTGGCTGATCATGGGACGGCTGTAAGGCAGGTGTTCCTCGCGGGCTATGAAAGTGATGGAGGCATCCTGATCGAGGGATCGAATGGTTTCGGCAGCGTTCACCCCTGCGATGCCGTTACCGATAATGACATGACGAAGCATAGCATGCACCTCCTGCTGTTGAGTTGGCGTTGTCCACTGGAAAAGCGCCGCACCTGCAGAAGACCGACTGCCTCTTTTGTATACCGCTATGAATAGAAAGAAAAGGCAAAGTTTTCAGCCTGTGCGGTCAGCTTCAGGCAAGCGGGCAACAGGCTTCATTGCTGGTCGTGAGACGGAGAACACGAAGCCCGCTGAGAGCCTTAGGAAATCGCACAAAAACAGGTATCACAGAAACCCATGACTCATCGGGCGGGCATGAAGCCCGCCCCTATCCAGCGCTGAATCCGCTCAGCGCGTAGGGGCGGGGTTTATCCCCGCCCGAATGGACAATGGTTGGTTTTGAACAGTCACTGAGTACAGGACCGCAGAAACAAGTATCCGAATTCCCATTCGTCATACCGGCAGGTTCTAGGCCGGTATCCAGGAAGTTTACTGGATTCCGGCTGGAAACATGCCGGAATGACGACTTGAGGGAATGGTCACTCTATTGTGCAGCGCTGTACTAGGTCGACACACACGGGTTCTCGCCGGGGTGAGGACTCGGCGCCTCGGGTTGCTGTTCGCGGTGATACTCCGCTTTCACATTCGTCAGGAAGAGCACGACAGGTCGATAAGCCAGATGGGCGCATTTCGCAAAAGGAACTTCGAGCAGCAGCATGGGGACTGCTGTCATCATGTGGACAACGTAAAGGAAATAGGTGGCGAAAGGCCAGTCCAGCAGCCTGGTGAAATGAATGAAAATGCCGGTCATCGTCGTGAGCTGCAAAAGGATGAGAAACATCCAGTCGGTCGGGTGAGAATTCTTGTAGGTCGGCTTGTTTTTCCGGAGGCGCCCGATGATGGCATAGGTGGTGCCGTATAGGATGGCAAAGGTGGCGTAATAGCCCACCAGTCGAATCGGATGCCAGATGGAGTAAATCTCCCCGTCTCTTTGAAACCAGCGAAGAAAAACCACCACCAAAAGGAATGCAGAGCAGTAACCGGTCATGATCAGCAGGTGGACGAGCCACTGCTTCTTGTCGGCGCACTCGTTGAAGCGCTTCTGAGTGACAAAATGGAGGAGGAGCTCCCCGGCCTGCTGCAGGTAGATCATTAAAGGGACCTTGAATGCGAGGTCTCCCATGACGAATCGGAAGCACCGGAAGGTATTGGAGAGCAGGAGAAATGAAAGGACGGCAGCCATGACGAAATTGGCCAGTTCAATATTTTCCTTCGGCCAGAGTGAATTGAGCGATGCGTGTTGCCAGTCGGGATTGCCGGTGTTGAAAATCAGGAGCCCGATTCCGACGAGCAGCCCCACAATCAGGATGGCCAGCGTTTCAAACCGTTCGGACGTGTAGGACCTTCTGGCGAATCCAGTCCAGTCATAGAGTGAGGTGAGATATCGGCGCGCAACCATCATGGTTTCACCCGGGTCCGCCCCGCGCGGACATTTAGCGGAGCAATCGCCGCAGTAATAGCAGAGCCAGGGTTCCGGCGCCTGCAGTATCCTATCCCTTTGCCCCAGCTGGATGTATCGGACAAACCTCCTCGGGAATTGATTCTCCGGTGTGGAAAGAGGGCAAATGGCCGTGCAGTTGCCGCAATGGTAGCACTTGTTCGCGTCTTTGAGCCCGAAAGCCTCAAGGTCCTTTATCAAGTTCGGATCGATTTTGACGCTCATCTCCTGATCTCCTGCAAAGTCTGTCACTTGCCGCGCATCGCTTTTCCGGTCGCATCCATTTCGATCCTGGGATGGGGGGCCGGCAGATTCACGATCACATTTCCTTGTACGGGTTGGGACCGACCTCTATGAGCCTTTCGGCAAACTGATCCAAGAGAGCGGGCAGTTTGTCGTAGTCTGTAATGGAGACCGTTTCGAAGCGGACTCGATCCGACTCCAGCACCAGGCGATCGAGGGTTTCCTTCACCTTGCCGAGCCGGATTTCCGACAGTTCACTGCCCTTCATGAAGTGGCATTGATAATTGTCTCCGTGGCGGCAGCCCAGCAGCAGGACCCCGTCGATACCCTTGGAGAGCGCATCCGCAATCCAGGCCAGGTTGAGCGAGCCCACGCAGCGAAGGGGAATGACCCGCACCCAGGCATTGAAGGTCATGCGGCGCAGGCCCACCATGTCGAGCAAGGGATAGGCGTCGTTCTCGCATGCAAACACGAGAATGCGCGGCTTTTCCTCGAATTCATCCGGGACATGAATGGATTTGATCATCTCCCCGATCATGGCGATCGAATAGTCCTTGAAGGAGATGATCCGCTCCGGGCAGGCCCCCATGCAGATACCGCATCGGCGGCAGCGGGTCGGATGCGGCAGCGGGTTGGCTTTCTCGTCTTCGTTGATGGCGCCGAAGGGGCATTCTTCCGTACAGCGCCTGCATTGGGTGCAGCGCTGCATGAAAAACTCGGGGTAGCTCAAATCTCCGGCACGGGGATGGACTGCCATGCCGCGGCTGGTGAGCTCCACACACTGAATCGCCTTCATTGCTGCTCCGGCTGCATCGTCGCAGGCATCGGAGGTGCCCATCGGGCGGCGCACGCACCCGGCGGCATAGATGCCGGTGCGGCGGCTTTCGTATGGGAAGCAGATGAAGTGGGAGTCCGGAAACCCATATTGGAGGCTCGGGAGCTCAGGACCCAGGCGATAGTCCAGATTCAGAATATCTGCGACCCGAACCGCGTCGGCCGGGACCTTGAC
>CAYTWB010000048.1:0-30780 GCA_964441945.1 uncultured Syntrophobacteraceae bacterium
AACCGGATGAGCTCACGCTCTTGGATTGGCAGATCATTGTTACCTAATGAACTAATCTGTCTTCGTATGAAATGTCGAATACTTGATTTTGTTTTGATCTGTTGCTGCTCGATCCGTTTCATCAGCTCCTGTAAAATGATGCTTGAAGCAATAGAAACGACCTGGGCCTTCAATTCCTTCTGGAAATCCAAGGCAGAGGAAGACGGATTGGAAGGGATCAGGATGGTCTGCAGTTCATTGTTCAACCCATTGACTTCGTCCAGCAGATGCAGATCCAGCGTTTCTGTATGCTTTCCGGCAATCTTATCCAGCCTGGAAGCCGTCTCGACGATTGTCTGCAAAGCACTCATGGTGGATCGCAAGTGCTCACAGATCCTCATCTCAAGGTTTTCAATACTCTTGCACCCGCCGAGTTGTTCCTCATCCTGTTTGAGCTCCAGACCCAGCAGGACTTTCAAGAACAGGACCAGCCTCTCATACGTTTCAATAATGGAGGAAAGCATGTTATTCTCCTTCTCTGTTCCGGAACCTATTCTATATACACATCGTCTCTCACATGGAACAGAAAATACAAGAAGACTGCCCGGAATTATCTTCAAATATCGGCAATCTGAATTGAATCCTTGAGTCGATCAACGCGGGTTCATCTTTGAATGGTTTTTCTCCTCATGCCCGGTCATCAGTTTGGATGCTGACCACACCCCTTCCCCTAGTCATTTTCCCGCCGACAGGACATCCTCGGCCTGACGCCGTGCCCTTTCGAAAGGATCCAGTACGACCTCTTCCTCATCCGGGTCGTCTTCTTCGCCGGTCAGCAAGAAGTATAGTGACTGCACCAGAAAGAACATCCAGACTCCCGCGGACCATCCCACCAGGGAGTGGGGGGCGAAACCGGCGACCATGGCCGCTCCTCCCAGCCCAACCAGAATTTCCGCGCCGAGCGCTTTCCAGAGCGGCTTGTGGAAGCAGACTCCACTTCTGACCCAGCCCAGGACGAGCACCGACATGAAGAGGAACTCGTTTCCGGACTTCAGCCAGAAGCTCGATGCCAGGAGAATGGCCAGGGGGAATCCGCACGCCAGGTGGCCGGCTCTGCTCCATCGGCACAGGACGAAGGAATACGCCGCCAGGAAGAGCCAGACCGTGATGCGAAAGGCCGCCGGCCATGGCAGGAACAGGTTCAATGCGGTACTGACCGGGATGAACAGAAGTCCGAAAGCCAGCCCCATTACGATAGTGGTGCGAACAGGTTTTCTCGGCCGGTTCATCCTTTCTTTCCTCCTTTCTGAGCCTCCTTGCGGCGCATGAGCTCCAGTTCCACTTCGGCTTCCGGCGGCTCGGAGCAGAAGTTGATGGGAATGTCGCCGCAAATCACCTTCTCCCACTGCTGCCGTTCAACCCTGTGCACGTGCTCGGAGGCCTTCATCCGGAGCTGCTCGTACAGCAACCGCTGCTCATCCAGGACGGCCTGAAGCTGGGCGACGTCCCTGTTCAGGGTCTGCGCGTGCCGCCCCAGCTCATCTCGATGAAGAGCCAGAGTCCTCATCTTACGAATAAGAGTGCGGGCAATGTCGTCCTTTTCCCTGTCAATCGCCAGAGCCAGGTCCTGCTCCAGCGCCTCGTACTCCCGGGAGCGCCTTTCCCGCTCCCGCTCCAGTTCCTCCCGGGATGCCAGCATACCGGCAAGCCGTGCGTCCTTCCTGTCAAGCTCCTCCTGCATGTCCCGAAGATTCTGTTTGAGGAGAAGGCCCTTGTCCTCCATCTGATCCATCACGCCGTGGATATCGGCCTTGCAGAGCCTGATAAAGCGAGTCATGATTCCCATCTTGTCCTCCTTTTCCCACCCGATGGCGGTTCGCTCAATTCTTCGATCTTCTTCCCTGATACCCCTCATATTGCAGGCTCTTGGCGTTGGCCTTCTGCTTCTCGGCCGCCTCCGCAGGAGCGCCGGCAAAGGAATCCGCCACGGTCTGCCGAAGCGATTCAACGTCTTTTCCCAGGTTGCCGCTTACCGCCGCAGAGCCTATTACTTCATTGGCCGCCTGCTGACTTGCCGTGTACTCGTCAATCCGCTTCATGGCCTCCTCGCGCTTCCCCCCCTTGACTGCCGCGGCCACGTCCTCGCGCAGCCGGTTGTAGTCCTCCTGAATGACCTTCTCCTCCCACTGCGTCTTATCGATCGATGCCATGGCGTCGCCGGCGCTGCGCACACAGGCCACGCGAAGGGGCTCGGCTGTTGAGGTGGTGTAGAGCTGCCCGTCGAAACGATAGCGCATGCCGATAGCACCGATGTCGAAGGTTTTTTCTTCGCCTGCCGGGATTCTCAGGGTGACGAAGAGCTTACGGGATTGGCCCGAGAGGATGTCCCCCGGCTTGAAGACCGCCCAGCCGTCTTTCAGCTCGATGGGATACCCGGCGGCGTGCGTGAGGGCCATACCGGGAGTCAGGGGTACATGGACCTCCACCGAGGAAGCGACAACCGTCCTGGAGTTCCGGAGCTCCTTGTCAAGTACCTGAGTGAAGGCCTCCGCGCTCTCCATGAAGGTATAGTTGCCGGCCCCCTTGTCGGCAATGGCGGTCATGAGGTGTTCGTTGAAGTCCAGGCCCACTCCGACGGTGCTTACGGTGAAGCCCCTTTCGGCCGCCCCCGATGCCATCGTCCCCAAAGTCGAGGGGTCCGTGATGCCCCGGTTGGCCAGCCCGTCGGAAATGAGGATCAGGCGCGAGATCCGCCCGCTCCTTTTCGATTCCATGAATTGACGGATTCCCTCCTGGAGCCCGGCCCCCAGGTTGGTCGAACCCTCCGGCTGGATGCTCTGAACGATCCCTTCCAGCATTGTGCGGTTGGCCGGGGTCATGGGGAGGAGTCCACAGTGCTTTTGTACCCGATCCGAATAGGAGACCAGAGCGAAACGGTCAGCCTCAGAAAGCCGGGAGAGCAACCCCTGGACGGCCTGCCTGGCGTTTGCGATTTTACCCGCCTCGGCCATGGAGCCGCTGCGGTCCAGGACCACCACCATATCCACCTGCCGCCGGCCTTCATCGTCGTGGTCCGGAGCCTGGTCATTCCCGAGCGTGAGAGCAAGGCTCACGCTTCCGTCCCCACCCATGGGCACCTTGTCCTGAACCAGGCGAGCCGACAGGCTCACATTGCCCTCCCTATTGAGCGGCGTTTCGGGAGGCGTCAGCCCAGGGCCGGCGCGAAAGTGTCCATCTTTACCGGAGTACGCCATCGCCGCGCAGGTTATGGCGAGAAGCCCTCCCACCAGAGCCAGTGTCTTCCGTGTGCTTTTCTTCATGCTGTTTCTCCTTTTTCTTTGAGATTGACGGCCTGTTGTCCTGCGAAGTCAGTATCGGAAGGCCGAAAACAAAAGACAATTCAAAGAATTGCAAAACCGGTGAGCCGTTTCTTTTGCACAAGTTTTGCGCAGCCGACAGGAATTGCCTGGTATAATGCGGACTGGAATGGGACCTTTTGATGAGGCTACAAAAGAGGGGGGCTGTTGTTCCATGGGCTTGATGAGGATTGTTTCAGCATGACGACCGCATTCAACCATAAACCCAGGGCCAGTGTGCTTGTGGTGGAGGACGATCCGGCCATCCTCCAGGGGCTTCTTGACGTGTTCGTGTTCCATGGCTACCGGGCTGCGGGAGTGGAAGACGGAGCCGAGGGACTCAGGAGCTCCATCGAGGGGAGCTACGACCTCATCATCCTCGACGTCATGCTCCCCAACCTGGATGGGCTCACCATCTGCCGGGAACTGCGAAGGGCAAAGCCCCGGCAGGCGATCATCATGCTCACGGCCAAGGGCTGCGAGGAGGATATTGTGGAGGGCTTCAAGGCGGGCGCCGACGACTATGTGAGCAAGCCGTTCTCACTGCGGGAGCTGATGATGCGGGTGGAGGCGGTGCTCCGGCGCGCGGGCAAGGCCCTGGGCGATGAACAGGTCACCGTGGCCGGGGTCCTCTTCGACGGCAGGAACCTCCTCGCTTCGTGCCGGGGCCGCAGTACCGAGCTCACCCGCCGGGAAATGGACATCCTTGTGTACCTGAACCGGCATCGCGACCGGGTGGTATCCAAAAAGGAGCTCCTCAAGGAGGTATGGGGTTATGCAGACCCGGAGGTGGAAACCCGCACTGTGGACATCCACATGCTAAAGCTCCGCAAGAAGATCCAATCCGTGAACCCCGAGATTTCCCTCGTTCCCACAGTGCGCGGCGAGGGGTACCGTCTGGAGCCGCTGCCATGAAACGTCTCAGGGTGCTCATCCTGGTCTTCGCCATGGCCCTGGTGGTCCCTCTGGGATACCTGGTCTTCCGGACCCTGGACAGCCTGGAGCAGGAGGAAACTGCGGAACTCCGCTTTTTTGCAAACACTCTTTTCGACCGGATGGAGCAGGAGCTGGCGGCTCTGGTACAGCGCGAAGAGCGTCGCCCCGTGGAGGAATACCTGCCCGTGTCAAGCCCTTTGACCAACTCCCCTAAAGAGATGTTCCGTTCGCCGTTGGCCGGGACTGCGGCTGACCCGTACATAGTAGGATATCTTCAAAACAACCCGGACGGCTCATTCAGCAGTCCCCTGGCGGAAGCCTCTGACGCGGGGTCCCGGCAACAGGGTGCTTTAGAAAAACACCTGCAGGATGTGAATCGAATCTTCAACACCAGGCGCACTCTCCTCCCGGAGAGCCTGGATCGCTACGCACCCGATAAGGCCCGGAAGAAAGACGAAGCGGAAGAAAAGGACAAAGCCGGCAAGAAGGGGCAGGAACCGGGCTTTGCCGATAGATACCTCGATTTTTCCCGATCGTCCAAACAGAAGGTCCACCTGGGTCAGGCGGAGAAGCGGGTGGAGCAGATCTCTCCCCAGCAGGCCATGAACCTGGCCCAGCGAGATGAGCAGCAGCAAACCGGCTGGGAGAGGACCCAGGCCGCTGGGGATGGAGCTCAGACGGCCCCCCCGTCCGAACGCCGGGCTGCAGCGAACCGCAGGCCGGATACGCTCGATGCCGTGACATCGCCGGACCAGTGGCAGCCGGAAGGCGCGACCATAAGCACACCGTCTTTGCCTTCCGCTCAGCCCGCCGTGCCCATTGCCGCTGACGACCGGCTTCGAGCGGAAGTGGACCCTCTCCAATCGGTCACCATAGACGATGGTCAGGTTTTCCTGTTCAGGCGTATCGTGATCGGCAACCAGGTATACCGGCAGGGGTTGGTGATCCGGGTGGAGGGGCTTCTCGAACAGCTCAAGAACACGCATTTCCGCGGCCAGCCCATGGCCCGTTTCACCAGCCTGACCTTGACCTCCGTGAACGGTGGCCGGGAAACCGCCCGAATACGGGAAGGGCCGCAGGTCGCCCATCCACGCTTTTCGCTGGAGCGGAGCTTTCCCCGCCCCTTTTCGTTCGTGCGAGCGACCCTCGCCAGCGAGACGATCCCACGGTCTCCGGGCCGCACAACGCTTAACGTCATGGTGGCCGTACTGGCTGCAGTGATTCTCCTTGGACTTCTTGCGATCTATCAGAGCGCCCGAGTGGTGGTAGACCTCTCGGAACGGCGAAGCGGTTTCGTCTCCTCGGTGACCCATGAACTGAAGACCCCGCTGACCAACATCCGGATGTACATCGAGCTGCTGGAGCACGGCATCGCCTCCGACCCGGAACGGGAGATGGAGTATTACCGCATACTTGGGTCGGAGAGTGCGCGTCTTTCCAGGCTCATCAACAATGTGCTGGAATTCTCCAAACTGGAGAGAAAGCAGCGCCGGCTTGACTTTCGCGAGGGGACCCTGGAGGAAGTCCTGGGTGAAGTGCGCGATTCCATGCAGGAGCGGCTCCGCCAGGAAGGCTTCACACTCGTCGTAGAAAATCTTCTGAATCGAGTCTTTTGCTACGACCGTGAAGTGATGGTTCAAGTGCTCATCAACCTGATTGAAAACAGCACAAAGTTCGGCAAGGACGCCCCGGAGCGGGTCATTTCGGTCCGGGTTCGACCGGAGGGGGATCGGGTGCTCATCCGGGTATCCGACACCGGCCCCGGTATCCCACGCCATGCACTGAAAAAGATCTTTGAGGACTTCTATCGGGTGGACAACGATCTGACCCGCACCACTAAAGGAGCGGGCATCGGCCTTGCCCTGGTGAAACGTTTCGTGGAAGCCATGGGAGGGCGGGTTTATGCAGCCAACAACGAGGGCCCCGGCTGTACCATCACTGTTTCGCTTCCGGGAGGAACCCCTTCACCTTCTCCCGGCCCTAGAGCGGGGGTGAGAAGAACTCCGCCCGGAGGGCGATTTGAACCAGATCATAGCGTCTGACCCAGGATAGAGGTGAGTGACAGAGCTTGTCGCTAATAAATACCACAGCCTCCACCACTCACCTCGATCCTAGTTCGTTAGGCTAAAATCTCTCTATTGATTATTTTCCCCAAATTCTTTGCCCTATTTAGCAATATTTCATTTTGCTCTTGATCATCCCCAATAGATCCATAAACTATTCCAATTATTTCTACACCGACAAATTTTGAAATATCATACAAGGATTGCAATGCATTCTTTGCACCGGAATCCATAACATTAGTCAATCCATAAGTTATTAATATACCAATCTTTTTCCCCTGCAAGATGTTTTCATTATTATTTATTTCTGATGAATAGAATAACCTATCGATAAATGCCTTAGTTAGTGAGTTAAGATTAAAGAAATAGATTGGGAATGCAATTACTAACAAATCACTATTCCGGACTTCAGCTATAATATCATTCAATCCATCATCATGAATACATTTATGCATATCATCTGTCTTACATACATCACATCCTATACAATGATCAATTCTTTCTAGCTTAGATAATTCGATTTTATTAACGGCAATATTGTCATTATCAATACCTGATAACATGGCTTCCACCAGTCGAGCAGTATTTCCTTTCGTATTTGGGCTGCCAAGTACAATCGTCGCGTTCTTCACAATATCTCCCTATATTCAAAAGCTATATTGAAGCTGATATACGCTCTTTTCTCTCGGCCAAGGTGCAACAGAAGGGTGGTCTTTCCCACCTGCCGCGCCCCGGTGACCAGAAGCACGGGAAACCGGTCGGATGCCGCACGGACAAACGTTTCCATGGTTCAAGAGACGTACATCGAAATACCCGCCGGCCTATCGTTCATCATGCAATCATAATGCATTATGGACGATCAATGTCCTTTGCCAAGATCTGCCGGCGCATATCGACGTCCGAAGCCCGGAGCGGATCATCTCCTTTCGCGGCCAAACGCATAGCCGGCTTCGAAAGCTCGGCGATTGATACCCAGGAGGCGGGCGGGAAGTGTCCTCTCCAGCGCCGCGTCCCAACTGGACCTGGCTATCGGCAAACGGCCGGTCCCCGCCAACACCCCCACCAGGGCGGTATTGGAAGCCCGTTCAGAACCCGCCTTGCGGGCCAGTTCACCCGCATCCAGCCAGATCAGGTCCGAGATCTTCTCCTTGATCGAATCGTGCAGCGTTGCCAGTTCCGGATAGGTGCTCTGTCCCACTGCCACCGTGAACGGAACAACCGGAACGGTGCTGGATATGACCAGGCTATTCTCATGGCATTTCGGGAGGGCGCGCAGGGCCTCGAGCGGCTCAAAAGCCATCAGGATGTCCGCTTCGCCGTCGGCAATCGTGGGACTGAAAGCATCCCCGATGACCACCGAGGATTCCACTACTCCGCCGCGCTGAGCCATCCCATGGATTTCACTCAGGGTTACCGAAAGGCCTTCTTCCAGGGCCGCTTCGCCCACCATGCGGGTGGCCAGCAGCGTCCCCTGTCCTCCCACCCCGGTAAAGAATATGCGGACAGCTTGGTATTCCTGCATTGCTTTGGTCATCATCGGCTGCCTCCCTTGCTTTCTTCCAGGCGCTTCGGCTTGATCGACCCGCACATCTGGGCACAGAGACTGCACCCGCTGCAAAGAGCGGGATTGATCCGAATGCCGGACCGGCCCTCTCTCGGCTGCTCCAGCACAAAAGCCGGGCATCCCACCTCATCCAGGCACTTCCTGCAGAGGTTGCAGGAATCATCAATTTCGAAGACGACCTTCTGCTTCCTGCCGAGCATACGGTTTTCAAAAAGCGGACAGGGGCTCTTGGCAATGAGCACCGAGACTCCCGGCTCCTTCATCTGATCTCGGAGGTCACGAAGCACCTCCTGTGTCTTCTTGATCTGGAGGGGGTTCACCGTAACGACCCGGGCGGCCCCGCAGCCCCGTATGACGCTTTCCAGATTGACCTTGGGCGCCACCTTGCCCTGAGGAGTCAGTTCCACTCCAGGGTGCGGCTGATGGCCGGTCATGGCGGTGGTACCGTTGTCCATCACGACCAGAAGGAACCGATGGTCATGGGAGACGGCATTGATCAGCCCGGTGATGCCGCCGTGAAAGAACGTGGAATCCCCGATAAAGGCCACTACCGGGCGGTCCAGGACCTTGCTGAAGCCTCCGGAAGTGGACACACTCGAACCCATGCAGATGAGGAAATCGGCCATGCGAAGCGGCGGCAGGATGCCGAGCGTATAGCAGCCGATATCCGTCGGATAGATGGCGTCGTCCCCGAAGACTTTCCTGACGGAATAGTACGTAGCCCGGTGTGGGCAGCCGGGGCAAAGGTTCGGCGGTCTTTGCGGCAGCTGCGGAATGGAGAAGAGCTCGGGCGGACGGTAGGCAACGCCGAAAAAGCTGCCCATGGCCCGCTTCACCATGGCCGCATCCAGTTCGAAAGCCCGCGGGATCAGCCCCTTGCCCTTTCCTGCAACCAGAACACGAAGACCTGCCTCCTGGGCAACCACCCTGACCGTCTCCTCAAGAAAGAGTTCCAGTTCTTCAACGACGAGCACCCGCGTCAGATCGCTCAGGAAGGAGCGTATCAATGCCCTGGGAGGCGGATAGGAAAATCCCAGCTTGAGGACCTTGACCTGTTGATCGAGCCCCAGTTCGTGCACTGCGTCGCGCACGTAGAGATAGGAAACGCCGCTGGTAATCACCCCCCACTTGCCGCTTCCGACCGTGAAGTTCATTGGGCTCCGCTCGGCTTCCTTCTGCAGTCTCAAGCCCTTTTCAAGCAGAGCCAGCCGCAGTTTTCGGCCCACCGCGGGAATCACCACCAGGTTGAACGGGTCTTTCTTGAAAGCTCCTCGACTCGGGGGTCCTGCTTCGCCCGCTTCACTAACCGGCGGGGCGGGGAGGTCCCCAAAGGGTACTGGGCCGCGGCAGTGGTTGACTCGCGTCGTGGTGCGAAGCATGCACGGAATCTGATAGGCTTCGGAGAGTCTCAGGGCTTCGATGGTCATCGCTCTGGCCTCTTCCGGAGTCGCAGGCTCCAGCATCGGCACCCCCGCCATTTTAGCATAGTACCGGTTATCCTGCTCATTCTGGCTGGAATGAAGAGAGGGATCGTCGGCCACCACAATGACCATGCCTGCTTTGACCCCCACATAGGCGAGCGTCATGAAGGCATCCGCCGCAACATTCAGCCCCACGTGCTTCATCGAACAGAGGCTTCGCACCCCGGAAAGCGCCGCCGCGCAGGCCGTTTCCATGGAGACTTTTTCATTCACCGAATACTCAACGTAAACACGGGCTTCAGGCGCAAGCTCAAAAAACCGGTCGATAATCTCCGAAGAAGGCGTTCCCGGATAAGCCGCCACAAACCGGACCCCGCCTTCCAGGGCACCGCGAACAATCGCTTCATTACCCAGAAGGAGCTGTTTTCTGTCGCTCCCCGGCAGCATCAATTCATTCATATGAAACCTCCCGCCGATCTATGAAAAGCTTTACGGATCCCCCCTCCCGCTCAAGCGAGCCTTTTTCTACAAGCTTGATGTGGGGGGTGATGCCGATGAAATTGGCAACCTTTTGCTGCATCAGATCCACAAGCGTTCGCTGCTCTCGCATCTTGTCATAGAAGAACCCCTCGGTGACTTCGACCCAGATTTCGATCTGATCCTGGTGATCAACGCGTGTGGCGACGATCTGATAGGTGGGCCTCTCCCCTTTGATTTGCTGAAAAATGTCGCCGATGCGTTCGGGTATGATGTTGATCCCCTTTATCACCACGACGTCATCGCATCGGCCGCGAATGCGATGGATCCGTCTGAATGTCCTTCCGCACGGACATCGTTCCGTGATGAAGCGGGAGAGGTCACCCGTGCGGTACCGGATCATGGGAAACGCTTCTTTGGCCAGGGTTGTAATGACCAGTTCCCCTTCCTCGCCGGGCCCCAGCACCCTGCCGCTCTTCGGGTCGATGATTTCCGTGTAGAAATGATCCTCCTGAAGGTGCATGCCGTTTTGCTCAAGGCATTCACCCGCCACACCGGGGCCGATGACCTCACTGACTCCATAGTTGTCGGTGACCTTGACGTAGAGGCGGTCTTCGATCTCCCTGCGCATTGCCTCGGTCCACGGCTCCCCCGCGCAGATGCAGAACTTGAGGGACAGCTTCTTAGGGTCGAGCTTCATCCTCTCCATCCGTTCAGCGATCACGAGGGCGTAGGACGGCGTGGACACCAGGACCGTGGTTCGGAAATCCTGCATGATCTTGATCTGCCTTTCGGTGCGCCCGACCGATGTAGGCAGGACCGATGCCCCGATCCGCTCCGCGCCGTAATGAATGCCCAGGCCGCCGGTCAGCAGACCATAGCCGAAGGTCACCTGAATGACATCATCCTGGGTAACCCCTCCGGCGCTCAGGATGCGCGCCACCAGGTTGCTCCAGACGCGGAGGTCCTGCCGCGTGTATCCGACCACGCGGGGATTGGTGCTGGTCCCCGACGACGTGTGCACTCTCACCACCTCGCGCAGCGGCACCGCAAACATTTCATAGGGATAGCTGTTGCTGACATCCAGGCTGGTCGTGAAAGGCAGCCGCTCCAGGTCCTTCCGGTCCGTGAAATCGTCCTCCGGGCGGAAGTCAAGCTCCTTGAACCGACGCCCGTAGAAGGAAACATTCCTATAGACACGGTTCAGTGTTGCCTGAAGCCTCTCCAGCTGGAGCTGCTCCAGTTCGTCCCGTGATATGCATTCCGCCTTGGGCTCCCAAATCGGCATGATGGTTTCCCTCAACAAAAGAAAGTCCTGATTCCCGGGTGCTGTCTCCTCAACATCGCTGCAAAATCCCGGTCTGAATCCAGCCGCTCAGAGAGAACCTTGCGGAGAGTTCAAGCGTCCCATATTTGCCTGGCACCCTTGCCCAGGTAGGCCCTTTGAACCTCACGATGTTCCAGGAGCACGGCCCCCTCCCCCTCCAGCACCACCTTGCCCGTTTCCAGGACATAGCCTCGATCGGCAATCTGCAGGGCGGCCCTGGCATTCTGTTCGATCAAAAGAATGGTCTTGCCTTCCTGTTTGAGCTCCTGAATGATCTTGAAGATCTCCTTGACGACCAGAGGGGCCAGTCCCATGGACGGCTCGTCGAGGACCAGCAACTGCGGTCGCGCCATCAGCGCCCGGCTGATCGCCAGCATTTGCTGTTCACCGCCGCTGAGCGTCCCGGCAAGCTGCCGGCGCCGCTCCTTGAGAATCGGGAAGCGATCGAACATCCGGGCCATGTCCTCCCGGACCTGATGTCCATTATGCCGGTGGATGAAGCCTCCCATCTCCAGGTTGGCTTCGACCGACAGGGTCGAAAAAACCTGCCGCCCTTCGGGGACCAGGGCGATGCCCAGGCGTACGATGAGCTCCGGCGAAAGCCCCTCCACCGCTTTACCCGTGAATTCGATTCTCCCCTTTTTCGGTTTGATGAGCCCGCAGATGGTGTTGACCAGCGTGCTCTTCCCCGCTCCATTGGCCCCGATCAGGGCCACCATCTCGCCCGCACGCACATGCAGTGAGACCCCCTTGAGGGCGTGAATGCTGCCGTAGTAGGTGTGGACCGTCCTAACGGTCAACATCGCTCACCACCCACCCTCTCTCGATATCTGCAACCCGAAGCACGTCACTCATTTCCCAAATAGGCCTCGATGACTTCCGGTCGATCCTTGATCTCCTTTGGACTACCCGCTGCCAGAAACCCTCCGTAATGGAGCACCAATATCATATCCGAGATTTCCATGACCAGGTTCATATCGTGTTCCACCAGCATGACCGTGATCCCGCCTTGGCAGATGCGCTGGATCAGTTCGCCGAGCTCTTCCGTTTCCCGCATGTTGAGTCCCCCCGCCGGTTCGTCGAGGAGTACAAGACGGGGATCGGTGGCAAGCGCTCTCGCAATCTCCAGGATCTTCTGTTTGCCGAGGGGAAGGGTCCCGGCCTGCAGGTGAGCCTCATCGTTCAGACCGACAAATTCAAGATGGGACAGGGCTTTCTCCCGGATACGCTCTTCTTCCGCACGCATCCCCGGAAAACGCAGCCCTGTCGCCCAGAAACCGTTTCGGGTTCGGCAATGTCGGCCGACCATGATGTTTTCAAGAACGGTCATGGACTTGAAGAGCGCTACATGTTGGAAGGTGCGGGAGATCCCTGAGGCGGCTATCCGATGAGGGGGCTGACCGTTGATTTGCCGCCCCTCGAAGAAGATTCGGCCCGAGGTCGGCTGGTGGATGCCGCTGATGCAATGGAACAGCGTGGTTTTGCCGGCCCCGTTCGGACCGATCACCGCCTGAATGATTCCAGGGTAAACCGCGAAATTCAGCCCCTTCAGCGCAGTGATGCCGCCAAACTGCATGCCGATATCGCAGAGTTCGAGGATGGGGGTCGAACCGTTTTCCATCGTGCCTGTCATGAGCTTTCATCAGCCGGCAAGGGTCGGACTTTGTGGGGACCACCACCCCGTGAAAGGAGGGAGACCAGTCCCCGGGGCAAAAACAGGGCAACGACCAGCAGAACAGTACCGTATACCAGCACTTCGAAGTCTGCAAAGACCTGCAGCCATTCATTGCCGACAAAGGTCATGAGAATCGTTCCCAGCAGGGCGCCCCAGAGGCTCTGCATGCCGCCGACCATGACCATGAGCATGAATCGAATGGACCACATCAGATTGAACGATCCGGGGGTCAGACAATTCACATAATGCGTGTACAGGCTGCCGGCCAGGGCCGCAAGGACCGCGCTCAGCACAAAGACCTGGACCTTGAGCCGCGCTGTCGGCACCCCCATGGCCTCGGCCGCAATCTCTTCTTCATGAATCGCACGCAGCGCCCGTCCGATCCGGGAATGAAGCACATGGAAACAGAAGAGAAGGGCAAGAAAAACGACGCTCCAGACCAGATAGTAGTAGGCGATTTCGCTCGAGAGCTTCTTCCCTGCGATGCTCAAAAGGGGGATGTCCGCCATACCGGACGGTCCGCCGGTCCATTTGACTTCCTCGTTCAGAATGATATGGACGATCACTCCGAAGCCCAGTGTGGCCATGGCCAGGTAGTGCCCTTTGAGCCGCAGCGCCGGCATGCCGATGAGCCCGGCTACGGCTGCGGCAATGAGGATGCCGACCGGCATGACGGCCCACGGGTTCAAGCCGAAATGGGTCGTGAGAATGCCGGAACTGTAAGCGCCGATGCCGAAAAAGGCAGCCTGAGCCATGGAGATCTGGCCGGCGTAGCCCATAAGCATGCTGAGGCCGATGCAGACCAGGCTGAAAATGCCGGCAAAGACCATCACGTCGATGTAATGAGAAACCATTCTGAACGGTTTGACCACCCAGGGGAAAAGGCCGATCAGCAGGACCGTTATCAGAAATATCCCCCAGTCTCTCCTGTCCATGTCATAAGCCTTTCAAAACACCACTTTTGCTGCCGTTCACCCTCCGGGCCACCACCCCTTAGAACTTCTTGAGTTTGGCTGCTTCTTTGCTGCCGAAGAGGCCTTCGGGCTTGAAGAAGAGCGCCAGCAGGAGCAGGACAAGCGCTACGGCATCCTTGTACCCGGAGGAAAGGTAGCCGGCACAAAACGACTCGGCAAGACCAAGCACAGCGCCCGCCGCCAGCGCTCCATGGAATTGCCCCAGTCCCCCAAGCACGGCCGCTCCGAAACCTTTCAGCCCCAGGAGCGCCCCCCGGTCGTATTCCATGAGGGAAATCGGAGTGATGACGACTCCCGCAGCAGCGCCAACCGCGGCACTCAGGATGAAGGAGAGCAGCACCATCTGTGAGACGGGAATCCCTGCCATCCGTGCGGACTGAGGGTTGTCGGCGCAGGCCAGCATCGCCTTGCCGTAGATGGACCGGCGGAAAAACAAGGTGAGACCGATCACAACCAGAGCACTCACGGCGAGGACCCACAGCGCCTGCCGCTGTACGGCCGCTCCGGCAATGATGATCGGACTTCCGGCGCTGAAGGCGGGCAGACTGTACGGGTCCTTGCCCCACCATAACATCGCCGTGCCCTTGAGCATGATTGAGACCGCAATGGTGATGATGATCAGTGAGAGGACACTGGAACTTCGAGCGCCGCGAATAACAAATCGTTCCATCGCAAACCCGACGACGCCTGCAGTCACGACTGAAGCAAAAAAAGCGACCGGAACGGGAAAATGAAGCGTTCCCACATAGAAGACGGCGAACAGTCCGCCCAGCATAACAAACTCGCCCTGGGCGAAATTGATGATTTCGGTGACGTTATAGATAGCATTGTAGCCGATGGCCACCAGGGCATAGATCATCCCAATGGTGAGCCCACTGACCGTATACTGCAGCAAATCACTCCCCGCCCAGAATCCGCCCAAGCTATCCGCAATGCCCCCTCGGTCACACTATTTTTGGTTGTGCTATTTTGCCGGACCATCCCCCACGAAGTCTGCTTATACCTTAGCTCCATACAATTTCTCAACACCGGAGCACAAAAAAAAAGCAAGAACCCTTCCCGGGGGTACCGATCCATGGTCACCCCCGCTCAGGATTCCTGCTTCGAAGTACATCGCTGCCCAATAAAGTGACCTTTATCGCAGGCCGTCATTCCGGCATGTTTATAGCCGGAATCCAGAATAACCTCCTGGATACCGGCCTGCGCCGGTATGACGAACGGGAATTCGGACACTTGTTTCTGAGGCGCTATACTTGGCTCATTTGTCTGGGCTGAAGACCGCGGCTGCTCCCGCCGTCGGCTCCCGGTTCAAGGGCTTACTGCCGCACCAGGGCCCAATCCCCGTTCTTCACCACCACCAGCTCCAGATCGTCTTTGCTGAGACCGCAATGATCGGTGGGAGAGAAATTGAAAATCCCATGCTGTCCCACGAACTGCTTGGTGTTTTCAATATGATCCCTGATCTTTGCCGGATCGGGGCCCACTGCTTTGAGGGCCGCAATGGCGAGATGCATGGAATCCCAGGCGTGACCGCCGAATGAAGAGACCGGTTCCTTGTAGCGCTCTTCGTATGCCTTGGTGTATTCCATAATGACCTTCTTCTGGGGTTGACCGTCAGGAAGAAGCGGGCCGATATTGACACGAGCCATGGGAACAAGGACTCCTTCCGCGGCCTGTCCTGCCAGTGTTATGTTTTTACGATTGGCAAAACCGTGGCTCTGGAAGAGCGGAATGGAATCCATGCCGAGGTCCTTCCAGTTCTTGACAGCCAGGATCTGGGTCGGACCGGTCGACCAGTTCACAATGGCTTGAGGTTGTGCTGCACGGATTTTGGTCAGCTGTGGCGTAAGGTCCGTATCCTTGTCTCCGTAAACTTCATCGGCAACGATCGTGAGTCCGTATTCCGGAACAAGTCTTTGCAACTCTTCGCGCCCACTGGCCCCGAAGCCGGTGGATGCCGTCATGAGTGCGATCTTTTTGATTCCTTTGGCTTTCATGTAGTCATACATCTTTCCGACCACATGACTGTCCGAACCCGCTACCTTGAAAACCCATTTGCGGCTTTCTATCGGAGTCACAATCTTGTAGCTGGCGGCGCAGGAGATCAGGGGCACCTGGCTCTCTTCGGCAATCCCGGCAACCATGAGGCTCTCCCCGCTCGTGCTGGGCCCGAGGATAACCGGCACCTGGTCTTTCTTGATCAGCCTCTTCACTCCCGTGTTGCACTTTGTCCCGTCGCTTTCATCGTCCACAATGACCAGTTCGAGAGGATGGCCGTTGATTCCGCCCTGCTTGTTGACTTCCTCGGCAATCATCTCAGCGGTCCTTCTCTCAGGCTCGCCAAGGAACGAACCACCGCCCGTGATGGAAAAGACCGCCCCGATCTTGTATGGTTCGGCGGCACCCGCATTCGATGGAACAGCCAGGTTCCATACCCCTCCCAGGAGGACCCCAATCAACACAACCGATGCCAGACACCTTCTAACTCTTCGCATACCCTCTCCCTCTGTTCTCTTTAGCCTGTTAACTCCAAAAAAAAGCCGTGGTCACAGAGACCACGGCTTCAAAGAAAAAAGCCGCGGGCAGCCTGCTGCGGTCTGCTCACGGCTTTGAACTCAAAGGTGCAATGCTGCGGGGACAGACCGCTAAGAATAGTCGTAATAGTAGATGCTCTGCACTGACAACACTCGACTTGGACCTTTTCTGCTCGGTTGAGGATTATTGAATGGCTTTCAGCTCCGCCGATTACCCGTATAAACAATTGCCGGTTTCTTTGTCAACAGGAAAGCCATGGCTGATTTGTTCTCTCATAATTCAACAACAATGACTGCCTCTTGCGCCTTACTCTCGTTCCCATGCTCCTGCGTGGGAACGTCGCTGGTGATGGAGGATGATAAGGGCAGCTCTTCTTCTGCCAGGAGCAAAGCCGGCTCAGGCTTTATGTTGATTGGCAATGAATATGTGCGTTCCCACGCAGGAGCGTGGGAACGAGGTGTAACATGAAAAGAGCCCCGCTCAAGCATGATGTTCAATGAGAACCAATTTACCCTGACAGGAAAGCAGGAAAGGGCTTCCTGTACCCCAAAGCCCTGTCACCTAAGTCCTTGACAGAACCCGTGTCAGGTGCTACCCGGAAAATCTCGTGGAGGTTCTTGATCGCCCATCCACAGCCTTTTTTCTCGAACTCCATACCACCCTGAATGGGTGTTTCCGGGCCATGAACGCAGGAGAGGAGCAGACAATGGATCTGAGTATCTTGAATCAGCCTTTGCCGGAGGTCGAAAATCCGGGACTGGAAACAACAGACCCTCGGCTCGAAGCGGTGAGCTCCCTGGTACAGCGTGCGGAGTACCTGGAAGCCGCCGGGCAGGCAGAAGCCATCCTTTGCGAAGGCATCTATGACATCCGGTTGATCGGCTTCTTCATGTACGGGGTCTTTCTTGAACAGGGGATTGGGAGTCTCAAGGGGATCTTCGATTGTTGTTCAGGATTGCTGCACGACAACTGGTCCGCCCTTGGCCCCGCCGCCAAACGGGAAAAGCACACCCAGACGAGTCTGCGCTGGTTCCTGAATCAGCTCCAGAAGAAGCTACAGCTTGAAGATAGCAACAAGAGCGAGTTGTGGGAACATTGGCTATCAGAGGTCACCAGTGAGGAAGTGGGCGACGCCATCGAGGCCGCGGATGGAATGAGACGGGCATTGAGTATGACGCTTGAGGATGCCGCAACACCGCTCATCGACGCTCTTGCGAAATTGAGTCAATGGCTGGCGGCATTCCAGCAGATCATCTACCGGGAAGCCGAGCAGGGGGCGGAAGTCGAGGCTGTTGAAGCTGGTGAAGAGGAGGCTGCAGGGCCTTCGGATCGAAGGGCGGACACGGACGGGCGTCGAACGTCTTCAGGTGGTGCCGCGGCACTGGACGCTCCTTCAATTGAAGGGTCCTACCATCTCAGGCTCCTGATAGAGAAGATGGAGGCTTTCGAGCGGTTGATTGCAGAGGAGAAGTATCCCCGAGCGGCCCTGGTGGCCGATGACATCAATGAGACCCTGGCAGCTTTCGATCCAAGGCTCTTTTTCCCCAGACTCTTTGCAAGGTTTGCCTTCCTGCAGGCAACTCACATCCAGGAGCTGGTTGCCTTCGAGGAAGAAAAACAGTCGCCCGAATGGCAGGCCCTGAAGGATTTTTACAAAGTGGACCTCAAAGGGTTTGTGGATTCATAACCTTGCCGGGAGGTTGTCCGGGGCCCCCAAATTCCTCACCCCGTTCACGGGGGTGAGGGTGGTTAAGGGGCATTCTTGGTGAACCAAGGCTTTCAGCCGGTCTTTCGGGCGGGCATAAAGCCCGCCCCCACGTTGTCGAACAGCCATTCGCTGTAGGGGTGGCCTTTATGCCCGCCCGCCTTAATCTTAATTCACCAACCTTGACGCAGGCCCCTGCCACGAGAATCGGGCGCTAAGAGACCGTCTAAAAAAATACCCTCATACGTCATCCCGACGAAGGCCCATGTGCGTCCATTAAGAGAATTCGAGTGTGCTTTCGAATATATAGGGCCCCGGCTGCCAACACGCATCGTGACCCCGGCAGGCATTTAGCCGGGGTCCAGAAGAATCTCAAGAACCTTGGATTCCGGCAAAAAACATGCCGGAATGACGTTTGGGAGACTTCCCGGTTTTGTAACCATTTGGTACCAAACAGAAAATCCTCAAGTTGACGCGGATGGGCGAAGGCCGGTATCCAGAAAACCGCGTAATTCCTGGATACCGGTTTTCACCGGCATGACGTTGAGGGTACCGTGAGCCACTTTTCAGACGGCTTCCAAGACCACAGTCCGAAATCACTACGGGGAGGGTGCGACCACAGTCATATAGATGACGTCGCTTCCGCTGTAGAACGGCTGATACCAGACTCCGCCGTACTGGAAATAGCGGCTGCCGTTAACCGTTGTCGAGACCGCCCCGTCCGGCAGGTTGGTGACGGTGACCCCATTGGGCGGCATGACCACCTGGTAGCCTTCACTGACGGGCTTATAGAAGACACCGCCACAGTCCGAGTAGGTGGTGCCTGGAGCCATAATACTCACACACGAAGGCGGCAGTTTCTGGATAACCGCACCCTGAGGGGGCGGCACCACCACATACTGTGATCCTTCCTGAGCATAGTAGACACCACTGGAGTAGTAGTAGGGATAGGGATTCCCTTCGACGATTACAGTAGTGGAATTCATGGGCATACTGGCAACAGCGGCCCCGATGGCTATCCCGGTAAGCCCTCCGATTGCCAGCCCCGCATAGTACCCGCCCCATGCGGCTCCCGCCGGCCACCCGCCGTAGTAGTGCGCCGGATAGCCATAGTTGCTGATAAAGTTCTGCCGGTTGCTCTGGTATTGATTGATCTCGTTGTAACGGTCCTGCTGCAACTGGTCCTGGTGCTGGAACTTATTCTGCTGGAGCTGATTGACCTCGCTGCTGACGTTTTGCGGGTTTGGCCTGTTCGGAGGGGGGGGTGGGCTCGGTTGGTTTTGCTGGTGCTGACTTCTCACCTGCTGCAGGTCCTGACCGCCGTGGGACCCTGCATCCCAATCATGGGCTGCACTGTGCTCATCGCCTGAAGCGTGGATGCCGCCGAGGCCGCCATTGCCGAAGTTGCCTTGCCCAAGGCCGCTGCCGCCAAAGTGGTCGCCCCCGAATCCGCTACCTCCGGTCCCATGGAAGGTGCCGCTGCTTCCAAATCCGCCGCCGCCCACATGGCCTCCAAAATCACCTCCGCCAAAGCCTCCGCCTCCGCCGTGGAACCCGGCTCCACCGAAGCCCCGAGCGGGCGAATCCGCAGGCAGACACACGACAGCCGCCAGGAAGAGCATGCCCAGCAGGACTCCACTCCATTTCGCACCTCTAATAAGACCTCTAGCTTTCATTGGGCACCTCCTTCTTTCGACTGTTTTTGGGCCATGGTGAGGAATGCGATCCGGGCGGCATCGGGAGGCAGATTGGCGGAAAAGACACCATCCGGGGCCGGCGTCGCGAAGTCCCAATGGGAGAAGGTCGCCATGAACTGTGGGGCCCCGGGAAGGGTCTTGTAGGTAATGACCAGTTTGCGGGGTACCCACCGGGTCCCATCTTCGATCCAGATCTGCCAGTCAATCTTCTTTTCCTGGAAGGCCAGGTGGTGACAGGGCTCGCCCCCTACCTGGGTCAGACCAGCATAGAAGCCGTACTGAACGTTTTGAGTCAAAACGGCATACGGGTCACCGTAGGCCAGGTCGCTCAAAGGGGGTGCAAAACCGATGGCTTTAATGAGATGATCCAGCATGGTGTCGATGGTGGCGGGCACCTCTTCCGTCCCGTAGACTTGGTGCTTTGGATCATACAGGGTCATGGTTTTGCCGTCGTACCAGAAGCGTTTGTCCCCCGTTTCTCCCTGAAACTCCGCATAAATACGGTCAGGACGCCGGATCAGCACCTTGTCGGCTGCGGCAAGCTGGACCTTCTGGCCGGAGGCAAGCAGATCATCATAGAGGATATCGGCATGAAAGCTGAACTGCCCGGCAGCTTTCAGAGTGTCACACATCTGCCGCAGCAACCGGTCTGCCTGCTCGCCGATGACCCGACCGGGGCTCGCTTCCTTCTGCGCTCCGTCGCTTTCTTTTGCAGGAGGATCAACAGCCGCCGGTGCGGCCGGCGTTACCGCTTTTGCCGCTTTCTGAGCCGCCGCCTGCTTGCCGTGCGCCAGGGCATAAATGCTTCCAATACCGACAAAAATCACCAGAAACAGCACAAAACACTTTTTCATGGTACCTCCTTTGAACTGTTGTCCCAAAACGATGATTGCGCAGTCATATGATGTCCTCTTGTGAGTCCTTGTGCTGTAATCAAAGGCTGCCCCGCGAAAACGCCGCCGGTTCAAGATACCACATACCCTTTCAGAGATGGTAACCTATCTCTAATCCCTTCCGGTGCCGTCTTCCAGGTGGAAGATCAGTTGGACTCGGCCGTGCGCCCTTGAAGACTATTGCTTGAGTAAATCCATTGCGTTCCAACGGGCCATTCCTGACACAATGAGAAGAGTGCAATCCTTGCCCGAATATAATATAGTTGGTCCCGACCCCCCGACCCATCGAATCCTGTGTTCGGTGGAGAAATCAAATCAAATCAGTGCGGGATATGAGGTCTTTTGCCAGGATTGGATGTTCCATGTCGACTGTCCTGCAATTGGGTCAAACGATCAAAAACGCCGTTCGCAGGAGATTATTCTCCAGGGTCCTCCTCATCGTCCTCTCGACTATGACCTTCTCTGCCGGCATAACCGCCGTCGCCCTCACCTGGACCAGCTATACGAGCTTCCGGGAAACGATCCACAGAGACTACTCCAATATTGTCAAGTGCACGGCAGGCCGGATCCAGATTTTCCTGGAATCTGCTAAAGCCCGAATTGTAGGGATCGCCACAGCAATCGCCAGTGTGCCCGGAAACCGCTGGCAGCAGGAAAAGATGCTGCTGGCACCCCAAAGCATTTCCTCTCAGTTCCGGCTGCTGTGGCTCGTTTTCCGGGACGGAGAAGATCATCTGTCGGTCGGTGAAGTTCCGGACGATACCGATCCTAAAGAACTGGACGTGCATCGCCGTGCACTGACCGGGCAACCCGCCTTCTCGCAGGTCATGACCACCGGGGAGGGGGTCTCCTACTTGTGGTTTGCTGCACCCGTATTCCGATTCGGTCGGGCGGACGCCGTGTTGCTGGCACAGTTGAACCTCAAGGCGGTCTGGGATGTGTTGAATGAAATACATTTCGGTAGAACCGGCACCGCTTACCTCCTCGATCGCTCGGGAAAGGTCATCGGTCATCAGATGATGGATCGAGTCGTCGGCAGCCTTCCCGGAACAGAGCAGGGGTTGTGGGAAAAACTCAGCCGCTCCGTCTCGACTCCCATTGACTGGTCTGAATCGCAGCCGGACGGGACCTATTATTGCATAGCCGGCGGCATCCCGCAGACTGAATGGTTCATTGTTCTCAGTCAGAGGGAATCTGAGATCTTTGAACATCTTTCTCAAGGCGCCTGGATATCCGCTCTGATTTTCCTTCTCATCGGCATCGCAGCCACAGGGATTGTCTGGGTCCGAAGCAAGCGCGTTCTTCTGCCGATCGAAACACTGCATCAGCAGGTGGAAAGAATCGGCCGGGGTGACCTCGATGGGAGGATTTCGGTTGAGTCCGAAGATGAAATCGGCCGGCTTGCGGAGGCTTTCAACCGGATGACGATCTCCCTGAAAGAGCACATCGAGCAGGAGATAAGGACCGCGCAAGAACTGGTCCACGCTCGGGACCTGGCCTCACTTGGCGCATCCTCGAGCAAGGTCACTCATGAGGTGGGAAACCTCCTCAACAACGTGGGCGCCACGCTCTTGTTGCTGAACCGCGAACCGCTCAGCCCCGGGGGCAGGAAAGCGGTACAAATCCTGGAAAACGATGCCCTTCGGGTCCGGACCTTTGTTCAGAACTTCCTGAGATTTTCCAGGAAACCAGAATTACGCCCGATGAGGGTCTCACTGGAGAGCACCCTGCGTGAGCTTCTGCTGGTGTTCCGGGGACAGGCGGCGAGCAAAGGGATTCAGCTCCACCTCGACTGGCCGCCTGGTCTGCCCCATGTGCATATCGATCTGCCCATGATGTACCAGGTGCTCATCAATCTGCTGAAGAACAGCCTGGAAGCCATTGATGGAGAAGGAAAGATCGTGATCACGTCAGGCCTTGACGGGGATTGTCTCCAGGTGCGCATTACCGATACCGGTCGGGGGATAGCACCCGATATCAAGGAAAAGATCTTCGAACCGTTCGTTTCCACCAAGGGTAAACAAGGCACCGGCCTTGGCCTGTCCATCTGCAGAAGCATCGTCGAAGCTCACCGGGGAACCATCCGTTGCGAAAGCGAACCCGGGAAAGGAACGGTGTTTATTGTGAGCCTGCCGATCATGTGAGCACATCGGTGGCGCACCACCCCAGCTGAGAAGGATAAGGGGGGTCAATCCGCCCGCTCCACCCGGTTCTTGCCCGCATGTTTTGCCCGGTAGAGGGCTGCGTCCGCTTTCTTGAACAGGTCCTGTCTCGAATGGACATCCGGCCTCGGACAGGTGGCCACACCCAGGCTGATGCTCACCCGAACGGCCTCACTCCCCTGAATGGGCTGCTCCCACAGGACCGCCCTCAGCTTCTCTGCCGTCGTCACACCGGCATCGATACCCGTGTCCGGAAGCAGGACAACGATCTCCTCACCGCCGTATCGGGCGATGATATCCGAGAAGCGGAGGTTCTCCCTCATCCTGCGGGCGCACTCTCTGAGCACCAGGTCTCCAAACGCGTGGCCATACCGGTCATTGACCCGCTTGAAATCATCGATATCGGCAACAATCAGGCTCAGCTGCCTTCCATAACGCATGGCCTTCGAGAACTCGACCTCAAACTGCTCCTGAAAGAATCGGTGGTTTCTAAGCCCTGTCAGGGCATCCCGATTGGACAGCTCCTTCACTTTTTCGAGCATCAGCAGATTGTCGAGGACCATGCCTCCATGGCTGACCAGGATCGCCACCGGGTCGCACAGGTCCTTGTCCTCCATTTCCGCAACCAGGATCCCAAGCGGCCGCTCCCGCCCTTTTATGGGGAAGAGATACCACTGGTGCATCCGAAGGGGCCCAATGACCAGCTCTTGGGCCTGGTCCCAATGGCTGAGAAGCCGACCCGACTCCATGGATGCCCTGACGATTGATTCAGTCTCGAACGGGAGCCTCACCCGCTCGATGCCTCCCGGTACACCGCTTGCCGAGATGCCGACGAGTTCGAGGGAATCCTCATCCAAGGCAAATCCTGCAGCCCGGCACACCCCGAATTCGCTGACCGCACAGTTCGTCAGGATGCACCACAAGTCCTCAGGGTCCCTCGCTTTCACCATATTCAGCCCTGCATGATGAATGGCCACCATATGCGCATTCTGAGCCATCAGCAGGTCGGTTACGCTCTTCAGTTCTTGCCGCTGATCCTCGACATCTCGATGCAGACTCGCCGCACTGAAAATCAGACCGGCAAAACTGGCGATCAGCTGATACAAGTCGACCTTCTCTTTGGGCACATGATCAACCGCCATGAAGCCGAAAACTCTGCTCCCTTTCTTGATCGGGAAAAGCACCGGGTCCTCAAATTCGGGGAACAACTTCCTGTCCGGTATGGATTGCGCCACCCACACCACGAATTGATCGCCAAGGGCGCGCCTCAAAGCATCGAAGGCCTCAAGAGGCAGTTCAGAGCGTCGATCCCGTCCGACCGGTACGCCGTCCCGGACCACTTCCTCCGCCCGGCCGTTTTCCTTTACCAGCCATACGGCACTGTGAGAACCGGGGACCCATTTTCCGACCTGCTCGGAGAAGAGCAGCGACAGCTTTTCGATATCACTGGAGATTTCCGTGCAGGCCCAGACGATGTGCTTGAGGACTGCCAGCTGTCCGTAGACTTCCTGATAGGTTGACAATTCCTCGGAATTCGCTTCCATTTTCCTCTCCCCGCATTTTCTCAGAGCTTGTTTGGCTCACTTCAACACATCGAGGATGGCTGCCGCTATGCTTTCCACAGGGACCACCATCTGAATGCCTCCCTTTTCAATAGCCGATTTCGGCATTCCAAAAACAACCGACGTGGCTTCGTCCTGAGCAATGGTAACGCCGCCGCGGTCATAGATCGCCTTGATCCCCCCGGCACCGTCGTCCCCCATACCTGTCATGATCACCGCGCAGGTCGCAGCTGGGCACGCTTCTGCTATCGAAGAAAAGAGCACATCGGCGGAAGGCTTGTGCAGGGTGTTTGCCGGTTCATCGACCACAGAGGCACAAAGCTTTCCCTCGCGCCTTCCGACCTTCAGATGTCTTCCGTCCGGGGCCAGCAGGCCAAGACCCGGTACAATCCATTCGTCGCCGGTACATTTCCTGATTTCCAGGGGAGAGACGCTGTTGAGCCTGTCGGCCAGAGCGCCGGAAAACCCCCTGGAAATATGCTGAACGATGACCAGGCCGGCCGGCAATTCCCGGGGCAGACTCCCCAATACGACCTGAAGCGCCATAGGCCCCCCGGTGGATGCAGCGATTGCCACCAGTTCTATTTTCTGCCTGGCCCCGAAGGTCCCCGTGGCCCCCCTTGCAGCAGCAGCGGACTCACTGCCGGCTTCGAACACCATCTGCCGGAATTTCTCCGAAGCGGACCCGCCCGCATCGAACCACTTCGCCCCGGCGGAGTGAACGGTCTTGACCTTCTCGATCAGTTCCTTTCTGATCCTCGCAATGTCCAGAGACACCTCACCGGACGGCTTGGCCAGAAAGTCGACCGCCCCGAGCGAGAGGGCCTGGATAGTCTGCCTGGCACCTTCATGGGTCCCGTGGCTGAGCATGAGGACCGGTGTGGGTGATTCCGCCATGATGCGCTTCAGGGCCGAGAGGCCATCCATAACCGGCATGACAATGTCAAGCGTTATGACATCCGGTCGGAGCTCTCTAACCATCCTGACGGCCTCCAGACCGTTGGCAGCCGTTCCAACGACGACAATCCCCGGGTCCGTTTCGAGGAGCAGAGGAATGCTTCGGCGGAGAAAGGATGAATCATCAACCACCAGGACTCGGATTCTGCGTTGACCGGTTGTCTTCATTTTCCAGCCGTATGGTTCAAGATTTTTTCCGTATTCAGCAGGATCAGCATTCGCCCTTCTATGGGACATATCTCCCTGAAGAACTCCGCATCGATTTGGTTCATATCGGGCGGCGGCGCCTGAAAGGCCTCCGGGGACAACCTCAGCACATCCCACAGGCGGTCGACCGCCGCCCCCACCAGCATCTCTTCGTGCTTGATCACGACAATGCGGCTCTCCGAATTCCAGGGTCTGCATTGGAGCTTGAAGAGAATGCGCAGATCGATCACCGGTACAATGCTGCCCCGAAGATTGATGAGGCCCAGGACGAAATCCGGTACGTTGGGCACGGCCCTGATAGGAACCATGCGCATGATTTCAGCCGCCTTGTCGATGTCGATCCCATAGAGCTCATCCTCCAGCTCAAAAGCGACCACCTTTCTGAGAACAACGCTTCGCTTCGCATCGAGCTCATCCTCCCAGTCGTCCGTCCATTCGTTCACAGCGGTCGTCATCACCCATATCCTCTTCGACCAGAGTCAGGATTTCATCCAGATTGAGCAGGATCAGCAGGCGGTCTCCGACATAAACCACCCCGTCCATGAATCGCGTGCTTGGGCCTCCCAATATCTCATCGGGCACCTGGATCTCTTTCGCGGGCACTCTCAGGAGCTCCGACGCCGAATCGACCAGCAGTCCCACCCTTCTTTTCCCGTGCCGAACAACGATGACACATGCCTCGTAGGTCCTCTGCCCGGTGGGGAGATTCAGCCGTTTTGCCAGGTCCACTATGGGCAGGACTCTTCCCCGGACCTTCATCGCACCGGCCATGAAATCGGGCGCCTCAATCACCGGGGAGATCTCGCCGGCGATCACGATCTCCTTGATCCGACGCACATCCAGGGCGTGTTCGTGACCGGCCAGCTTGAATACAACCATCCTGACCGTATCCGAAGGACCTCCCGGCCCCTGCCGGTCTGTACGGTTCGATTCGCGCAGGGCAGCCGTCTCTTGACGAGGCTTCTCCTCTTTTCGAGCCGGGTCTTGATGCCTTTCCGTCTTGTCCTGAATGATCTCCATTGAATGCTCGACGATAGAGGAATTCCAATCTGTCAGCTCGGCCTAAATGCGAAACCGCTCGGTAATCTCCTTCAGCTGTTCCGCCAAAACGCTCAGGTCCTGGGTTGCCCTGGCCGATTCCTGGGATGCCTGAACGGTCTGTCGACTAACGCCGGAGATGGCCTGGAGGGCATCGGCAATGTCTTCGGCCGTTTTGGCCTGTTGGACTGCAGCCGAGGAGATCATCTGCGTCATATCGGAGGTGGAGGTAATGCCGTCGACGATGTCCTGCAGGGTTTGACCTGTTTCGTTGGCCATGTTGGTGCTCGCTTCCATGATTTTGACGGTTTCTCCGGCCTCGATCACAATCTCCTCGATACTCGACGAGATCTCACCGGTCGCCTGGGAGGTCCGCAGAGCCAGTTTGCGGATCTCTTCCGCCACGACGTCAAAGCCTCTCCCATGCTCGCCCGCACGGGCAGCCTCGATCGCTGCATTCAACGCCAGGATGTTGGTCTGGACGGCAACCTCTCCGATCAGCTGGACGACCTTACCGATTTGTTGCGTTCGCTGATTCAGCCTCTTGATCGTATCATTCGCCCGGTTGATCCCCTCAACGGTCTTCTTGACTTTGACAAACCCTTCTTTTGCCGCTTCGGATGCGGCGACAGCCGAACTGGAAGTGCTCTGCGCACTCCGGGAAACCTCCCGAATGGAAACGGACATTTCCTCCATCCCGGACGATGTCTTGAGGATCTGGCTCGCCTGCATGTCCGCTCCTCGACTCATCTCCTCCAGGGCGGCGGCGATCTCGGCCGAAGACGAGGAGAGCCTGGCGGTGCCGTCAAAAAGCTTTTTGATAATCTCGCGCATGGACCGGGCCATCTCCTTGAAACTCTCTGCCAGAATCCCGATTTCATCGCCGGTGTCGACATCCAGTTGCGCCCGGAGGTCCCCTTCTCCAAAGCGCCTGGTCGTTTCCACCAGTTTGGTCACGGGTCGGGTAAGGGTGCGGGTTACGGCGATCGACAAGAACACTCCGAGAGTCAGGGCGAAGCACAGCCCGATGATGATGATTCCCATGGTGTTGGACAATTCGGCAATCGATGCTCTACCGGCATCCATCACCCGCTTCAACCCGGTCGTCGAGACACTCCTTGCAGACTCCAGGATCTGGTCGGCAAGCCTCTCCCGTTCCACACGAACCTTCCGGAGTGTTTGAAATCCCTCTTTCGAGCTCAACATTCCTCTCTTGTAGTCCGCCACGGCCTTCCGAACCTCCTCCAGCTTCTTGACGTACCCTTGAGAGGTGTCAAGGGAGAGCAGCTCCGCCAGTTTCTTCTCCATCCCGTCAAATGTTGCCATGGCATCATCAAACAGTCTCATGTCGCGCGTGGCCTGGGCCTTGAAGTTCAGGACCTGAACCGCGTTCCCCATCTGGAAAATCTCACCGGCCAGGGCCATGCCCGGAACATGCCTCTGAACACTGCGCACATCCTTGTTCGCGGAAACCTCCTTCAGGAGCGCTTCGATCTGGATCTTCCGCAACTCCTCGCAGTGCTCGACGAATGACTTTGCGGCATTGTTGAGAACCATCCGGTCCTTATCCAGGAAGTCGCTTTCATCCGTTTCGCTGACAAACCGCTCGTAGTCAGCCAGCTTCTGCCGGATTCTCCCCAGTTCCTCTCTCAGCATGGTGAGAGCTTCGTACTTCTCAGCCAGTTCTCCAGCCCTCGTTATATCCTCTTTGAGCCTTGCGAGATTCTTCCTGCCTGCACTCAGAAAGTCTTTGTCTCCGCTGAATGCGTATCCCCGGATATCGTACATGGTCAGGAGTGCGTCCCGCTCCGTCCTGGCCGATATCTCGATTTCCGGAATGTATTGCTCAATGAGGTTCGTGGCCACGACCTCCGCATCATGCATATGCCAGATCGCCACTATCCCCAGGAGCACGGTTATGAGCAACAGGACCGCAAAACCGGACCCGATCTTCCCTCTCACCGACATACCCTTGAATATTCCGGCCATTGTTCGCCTCCCTCAGCCCGCTTTTCTCAGGACGGCCTCTACGTCAACAATCAGAGCGATACTGCCGTCGGAAAGAATAGTCGCCCCTTCAATCCCTTCAACTTGCCCCAGGTACTTGCCGAGGCCTTTCATCACGACCTCCTGCCTGCCAAGCAGTTCATCCACACGGAGGACAACCCGCTTGTCGGCCAGCCCCACGAGTACAACGGGAACCGGGTCCTTCCCGGAAAGCCTTATTGAATTGAACTTGAGGATGGAGGCCAGCCGTTTCAGAGGGTGGGCAATCCCCCTGATAAAAACAACCTCCTCCTTTTCGATGGTGTTGATTTCCTCTTCGCCGATGAGCAGCGTTTCGAAGACCGCACTGAGGGGGAGAGCATACACCAGCCCGCCGCTCTTGAGCAGAAGAGCCTGAAGTACGGCCAGGGTCAGGGGCATCTCGATCCGGAAACGGGTCCCCTTCCCCACAACGGTCTGCACATCCACGTTTCCGCGCAGCCGCTGAACGTGTTCTTTGACGACATCCATGCCGACTCCCCGGCCAGACACTTCCGACACCTTTTCGGCGCTGCTGAAACCGGGCACAAAAATGAGTCGAACAGCCTGTTCATCGGCCATCCCGCGCGCCTCTTCCCGGGTGAGGACCCCCTTCTCGACGGCAATGTCCCTCATTTGAACGGCATCGATCCCACGGCCGTCATCTTCCACCTGAATCATCACATTGTTCTGGTGATGCCAGGCGGAGAGGGCAATGCGCCCCGCAGGCGGCTTGCCCGACCGCTGCCGCAATTCGGGGGGTTCAATTCCGTGGTCCACGGCATTTCTCAGGAGATGCACCATTGGATCGTAGATCTGTTCTATGACCGTCTTGTCCAGTTCCGTATCCTCGCCTTCGACAACCAGCTCCACCTGCTTGTTGCGCTCCCGGGCCAGGTTCCTCATGATGCCCGGGAACTTGTTGAACAGCACGGCAATGGGCACCATCCGGGTGCGCATGATGCCACCGTGAATCTGGCGTGTCAGATGGTCGATCGACGAGGCAACCTCAGAAAGATCCATGTCCTTAAGCCGCTGGGAAAGATCATTCAAACGGTTCCTGGCAGTGATCAACTCACCCGCCAGATTCATCAGATTATCCAGCCGCTCCGTCGAAACCCTTATTGTCTCGGCACTGTGCCGGGCGCCTCCGGCTGATGGACCTGGTCCGGCCGCATTGGTTTGGGATTGCGTTTCAGGGAGTGCTTCCGGGGTCGAAAGAGGTGCTTTCTCCGCTCCAGGGGATTGCCCGGAGGGACCCTCCAGAACGCCCTCTATCTTATTGACAATCCATGAGATATCAACTTCGATAGGGGCTTTTCCTGCAGCGTTGTTCCTCAGAAGCGTCAGGACCTCCAAAGCTTCGAACATGATATCGACAATCGGGGCGGTGACCGCAAGGGCCCCCTTGCGAATCGCCCCGAAGACATCTTCCATCTTGTGGGACAGCACCCGGACCTGGTCCAGGCCGACAAATGAGGATGTGCCTTTCAGCGTGTGGATCACTCGGAAGGTTTCATTGATGATTTCCTGGTCGTCCGGACGATCTTCCAGCTTCGTCAAATTCAGGTTCAGCTGATCAAGATGCTCCTGGGACTCCTCGATGAAATCCTGGAGCATTTGGGCGAGCAATTGGGCGTCAAGATCTCCGTTCGGATTGTCCTGCATTGCGGCCCCTCCACTGAGTGGCGTGGTAAGCGGTCAAGTCCTGCTCCCAGGAGTCCACAGCGAGATTCTTGTAATAGGTCTTTTCTATTGAAGCAGCTTCTCGACAATCGCAATGAGATCGGTCGGCTTGAACGGCTTCATGAAATAGTCATTCGCTCCCAGTGCCAGTGCTGCCTCCCTGTCTTCTTCCTGGCCTTCCGTGGTGAGCATGATGACAGGGATCGCTGCATAATCGGCATCTCCTCTGAAGCGTTTGAGAAACTCAAAGCCGTCCATCTTCGGCATGTTGATGTCCAGGATCACCGCATCGAATCGATCCCTGGCCAGGATTTCGAGCGCCTCCTGACCGTTTTCCGCCGTTACCACCGCATATCCCTTACTCTTCAGACTGAATTCCACGAGTTTGCGGATGCTTGGAGAATCATCTACTGCAAGGATACTCTTCTTCACAACCCCCTCCTCTGCATGCTCGTCCACAGTAACCATTCAGTTCCCCCCTTTAAAAAAGCTGACAATTACCCACACCTGCCCCCATGGTCGGGGAATCTGGGGGAGGGTG
>CAYTWB010000049.1:0-29021 GCA_964441945.1 uncultured Syntrophobacteraceae bacterium
ACAACTCAAAGGGGGTGGTGCCCTTGTAAGTAACACAACACTAAGATACAAGGTCTTTAAAGGTCTTCTGGACCCCGGCCTTCGCCGGGGTGACGGTGTGAGGGAGTTTTGAGATAGCCTCCAAGACCTCAAGTCGACTCCAATGGTACGACATTTGCTTTGCTCTATCTTCGAATCTTTCGGAAAGGAGCCGTGCCCATGGACCATTCAGTCGTATTTGGCCGAACAATCAGCCGGATTCAAGATCGGCTGAGCCTCATCAGTCAGAGTCACAAGTTGGTCTCTCAAAACCTTGCCAATGCCACCACACCCGGCTATCAGGCCAAGGACATCTCCTTCAAGGGCCTTCTTCAGGAATCCATGCGAGATCAGGGCCTCCATTTGATGCGGTCCGATCAGCGGCACATCGGTCAGGAAGTATCCACTTCCGCCGCGGTCGGTGCCGAAGTCGAAGAAGTTGGCCCGGTGAATCTGGAGCAGGAAATGCTGAAGCTAACCCGAAACAGCGTCGAGTACCAGTATATGGTGAACCTGTTGAACAAGAAATTTGCCAGCCTGAAACATGTCATCAGTGAAGGAGTGTCCTAGCCATGGATTTCGAAACAGCGATGAAGGTCAGTGCCTCGGGATTGAGCGCCCAGCGCACATGGATGAACGTGATCTCCGCAAATCTTGCAAACATCAATACCACCCGGACTCAGTCGGGCAAACCGTTTCAACGCCAGACAGCCATTGTCGAAACGGCTGCGGCCGCCGATGATTTCGACCAGATTCTCGGAGATATGGTTCAGAACGAACTGGAGGCGGTTCGCGTCGCCGAGATTGTGCCGGACGGTCGCAACTTCAAGGAAGTCTATGATCCCGGACATCCCGATGCGAATCCAAACGGCATTGTCAAGATGCCGAACATCAGTGTTGTTGAGGAGATGGCAAACATGGTCATGGCGACCAGGTCCTACGAAGCGAACCTGGCAGCGCTGAACAATGCCAAACAGATGGCCTTGCGGGCAACGGACATTGGAAAGTAGACTGAGGAAAGGCTAAGAAAGCCATGCGTACTGAACTGATCACGTCGACAACCATGAGAGGCTTGAAGACCGAATCCCCCCTTCGGCACTCCCCCCAACAGAAGACTTCCTTTGTGGAGGAGTTCAAGAAGACTCTGGAGAAGGTCGACAGCAGCCAGAAAGAGGCGGATAGTGCTGCGATGCAGGCTGCAAACGGCGGTGCGGAACAGATCCATGAAACCATGGTCAAGATGGAAGAAGCCGGAATCAATATGCGTCTGCTTCTCAAAGTTCGCAGCAAAGCGCTGGACGCTTATCAGGAAGTCATGCGAATGCAATTCTAGTATCCCATCAGACCGGAATCAACCGGGTGATTTTCACCGGCACGTTCCCGCGGTGAAACACTCATGGCACGAATCAACTCATAGAGCATAGCGAAGGCATCCTATGAAGGCACTCCCGGGATTCATCCAGCATTTGAGGAATACCTTTCTGGCCCTGCCCGGGCCGCAAAAGGTCCTTTACTCAAGCGCCATCCTCCTGGCCGCAGGCAGCCTGATATACATGGTCTATTTCAGCAACCAGGTCGATTACGTCCCCTTGTATTCAAGGCTTTCCGAAAGCGAGATGGGGACGATCGTCGAGAACCTGAAGAAGAAAAAGGTCCCATATCGTCTTTCGGAAACCGGAGGGGTCTCGGTTCCCAGGGAACAGCTCTACGACGTTCGACTGAACCTCGCTGCAGAGGGAATCCCCAGGGGATCCGGATCAGGTTTCGAAATCTTCGACCAGCAGAAACTGGGAAGCACTGAATTCGTCCAGAAAATAAACTACCAGCGCGCCATGCAGGGAGAGCTGGCGCGCACCATCAACCAGATGAACGAGGTGATGGAAAGCAGGGTACATCTTGTGCTGTCTGAGGAATCGCTCTTCTCCGAGGATCGGAAACCGCCGAGTGCGGCAGTGGTCTTGAAGCTCAATCCCGGCGCCCGGCTCAACCAGCGCCAAATCCAGGGCATTGTTCATCTGATATCGAGCTCGGTCAAAGGGCTGGAAGAAGATAGAGTCTCCATCTTGAGCACTGACGGGCAGGTGATTTTCAAGAAAAAGAGCGAAGACAACCCCTTGCTGGCAACCAATACACATCTCGAGTACAAGAACCAGATTGAGGATAACCTGCGCCAGAAGATTCAATCCATGCTGGAGCAGGTCCTCGGGTCGAGCCGCGTGATCTCGCGGGTTACGGCGGAAATGGATTTCAATCAAACCCAGGTCGAACAAGAGACCTTTGACCCCGACAGCTCAGTTGTGCGCAGTCAGCAGCGAAGAATTGAAAACAATGAAGGCGGCGATGCCGCCCCCCGAGGCAACCCCGATACGCCGATCAACCTGGAAGGCCGCCTGCAGGAGGGACCGGCCAAAGATCAGCGAAAGAAGTTCAATCGCCAGCAGGAAACCGTCAATTACGAGATGAACCGCACCAATCGCAAGACGGTTCAAGCCCCGGGCTCTATCAAGAAACTCTCCGTGGCCGTGATGGTCGACGGCCTGTATGAGACGAAGCCGGATGCATCCGGTCAACCCAGGCCCGTTTTCGTCGGCAGATCGCCGGACCAGCTCAAGGCGCTGGAAGATATCGTGAGGAAGGCTGTTGGCTATGATGATGCACGCGGGGACCAGATCACCCTCTCCAATGTTCCTTTCACAACAGAACTGGCGGCCATGGACGATGCCGCTCAGGGCAACCGGTGGCTGGAAATGGTGAAAAACAATCAGCGGATCATTCTAAACGTGGTCCTGCTGGTCTTTGTTTTCTTCTTTGTCATCAGGCCCCTCATGAAAAAACTGCAGCAACTCCCCAAGCCGGCCCCGGAGCTGGCCCTGCCGAATCCCCCGGTTGCCCTGCCTGCCGGGGCGTCCGGGTCACCGCCTCACATTCTGCAAGCCTATGAGAACGCCCTGGAGTCCGGGCCCTCCGTGCGGGACCGGGTGGTGAATTACGTGGAAGAGGACCCCGACAAGGCCAGGGAGATTCTTCGAACATGGCTACGGGAAGGGAAATAGGATATGGCCAAGCTGACAGGTCCACAAAAAGCGGCTGCTTTTCTTATGTTCATCGGAGAAAAATCATCCGCTCAGCTTCTCAAGAGCCTGACTCCGGAGGAAATCAAGCAGCTGGGTTCCTGCATGTGCGACATACAGGAAGTGAAGAAGGAAGTCGTGGACGAAGTGCTCCAGGAGTTCGGTCAGATGTATTCCAGCAAGGATACCATTCTCACCACCGGCGGGGATTTCTTCTTCAGTCTTTTGCCCAGCGTTGTTGCCGGGGAGGCTGCCCAGGAGATCATCTCCGGGATTGAGAAAGAAAGGGAAGCGATTCCGTTCAAGCACGTTCGTGACGTCGATCCCAAGGTCCTGGCCGGCTTCATCAAGACGGAGCATCCACAGACCATTGCCATCATTCTTGCCCACCTGGAACCTTCGAGGGCAGGGCAGGTCCTGGCCCTCCTCCCGGAGCCCCTCCAGTTCGAGGTCTTGAACCGAATCGCCCGGCTGGAGACGGTGCCGCCTGATCTGCTTCGGGAAGTTGACCAGGTCCTTCAAGAGGAACTGCTTTCAGTGGAAAAAGGCAGCAACCAGACGATGGGAGGCGTTCAGGTCGCTGCGGAAATACTGAACAACTCCGATAAGCGGACCGAAGAGAGCATCCTGCAGGCACTGGAAAATCACGATGAGGAAATGGCTGAAAGAATCCGCAAACTGATGTTTGTTTTTGAAGACCTTGTGGGTGTCAATGATTCCGGTATCCGGGAACTGCTGAAGGAAGTGAACAGCAAGGACCTGACCATGGCCCTGAAAACCGCTTCCGAAGAGCTCAAGAAGAAGATACTGGGCAATCTCTCCAAGCGGGCGGCCCAGATACTGCAGGAGGACCTGAGTGTCATGGGACCCGTCAGACTGAGCGAAGTGGAGGCGGCGCAACAGAACATCATCAATACGGCCAGGCGGTTGGAAAAAGAAGGGAAGTTGTTCCTCATGGGCGGAGAAGGGGGAGATACCCTTGTCTAAGATCATCAAGGGCGCACCGAGACAATTCGAAGAGATTGTACCGTTTGATTTCGTTCAGCTGGAATCTCAGCGGAAGAAGGCCCCTTCCCATGCTCAGAACAGGATTGGAATGCTTTCCGGGGCACAGGAAGAACCGGATCCGGTTGACGATCCTGAAGCCAGGATGCGGGGCCTCTTTCTGGAAGCGGAGCGTAAGGCTCAGGAACTGGAGGAGGAAGCCTACCGGAAAGGATATGAACAGGGCCAAAAGGATGGTTTTGAATTCGGCCTCAAGAGCATGTCCATTGTGAAGGAACACCTGGAAGGGCTGCTCGACCAGTTTCAGACGCTCCCGGAGACCCTGCTTCAAGAATACCGTGACTGGCTGATCGAGATGTGTCTCGGCATTTCCCGCCGTATCGTCCGAAGAGAGCTCGAAACGGACAGCAGCCAGTTGTCGCAGCTCATCGACAATCTGCTGAGTGAAGCGGCCGAAGAGCACACGCTGACCGTCTATGTGCACCCTCACGATCTCGATCTGCTGGAAAAGCACCTCGACCTGAAATCGACCGCCGAACGAACGGGGCGTACCTTCTCACTCAAAGCCGATCCTCGGCTTGATCGCGGTGGCTGCAGGCTGGAAAGCGATATCCAGCTCTTCGATGCCTCCATTGAAAAACAGTTCGCCTTCATAGAGAAAGCCCTGAGAAACGATGGATCCGACTCGGACCACCTGCTCACCTGACGATGCCCTGAAGCTCAAAGGCGCTCCTGGCTTGCTCCTGGACTGCCCCGGCTGGGAAAAATCCGGCAAGGTCATTCAGCTGGTGGGCAATATGATTGAGGTGGGGGGCCTGGAGGCAGCCCTGGGAGACGTCTTTCGAATTGCCAGTCCCGGCAGCCAAATGCCGATCTATGCCCAGGTCGTCGGTTTCAATCACAAACGGCTCAAGCTGAGCCCCTTGACAGCACTGGACGGCATCCAGCCGGGATCTCTTGTCTCACCCTACCCCCACGCCCAAACCATTGAAGCCGGTCCCGGGCTGCTCGGGCGAGTCCTGAACGGTATGGGAAACCCTATCGATAACAAAGGGCCGTTGCCTCCCGGAAGCCCCCGACCCCTGCACGCAAAAGTCGTCAATCCGCTCTGTCGCCCGCTCATCACCGAACAACTCGATGTGGGGGTGCGATGTGTCAACGGTCTGCTCCCCATCGGACAAGGCCAGCGAATGGGAATATTTGCCGGCTCCGGGGTCGGCAAGAGCACACTGCTGGGCATGATGGCGCGGCACACTTCAGCGCCGGTCAATGTGATCGCACTCATCGGTGAGCGCGGCAGAGAAGTGAACGAATTCATCGAGAAAGAACTCGGCAGAGAAGGTCTGGAACATTCGGTGGTGGTCGTTGCAACCTCCAACCAACCGGCCACAATCCGAATCCGGGGGGCCTATCTGGCCTGCGCTATTGCGGAATACTTCAGAGACCAGGGGCAGAACGTGCTTTTTATGATGGATTCGGTGACAAGGTTTGCCATGGCTGCCAGGGAAATTGGCCTGGCAGCGGGTGAGCCACCCACCTCAAAAGGGTATACGCCGAGCGTTTTCGGCCATATGCCACAGCTGCTGGAGCGAGCGGGGAATTTCGAAAAGGCTTCCATAACGGGTATCTATACCGTGCTGGTCGAGGGTGATGACCTTGAAGACCCTATCGCCGACGCTCTCCGGTCCATACTGGACGGTCATATTGTCCTGGATCGGAAGCTGGCCCACCGTCATCAATACCCGGCCATCAATGTTTTAAAGAGCGTCAGCCGTCTGACGGATCAACTCTTGGCCAAAGAGCAAAAACAGGCCGTCGCGCATTTTGTCCAAACCCTGGCGAGGTATGAATCCAACGAAGATATGATCAATATCGGGGCCTACGTTGCCGGCACCAACCCGGAAACCGATTACGCCATCGCCATGTTTGACAAGCTCTGTCAATATCTCGTCCAACCCGTCGAAGAAAAGTGTCCCATCGATGAAGCCCACCATGCCCTTTCCGCTCTCCGTCAGGCCCGCTAACGGCCGGATCGGCTCAAGACATGGCCTATAGATTTCGATTTCAGGCGCTGCTCAAGTATCGTCAGTATCTCCTCACCCAGGCCCAGACTGAACTGGCAAAAGCCGTGAGACGATACGAAGCCGTGCAAATGCTCATTGAAACAACTACCGCCGAACGAGACAGCGGTCGTCTCCTTTTCCAGGAACGGCAGCGTACCGGGATGCGAGCGGCTGAGGTTCAACTTTTTCAGGACTATCTCCTCTCGATGGAACAACAATTGCTTCATTTGGAGGTTGAGCTGCAGGAGTTGTCCCGGGAGGTTGAAGCGGCGAAAGAGGGCCTGCTGCTGCGCGAGCGAGAATTGAAGATGCTCGAGATAACGGATACGAAAGACCGGAGTGTCTTCCGGATGGAAGAGGCAAAGAAGGAGCAGGTTCGCATGGATGAGAGAGCGATCATTGCTGACTACCGGAAAAGATCCAATCCATTAGATGGATAAGAGAGGAGATGGCGAGATGAAGCGCAAGGGCCGTTTCGCTTTTGGTTTCCTTGTGATTCTGGTGATGCTGGCGATCTTGTCCCTGAAGCTCATGGTGGCTACGGGCAACCTGGTGGTCCAGTTCAATGGAATGGGTGCTTTCTTTTCCACTCCGGAGGTATTGGCAACGGACCAGAAGAAAAACACCACGCAGCCCGTGGAAAAGCAGAGTGCAGACAAGCCGGCCCAGGAGTCGGGACCGATTCAAATGCAGGAACCTGAACCCGTTCAAGCCGCCAAGAGCTCATCCGCTTCCAGTGCAGAAATTCTTTCCTATCTCGAACAGAAAGAGATGGAATTGAAACGGAGAGAACGAAATCTTCAGGAGCAGGAACTGCATCTTCTGGAAATGCAGAAGGAGGCGGAGCAGAAACTCCAGGAGCTCATCGTAATCCAAAAGGATATCCAGAGCTTTCGAAATGAAAAAACAGAAGCGAAAAATGCGAGCGTTCGCTCTCTGGCCCAGATCTATGGAAGTATGAAGCCCAAGGAAGCCGCGAAACTTTTGGAGAACATGGATGAGAAACTGGTGGTCAACATCGTCTCCACCCTGAAATCAAACGAAGCGGCCGAAATCCTGGCGGTTATGGATTCCAAGAAGGCCGCCAAGATCTCGGAAGCGTTGACTCAACGATAACTTCACCGCTTATCCCTATGCGATGTTGTAGATTCCGGGCAGGCGATCCTCGAAACAGCGAATGTGGCGGCGAAAATCCTTCATCTCCGCGGCTGTCAGCCGGGCGGTTATGAGCTGTTCGCCGGCCTCGGCTTCGGCAAGCAGCTTCCCGGACGGCGAAACAATCGCTGACGCCCCTCCATAGAGCGTAGTGCCGTCAATCCCGCAGCCGTTGCATCCCATAACGAAGATCTGGTTCTCGACGGCACGGCTGCGCAGCAACAGAGACCAGTGATCGATCCTGATCACCGGCCAGAGAGCTGAGAAGATGAGGACCTCGGCCCCGTCGAGCGCCAGCCGTCGAGAGAGCTCGGGAAACCGGAGATCATAGCAGATCTGGATGCCCAAACGGCCGAGACTGGTATCACAAACCAGGGGGGCCCGCCCTCGATCGAATTGGTCCTGTTCCCTTATGAGCGAAAAGAGGTGAATCTTTCGGTATTCGCCGGGGATTTCACCGGTTGCGTCAATGACATAGGTTGTGTTGAAGAGAGAGGCCCCTTCGGGTTCCGGCAGGCTTCCGACCAAAACAACCCCATACTGGACGGCCCATTGTCTGAGGCGGTCAAGGATATAGGGCGTGCGCCGGGCTATTTCCCGCGACACAGATCCGGCGAAGCCGCCCGCCCACATCTCAGGCAAAACCACTAACTGACACTCCTCCTGCCGGACTTGCTCCAGGACCTTTTCAATCTTTCCCAGGTTCCCGTCAACATCTCCCGGCAAAACTTCCATCTGATAACACCCTGCAATCAAGTCATTCATGGCCTTTATCCCGAGCTGTCTTCGGTTTGTCGAAGCCAAATCCCGCATTTGACTTCCTGGTCTTCTTCGATCCAGCACCAAAAAACTGATAGCCAACTGTACAGGTTGCAATATACTTGTTTCAGAGAGATTTGTAGAGAAGTGTTCACAAAATGCTGCAGCACGGCGGGAAGGATTCGATATGGCAGAACAATCGAATGAAGAAAAAGTCCGTTTGCTAAAAGAGAAACTGCGGGAGTGCGACAGGGTAGTGGTCCTGACGGGTGCCGGGATTTCCGCTGAATCGGGTGTGCCCACATTCAGAGGTCAGGGTGGCCTCTGGCGTCAGTATCGAGCCACCGATCTGGCCACGCCTGAGGCCTTTGCAGAAGACCCCAGACTGGTTTGGGAGTTCTATAACTGGAGAAGGGAAGTCCTTGCTCCCCTCCATCCCAATCCCGGCCATCTGGCCCTTGCCGCCATGGAAAGCCGGTTGGGCCACTTTACCCTGGTCACCCAGAATATCGACGGACTGCACCGGACTGCCGGAAACCGGGAGATGATCGAACTGCATGGCAATATCTGGTGGGTACGCTGTACCGGGTGTGGAGCCGTGACGGAAGACCGGCGAGTCCCCCTGCCCGAGCTCCCGACCTGCGGGTCATGTGGAGCACTCCTTCGGCCTCACGTCGTATGGTTCGGCGAGATGCTCGACCCCCGGACCCTGGACCTGGCTTCCCGTGCAATCGATTCCTGCCGGTTGATGCTGGTGGTTGGCACTTCGGGGGTGGTGCAGCCGGCAGCCTCCATGGGAGCGGCGGCCAGGCGGCGCGGGGCCTTTGTGGCGGAGATCAATCTGGAGTCGACGCCCTATACGGGTGTTTATGACCTCAGTATTCTTGGAAAATCAGGAGAGGTGCTGCCCCTCCTGATCAAGGATTGATATGCAGGTCCTGTACACGGCCGACACCCATGTCCATCCCGGCCATCTCGATCGCTTTCTGAGAGCGGCCAAAGAATTGAGTCCGCAGGTGGTGATCATGGGGGGAGATCTGATCCCTGCGTGGGAGGGTCCCATTGCAGCTTCCATTGAGCCTCACAGACAATGGGTGAGCGACATTCTGCTGACGGGGATCGAGCGGTTCCACGTGGCCCTTCCCGATGTGCCGGTGCTTCTCGACCTCGGCAACGATGACATCGCTGCAGCCAGGCCGCTGATTGAAGCAAGGGACGGCATGGATCTGCACCTTCTGCATCGGCGAGTGGTGGAGATCGGGGAACGGCTCGCAGTGGTCGGATACATGGCGGTCAACCCCACGCCCTTCGCGATCAAGGACTGCGAGAAGCCGGACTGCCGGGACCATGACGGTCTATCCGACCCCAGAGTGATGAAGGAGGGTTACGTCACAGCCTCAGGAAAAGCGGAGCCATGCCGCCTCGATGCGACGGCGGGCACCATCGAGGATGATCTCGATGAGCTCTCTTCGGTCCTGGAAGAACCCCGCCTGCGGGACCACTCCTTCATCTTTGTGGCGCATGCTCCCCCCAGAGACACGGCCCTCGACGAGATGCCGGGAGGACTGCATGTAGGCAGTATCGCCGTCAGGCGCTTCATTGAACGATGGGGACCCACAGGCAGGTTGCTTGTTTCCCTCCACGGTCATATTCACGAATCACCCTGGATGAGCGGGCGGGTCCGGCAGCAAATTGGGAAGGTCCCCTGCTTCAATGCAGGTCAGAACAAGACAATGCTGCGGGCCCTTCTCCTGGACACCGGGGCGGTTGCTGATTCCGCACGATTGGTTACGGTTACCGGCGCGGGGTCGGCGACCGTGATGGAAAAGGGAGATATACAGCTTGTTTGAGTGAGAATATGATGTAAGATGCGTTCATTGTGAGGGTTGAACAATGAGGACCATTTGGCTCAGGAGTGTATGGAATGTGGGATTATACGGATAAAGTGAGAGAACATTTTTTGAATCCACGCAATGTGGGGGAGGTGGAGGAACCGGACGGAGTGTCCGAGGTCGGTTCCATAGCCTGCGGCGATGCTCTCAAGCTGACTTTCAAACTGGATGAAAACAAGCGGATCAAGGATGCGAAATTCAAGACCTTCGGCTGTGCCAGTGCCATTGCTTCCGCCTCTGCCCTGACCGAGATGATCAAAGGGATGACGATCGAAGAGGCCGAAAAGGTGACCAATCAGGACATCGCCGAGTATCTCGGCGGACTTCCCCAGGAGAAGATGCACTGTTCCGTCATGGGACGGGAAGCCCTTGAGGCGGCTATTGCGTACTACAAAGGCACGCCGGAAAAGGCGGTGGACGGACAGATCGTCTGCGAGTGTTTCGGGGTAACGGATCGGGAGATTGAACGGGCGATTCGAGAGAATCATCTGAAAACGCTCGAAGAGGTTACGAACTACACCAAGGCGGGAGGCGGGTGCGGCAGTTGCCACGACTCGATTCAGGAGCTCCTGGACAGAGTCCGCTTAGAGATGGAGAGCCGGCCGGCATCCAAACCCAGACTGTCGAACATTCAGAAGATCAGGATGATCGAAGAGACGATCGACCGGGAAATCAGACCGTCTCTCAAGCTTGACGGCGGGGATATTGCTCTCATCGACGTGATCGGGGATCGGGTGATCGTAGCCACAAGGGGGGCCTGTGCCTCATGCCAGGCTGCGAACATGACCCTCAAGCACTTCGTGGAATCGAAGCTGAGGGAGCTGGTCTGGCCGGAACTGGTGGTCGAGGAGGAGTCCCAGTGAAAACCATCTATCTTGACAACAACGCCACAACAAGGGTTGCACCGGAAGTTCTGGAAGTCATGCTTCCCTATTTCCATGAGCTCTACGGGAACCCGTCCAGTATGCACAGCTTTGGAGGCCAGGTGGGGCGGGATTTGAGCGTGGCCCGCGAGCAGGTGGCGGCTTTGCTTGGGGCGTCCCCCGATGAGATCATTTTCACCAGTTGCGGCTCGGAGAGTGACAATGCGGCCATCCGGTCGGCCCTGGCATCACAGCCCGGCAAGCGCCATATTGTGACCAGCCGGGTTGAACATCCCGCAGTCAAGGCCCTTTGTGCGCAACTGACCACTGAGGGATTTCGGGTCACCGAGCTGCCGGTCGATGCCGAAGGCCGCCTGGATATGGACCTGTACCGGAAGAGTCTCACTCCCGATACGGCCATTGTCAGCTTGATGTGGGCCAACAACGAGACCGGGGTGATTTTTCCCATTGAGAAGGCTGCGGAATTTGCCCGGTCTCGCGGCATTGTGTTTCATACCGACGCGGTCCAGGCTGTTGGGAAGATACCCATCGATCTGAGCAAGACCGCCATCGATATGCTCTCCATATCAGGCCACAAGCTCCATGCCCCCAAAGGAATCGGGGTGCTGTACGTTCGCAGGGGCACCCGGTTTTGGCCTTTCCTCATCGGAGGTCACCAGGAAAAAGGCCGCCGCGGCGGAACGGAAAACACGCCGAGCATCATCGGCCTTGGCAAGGCCTGCAGCCTGGCCGCTCAGAACATGGAGGCTGAAAACACCCGGGTCAAACAGCTTCGCGATAAGCTCGAAAATGAGCTCCGGGCGGTGATTCCAAACAGTCGGGTAAACGGCGACCGGGGCAGCCGCCTTCCCAATACGAGCAACATAAGCTTCGAGTTTGTCGAAGGCGAAGCCATTCTGCTCATGATGGACCAGTTTGGAATCTGCGCTTCCTCCGGATCGGCCTGTACTTCCGGATCGCTGCAACCGTCTCACGTGCTCCGTGCCATGGGTGTTCCGTTCACGATGGCTCATGGCTCCATCCGGTTCAGTTTGAGCGTCTACAATACGGATGAGGAGATCGACTTCGTGATAGAGAAACTGCCGGCGATCATCGAGACCTTGCGGAGTCTCTCTCCCTATTGGAAGGCGGGGCGGCAGGCTGCCACAGGCTGAGGCCTGCCGGAATGACTTTCGGGGGCGTTTCCCAGGACTGCAACGACGATCGAAGGCGGGGTCGATCATGCATGAAATATCGGTAATGGATCAGTGTAAAGCCGCAGCGGCATCCGGGAGGCAGTTTCGAGGATCAATTCCCAGGATCGTGAATGAGCTGGTTCTGTCCTGTGATCGAGACTATTGTTTCGATCACATCGGCCCTGAACCGATCCCCTCTCGGGATTCCGTTATAGACATTGTGAAGCGGGTCTGCCGAATCCTCTACCCGGGTTATTTTGTCCACAGTCGTCTCGAGGAGTTCAATCTGAGCTACTATCTCGGCCAGGAAGCCACGGGGCTGTTTGAAGTCCTGGCCGAGCAGGTGTCTGTTGCGCTGCGCCATGACTGCATTCGCCACAATCTCCCGTGTATTCGGTGTGAGGAGGGAGGGCAGGAAATCACCGTGGATTTCATGAGCAAGCTCGCCGGGCTGAGGGCGATTCTGGCTACCGATGTCCGCGCTGCCTATGATGGGGACCCCGCAGCGAAGAGCTACGACGAGGTGATCTTCAGCTATCCGGGGCTCTTTGCGATCAGTGTCTACCGGATGGCCCACGAGCTGTGGGAGCAGGGAGTGCCCTTCATTCCGCGGATCATGACCGAATACGCTCACAGCATGACCGGGATCGATATTCACCCGGGTGCACACATCCGGGAAAGCTTTTTCATCGATCATGGGACCGGCGTGGTCATAGGAGAAACCACAGAGATCGGCAAAGGGGTGCGCCTCTACCAGGGAGTGACTCTCGGCTCCGTCTCCCTCCCGAAAGATGCCGGCGAGCTGCTCAGACATAAGAAACGGCATCCAACCATCGAAGATGAAGTGATCATCTATGCAGGAGCAACAATCCTGGGCGGAGAAACGGTCATCGGTGCCCGGTCGGTTATCGGTGGAAACGTGTGGCTGACGGAGTCGGTCCCGCCGGACACCAGGGTTTTCCTGAAAAAGCCCGAGCTCATTTTCAAAGCGGGTCGGAGCAGCATGGAATAGAGGGATTCCGTTCTTTCCAGCGCCTGCTCAAGCGCTTTCAGCGGTCCTTTTTTCGGACAAGAAACGGTTTGCATGATATCGGTCACCTATCGAAACAGGCAATGGAGTGTCCCGGGCAATGTCACGGTCCGCGACCTGGTGGATTCCTTGGGATTGAATCCCGAAAGTGTACTGGTTCTCAAGGACGACAGGCTCATCCCCGAGAAAACAAGGCTCGGTGAGGATGCGGAAATCAAGCTGATCAGTGTGGTTTCAGGCGGTTGACGCATGATGAATCGAATGCGCTGCCGTCACTGCAGCGAGGCAGCCGCAGTCCACATGCGTCAGCATAAGCTTGCGCTCTGTGAAGCCCACTTCGTAGAGTGGGTGCAGAAACAGACCCGACGCTCGATTGAGAAGTACCGGATGTTCGTACCGGAGGATCGGCTGCTGGTGGCGGTTTCGGGGGGCAAAGACAGCCTGGCGCTCTGGCACATCCTCTTGACCCTCGGCTACAAGGCCGACGGGCTCTACATCGATCTTGGCATTGACGATGAGACGGGCTACTCGGACCGCTCGCGCGGGTGCATCGAGGACTTCCTGCAGGCTTTCCGGCCGGATGCGGCACTCCATAGCTTGAACTTGAAAGCCGTTTACGGCGAATCACTCCCGGAAGTTGCCCGAAGAAACCGGCGCGGCCGCGATAAGCCCTGTTCCACCTGTGGGCTCATCAAGCGCCATGAGATGAATCGGCTCGCCGATGAGCTCGGCTGTGATGCGCTGGTGACCGGCCACAACCTCGACGATGAAGTGGCTGTCCTGTGGGGGAATACTCTGCACTGGCAGACGGAATACCTGGCCCGGCAGGCACCCGTGCTGCCTGCGGACCGTGCTGGCTTGGTGCGGAAGGTCAAGCCGCTTTGCCGGCTGTATGAACGTGAGACGGCCGCCTACGCCCTGGTGTCGGGGATTCGCTACATTTACGAGGAATGCCCGTTTTCAGCAGGGGCAACCAGCCTGTATTACAAGGGAGTCTTCAATGAGATGGAACGGCATCGCCCCGGAACCAAACTGAAATTCTACCTCTCTTTCCTGAAGGCGAAGAAAAACGGCCTCTTTTCCCCCGGCCGGGTGCAAGAACTGTCGCTCTGCTGTCGCTGCGGGCAGTCGACCCTGTCGAACGGGCTTTGTTCGTTCTGCAAGCTCTGGGAGAGATAATCCAGCCCTCGGAGGAACCCCATGTATCAGCAGGCTATGCTGATTTTACGGCGTCCTTGCCCCTTCCCTTGATCTCGAACATGGCCCGGTCCGCAGAGGCCAGCAGGGCGGTTATGTCCATGGCGTCGTCAGGATAGGTGGCTATCCCGAAGCTCGCCCGCAGACTGACTCTGTGCCCATGGTTCGCGAGATAGACGGTTTGCTTCATGCGAGCCCGAATCTCTTCCGCCTTTTCGACGGCCTGACTCTTGGTGAAGCCTTGCAGGACCGCCAGGAACTCGTCGCCCCCGTAGGCCACGCCAAAGGCTGGTTCGATCAGGCATTCGCGGAGGGTCCCGGCCACTTCCTGAATCGCCTGACTGCCTTTGAGATGCCCGTAGGTGTCCACAACCCGTTTGAAATCGTCAATATCCATGAAGATGATGGAGAAGGGGTCCTGCGTTGCTTCGGCGTTTGCAACCAGTTCCGTAAGGACCCTGTAGAGGTAGCGGGTGTTGTAAAGACCGGTCAGATCGTCATGAACAACAAGGTTCTGGATTTCCCGGTAGCGCCGCATGTTCTCGACCGCTATCGCCGCATAGTCGGCGATGATCGAGAGCAGCTGCAGGGGATTTCGTTTCAGGTTCTTGGGATTGACAACCTCGATGACCCCCAGGGTCTTACCACCGAAGATGAGCGGTGCACAGACGATGGATTTTGTCTTGAACCCGGTGATGCGATCCACGTTGCTGCAGAAGAAATCACACTCTGTTGTGTTCTCTACGATCATCGGTTTCTGATCAAGGGCCACCCGTCCCGCAACACTTCCGTCCAGACCCAGTCGGACGTCCCGGACCAGCTCAAGATCCAGGCCTGCACATAATTCGAAGCGAAGCTTGCCGGTCTCATCATCCAGCAGAAGGAGAGACCAGTTTTCGGCCGGCAGAAGCTCACAGATTTTTTTCAGGATCTTGCCGAACAGCCGCTCGGAATGAAGCTCGGAGGTGAGCGCCTTGCCCAGTTCCATGCATGAAAGCAATTCCCTGCTTGTCAATATGTTTTCGCCATCCATAACGCCTTCCTGTCCCATCCTTCAACGGTAGTGATGTCCAGACCTCACTGCGAGATCTGCCGGCTGTTCGGGCTTTTCGCGAAGCGACAGAATAGAAGGAAGTGAACGTCTGTGTCAACACGTGCGCGGCGGTTGCGGCGGTCCCTCAGGGCTGATTTGTTCTCTCATAATTTAACAACAATGACTGCCTCTTGCGCCTTACTCTTCAAGATGAAAGAGGAGATGGGCCCAGGTGATCACTTACGGCAAAGGTCCCCGCCGAGGCACACAGTGCGACCTGGAAGCCTTCAAGGGTCTTCAGAGAAGAGTCTGAGCGCTCAGAAGCTGGTACAACTGGTTTCCCGTTGTGTACTTTGAGACGGATTCACCGGCGGAAGCCAAAAGCCCGAATCGTTTTGTCCCTCTCGGCAGCCCGAGCCGCCAACGATATTGCCGGTCCCAGCCTCGCCGTCAAACAGGGCCATCGAACTGGACTGGTTTGGGGTATTGGACCAGCCGGCTATCTCCTGGACTGTCCCCCCGTTGGCAGGCAAAGTGCTCGAAAATGCCTCCCCGCACGACAGGCAAAGAAACTGGACGGAAACCACGAAGCAAAGCACCACCTTACCCATCATTTCTCACCATCCCTTCATCAGTCCAACCGCGGTCGCCTCAACAGGACCATCCCCTCAACAGGGGCGGCAGGCAACCGGTTGCCCTCCGCAACCGGTCAGCGCCGCGACCCGTCGGGATCGCTTCCTGACATCGTTTACCCTGTTAACCTATCGGCTTTCCGGAAGAAAAGCCTTAAGCCTTTCTTCATGAACAAGAGAGAACGGTTTGGGTCACTTTTCTGTTTCTTGATGCAGTAAGGTTTGATAGCATCCGTCAAATGAGCGGGGGCAATCTGAGAGCTTCCTCCGCCTTACCGTTCGGGGAGGTTGAGCCAACAAGGAGTGAGTCGTATGAAAATCGCAGTCATGGGGACCGGAGGGGTGGGCGGCTACTATGGCGGTCTGCTCGCCAGGGCCGGGCACGATGTGGTATTTATTGCGCGCGGAGCACATCTGGCGGCAATCCGTGAAAAGGGCCTGCAAATCAAAAGCGTTCATGGCGATTTTCTGGTTTCCCCGGCCGGGGCCACGGACAGGCCTGCTGAAGTTGGAGAGGTTGACCTGGTGCTGTTTGCGACCAAGACATACCATACGGACCAGGCAGCGCAGCTCATTAAACCAATGGTTGGCCGGGACACGGTGATCCTGCCGTTGCAAAACGGTGTGGACGCTGTGGATCGGATCGGCCCGGTAGTGGGTGCGGACCACGTTTTGGGCGGTGCGACATGGCTTTCCGCTGCCATTGAAGGGCCGGGGGTGATCGGCCACTTCAGCCAGTTCCGACGGATCGCCATAGGTGAGTTCAACGGGCTTATCACCCCGCGAGCTCGGAGCGTCTTCGATGCATTGAAGCGTACCGAAGCAACGATTGAACTGGTTGAGAACATCGTTCAAATCCTTTGGACCAAGTTTGTTTTCATTGCCGGGGTCAGCGCGTTGGGTGGTCTGACGCGTGTGACACTGGGCGAGTATCGAAGTGTGCCGGAGGCTCGACGGGTCCTGACTGATGTGATGAAGGAAGTGGTTGCGGTTGCCCGGGCGAAAGGGGTCGCTCTTGATGCAGAGGTGATCGATCAGACGTTGAAGTTCATCGACGAGAGCGCACCGGGCATCAAGCCTTCATTCCAGAGGGACATCGAGGCGGGGCGCATGAGTGAACTGGAATCCCTGATCGGCATCGTCGTGCAGTTCGGGGCCCAGCTGGGTATACCCACTCCGATCATGCGCATCGCCTATGCAGTGCTCGAACCCGGTGAATTGAAAGCCCGTGCGTAGCCGGTATGACCGAAGAAAGGGCCATGTGCTGTGAGGTTTTCCCTGTGCCCGGTTGTTGTGACGTCTCAGGTCGGGGTTCGCTCAGAACAATCCGATCCTGCAAGAGGTTTGGGGTTATGAATGAGCGTAACAAAAGCGGTGGGGATAGCGATCCCTTCATGAGCGGATGGGAAGTCAGGTGTCATATCTGCGGAGATGTCCTGCCACTGCTCCATCCCCATATTATTGCCGAAAGATATGACCAAGAGGAAAACTTGATCTGCGAGCATTGCTTCGAGAAGCTCTGCTCGGAAAGCTGACCGGGGCCTGTCCAACATGCAGAAGCGAACGGTTTATCTTTTTGTCTTTGATACGCTCTCGGATTGGGAAGCGGGCTATGCGGTGGCCGGCATCAACAATCCGGCCTTTCAGGCGAAACCGGGGAGCTTCCACATGAAGACGGCCGGCTTGAGCAAAGACCCCGTAACCACAATGGGCGGCATAACGATTCTACCCGATCTGACCCTTGACGAGCTCGAAGCGTCCCAGAGCGCCATGCTGATTCTGCCGGGCGGATCAACATGGGATAGGGGGGAAAACACCGCAGCCGTCGAAAAGGCGATCTCGTTCCTTGCCGGAGAGGTCCCCGTTGCCGCCATTTGCGGCGCCACCGCAGGGCTTGCGCGTGCCGGCATCCTGGACGATAAATACCACACGAGCAATTCCCTCGACTACCTGAGGGCCACAAACTACCGGGGAGAAGCCTTCTACCGGGATCAACCGGCTGTGACCGACGGCGGTCTGATCACCGCCGGTGGATTGGCACCCATCGATTTTGCCGGCCATATTTTCAAAAGGCTCGGTGTCTATTCCACCGATCTACTCGACTCCTGGTACGGTCTGTTCAAGACCGGGGACCCGTCCTATTTCAGAGACCTGGTGCAGTCTTCCGGAACCTGACGGTTCGATGCTCGACTGAGCTCCCTGAGAGGTTGTCTGAAAATTGGTCCGGTGCGGGAGCGGATTAGCCGCGCCCCTACATCCTGGGACCGTCCGCAGCGCAGGGGCGGGCTTTATGTCCGGCCGCCAAAGCGAATTCTCATGACCCGGTCACCTCCGGAAAGGACCCGGGGGGGCCTGAGCCTCTTCGGCGCGGCACGGCAGCCAGCTACGTCCGGCGAGCTGTGATTGCACCAGAAACCCCAGGAACATGACCAGCATCCCGAGCAGGCATACTCCGAACCATCCCCGGCCGGCCCAGGTGAAGGCCCCCGCAAGAGACCCCAAGGCTCCTCCCAGGAAAAAGGAAACCATGTAGACGGTATTGATCCGGCTTCTCGCTTCCGGCATCGATGCAAAGATCCGTGCCTGGTTGGCCACATGGGTCCCCTGGACACCGAAATCCAGCAGCACGGCCCCGGCAACCAGCCACCAGAGCGAGCGGTCTCCAAGCCACAACACGATCCAGGACAGCAGCACCAGCCCCAGGCCGGCCATGACCATGCGAACCGGGCGAAGCCTGCCTGCCAGGCGACCGGCCAGAGCAGCCGCCAGGGCTCCGGCCGCTCCAACCAGCCCAAAGAGCCCCGCGGCTTGAGCACCCAGATAGTAAGGGTCGGCCTCCAGGCGAAAGACCAGGGTGGTCCAGAAGATGCTGAAGGCGCCGAAAACGAGGGCACCGGTGAGGGCGGCTTCCTGCAGCGGCCGGAATTCCATAAGAAGTCTGGGCAGGGAGCCGAGAAGCTGGTGATAACGGGGGGCCTGAGCCGGCCGGCTGTAGGGCAGGAAGATCCGCAGCAGGGCGGCGAAAACCAGCATGAGCACGGCAGCGCACCAGTAGACGGCTCGCCAGCCCAGATGAGCCCCTATCATCCCACTCGCGGTTCGGGCGAGCAAAATACCGATGAGAAGTCCGCTCATGATCACCCCGACCACCCGGCTCCGCTCTTCGGGCCCGGCCAGCGTTGCGGCAAAGGGCACAATGAGCTGAGGGGTGACCGAGAACAGGCCGACGAGGAGGCTGCAACCAATCACCAGGAGTGCAGCGTTCACCGCGGCCGTAAGGGTAAGCGCTGCCGCGGCAAGCAGCACCATAGTCACGATCAGGCCCCGCCTCTCCGCCCGGTCGCCAAGGGGGGTGACAAAAAGAAGCCCCAGACCGTAGCCGATCTGAGTCAGTGTCGGGATGAGCCCCACACGCGTTTCGGGTATCTTCAGGTCCAGGGCAATCGAGGCAAGCAGCGGCTGATTGTAATAAAGATTAGCCACCACCGCGCCGCTGGTGAGCGCCAGAAGAAACACCAAAAATTTCGGCATAGGCGCCTTGAGATCGTGGGAATGCGAAGTTTCGTCCATCTGTCTGGGTCCTCTCCTTCCTGTCAAAGTCTGTTCGGCGCAACCTTCGCCGAAGGTTTGGCAGATGATAGGAGCGAAGAACGGAGCACTCAATACACGATTCTCCGGAAGTTTTGCCTATTCCTGCCGGTTTTCATAAGATTGAGTGAATTCCTTTTCAAGGGCTGATATAGTCCTGCAGAGTACCGTGCCGCAGGGACCCCCCTTCGGCATACCGGCATGCTTTAAGAGACTATCTTAAAACGGCACAAAGGCCGTTGAACGTCATTCCGGCAAAAGCCGGAATCCAGTTCTTAAGAGTCTTCTGGACCCCGGCCAAATGCCTGCCGGGGTGACGATGTGTGACTGCGGCCGGAGCCCCAAGTACAGCCCTGCACAAATGAGTGTCCATTATCTGTGGCATGGGTGTCCCGCCCATGGTTACCACGGGCTGGAAGCCCGTGCCACAGGATAAGCAATGTGGCCACTATATTGTGCGGTGCTGTATGGAGTGTAGGTTGTCCACAGGCGGGAGGAACGGGTGCCATGTCGGGGAAAGAGCGTTTGGTCGAACTGCTGGAAACCCTGGTAGTCGGGGAAAGATTCACCCCTTCGCTTCTGGACGGGGTGCAGTTCCTCCGTTCAAGCCGGCCGGTCCCTCGCGGTCCGGTGGTTTACGAGCCGGGGATTGTTATCATCGGGCAGGGGCGCAAGAGAGGCTACCTGGGAGGACAGGTCTATACCTACGATGCCTACAATTACCTGGTGCTGTCGGTCCCGTTGCCCTTCGAGTGTGAAACCGTGGAAGCCGGCCCGGAGAAACCTCTCCTGGGGCTGGTGGTGAAGGTATCGCCCACATCCATCGGCGAATTGCTCGTGGAGATGGATGATCACGGTTCGGCCGAAGATCAGGTACCCCAGGGGATTTATTCGACACCGCTTACCGACGACCTGAGCAGCGCCGCCATCCGGCTGCTGGAGTGTCTGCGCTCACCCCTCGACAGCCGCATTTTGGGACCTCAGATCGTTCGGGAAATCACCTACCGGGTGCTCTGCGGGGAACAGGGCGGGGCCTTGCGTGCCGTGGCCAACCGGCAGTCCCATTTCAGTCAGATTGCCAGAGTCCTGAGGCGGATTCATCTGGAGTATTCCAGTTCAATCGATGTGGAATCTCTGGCCGGAGAAGCCCATATGAGCGTATCGACCTTCCACCACAACTTCAAGGCGGTCACCTCAACCTCTCCCATTCAGTATGTCAAAAGCATCCGCCTGCACCGGGCGCGAGCCTTGATGACCCAGGAGGGGCTCAGTGCCGGCACCGCCGCGAGTCAGGTCGGGTATGAGAGTGCTTCTCAGTTCAGCCGGGAATTCAAGCGCTTCTTCGGCAACAGCCCCGCGGATGAAGCCGCAAGAATGCGTACGATGGCGAATGGATGGAGGTGAGATGGTTTTCACGGCAATGCGGAAGGGATTTGCTGCGAATCTGCCGGTGGCGGTGAGTGTGCTCGCATATGGCAGCATCCTCGGGGTGCTGGCTGCTCAGAAAGGGATCACCTGGCTCGATCTTCTGGTGATGAACCTCTCTGTTTTTGCCGGGGCCGCCCAGTTCGTGATGGTGGACATGTGGACCCCGCCTCTTCCCGTTTTGGAGATCACGCTGGCAGTGCTGGCGATCAATATCCGCTACGTGTTGATAGCGGCCTCCCTCCAGCCGATATTCCACGGCTCCTCACGCCTCCGAAAATGCCTGATGATGCATCTGGTGGCGGACGAAAACTGGGCTATTACGATGGCTGAATATCGAAAAGGCCCCGTCTCGACCTACTTCTTGTTCGGCGGCGGTCTGTGCATCCTGTTTGCGTGGTGTTCTGGAACATTGGCCGGCCACAGACTCGGGGCTGTTGTGCAGAAACCGGAAGCCTACGGGCTGGATTTCGTGTTTGTCGCCATATTCACCGGATTGCTGACGAGCCTGTGGAGGGGGAAGAAAGACCTGGCACCCTGGCTGGTTGCCGCAGGATCGGCAATGCTCGCCAACTGGATGCTCCCGGGGAAATGGTACATTGTCATTGGAGGCATTGCGGGGGGACTCGTCCCGCTCATCCATCATCCAACCGGAAAACCCGCTGCTGGAGGAAGATCTTCATGATGGAAACGGTTTCAGGACCTTCAGTCTATCTCACCATTGGCCTGGCCGCAGGGGTGACTTATCTGCTGCGGATCGGGGGATTGATGCTTGCCGGCAGGTTTCCGAATTCGGGCCGGATCAAACACTTTATGGATGCCCTTCCCGGGACGGTGCTCATCTCCCTGATTGCTCCCGGAATCGCTTCCGCCGGACTGTGCGGAGGGATTGGGGCCCTGATGACGGCGACCTGCGCCTACAGGACCGGGAACCTGCTCCTGTCCATGTTGGCGGGAGTCATTCCCGTAGCCGCTATGCGGTACTTTGGTCTTGCGCCCGGCTAGGAAGCAGTGGAACAGGCATCGGAGGGACCCCCGCCATCACCACAGCTTTGAGGAAATGGATACGGGACCTCACTTGAACTTCTTGAGACCGTATTGCTCGGCCAGTCGGATTCGTTCTTCCCTGGGCAATGAAAGCATGTGTTTTTTCCATCCGGGGCACCACCTGGCGTGCCACCTCCACAGCCAACCCAAGAATGATCGTGGGTCCTTGTCAACCTTCGCTCTGAAATCACAATCACAGCAAGCCATCGGGTCCCTCCCTGCGTTCTGGTTCTTCACTTGAGGCCTGGCAACAGCGATCCTCTGCCGGCAATGCCGGCTGTCTCCTGCTGAACAAATCATGCACTCTGCAACTTTACCATAGTATAGGTTGACGAAAACCAAATTCCACTTGACAGATTACAGTCTTTGTTGTTTCCAATAGGAGACTGAATAATCCGTGTCGTAATCTCTCAAAAATTCTGCATTCACTGCACCGGCGGGTTGTTCATAACAGAACGCCTTCAGAATATTCTCCAGAGAAGTAGCATGTTGCTTTCGGTTCGATTAATCTCAACTAAAAGGAGTGGGACATGACCAAGACCGAACTCGTGGACAAGCTTGCCAAGGACCTTGAGATCAGCAAAAAGAAAGCAGCTGAAGCAGTGGATGGGACATTGGGTGCCATCAAGGAATCTGTTTGTGCAGGAGAATCAGTGACTTTTCTCGGATTTGGAAGTTTTAAGATGGTCCAGCGATCTGCACGAGAGGGGCGCAATCCTACCACCGGCAAGAAACTCAAGATTCCCGCAAAGAAGGCCGTGAAATTCTCCGCCGGCAAAGCATTCAAAGAAAGCCTGAATCCCAAAAAGACCAAAAAGAAATAGCCTGGCTTGGCTAAGAGGGGGCTGAGGCCCCCTCCCGTTTCTCTGCCTCTATTCAATTCGGCAACGCCAAAACCACTCACTTCGCCGGTGAAGGAGGTCCTTTCCGTCTGACCTTGAACTGCAATCAACATGATAACAGGCTGGTTTCCTGTTGGGTTGAGTGAGGTCCGGGATAATACCGGTTATCTGACTAAAGGAGGCGACGGGTGGCAAAGTGCGCATCTTGCGTTGCGAGAAAAGGCAAGAGGAGTTGCCCTGCCTTGGGTGCCGCAATCTGTCCAGAGTGTTGCGGAACAAAGAAACAAAAGGAGATAGACTGCGCGGTAGATTGCTTCTACCTGGGAAAATCCAGAGAATATTTCCTTGACCGCCAGGAAGCAGCCAGGATTTCAGATTTTGATCGGGAGATGAAATCGATCATGGGCAAAGAAGATGACCATGCTGGTCTGCTGCAAAACATTGAGTTCATAATCCACAAGATTTACAAGGACTTCGGAACCATCACGGACAGGCATGCGGCCACCGCCCTTGAGTACCTGCTGGAAATGGGCAAGGCACAATTGGACCTGCCGGCAAAATTCCTGACCAGGCTGCCGGAGAATACCCAATCCATCGTTGATGGAGTCAATGACATCCTGAGATTCCGCGACTCGTTGTCACACAGAGAGGACCTGATCACCAGGCTGAAATGCATCTATCGTGTTCTGGATTCAGTCAGGACCCACTATGATCCCAAGGATGACTGCAGCTATCTCAAGTTCATCGGTCAGTTCTTGCGATGAGACCAACTCACTGAACACTCACAGACCTCGATGATCAGGAGTGTCGGCAGGGCTTGATCCCGCCGCCGGGCTGAAGAGGGGTCGGAGACCTTCCAGCACCCCACGTTGGGTCAACGGTCCTTATCGGATAGCGTTCAGGTCGTGCCACTCGACGAGGCAGGGTCCACACGCTCTTCAGAACAAATCCGATCGGAGATACGCATCTCTTTTCGCCTGCAATCCCAATCTGCGTCCCGCTTGTAGTGGCTATGACCATCCAAACTCTCACAAGGGTGTTGCCATAACGAAGGGAAAGCCTTATATGGTGTTGCCAATTCATTGAGAAAAGGAGCGAATATGAAGATCATCTGTCCATCCTGTCAATACGTCGGAGAAAGCAAGGCCATTTCCAAAGGCTCCCGAAAAGTGGAAATCACACTCTGGTGCTGTTTTATCCTGCCCGGGATGCTGTATACCCTGTGGCGGCAATCGAAGGACGGCCAATACCAGGGGTGCCCCGAATGCCGCGAAGCCAACGTTCGGCTGATCAAAAGAAAAGAGTGGAAGGCTTATCAACGCAACGGACAGTTGCCGTCCGAATAGCAGGTGCCTCATAAAACCGGCCGTCGGACCCGTGGGGCCTGCCGATCCAGCGCAAACCCCGTCATGGGGATGATCGCCTGAAGCAGGCTCACTCACCGGCATATCACCCCCCCGGACACTGTCACGCCTTCTCTTCACTCACTGCCCTTCTTGATCATACCTGCGAAGGTTCAAAAGCTTCATTCTCACGCGGAGGCGCGGAGGACGCGGGGCCTTATGCCAGAGGCCTTTCTCCGCGCGCTCCGCGTCTTTGCATGAGGCAAGAACGATAACTTTTTCAGTTAACGGTTGTTATGGGGGGCTCGATCGGCAGGCCGGGTAGAGTGAAGTAGAACGCGGTACGATCTTTGCGGCCGGTCAGGGCGCAAAAGGACGCGCCCGGACCGCCATGAGGAAGAGTTCTTATTCCTTGCCGATCATGACACTGGTTGCCTTGATGAGAGCGCACACCTCGTCGCCCACCTTGAGGCCGAGCTCATTCACGGCATCAACGGTGATGGCTGAAGTGATGACGTTTCCTCCGCCAATGTCGACTTTCACTTTCGCCGCCACTTCGCCCTCTTTCACTTCCACAACCTTGCCCTTGAGAACATTCCTGGTGCTCAGTTTCATGGTTTTCTCCTTTGCTGATGAATCCTGACATGTCCTACCCCAGACGAACACTATGTCACAATCGACATAGTGTAGTGCCCCGCATAAGAGCCAAAACCCATCGGAGCCTCCCCATCAGGGGGCAAGCAGTTGTTCCAGATGGGTCCCGTTGCTCTTGAGAAAATGCCGGCTATCGCGGACCCGACCGATATCATAGATCACCAGGGTCTCGGCGAAGGCGCGAATATCCTCCGGGTCATGGGTGACCATGACGACCGGAATATCGAAGGAGCACCGGATCCTGGCCAGTTCTTCCCGGAGCTTGACGCGCAGAAGCGTGTCCAGCGCGGCAAAGGGTTCATCCAGAAGCAGCAGGTCCGGTTTTTGGATCAGGGCCCGTGCCAGCGCCACGCGCTGCTTCTGCCCTCCCGAAATGTCGGCGGGAAAACCGTTGGCCAGCTGAGGGATTTCGAAAATCTCCAGGAATTCCATGACCCGGCGCCTGTCGTCCCGCGACAGGCGCCACTGCCATTCCTTTTTCAGTCCAAACCCCACATTTTCAAGCACCGTGAGGTGAGGGAAAAGGGCGTAATCCTGGAAAAGATACCCGATCTTTCTATGGCGGGAAGGAACATTGACCGCACTCTGGGAATCAAACAGCACACGGCCGTTGAGAGTGATCTTGCCTGAGTCGGGTGTTATCAGGCCGGCAATGGATTGCAGCGTGAGCGTCTTTCCCGAGCCCGAAGGGCCGAAAAGGACCACACACTGCTCCTCGGAGGAGAAGGCGGCATTGAGCTTGAAATGCCTCGCCTTCGACTCCATGTTCATTTCCACAGCAACCTGAATGACCATGTTACGGTTTCCCGAACCCGAACTTCGACAGAGTTTCCTGGCCTTCCTTGCTCAACACAAAATCAATGAACCGCCGGGCAAGGTCCTTCTTCTGAGTCGCCGCCACCACGGCGGTGGGGTAGAGGATGGGCTTGTGCTTTCCCAGGGTAGCCACAACCTGCACCTTATCCCCGGCGATGACCGCATCCGTGGAATAGACAAAACCGGCATCCACCTCGCCGCGGGTGACATAATCCAGCACCTGACGCACCGAAGCCGCGGGAATGAACTTGGGACTCAGTTTTTCCCAAAGGCCTTCATTCTTCAAAACCTCCTGGGCATAGCGGCCAGCGGGGACCGTGTCGGGATTGCCAATGGCCACTTTGGTCACTTCATTTGCGTTGAGGTCCTGCGGGCTTTTGATGGGTGCCTTGGACCCTGCGGGAAGAATGAGGACCAGCCCATTGCTTGCAAAATTCTTTCGGGTTTCCGGCAGGATCAGCTTCTTCTCGTTGGCCTGATCCATCGTCTTCTGATCTGCCGAGGCGAAAACATCTACCGGTGCCCCTTTCTCGATCTGCTGCAAGAGGGCCCCCGAAGCTGCAAAATTGGGCACAAACTTTATTCCGGGATTGGCCTTTTCGAACTTCCGGCCGACTTCCTGGAACGCATTGGTGAGACTCGCCGCCGCGGAAACGATCAGCTCCTGTTCCGCCGATGCCCGGGAAGGTCCCATCCAGGACAGGCCAAAAAACGCCAACGCCGCCACAACACAAACAACCAGCATCCTCTTCATCGATCAACCTCCTTGAGATATTGAGTTTTGAGAATCTTTCCCGAAAAAACCAGAATCACCACGCAGACCAATGAGGTGATCAGGACCAGGATTGCAGCCAGCCGGTCGTTGCCGGCCTGAACCGCGTCATACACCGCCAGAGACAAAGTCTGGGTCTTGCCGGGCAGGTTGCCCGCCACCATCAGGGTGGCACCGAACTCACCCATCGCCCGAGCAAAGGCGAGCATGGTGCCGGCCATGATCCCGCGCCAGGCCAAAGGCAACGACACCCGGATAAAAACCCCTGCCTCGGACAAACCCAGCGTCCGGGCGGCCCTTTCCAGGTTTGGATCGACCCCTTCAAAGGCGGTGCGGGCCGCCTTGAAAACCAGCGGCAGGGAAACCACCGCTGAAGCCAGCACCGCTCCCTGCCAGGTGAACATCAGCGTCACCCCGAAAGCTTCGTAAAGCCACTGCCCGATCCACCCCCTTCGGCCGAATACCACGATCAGATAGTAGCCAAGGACAGTCGGTGGCATGACCAGCGGCAAAGTCAGCAGCGCATCCACCCATTCCCTGCCGGGAAACCGGACCCTGGCCAGCAGGAACGCAAAGGCAACCCCAATTGCGAAGGCTGCCAGTGTGGCACATCCCGCCACCTTCAAGGTGAGCAGCAGCGGAATCAAGCTGTTGGGCATGATTTGCCTTATCCCCTTTCAATCCTGGACCTCATATTGTGTTTAAACGCTATTATACATTTCAGACGGTCATTTGCAATGAAGATGTCTCTGCCATAAGTCATATTCCCGTGCGTTTCAATTACCAGGCCCTTTCCGAGGCCCTCAGAAGAGAACGGAGTGGTTCGGATGGTATTCATTCTGAATCCTCAGGCAAGTCGAACCTTGTTCTTGTGCTTAACACGTCATTATGCTATGTAAAACATACCAATGCATTGGAACTCAACAACCCATCGGCTCAAGCGGCCCGGCAAACAAAAGAAGAGAGGTGAAACGTGTTCATTTGAATCACTCCCTGCGGGATGTCTGCCCAGGCAATAAAGCGGTGCGACACGGTCCCGGTAGCGACTCGCGGGGAGACTCCTACGACGATGCGTTTCTGAGTCTCAGGGCCCGGCATTCCATGCCATGGCCTGAATTTATTGCAAAAACCAGAAATAAAGACAGGAGGAAGAGACATTGGGAGCCTGCATGTGTGGAAACGAACAATCGACCCAGGACGAAGCACTGGCAAAATTGCTTGACCAGTATCGGGACTATAAGGGAGGTCTTATACCGGTACTTCAGGAAGCCCAGAACATTTACGGGTACCTGCCCGGGGAAGTGCTTCAAAAGATCGCCAAAGAACTGCGCATACCGTTCAGCAAGGTATTCGGGGTATGCACCTTTTACGCACAGTTTCACCTGAAGCCCCGTGGGCGCAACATCATTCGCGTGTGTCTCGGCACCGCCTGCCACGTTCGCGGCGGCTCCAAGATCTTCGAAGCGGCCCAGGATAGTCTGGGGGTCGGGCAGGGAGGAACCACCGAAGACCTGCGCTTCACCCTGGAGACCGTGGCCTGCATCGGCGCCTGCGGCCTGTCGCCCTGCATGATGGTCAACGACGATACTCACGGGCGTCTGGTTCCGCAAAAAGTCGGCGGCATATTTGATAGCTATCAGTAGAGGAAGGAGGGCTGCAGAGTTGAAAAGCCTTGATCAAATTCGCACAAAATACCAGGAAGAGTACAAGAATAAGATAGCCAGGAACCGCATCGTAGTGGGGCTCGGCACGTGCGGCATCGCCGCCGGCGGCGAGAAAGTCATGGCTGCCATCAAAGAGCAGATAGCGGCACGCGGTTTGGACGTTGATGTCGATTTCAGCGCCTGTATCGGCATGTGCTACCGCGAGCCCATGGTGGAAGTGGCCCTGGCCGGTGCGCCCAGCGTCATCTATGGCGATATATTCCCCGACAAGGTCGAAAAGCTGCTGGACAGCATCGTGAGCAAGACGCCGGTCTTTGAGTGGGCGGCGATGCAGATACCCGGTGATGCCGTGCCTTATGAAGGCATCCCCGTCATGGACACATCCCCCTACTATGAAAAGCAGGTGCGTTCCGTAACGTCCAGGCTGGGGCGGACCAATCCCGAGAGCATCGTGGATTACATGGCCACCGGCGGCTACGAAGGGATCGAGAAGGCCCTCAAAACCGACCGCATGGCGGTCATAGACGAAGTCAAGAAATCGGGCCTCAGAGGGCGAGGCGGCGCCGGATTTCCGACCGGCACCAAGTGGAACTTTGTTTACGGCGCCCCGGGCGACAAGAAATACGCCGTCTGCAACGCGGACGAAGGCGACCCCGGGGCCTTTATGGACCGCTCCGTTCTCGAAGGCGACCCGCATTCGGTCCTGGAAGGCATGATGATCGGCGGCTATGCCATCGGCGCCGACGAAGGCTACATTTACTGCCGGGCTGAATATCCGCTGGCCATCAAGCGGCTCAACCTGGCCATCGCCCAGGCTGAAGAACACGGCCTGCTGGGCAAAAACATCCTGGACTCCGGGTTCAACTTTACGATCAAGATCAAAGCCGGCGCGGGTGCTTTTGTCTGCGGCGAAGAGACCGCCCTTTTGAATTCCATCGAAGGTCTGCGCGGCATGC
>CAYTWB010000050.1:0-28187 GCA_964441945.1 uncultured Syntrophobacteraceae bacterium
CATCTTCGCAAGACGCTGATAAACCTCCTTATCAACGCCGTGGAAGCCATGCACAACGGAGGTCTGATCACCGTCAAGACACGCAACCAGTATCTGGATGGACCCATCTCGGGGTATGACGAGGTCAAGGAGGGAGACTACGTTGTTCTCACCGTGTCCGACACGGGCGAAGGGATACCCGGCACAGACCTGCAGCGCATCTTCGAGCCGTTCTATACGAGGAAAGTCATGGGGCGCAGCGGGACAGGCCTTGGCCTGGCCGTTGTCTGGGGTACGGTCAAGGATCACTTCGGATATATCAACGTGGAAAGTGAAGAAAACAATGGAACCATGTTCAGCCTCTATTTCCCGGTAACCAGAGAAGAGATTGCCCCGGAGCAGATTGCTCTGTCGGCATCCGATTACCTTGGGAAGGGTGAATCCATCCTGGTTGTGGACGACGTCAAGGAGCAGCGCGAACTGGCAACCATGATGCTCACGAAGCTGAACTACACCGTTGCCAGTGTTCCCAGCGGCGAAGAAGCGGCGAAGACCATGCAGGAGCATTCCTTCGATCTAATTGTTCTGGATATGATCATGGATCCTGGAATGGATGGGCTCGATACTTACCTGAAAATACAAGAGATTCATCCTCACCAGAAATCGATTATCGTGAGCGGCTTTTCCGAGACGGAACGGGTGGCCAAAGCTCAGGCGCTGGGCGCAGGCGCCTATGTCAAGAAACCCTATGAGCTGAAGAGACTGGGATTGGCAATCAGGAAAGAACTCGATCGGACAGGCTTCTAGCGGATGTCCAAGACCGAGATCCATTTCTGCCGCAAACGATCGAGGTACTTTTCATCATGCATTGACAAGATGGCGGCATTAATTCTCCCCATGAGGTCCGGTTCCCGGGCGGTGAGTCCTTTGCTCATGGGTACCGCGTAGAACTCCTGGGTGAAAGGCTCGCCGATTATCATTACCTGATGTCCGTTAGCCCTTAGTTTATCGGTCTCATATGCGACGCTGGGGTAATCAAACACGAAGGCATCCACTTCGTGATCGAGAAGCCTGCGATACCCTTCCTCAGTGGATATGACCCGCACTATCTCTTTGACTCCAATATCCGCAACGGCAATCATGCCGGTCGCCCCTTCAAGCACTGCCACCTTTTTATCCAGCAGACCGCGATAGTCCGAAATCGGTGAATCCGGCTGGATGCTCTCGGCGACGAATGCGGAAATCAACTGGGCGCTGATCACGGAAGCGAGGACTATTCCTGTAAGCCATATCGGTACGGCCAGGACTCTTGCCGGCCACTTATGCGGCACTACGTCGCCGAAGCCGATAGTGCTCTTGATGGCAAAAGCGCACCACATCGCTTCGAAGACACCGGGGAAGTAACGGCGGCCGACCAGCGGATTTCTCCCGCGCTCGGCGAACCAGAGTACATGCCCGAAGATCATGATCATCAGGAGCAGGGCCAGAATCGCATGAACGATCACGGGGGTACTGACGGCTTCATACAATATCCACAGGGTGGGTACCGTCTTTGCGTTGACCAGAATGGCCTGCCCGGAAACATAATAGGGATATGAAAACGTCATCAACTTTGAGCGTTCGCTGGTGAGCGTCATAGTGGCCAGAGCAAAATCCAGTTCGTCTTTCGCCAGCGCATCGACTGTCTCCGTGATGCTGTGCATCTCCCGGAAATGAAAGGAGAAACCTGCCCGCTGTGCAATCTCCTGCCATAATTCAAGCTCTGCTCCGGCATATTTACCATCCGGGGTTTTCTCGATAAACGGCAAACCCGTCGCATAGATTCCGACCAGATAATCTTCCCGTGGTCCGGCACCCGCGCGGCAAACGCCCGGGACGGCCGACAAAAGCACCAGGGCAGCACCGGTGCAAAGCAGGATGAGAGAACGTTTCACCTCTCATATCTCCCAGGTCTGCCGACGGTAGGCCATATCCCAAAACATATACTCAAACCGGGAGGTCATGACGAAATGTCCGGCTATTCGGGTTTTGTCTTCCGCTGTCAGCGTTTCAGCGACACGATTCATGAGAGCAACGACCTGCCGCACCGTATCGCCAAACTCTTCGCTGGCATAGGTGTCGATCCATCGCTGATAGATGGAAACCGGCGAACCGCGCCTTTCCAGTTCCTTTCCCACCTCCCAATAGATCCAATAGCATGGCAGGAAGGCACCCATCCCTTCGGCAAACGGGCGCTCGTAGGCAACGCGCAGCAGATAGGAGGTGTAGAGGAGGTTCGTTGGGGCCGGAGGCGTGGCGTAGACGTCCGCCTGCCCCAGACCCCACTGATCGAAAAAACTCTCGTGCATGGCCCGCTCCGCTACAAGGGCGGTCTTGGCATGCTCACAAAACATGATCAGTGCATCATCCGCAGGCGACCGGGCTGCCAGGAGTGCCAGGCCTCGGGCAAAGTCCCTCAGGTACAGCGCATCCTGAACGGCATAAAACCGGAAGACATCCTCAGGCAGGGAGCCGTCGGTGAGCCCCGTCACAAAAGGATGAGCCAGAATGCGGTCGTACACCTTCGCCACACTTTGCCGGAGTATCTCAGAAAAAACGGCCATGGTGCTTCTCCCGTAGAGGCACAAACTGCCCAGGTACGCATTGCATACCTGGGCGCTGGGCGCCGTGTCGTTCCATACCAGCACGGGTCCTTTGGGTGCAGTAGAAGAAAGAATGGTCCTAATGGGACGGATGGCAATATGGAGGGAAATCACTCGGGACATCCCCTCCACAATCAATGCGAGCCGCATCCCCCCTAGAGGTTGATGGATAGGTATTCATTCCGCTGCAGCCTCCAAGGAGCAGGGTGAGTACCAAGAGCATCACGCCGATCACTGTTTCCCGTTTCATCAGGTCCTCCCCCTTGTCTGTTCCTGTAGGCCCGGCAACACCCCTTCTAGTGCGGAGTTCTTCATACACTCTTGTGCTTCGCCCAGGATGCTCCTCGCCAACCCTGGAGGTCTTCCGATTCGTATCATAGGCGATGCGCATGTAGCCGCTCTCACCCCATTTGGACCCCCAACTGTTGCACAGGATCCAGGATGAAGTGGCATCATCCCAGCCCGCCAGGACGATCTGGTGGTTGGTGCCGCCTCTGCAGCCATTATTGATAACTGGTCCTCCGGAGATAGTCAAGGAAGGCAGAGAGGCAGAAAGGCAGGCGGGTATCGAGGGGAGCTGTTCTGGATTCCGGTCGGCAACATGCCGGAATGACGGGTTGCGATAAGGGTCACTTCATTGTGCAGGGCCGTACGAGGGTGATCCCCCCGAGGATCGCAAGTCAAACCGACGGCTGATGCTCCTTGCTGTGTAGCTCCAGTCCTTCCTCAAATCCTCCTATCTCACCAGCATTAAGCTCAAAGAGGGGAAGAAGGTGATGAGCACCAGGGTCATGAGCAGAATGGCAATGAATGGGAGGGAGGCAACGTACAGGTAGATTACGGACTTATCGAATCTCAGGCTGGCAATGAGAAGGTCCATCCCGATCGGTGGCATCGAATAGCCGATCTGGAGGTTGGTGAGAAAAATGATGCCCAGATGCAGCAGGTTGACATCATAGCTTTTGGCAATGGGGACAATGAGAGGCACCACAATGACCAGGGCTGAGAAGATATTCAGCACACAGCCCACCGCGAGCAGGAAAACGTTGAGAATAACAAGAAAGGCAAGCTTGGTGGTAACATGGACTCGCATGAATTCCAGGACCTTGTTCGGGACCTGTTGATCGATCAAAAAACTGTTGAAGGCAAGCGCTGCGCCGAGAATGACAACAATGGCACCGACCATCATCACCGTCTTCATGATTGTGACGGGCAAGTCCTTCAGTTTCAGCTCTTTGTGGATGATCATCTCGACAACCAGCACATAGACAGCCGTGACCGTGGCCGCTTCACTCAACGCCAGGTATCCGCTGAAAATTCCCCCCAGAACCACCACCGGCAAAAGGACCTCCCACACGGTTTCGCGCAGTGCAGAGACAATCTCACGACCGCTGAAAGGGGCATGAGCTCCGGCAGAACCGCATCGCAGCCCCTGGACCATGCTGTAAAGGGAAAGAAGAACCAGCATGAGGGCCCCCGGAACCACACCCGCCAGGAAGAGGTCGGAGATATTGATGTCGGCAACCATCGCATAAATGATCAACGGCAGGCTGGGAGGAAACAAGAGCCCCAGACTGCCGCAGGTGGTCAGAAGCCCCAATGAGAACTTCTCCGGATAGCGGTCCGAGATGAGGGCGGGCAGCATCAGTCCGCCGAGAGCGACTATGGTGACTCCCGACGCACCGGTGAGGGCAGTGAAGAAGGCACAGGTGACCAGCGCCACGATGGCCAACCCTCCCGGAGCTCGCCCCATGAGTGCGGTTGACAGCCTGACCAGCCTCTTGCTGGCCTGGCTCTCCCCAAGGACGAACCCTGCAAAGGCAAAAAGCAGGAGCGCAATGAGAATCGGACTGGCCGCCATGCGATACATCTCGATGATCACTGCGCTGTAATCAATGCCCAGGGATTGGAAACACAAGAGCGCCGCAGCAGAAATCACCAGGAACAGGGGGGCACCGGAAAATGCCATGAAGACCAGGAAGGCCGAGAGCAACAGGGTCATTGTTTCAGGTCACCATTGATCGCAAGGGATTCCTCGACTACCTGGTAAGCGGATCGTATCGCCATGAGCGCAAAACCCAGAGGAAAGGCCGTCTCCAGCCACCAGGCGGGAATACCGACGAATGCGGTGATGCCGGAGTCCATTTCGTTCTGAATGAAGGCCAAAGAAGCATAGAAAAGCAGGCCCGAAACGGCCAGGGCAAAAAGATTGCTGATGATGCCAAGAGTTCGCGCACTTCCTGCAGGCAGCAATTTCGATAAAAGGTCGATTTGAATATGTTTGCGGTCGGCGGTAGCGCGAGCCGCACCCAGCAGGCACACCCAGAGCACAATATGCCGCAGCAGCGTGTCGCCCCAGATAATGCCGGTGGAAAAGATATTCCGTAGAATGATTTGCAGCAGTGAGAACACGACGAGGAAGACGACGAGTGAAGCAGTCAGCCAGGTCTCGATCACCTCGAACCGTCGGCTCACCTGCGATATGTTCTTTCGAAGGAAAGTGTTCATTGTTTCTTGCCGTGTTGGGCCCGGTACCCGTCAAGCTCAGCCTGGATCTTCTTGTAAGTGCCCATGGGGAACTGCTTGGCTCCAAGGTCGGCCATGGCACTGTCGCTGAGCTCCTTGAAACCCTTGATCTGGCTCGGATCAGGGGTGACTTTCTTGACCCCGCGCTTATAAATGATCTCCAGTGCATCGGCATTGTCTTTCCTGGTTTGCTCATTGAGCCGCTGCACATACCTGGCACAGACTTTCCTCGTAGTCTCCTGCAGGGGACCGGGGACCTTGGCGAAAAACTTCCTGTCGATCACGAGGGCCCCTCCGACGTAAGAAACTGGAGCGTCGGTGAGGAATTTGATCTGGGTGTACCACTGAGTGACCAGGGCATAGTAGGGAGAGTTGTAAACCACTTCGAGCAGGTTGGTCTGGAGGGCCATGAGCACATCCGGAGCACCGACGGCCACCGTGGAAACGCCGATCTTCTCCATGATGGCCTGCAACATCGGAGCGCTGGCTCGCCCCCAGATCTTTTTGCCTTTAACGTCATTCAGACCGGCTACGGGAGTTGCGGACATAAAGTAGAGAAATCCGAGCTCAGGCCAGCCAAGGACATCCATGCCCCGCTCTGAAAACCCCCGCTTCAGATCCGACTCGAACTTCCCCATGACATAGTCGACTTCCTGGTAGTTGTCGAAAAGGAACGGAACCAGAAAAGCACGCAGCTCAGGGTTGACATCCGTAAGTGCCGATGAAGTGAATGCGGCGGCATGCACCATTCCGATGCGAAGCTTCCGCAAAACGTCTTCCTCGTCACCCAGCACAAAGCCCGCAAACATTTTGAAGCCCACCTTGCCTTCGGTTTCCTTGAGCAGCTCCGTGTTCATCTCATTGAAAATACGCATCAGGGAGCTGTTTTCCGGGGCCAGGGTGGCCAGCTTGATTTCATACTGGGGCGGCCCCGCCCCGAGTGCGTGAGAACCGGGATAGAGCATTAAAAGACAAAGCAATCCGAGGGCCGTCATCCAGCAGGTGCTTGGTCGTGCCGGCTTCAATGGGATGTTGGCGTATTCAGGGTTGACCTGCAAAGTATTCCTCCGTCTTATCCAACAGTTTCCTGGCATTTTCCTTCGCCAGTTCGTTAGAAAGGGTCAGCTCCGGGACTTCATCTCCAGGGGCAGCGATCACCTCGCGCAAGGCCGCCTCGAAAAGGCTGCGGTCCTTTGTCCCTACGGCATAGTAGCGCGCAAAAAGGACCTTTCCGGCCAGGGTCTTGTTCCCACTTATGGAAAACGCCCGATCAAACTCTTTTTTCGACTCCGCCAGACCTCCGCCGAAAACGGGGGACCTGGCGGCAAGATAGACCCCCATCAACAAATGGGGGCCACCGTAGTAGTAGGTTTCATCCAGTTCGATGACCCTGTCCAAGGTGGCTTCAAGGACCGGCAAATCTCCCACGGCGTCAACGTTGCCCAGATCACTGCTGATCCATCCGGCCCAGGCACTGGCTGTCCAAAAGAGAGCCGGCACATCCTCCTTCTTGTATTGCCGAAGGAAGGACCGGAACTCATCGAGGTTGCCCGCGGCAGCCTTGCCAAAATCCGCCCGGTAAGAAAGCGCTCGAAACCCATAGAGCCTGGCCTTGCGATAGAGCGCTTCACCCTGTTTGGGCCGTACATCGGCAACAAACATCGAAGCGTAGGAAGCGTAGGCCTTGCAGCCGGCAAGCAGAAGCTCCCGATTATCGGGGTAAGCTTCGATCAGGCCATCCACCAGCATGAGATAGGCGGGGGTGCCTTCCCGAACAATGGTTGTATCCGATTGTTTGGCCGCCGCCGCGGCTACGTCCTGAAGGGTAAGGGCGACTGCAGCCACTCTGGCCTGTTTCATCGGAATGCATGCGGCAGACAGGAGCACCAGACCAGAGAATAAAAGCGGGAAGAAGAAAGCAGGACCTGCAAGGGAGCGCGCCATATTTCCTCTATTCATTCTCAGAGGTTCATCATCTCAAGGCATGCCTGAATCATCAATTTCCTGGAAAAGCTTGAATTCATAGATAGTTGGTGCAACTCGGTTTGTCAAGCTTAGAAATCCGCCCGGGGCGAACATCCCGCTATTCTCGTGTCAGCATCGCGAGAAGGAGAGATTTTTTGGAATAGGGGGGCAACCCGATATCTGAACCAGGGAAAGGATCTGTGCGGCACAGGCAATCCATCCGCTCAGGCCGTCTCATCCTTGCCGCCCCGTGAATCCGCGGTGAAGGGATCGAGCTCCTTTTGTTTGATTTCGAGCCGCTTCCACCGCCCTCTGTCATTGATGAGCTTTTCCATTTCCCTGCGCACTTCGGCCTGAGAAATCAGTTCCGAGAGCAGGATGCGCTTGTAGCTGATGTTCCGCAGTTCGTTCTCCAGGAACTCGTCACGCTCCTGCTTGAGCTTGAGGTTTTGCAGGAAAAGCTTCTCTTCGAGGCTTTCGTTTTCGATGAGCAGCCCGATGAACATATCCGCCAGTTTGCTCCGCCTCAATCCCATCATGCCGATCCCGGCCGCCTTCTGCCGGTATTGATCCAGCTTGCCCTCCAGGAAGCTGATGCGCCTTTGCAGCTCAGCCTTTTCCTCCTCGAGTTTTTCCTTTTCATCGTCCCAAAAGCGCTTCAGGGCTTTCTCAATGGAGAGCATTTCCTCGCGGTCATTGACGCTCTGGGCTGTGTACCTGACCACCGTCTTGCGGTATCCGAGGTAGTACCCGATCGAAAAGACAAACAGCATACAGAATGTTACAGCGACAATCTGGTACGCAATGGGTGGAATCATAGAGGTACGGCCTCCACATCGTTCTCATGAGAGACGGCTGATCTTCACCGCACAGAGCTTTCCGCACATGGTGCAGGCTTCCCGGTCCTGGGTGACCTGAAGCCGATGCTTGACCAGGTCTGGGTCGAGCGCTTCGCTGATCATGCCGTCCCAATCCAGTTTCTGCCGGCATTCGGACATACGGCGATCTGTGTCCATGGCCCCAGGAAGTCCCTTGGCAATGTCCGCCACATGTCCGGCGACACGGGCCGCCATAACCCCCGCATAGACATCCTGAGCATTGGGCAGTCCGAGGTGTTCTGCAGGCGTCACATAACAGAGATAGTCAGCCCCGGCGGCACCGGCTATTGCCCCGCCGATGGCCGCGGCGATGTGATCGTAGCCTGCCGCGATATCCGTCGGCAAGGGGCCCAGGATGTAGAAGGGTGCCCCGTCGCAGAGCTTCTTCTGAAGGAGGATGTTGGACTGGATTTGCAGCAGGGGAACATGTCCCGGTCCTTCGATCATGACCTGGACCCCACGATTGCGAGCCCGCTTGGCCAGCTCTCCCAGGATCATCAACTCCTGAAGCTGTGCCCCGTCGGTTGCATCGACAATGGTGCCCGGACGAAAACCGTCGCCCAGGCTGAGCGTGACATCATACTTGTGGGCGATTTCCAGCAGGTCGTCAAAATACTCGTAGAGCGGATTTTCCTTCTTATTCTTTCGCATCCAGTGCATGTGGATGGAGCCCCCTCGACTCACACAGGGCATCAGCCGCTCGAAGGTCTCGAGCCGCTTCACCGATTCCCGGGTGACACCGCAGTGGACGGTTATGTAGTCCAGCCCTTCACTGCACTGCTTTTCAATACTGCTGAGGAGCCGGTCCGAATCCATTTCGTCCAGTGGTTGGTGCCTGGCCGTCATTTCCGCCGCAAGATAGTAAATGGGAACGGCACCCACCACCACAGGGGATTGTTCAAGGAAAAAGCGGCGAAACGCGGCAAGCTCTCCCCCGGTGGAGAGGTCCATGATGGTATCCGTTTTTGCGTCCAGTGCCGCTTTGAGCTTTTCCGCTTCCAGCTCCAGGCTGCAACACTCACCGCTCGTTCCCAGATTGGCATTCACCTTGGTTTTCAGTCCCTGGCCGATGGCCCGGAGAATGGGAAAGGAATGGTTGCGATTCCTGGGAAGCACGGCTCGACCTGCGGCGATCAGGCCCCGCAGCTCCTCTGCGGTCATTGGTTCTCCAACAACCGCATCCTGCATCTCTTTGGTGACAATACCCGCTTTTGCAAAGTCCAGTTGTGTATTCATCAAATCCTCCACTTCTGCTTGCGCGGAGAGCTTTGGCAATGGCCCAGATCAACCCGGCCGTTTCTTGAAAAAGAAAATGGCCGTTTGGGAAAACGGCCATCTGACAGCTGCCTTGCCGCGTGCCGATTCCTCCGCCAGTATTATTCTGGATCAGGTTCCAAGGGTTTGATCTCAGCCCTCGCGTCGAGAGCACCCCTTCGGCTGTAGAACCTCTTTCCAACAAAATATTCTAACTAAACCAGCAAGAAACTAACTTAAAATACATCAAAAAGCAATTGTCAGATTGTCAGATTGCTTTGCCGGTCTCGCACTGACTCAATCTTTGCCCGGCAACCGATGTCGGCATATCTAAAAGCCTTTTCCGATACATCTTCCACAGGATCTTCTCGTGGATATCGATACATCGGGAACTACCTCACGCTACTTCCCGGCACGCAACTCCACATGGGCGATTCTATCGGACAGGGTGAAGTTTACTGTTGGATGAATCCCACTTTATCTTTCCCGATGAACAGGCCGAGTGCAACAAGGCATCCCGAGCCGGCTGGTGTGAGGACTGGCGAGAAAACCGCTCGGTTACCCCATTGTGCCTATGCTTTTCTCTGAGTTGTTTTGACGGCCGGCTTTCCGGTTCTCTCAGCGAGCAGCCTCCGTACGGCAGGTATTAGATCATTCGGAATCTCCATAAACGTTTGTGATGGATCCTCCCATGCGGCTTCGTCCTCTGCCAAGGCCTCTTCTTCTGATTGGTTTTCATAATGGGCGAGCACTCTCTTCACTCGCTCTTCGTCCCAGTCTTTGGGGGATCTGCTTTGTTTCATATTTTTAGCTTTCTTCGACGTCTGTGCCGATAGGCCTTGAAATGCTCAATTGCTTTCTGCGTTCGATCGGCAAGCTTCATGTACCGATCGTTTTCCAAGATCTTTCATCAATACAAGGTCTGGAAATCCATATTCCATATTCCGGCAGTGTAGTATCACCTGTTGCTGATAAGCTCGGGAATCACTTCCGGATCGGTCAAGGTAGATGTGTCACCCAGATTGGAGATGTCTCCGGCCGCGATTTTGGTGAGAATGCGGCGTATGATCTTGCCTGATCTCGTCTTGGGCAGACCGTCCGCAAATTGAATCCGGTCCGGTGTGGCAATCGGACCGATCTTGCTCCTCACGTGCTGTTTCAGATGGGCCGCAAGATCATCACGTTTCCGGATGCCGGCTTTTAAGGTTACAAAGGCGTAGATGCCCTGGCCTTTGGTTTCATGGGGCATACCCACTACCGCTGCTTCGGCGACACTGGAATGGGATACAAGCGTGCTCTCGATCTCGGCGGTTCCAAGCCTGTGTCCGGATACATTGATGACGTCATCGATGCGGCCCATGAGCCAATAATATCCGTCTTGATCGACCCGTGCTCCGTCACCGGTGGTGTAAACCCCTTGAAAATCGGAGAAGTAAGTCTTTCTGAACCTTTCCGGATCACCGTAGACCCGGCGCATCAGTCCGGGCCAGGGCCTTTTCAGGACCAGCCACCCCCCTTCATCGACGGCGGTCGGATCGAGATTGTTCCGGATCACTTCGGGCTCGATGCCAAACAGCGGCAATGTGGCTGAACCCGGCTTGCACGGCGTCGCCCCGGGAAGCGGGCTGATCACAATGCCACCCGTTTCCGTCTGCCACCACGTATCGACGATCGGGCATTTTCCACCGCCAATCACATCATGATACCACATCCACACTTCAGGGTTGATAGGCTCTCCAACCGAGCCAAGCAGCCTGAGGGAGCTCAAATTGTGCCGCCCCGGCCACTCATCGCCTTCCTTCATAAGGGCCCTCAGGGCGGTCGGGGCGGTATAAAAGATATTGACGCGGTGCTTCTCGATGATTTCCCAGAAACGATCCGGACCCGGGTAGTTCGGTACGCCTTCGAACATCAGGCTGGTAGCCCCGTTTGCCAGAGGGCCATAGAGGATGTAGCTGTGACCCGTGATCCAGCCTATGTCCGCCGTACACCAGTAGGTATCCTCATCCCTGGCATCGAAAACCCACTTGAAGGTACGCATCGCGTACAGAAGATAGCCTGCCGTGGTGTGGAGAACGCCTTTGGGCTTCCCGGTACTGCCGCTGGTGTAGAGAATGAAAAGCGGGTCCTCGGCATCCATAACCTCCGGTTCACAAACGTCCGATATGTCCGGTGCCGGAACCTCTTCATCCCACCAGAAGTCACGCCCCGATTCCATTGACGGTTCAATCCCGGCGCGTCTGACCACGATAACGGTACCAATCCGAGGGCAGGACTTCAGGGCTTCATCCGCCTGGTCTTTGCTCCTGGCCAGTTTGCCCCCACGGTTGTAACCGTCGGCACAGATCAGGACCCCGGATTCGCAGTCCAGGATTCTGTTTCTCAGGGAATCCGCGCTGAACCCTCCAAAGACCACGGAATGGATCGCCCCGATCCTCGCACAAGCCAGCATGGCAACAGGCAATTCAGGAATCATTGGAAGATAGATCGTCACACGGTCACCCTTGCGGACACCGTGTTTTTTCAACACATTGGCAAAACGGCAGACCTCCCTGTGCAGTTGCTGATACGTCAGGACCTTCTGCTCGCCGACCCGATCACCCTCCCAGATCAATGCAGCCTTGTTCTTGCGCCAGGTCGCAAGATGGCGGTCCAGGCAGTTGTAGGAAACGTTCAGCTTGCCTCCGACAAACCATTGGTGCTCGCCCTGGCCAAATTCCTCCACGAGGACCTCGTCCCACTTCCTGACCCAGTCAAGCTGCTGCGCCTGATCGGCCCAAAACCCGCGAGAATCCGCGATGGATTGAGCATACAGCTCTCGATACTGATCCAGGCCCTTGATTTCTGCCTTTTCGCTGAATTCACACAGGGGAGGAAAGACCCGCTCCTCGTGCATCATGGAGGCAATGGTCTTTTTGTCTGGGACGTCCTCGATGGCCAGCGTCAGGATATTCCTGCCGTCCCGCCTGGCATAGGTGATCGCGTCTACCTGCATTCGGACAAGACGCAGCCCCAGTTCGATGTCTTCGATTTTATCAAGTGAAATCTGTTCGTTGGGAACGACAGGCGCCTCGGCCGGGTTGAATTCCCTTCCGTCGTCTTCGAGAGTAATCCTCAAGACGCTGTCTTGCAGGGTAAGATGGACATCAATGCAACGATCGAGCTGATCGTCATAGGCATAGGAAATGATGTTGACAATGAGCTCTTCGAGTGCGAGATTGGCTGCGAAAACGCACTTCTCACGCATTCGGTGACGTTTGCCGAACTCGGTGATGATTTCACCCAGTCTCGTGATTTCGGAAACCCGATTGACCAACTGAAAGCTGAAGTCGTCTTTCATGCTCCTACTCCTTCTGCCCAATCACCTGAAGATGGTCAGGGAGAATTGTGCGTTGCATTTCTCGACATTCCCTGCGAGTTGAAGCCGAACCGGTACAACGGGATTGAGGCTCCTTTTCATCGTACAGCGTCAACGAGGGTCTGTGACAGTTCCAAGATTTCCAGTGAGTCGTCCAGTGACAGACTCTTGCAGGCATCGGTGAGCATATTCAGGCAGTAGGGGCAGGCGGTGGCAAGGACCTGCGCTCCGGCCTGAACCGCATCCTTGATTCACACCTCTCCGAAGCGCTCTCCCACAGGGACTTCAGCGATATGCTTCAATATCAGCGCACTGTATCAACTGTATCAATTGGGAGCGAAAGTTCGAAGAGCCTCGAAAGACAGGTTTGCAGGGTAACCCAGCAGGTCTGCATTTTTCAACGGGAAAAGATCCGATGATCCGATTGAAAACAGGGGAAAACACCGAAGCAGTCGTGCAGACTGGTTCGGTCAATCGGCAGGAGTCTCCACGGGTTCCCAGGAAAAATCGGCAATCAGGAGAGCCGCTTTTTTCCCATCGGTTGGAGGATTTCCACCCAACAACCAGAGGTTGAACCGAACGTTCTCTTTGCCCGGTTCAGGCACATACGGGCCTTCATACACCCAGTTGTTTATCAGGTCCCCATTGGAAGGCAGGGGCAGGTGGTCCAGATTGCCCCGGTATGTTTTGAACTCCGTCTTCCCGGGAGTCCAGATGAGGAAGTGAGTCAGCAACTGGTCCTTCCGCGCCAGGTCCACCTGAAACCTGTGGCAGTTGTCACCGCATCCGGGACACTCACTGCAGGGCTGTACCACGTTTTGTGCGTTCGTGGGGTTGGCCGGTTTCCCCCAGCGGGCAAATTCCAGGATGTCGATCTCGCGATTGTGGAAACCGCAGGCCTGAGTATCCCACAAGAAGAGACCACCTACCACGTTCTCATTGAACAGGTCGACCCGGCTGTTGGTTACGATCCGATAGATGCCGTAACCAAAGGATTGGTTGAGAATGACCTCTGTTGCGTACCATCGGCCCTTCTTCCCTTTGGCTATCGTCAAATGGAGTCCGGTCCGATCCACCCACACACGAGAGGGATCGTCCGAAAAGAGGTTATTTCCCGGACCGGCCGGGCAGTCCCTTCTCTTGACGATCCAATCGCTTCCCATGAACTGGATAATCCTCGGTTTGGGAAACCGATCGAAGGAAGTCATTGCAACCGCCTCATCGACAAGATAGGTAATACAGCAGGGAGCGCATTTGATCTTTTCCTGATCGATGTCTGCGGGCACCAGGAAGGCCAGGACCCGGAAAGCATAGGCATCGCATCCACCGGTTGTGAAATCGAACCTGAAAGTCCCGTCATCGGAAATATCCGTAAGCGGCGCTTTGAGACATGGCTTTGTCCACAGCGCATCATCGACTTCAACGTAGCCGGCCACTTTGTACTCTGAAAAGACGACCCCCGAGACCCTGCCCCTGGCCTGGCCGTTTTCTTTCCCGTAAGGAGACACCTTGGTGAACTCGATTTGTGGAGACGCCGCCTGCGCTGCATTGGCCACAAGTACCAGAACAGCCGCCGAAAGCAATGCCATAGCCGATTTCAACATTCCGGATTCTCCTTCCATGATCGGGGACGTCTATCCTCATTCCTTTTCATCAAAGGGCCGGATTACGCCTTCCAGGGATCGAACCCTTTCGGCAAAAAAACTGATGGGCGAAGCAACCCCTTGCTGCGGGCCGGCTATTCGCTGAACCAGGAAAGATCCGCTGATCGGGTGCTCCCCCTGTTCATCCCTGTCGCGCAGAACACCACTAAATTTACCCTTAATCTTGCCGCCCGCCGATCCATACTTGGTGACCTTAATCTTGCCACTGCCGATGGCACCTGCGGCAACCCAGTCATATGTGCCGACGAGGTCGACGTAATGAATCTCGTTAGAGAGGGCATCCATGCTCACTATATAGGTGCCCTTCTTCTTGCCCTCAAAGGATATCGTGATAGATCTTTCGTGCGTCTTGTCAAAAGCCGCGGCCACGGTAAACCCCTCTGCAGTCCAGGCGCCGACCGGATTGGTCGTGAAGCTGTAGGATTCGCCGTCGAGCGTGAATTTAAAACCCGGTTTGTCTCCGGTATCCCTGCTCTCGGACGGCGTCGCCAGATAAGAGTCCGCCCGCAGCGTCAGAGCAGTGCTCATCACAAATACAAGAACCATAATCAATAGAAAGCCATACCGTCTCATAACCTCTCTCCGTAATGAATCAGGTTGGAACTTGGGAACTTGCTCAAGAATCAGAAGCATACCCCAGCCTATTTACTCCTTACAGCCTCATCCATTGCTTTGGTTCTCTGATCGCCCAATTGCTGCACACTGCGAGCCTTGTCGATGGGCTTTGCACCATACTGCTTTATTGCGTCCGCTGTCCGCTCGGTTGCCGACCTGTCGCTCGCTTTCCCTTGTTCTGCGTCTTTGCCGCCCGAGCATCCGGTCAGAAGGAGGCAACATAGGCACACGGTCGCTATGCATGATTTAGTTTTCGCCATGGTTAATCCGGGGGGGAATAAGATCACGAGATACTCAATTCTCCAAAGACAAACAGAGATCATCGACCAGCATTGGGATCACCTGCGTCCTCAGAGGAGAACGCATTTGCCTGGGGAAAAATTGGCGCAAAGGATTTTCTTGAACCCACCATTGCCTTCTTTATCAACGATGACCAATCTATGCGCTTCTATTAGTCCTCCCTTTCTCTTCTTGAGCAGACCATGAACCAGTGCCGAACCCCTCTGTATTGTTAAAGTCAGTTTAACCCGCCCTACTGACCGCGGTCAATCGGGAAAAGTCCAACAATGGACGTTCTGACCAGGTTAGGGTGCGGGAACCATGTGGAAGAAGCGGTGAGCTGTCCAAGGTAACAAGCTCAGGACTGCTCTGCATAAATGATGAGTGGCTGCATTCCAATCTGTCATGTCATACGGGCAGCTTGAAGGCCGTTATCCAGTAAGCATTTCTGGATTCCGGCCAAGAACATGCCGGAATGACGTTTGGGGTTATGATCCCTGTCTTCTGCGGTGTGATACTCAGGACGGGCAGGAAGACCCCGTGGAGTCCTCCAAAAAACGAAGCCGGTTTCGGGGTGAACCGTATCCCGAAGCTTTCGTGTCACACCGCCATGGGTCTCAAATTGGGTCCGACCTCGAAACGGGCCTCCGTGAGAGCGCGCAATTCCTCCAGGGAGACTTCCGGGGCGATTTCCTCCAGCACCAGGCGGCCTTCCGTGAAGCGGAACAGCCCGAGTTCCGTGACCACGAGATCGACCTCGGCAAAGCCGGTGATGGGCATGGTGCACCGCTTGACCAGCTTGGCCTTGCCGTCCCGTGTATTGTGCTGCATGCCGACAACGACCTGCCTTGCGCCGGTGACCAGGTCCATAGCCCCGCCGACGCCGAGCTGCTTGCCGTTGGGATTGATCCAGTTGGCGATATTGCCCGCTTCGTCCACCTGAAACGCCCCGATCACGGTCGCATCCACATGCCCTCCCCGGATCATGCCAAATGAGGTGGCGCTGTCGAAATAGCTGCATCCCGGGGTCTCGGTCACCGGCTGGCGGCCGGCATTGATGAGCTGGCGGTCGATCTCTTCGCCTTCGGCCAGCTTTCCCACTCCGAGCATGCCGTTTTCGGCCTGGATGAAAATGGATTCGCCCGAAATGTAATCCGCCACCATGGTCGGGATGCCGACCCCCAGATTGATCACCAGTTGTCTCTGCTGCTCCACAAAGGTCCCGGCAATCCGCCTGGCAACCCGCTCTCGCGCTTCACGATCTGCTATGGGGACCGGCATGTTGATTCCTCCGAACAATGACATTCACAAAGATGTGCGGGGTGACAATCGCTTCCGGGTCCAGTGTCCCGGTTGGCACGATCTTGTCGACCTCGGCGATGGTGAGATTGGCGGCCATGGCCATGAGGGGGTTGAAATTGCGGGCGGTCTTGTAGTAGACGAGGTTGCCCATTTCATCGGCCCGGTAGGCCTTGATGAGCGCCACATCAGCCGGAATGGCCCGCTCCAGCACACACACCCTGCCGTCAAAATCGCGCGTTTCCTTGCCCACGGCCAGCTCGGTCCCCGCTGAAGCGCAGGTGTAGAAGGCCGGTATCCCGACTGCCGCAGCGCGTATGGCCTCGGCAAAGGTGCCCTGGGGCAGCAGCGTGACCTGGATTCGCCCGGCATGATAGGCCGCCGCAACCTCGGGATTCCAGTTGTAGTAGTTCCCGATCAGGGCCCGGATCTGCCCGTTGGCCAGCAGCTTTCCCAGACCCACACCGGGAGAACCCAGATCATTGCTGATGATGGTCAGGTCCCCGGTCCCGCCGGCCGCCAGGGCTTCCACCAGGTCCTCCGGGTATCCCGCCAGACCGAACCCGCCCACCATGATCCTGGCACCCGGCTTGATCAAAGCCAGGGCTTCTTCCATGCCGAGTATCTTGCTCTGAACACTCACGGAGCTACTCCCATAGTCTTGTTTCTTATGCGATCACTGGATTCAATTGGTATTCGGCAACTTGAGCAAGAGGCATGCCAGGGATGGCCGGCCAGGTGTGGACGCATCCATCCAGGAGGAAGGGCCCCCCGGAAAGAGCATTCCCTGATGCGGGCGGGGATAAATCCCGCCCCTGCCACGCGGTGCGCTTTACGCTTCTGTATGGTTGGGCTTTACGCCCGCCCGATAGGTGGTTCCGGATTTCTCTAACACTTATTCGTGGATGCCCCCTGGCATAATCATAAAGCCTTCCTAATTGACCTAATTGCCGGTTGAGCCGGTTTCGATCTGAGAAACCGTTCCTGGTGAATTTCCACCTGCGGTGGTCAGATAGTCCAGGAACTCCTCGCCTTTGGGGGTGAGGACCGTGCCCTGTTTGGTCGCGCCGACATGAACCAGGCCGGCATCGTTCAACAGGCGCAGGTGCCGTTTCATCCTTCCTTCGGTAATGAAATGATCATGCCGCTCCATTTCTTTAATAAGCGTCGTTCGGCCACTCACCAACCGTTTCCTGTCCCGCAGGACCCGGAGAAGGCAAGAGATGATCGCGGGTTCCGCCGAACCCTGGCGCATCTTGAGCAGGATTGCTTCATGGAAGAGCGGAGACCCTGACGGGGTCCCATTCTCCGGCCGGGCAAAAGTGTCCGTGAGACGTCTCGGCAGGTGATCCAGGGTGACCTCCTCGGCATCCCGCGAGGAAATGCAGAGGTACTCCGCCAGGTTCAGCAATTCCCGGATATTGCCCGGCCAGCTGTGCTGCAGCAGGCACAACCGGGCCATCTCCGAAAACCGCTTGCGAATGCCATATCGGTCTTCCAGATACCGGTTCAGAACATACAGAATGTCCTCAGGGTGCTCCCGCAGTGGAGGGATTTCCAGGGGCAGGGTACCCAGACGGTAGTAGAGGTCCTTTCTGAACCGGTTTTCTTCCATCGCGCGGTGGATGTTCGCATTGGTGCCGGCCAGAATACGGACATCGATGGGGATGATCCTGCTGCTGCCGACCCTCATGATTTCCTGCTCCTGAAGCACGCGGAGCAGCCGGGCCTGGACGCTAAGCGGGGCGTCGCCGATCTCGTCAAGGAAAATCGTACCCCCGTGCGCCTCCTCAAAAAGCCCCGGCTTGCCCCCTTTCCTCGCCCCGGTGAACGCACCGGGGTCATACCCGAACAGTTCGCTCTCGATAAGACCCTCGGGGATTCCTGCAAAATTGACCGCTACAAAAGGGCCGTCACGCCGGGGGGAACTTCGGTGGATGGCATGGGCAAAGAGCTCTTTTCCGGTGCCGCTCTCACCCGTGATAAGCAGGTTCTTCTCGGTTACGGCAAAGTCCTGGGCCTTTTCCTTCAATTCATTGATAACCGGGCTCACCGTCCAGATGTCACTGAACCCGTATTTGGTGATATGGCCCTTTTCCGCCAATCTCACCCGCACATCCTTCTCGAGCCGTTGCATGCGGGCAATCTCGCGAAAGGTATAAATGTGTCTCACTCGTTCTTCATGCACGATGGGGATTTTCTGGATGAGCACCTGTTTGCCGTTCAGCTCCGAGATCGATGACGAGCGGGCCCCGATTCGGGATTCATCGATGAGGCTGGCCTTGTGTTTGAAAACGGCCAGGAATTCATCAATCCGCTGGGTGAGCACGCTGTTTCGGTCCGTTCCCACCAACCGGGTGACGGCCTTATTGACCAGATCGATCTTCCCCGTTTCATTGACGGAAACCAGACCATCTTCGAACTGATTCAGGATGACTTCCTGATACTTCCGCAACAGTTCGGATTGTTCGAGCACCGACGCCAGTTTGCGGCTCGATTCCATCAGGAAGTTGTGGTAATAGGTGGCGAAGTTTTCAATATAGCTGAGATCGAGGTTGAGCGCGAGAAGCAGTTCCAGAAATGAATGAATGCTGATGATGCGCGGTCCGATATCGATCAGGCGGGACACCTCCTTCGGGCAAAGATGACCCATTCCGGGCGAGATGGCGATAGTGACCGAGCTGAGGTCGAGCTTCGCTCCTTTCCAGTACGGAACATACTTGATGTGGCTGATCCCGATATCCTTGAGCGAGTCGATCGTCTCGATGGTCGCCGTGCGGGGATGGTTGACCATCAGGACTCGGGTGTTGCGAGGAAGCACGAGCACCTTCTCCAGGTTGTAGCCGGTGATGATGCGCTTTGGGGCAACGATTGCCCGGGCGGGATAGATTTCCTTCACCCTCGCCAGCAGAAAAGGGCCGGAACACATCACCACGTCCGCATTCGGGCCCTTGGAAAGGCCGTCCTCAAGCACTTGCCCGTAGATCCTCACCTTGGCACCAATGATATTGTGGATGATGGTGCGAAGGAAGTTGTTGACGTTGCGGTCCTCGGAAACGATTAGAAGGCTCTTCTCCTGTCGGCCCACGACACCCCCTCCAACGGTTATCGTTTTGTTTTAGGATGATCCGGACCTCCCGGTTTTTGTCCTAATCGTCCAAATAATCGCCCATTGTGGTTTCTCCGGCAAGCTGAATCTGCTCTGAAAGGGACCGGCATCCTCCGCCCGCAGGTTGGCATGGCTATTGCGAGCTCTTCCCTAACGGCGGCGGCCTTCGCTGCAAGTTCAGCCGGATTCTCCGATAGAGGCCAAGTCCTGGTTAAAGATTTCCGCCGTGCCGTACTGGTCACTAATCACTAACCACTAACCACTAAGGCACAAGCCATGTATGGATGGAGGGGCAAAGTCCTGAGGGTGGATTTGACGCGGGGTGTGGTGCGGGAAGAATCGCTGGACCTTCGCATTGCCAAGGATTTCATAGGTGGAAGGGGCTTCGGCATTCAACGGCTGCTCGCCGAAGTGGATCCCGCCTGTGATCCCCTGGGGCCTGAGAATGTTTTGATTATGGCCGCAGGTCCTCTGACCGGCACCAAAGCGCCCACCGGAGGGCGCTATATGGTCACCACCAAATCGCCGCTTACCGGCTCCATAACCTGTTCCAACTCGGGCGGACACTTTCCCGCGGAGCTGAAAAGGGCCGGCGTCGATATGATCTCTTTTCACGGCCAGGCCGCCGAACCGGTCTCCCTCTGGATTGAGGGCGACAGGATCGAGCTTCGGCCGGCGGCTCATCTCTGGGGCTTGAGCACCCATGATACCGAAACGGCGCTTCAGAAGGATGCCGGAGGTGGCGTTCGTGTGGCCTGCATCGGCCCGGCGGGAGAACGAGGGGTCCTGTTTGCTTCGATCATGAATGATCGCGACCGCGCGGCAGGGCGCTCCGGCGTGGGTGCGGTCATGGGTTCCAAGAAGCTCAAGGCGGTGGTCGTCCGGGGCAAGGATGATGTCTCCCTCTATGATGCCAGGGCCTTCGGTGAGCTGGTCAAAAAACTGGCCAAACGCTTTCGCGAGAACCTGAAGGGCGGCAAGCATCCCCTCAACCTGCACGGGACCGCCGTTACGGTCATGGCAACCCAGAACTTTGGAGTGCTGCCGACCCGAAATTTCCAGCAGGGGACCTTTGAAGGCTGGGAGGCAATCCACGGGGAGGCCCTGACCCGGAAGTTCCTGGTGCGCCCGAAGGCCTGTTTCGGTTGCCCCATCGGCTGTGGGCGCGTGACCAAAGTGGATGATCCGGAATTCCAGGGACAGGGGGAAGGCCCCGAGTACGAGACGGTCTATTCTCTGGGAAGCAACTGCGGGGTGGCCAACCTGGCGGCGGTGACCAAGGCGAACTACCTCTGCAATGAGATGGGGATGGATACCATCACGATGGGATCGACCATCGCCTGTGCCATGGAGCTCTTTGAACGCGGCTACCTTCCGGAAGCCGATGTGGGACGACCGCTCCGCTTCGGGGATGCTCACGCCATCGTCGAGCTCACGCGGCAGACCGCCTTCCGGGAAGGCTTTGGGGACCTGCTGGCTCAGGGCAGCTACCGGCTGGCCGCCCGGTATGGCCATCCCGAACTGGCCATGGTGGCCAAGAAACAGGAATTTGCAGGCTACGATCCCCGCGCGGAACAGGGAATGGGCCTGGCTTACGCCACCTCCCCGGTGGGGGCATCCCACATGCGGGGCGATCCCGCCTACATCGAGCTCCTCGGCGTTCCGATCCTCATCGATCCCCTGACCTGGGAGGGCAAGGCGGAGCTGGTCAAAGACTGGCAGGACGTTTTCACGATCATCGATGCCGCCGGTCTGTGCGTCTTCTTCTCGGTGAGGAACCTGGTCACGCCCACTCGAGATATCCGTCCCCAGGGGATCATGGAGCTGCTCAATGCAGCCACCGGTGCCGGGTACGATCTGGATGAACTGGTGCGAGCCGGTGAGCGCGTCTTCAACGCGGAACGGGTCTTTATGGTCAAGGCGGGCCTCTCCCGCCGGGATGATTCCCTGCCGGAGCGCATGTTGCGCGAGCCCATTCCCGACGGACCGGGGCGGGGCAGCGTGTGCCACCTCGATAAGATGCTCGATCCCTACTATCAGGCTCGAGGCTGGGACCGGAACGGGGTCCCGGCGGAAGCAAAGCTCAGAGAGCTGGGGCTTGTTCAGGTGGTATCTTAATACCGCGCCTCAGAAACAAGAGTCCGAATTCCCGTTCGTCATACCGGCGCAGGCCGGTATCCAGGAAGTTATTCTGGATTCCGGCCAGAAACATGGCGGAATGACGGCCTGCGATAATGGTCACTTTATTGGGCAGCGATGTACTCAGGCGACAGGGGCAGAAGACAGATATGAAAGTGGACGTGGAGCTTTTCGCTACACTTCGAAAGTATGGTCCACCCCGGGAAGGGGCCTTTACGATGGAGCTTACCGAGGGCGACGGGATCAGGCGGCTGATTGAAATCCTCGGCATACCGCTCGACATGGAACGGGTCATCCTGGTCAACGGACGGCCGGCGAACCTGGAATCGCCGCTTGAGGAAGGCGACAAAGTCGTTCTTTTCCCACCGGTGGCGGGTGGGTAGTTCATGTATGGGGAAGCAGCAGAACGAACCGTTTACTCTACAAGGAGGTCGGAAATGAAAAACAGGAAGTCGGGTCTCTGGTTGTTGGTACTGGTTCTCGGTCTGGTTATGGCGGTCGGGACCGCCTGGGCTCAGGATACCATCAAGGTCGGTGTGGTCGGGCCGCGCACGGGATCGGCGGCGGCAACGGGCAAGGCCTTCGAGGAAGGGATCAAGCTGGGCACCGACTATGTGAACGCGAAGGGTGGGGTGCTGGGCAAGAAACTCGAGATCGTGTTCGAGGACACGGCGGGAGCCGAGAAGGCGGCGTCGGGATTCGAACGGCTCGTCACGCGGGACAAAGTGGTCATGGTGCTGGGTGAGAGCGTCTCCTCGTCTGCGCTGGCTGAAATCGAAGTGGCGGAACGCTTCAAGGTGCCCTTCATGGTGGTCGAAGCCTGGGCCGATCCGATCACCGCTAAAGGCTATAAGTACGTCTTCCGCGCCGGCCCCTCCAATTCCGGGGTGGTCAATGAAACCATCGCCAAGTGGGTTGTGGCCGAGAAGTTCAAGAAGGCCTTCATCGTGAACGAAACCAGCGACTGGGGTCTGGGGATCGCCGAACTCACCAAGGCCGCTCTCACTAAGGCCGGGGTCCAGTTTGAGGTCATGACGACCGAGAAGGAGAGTAAGGACCATTACACCGAGTTGAACAAGATCAAGGCGTACGATCCGGATGTTGTCCTGGCCTTCATTTACGGTTCAGGTCTGCACTATTTCGTGGCCCAGGCGGGTGAGGTGAAACTGACCCCCAAGGCCATCATCCTGGATGGAGCGGGGCCGCCGAGCCTCTGGCCGGATTACTGGAAGAATGTCGGCGATTACGGCAATCTCGAATGCTTTGTTTCCTCCATGCATGAGAAGGTTGAGCTGACCAAACTGGCAACCGAATTTCGGGAAGCGTATCAGAAGGCCTTCGGCGGGCCGCCGACCGATTACAAGTCCCGATCCATCTATGACAGCATTCTCATCGCCGCCGACGCTATCAACCGCGCCGGGTCGACGGACCCCGACAAGCTGGTGGACGCTCTCGAAAAGACCAATCTGCTGGTTACCCGCGGTACGGTTAAGTTCGGCACCACGAAGGGCGGGCCGGAATACCATCAGTGGATGCCGCCCATGCTGGTCATCCAGTGGCAGAACAAGCAGCAGGTGGTGCTCTATCCTGCAGAAGCCGCTACCGGCAAACTGAAGAAGTAAATTGGATCGAAACCAATGAGGGAGAGGTGAGTGCATGTTTGCGCTGGCCGGTATGAACGGACTCGTCATCGGAGTCATCTATGCCCTGGCCGCCCTGGGGGTCTCCCTGGTGGTCGGCATCATGAACGTCGTCAACTTCGCTCATGGCGAGCTCTATATCCTTGCCGGATATTTCAGCTATCTCTTCGCCAGTTCTCTCGGGATGAACTTCATCCCGGCCATGGTCCTGGCCGTTGCCCTGGTCTTCCTCTTCGGGGTGCTCATCGAGGTCACCCTGATTCGCCCGACCTATGGCAACGACATGTACTCCCTCATTCTCACCTTCATCCTCTCCATTGTGTTGCAGAATGCCTATCTGCTGATATTCGGCCCCTATCCCAGCAAGCCGCCCAACTGGATCAGCGGATCGACTGAAATCTTCGGCAGCTTTTACTACGGCAACCAGCGGCTGGCAGCCCTCGTAGCGGGAGCTGCCGTGATCGCCGTGGTGTTTTTGATGATCAAGAAGACCTGGTTCGGCCGCATCATTCGCGCTACCAGCCAGGATCGCGAAATGGCTGAGCTAAACGGCGTCAACACCACGCGCCTGAATATGCTCAGCTTCGGGTTGGGCTGCGCCCTGGCTGCCGCCGCCGGAGTCATCCTCACCCCCGTTTTCCCGGTTACTCCCAATGCCGGGGTCCCGGTGGCGCTGACGGCCTTTGTGGTGGTTGTGCTCGGCGGCATGGGGTCGCTTTGGGGCTGCGTCGTCGGAGGTCTCATTCTGGGTCTTGTGGAAAACCTCGGCGCCTCTTACATCTCAACCGGCTACAAGCACGTGTTCAGTTTTGTCATTCTGATCCTGGTGCTGCTCACCCGGCCATCCGGCCTCTTCGGCCGAAGAGAAGCCTAAACACAACGCAGGGGGGACCCGTTGACGGACAAACGCTTCTATCTCATCCTTTTGGCGGCTGCAGGGCTCATGAGTCTGCTGCCTCTGGGGCTGGACGCCTACCGCCTTCACGTTGTGATCATCTGCCTCTTCTACGTGATGATGGCTTCCAGCTGGAACCTGCTGGCCGGCTACACCGGGCAGGTATCCTTCGCTCATGCCGCTTTTGCCGGTATCGGGGCCTACACCTCGGGCATTCTCGCGGTCAGGTTCGGCGTCAATCCCTGGCTGGGGGTCTGTCTCGGCACCCTCATGGCCGCTCTCGTCGGTCTTGCTGTCGGGGTGCTTTGCCTCCGCATGGGTGGCATCTACCTCTCGCTCACCACCCTCGGGTTCTCGGAAATCCTGCGCATCATCATTACCAACGAATACCAAATCACCAGGGGCACCATGGGACTTCAGGTGCCCGGGCTGGTTGCGGTCTATTCGAAACCCGCCTACTTTTACATCATGCTGATCGGTGCCATGCTGACCCTGATCGTGATCTTCAAGCTCATCTACTCCAATATCGGCCTCAATTTTCGGGCCGTCCAAAATGACGAGCGTGCTGCGGCTTCTCTTGGCGTCAATGTGATGCGGATGAGGGTCCTGGCCTTTACGGTATCGAGCGCCCTGGCCGGAATGGCGGGAGGGCTCTATGGCCACTACCTCCTTCTCATCACTCCCGAGATTCCATCCCTGGATCAGCAGTTCCTGGTGCTCTCCATGACCGTTATCGGCGGCATGGGTTCTTTTGTCGGCCCGATTGTCGGGGCCTTCTCACTGGAGGTCCTGGCGGAATACATTCGAGGCTACGGTGAATATCATGTTCTGGCCTTCGGCCTGGTGGCCCTGGTGATAGCCCGGTTTGCTCCAAACGGCCTCATGGGGCTGGCAGCTCCGTACTTTCCCAAGAGGTCCAATCCCGCTAAGGCCGCTTCATTTGCGGCAGAATGACAAGAACGGTGAATCTGAAACAGGCTCTTTACAGGAAATCCCCCCTGCCCCCCTTTGCCAAAGGGGGGTTGGGGGGATTTCGTCCTTCGTTGTGATCCTCGGGGTCACGGCGGTCAGGGGGAAGCAACGTGGCGTTGTTGGAAGGTCAAGGCCTGAGTAAAAACTTTGGTGGGGTGGCGGCCCTCGATCAGGTGAGCTTTTCCATCGAGAAGGGCACCATCGTGGGCCTCATCGGACCCAATGGGGCCGGTAAAACCACGCTCTTCAACGTGGTGGCGGGAGCGATGAAGCCCGATTCCGGGCGGATTCTGTTCGATGATAACGAAATCACCGGGATGTCCGCCACGGAGACCTGCCGCCTGGGCCTCGCGCGCACCTTTCAGGTGACGCGGCCGTTTGCCTCCATGACCTGCCTGGAGAATGTCGGCGTTGCCATGATCAACAGCCCGCGGACGGAGGCCGGCTCCAACTGGCGCGACGCCGCATTCGACTACCTGCGGGTGGTAGATCTGGAAGGGCTGGCCTACCATGAAGCCCGCCGGCTGAATGTGGTCCAGAAAAAACGCCTCGAGATCGCCCGGGCCCTTGCCACCAGACCGAAGCTGCTGATGCTCGACGAAGTCCTCGGCGGGCTGAATACCCAGGAGATTGGTCAATCCGTTGCTTTCATCCGCCGGCTGAGGGATGAACACCACCTGACGGTCTTTTGGATCGAGCATGTGATGGGGGCCATCATGCAGGCGGCCGAAAAAGTGATCGTCCTGGACCAGGGACGGCCCCTCATGGAAGGGGTGCCGGAGGAAGTGGTGAACGATCCGCGGGTCATTCAGGCCTACCTGGGAGAATAGCGGCCATGCTAAAGATTTCCGGAATCGACGTGTATCGCGGTGAAACCCAGGTCCTCTGGGAAGTGTCACTCGATGTGCATCTGGGAGAACGGGTGGCCATTCTGGGGAGCAACGGCGCCGGCAAGTCGTCGCTCCTGGCTGCCATTACCGGCACACTGCCGCCCCGGCGAGGGACTGTCACCTTCAAGGCTGAATCCCTTGCGGGTATGAAGCCCTACCAGATTACCCAGCTCGGCATGGCCCTGGTGCCGGAAGGCCGGCGGGTCTATCGGGACATGACGGTGGCGGAAAACCTCGAGATGGGAGCCTATCCCCGGCGGGGCCGCGCCGAGTTGCAGCGCACCATGGAACACGTGCTGCACCTCTTTCCGGTATTGGGGAAGCGCAAAGACCAGGTGGGCGGAACGCTTTCCGGCGGGGAACAGCAGATGCTCGCCATCGGCCGTGCGCTCATGAGTCGCCCCGAGCTGTTGTTGATCGACGAGCTATCACTGGGGCTGGCCCCCCTGGTCACGAAGGAGATTTACCGGGCCCTGGCCGGCCTGGCGGAAGAAACCACCATCCTGCTGGTGGAACAGAACGTCGAACAGGCCCTGCAGCATTCCCAGCGGGCCTATGTTCTCGAGAGCGGGCGCATGACCCGCAGCGGTCCATCGAAAGAGCTCATGGCCGACGACGATATCCGGCGGGCGTATTTGGGTATGTAGGATGCTAGTGGCTAGTGGTTAGTGGTTAGTGGGCGGGAGCGGGTTGGAAGGCCGGCTGCGCAGGGAAAGGAACCTATGGAACAGGTTGTGATGGTGGGGGCGGTGCGAACGGCGATCGGTGCATACCTGGGAGCGTTGCGGGAAGTGCCGGCGTATCGGCTCGGGGCCCTGGTACTGAATGAAGTGGTGAAACGAGCGGGAGTCGAGCCGGCCTGGGTGGACGAGGTCATCATGGGACAGTCCTACCAGAGCGGCGAATACGTCAACATAGCCCGTATGTCTTTGCTCACCGCCGGGTGGCCCGTGGAAGTGCCCGGCATCACCTTCGACCGCCGCTGCTGCTCGGGACTCGACGCGATCTCCTTTGGGGCCATGAAAATCCAGTGCGGTTATGCCGACATTGTCGTGGCCGGCGGAGTCGAACACATGAGCAGTGCCGAGCTCTACGTCCCCGGCGAATTCATCAAGTGGGGCCTGGGGGGGAAGCGTGATCCTCGATGGGGCTTTATGCCCCGCGGACACGGGTCCCTCAGCATGTGGGGCCTGCCGTTTTTCGACCGGATTCAGCGAGCCCGTGTGATGTCCCAGCCTGTCGAGCGCTTCGGAGAGCTCAACTCCATGATGAGCTGGGCGGAGGCGGCGGCGCAGCGAGAACAGATATCGCGGGAGGCTGCGGACCGCTGGGCCTGGCGCAGTCACCAAAGGGCATGCGCCGCCATGGATGCAGGGAAATTTAAGGAAGAGATCGTTCCCGTCCCGGTTCCGCAAAGAAAAGGGGAACTGCGGATCATCGATACCGACGAACCGCCGCGGCGCGATACGACCCTCGAACAGCTCTCCAGACTGCCGAACGTCTATCCGGACGGCATCTGCACGGCGGGCAATTCATCGACGGAAAACGACGGCGCTGCCGCCTTGGTGCTCATGAGCGAGAGCAAGGCGAAAGCACTTGATATCGAACCGTTTGCACACCTGAAGTCTTTTGCCGTGGCTGCCGACGACCCGACCCTCACCTATCCGGCCGTGCCGGCCTCAGTTGCCGGGGCACTGGCACGGGCCGGCCTGACCATCGATCAGATCGACCTGATTGAAATTCAGGAGGCCTTTGCCGCTCAGGTCCTGGCTGACGCCAAAATGATGCGACTGAGCGAATCCGATCTGGATAACAAGGTCAACGTCAACGGCTCGGGGATTTCCCTCGGCCATCCCATTGCCGCGACAGGTGCCATGCGCATGGTGACCCTTCTGCATGAAATGCGAAGACGCAACGCCCGCTATGGGCTGGAAACCATCTGCGGCGGCGGCGGCCAGGGTATCGCTGCTATTGTGGAGCGGAAATCTTCCGTGGGTTAAGCTGGCCCTACCCCATACTCGTCAACTCAAGGATATTCCGTGTGGTACCAACTGGTTACAAAACCGGGAAGTCTCCCAAACGT
>CAYTWB010000051.1:0-27915 GCA_964441945.1 uncultured Syntrophobacteraceae bacterium
CCCCTTTGTCTAGCGCTATCTGCACCGCTCTAGGTTATTGTTGGATGACTCCTAAACTCTCCACAGGCTGTTCGGCCTCAATTCTTCAAATTCAACACTTCCAGTTATTTTCTTGCTTTATCTAACCTTAAACATTATTTAAATCAAACAGAGAGCGTTTTGCAGAGGATGCAAGAAGCTGGAATAGATTGGGGACTTTCACAAAAGCTCTGCAGGGTCTCCAAGGTTTTTTGACAGGAGTGATAGCATGTTATTGTTGGAAGATTTGCAGGTCGAACTGGCAGGCAAGATCATACTCAGGCACATCGACCTGGCCATCAACCCGGGAGAAACGCACGTGCTGTTCGGGCCGAACGGCTCCGGCAAGACATCGCTGCTCATGACCATCATGGGCTACCCGCAATATAGGATTGTCGGAGGCAGGATTGTGTTCAAGGGGGTGGATATCACACAGGCCCCCATAAACGAGAGGGCCCGCCTGGGTATAGGGATGTCCTATCAACGTCCGCCCACCATTCATGGGCTCAAAACCCGCCAAATGGTTCAGATTTGTGCGCGCGAAGAGGTCAATATCGACAACCTCGCTCAGAAGGTTGATTTTGAGGGTTTCCTGGATCGGGATGTCAATGCGGGCTTTTCCGGTGGTGAAATCAAACGTTCTGAACTGCTGCAGCTTTCTGCTCAAAACCCGGATCTCATGCTCTTTGATGAGCCTGAATCCGGAGTCGACCTCGAGAATATCGCCCTCGTGGGAAATACCATTGCCCAACTACTGCAGAAGAACGGCATTGTGCAGAAAGGAACCAAATCCAGGCTTCAGGTAAAGCGTGAACGGACCAAGATGGGTCTGATCATTACCCATACCGGTCACATTCTGGATTATGTTGCCGTTGATAAGGGCCAGGTTTTGTACGATGGCGTTCTCAGCTGTAGCACCAACCCTCGAGAGATTTTGAGGTGTATCGCTCAGATCGGATATGAGGAATGTGTGCGATGTACGATACCGGAGAATTGAAAGAGAGGGCCGCTAAAGCCCTTGAGAAGAAGGCGGAGATAGGGCCGGACATCGATCTGGATGAATTCAAGAGGGAACCGGTCCCCCATGACTATCTTTCGGACGAAGACCTTCATTCCCTGCCGGAAAGCGAACAGCATCATCTGATCATGACCGGTGTGGATGTGCAGGAAAAGGAGCGCGGCGGGACCTATTTCCAGAAAGACACCGAAGTCGTCCATTGCAGGACCTGGCAGGACGGCATTGAGGTTGTCCCCATCCGAAAGGCGCTGGAAGCATACGACTGGATTCACGACTACTACTGGAAACTGATTTCGGTCGACGCAGACAAGTATACGGCGTCAGCCGAGATGGAATTGCACAACGGTTACGTGATTCGGGCCCTGCCCGGCACCAGGAGTATCTACCCGGTCCAGGCGTGCCTCTACCTGGATAAGCAGGGACTCCAGCAGAACGTCCACAACATCGTGATTGCCGAAGAGGATTCGGAGCTGCACATCATCACCGGCTGCTCCACCTCATCGCATCTCGTCAGAGGGGCTCACGTCGGTATTTCTGAGTTTTACATAAAGAAGAACGCCAAACTGAGTTTCACCATGATCCACAATTGGGGCGAGGATACAGTGGTTCGTTCCAGGTCTGTCGCTCAGGTGGAAGAGGGCGGGCTCTTCCTGAGCAACTATGTCTGCATGAAGCCGGTTCGAACACTCCAGACCTATCCGACCACCCACCTTGTAGGGGAAGGTGCTGTGGCGCGCCTCTACAGCATCATCGTCGGGAGTCCGAATTCGGAATACGATGTCGGCGGGCGGGTCTATCTGAAGAAGCCGGGCAGCCGGGCGGAAATCATTGCCCGCACCATCAGCAATGGTGGTAAGATTATATCCCGTGGCCACATGATCGGAGAAGTCCCGGACATCAAAGCACACCTCGAATGCAAAGGACTGATCCTAAAGGGAGGGATGATCTACGCTGTTCCTGAACTGGAAGGCCATGCGGACGGGGTCGAGATGTCCCATGAGGCGGCAGTGGGCAAAATCGCTCAGGAAGAGATTTTTTATTTGATGTCCCGTGGGTTGAGTGAGGAGGAAGCTACAGCCACCATCGTGAGAGGATTTCTCAACGTGGATATTCCTGGCCTGCCGTTGCAGCTGAAGGCTGAAATTGATAAGGTTATCGAGATGAGCGAAAAGGATATGATGTAATCATTATGAGGCTTTGCGGGCAATAATTCGAAGGAGAGAGTGCTATGAGAAAGATACTGTCCCTCTTTGTAATCGGAACATTCGTTTTGGCTTCGATGACGGTGCCGCCATGCAGTGCTGAGGAAGAGGCCCCCGTATCCCCGGTTTCTCCGGTATCCTCCGTATCCACCATGGCGGACACACCAAGACCCGCAAACCAGGACCCTCCCGGGGAATTAATTCTAGCCGACGTGTTATTCCTGCGCCCTGCGGGACTCGCGGCCTGTGTTGTTGGAATGGTCGGGTCATTGGTGGTATTGCCGTTTGCAGCCACCAGCAACAGCGTGGATCGAGTGAATAGACAGCTCCTGATTCGACCGTTCCAGTACACCTTCGAACGACCACTGGGGCAAATGGACCCTTGAATAGCGGAAGAACAGCTCTCACCGGGGGCATAGCGACGGGCAAAAGCACCGTCGCGAGAATCTTCGCTGAACTGGGTGCGTGCATTCTTGACGCTGACCGGGTGGCCCGCGAGGTGGTACGCCCGGGTACTCCCTGCTGGCAGAAACTGAAAGATTTTCTTGGTTCAGCCTATTTTGATGAGGACGGCAACCTAAGACGCCGGGAACTGAGGGAGCGGATTATCCGCGACAACCCATGCCGTTGTGCTGTGAATGCCATTCTCCATCCCTGCATCATGCAGAAACTGGACCGTCAATGGCAGACCCTGCTGCAGGATCACGGGCACGGGCAAATCGTTATTTTCGACATTCCTCTTCTGTTTGAAGCCGATCTGGCTGACTATTTCGACACAATCGTTCTGGTGTACACTTCTCGCGAGATTCAGATGGAGAGGTTGATACAGCGCGACGGCATCAGCCCTGAAGAAGCTGCGGAGACCCTCCGCATACAGTTTCCCATCGAAACAAAGATCGCTCGATCACATCTGACCATAGACAACAGCGACGGTATCGATCATACCTTTCAGCAGGTCAGAAGAGTCTGGGAAGTACTGGTTCATCAAAGCTCCCGGAATACTTCCACCTGAGTTCTCTTGCGTTCATCCCCAAGCCAGGTCTGCCAGAGGATCGCCTGTTTTTGCTCTTGAAGCCGCTTGACAATCGCCGGGCGTTCCTTCTCCAGGGCATCATCGGGGAGCTTTCGCCCCAGGAGCTGGAAAATCGCATAGCGTTTTCCTATCAAAACGGGAACATCGCAGAAGGGTTGGGCTTCTGTCAGGCTGAATACCGAATTTTGTGCATCACCCTGTAAAACGTCCAGGTTCTTGTCGGGTTCATGCCTGGAAAACCAGTCGCTCTTCTTTGCCTCCAGCTTTCGCTGCGTGCCCGCTGCAGTGAGGTCCTTGAGCTCACGGGCCCTCGCAAGCGCCTCAGAAGCATTCTTCTCTGCCAGTTTTTCGGCCTGCTCCGCCCTGTAATCCTTCTCCACGCGATCCTTCACCTTTTCAAAAGGAATCACCTGGGGCGGCTGAATACCGTCCACCTGGGCGACCAGGAAGCCTCTCGGGACCTCAAGCACATCGCTGACCCCCTTTTCGGTCAGGGCGAACAGCTGTTTCTGACTCTGGACAGGAACACCTCCCACCTCAGGCAAAATGTTTCCTTGAGACACCCAAGCGCCCACACCCGTCAATTGCAGGTTCATCATCTGGACCGCTTTGTTGATGTCTTTCTGAGCATAGGCCGAGTCTGCAAGACTTCGAGCCTTCCGATTCGCTATATCGCGTGTCTTTTCCCCTTTAACCTTCATTTCGATCTCACCCCTGACTTCCTCCAGGGGGGTGGTCTTTGCCGGCCGCACCTCCTCCACCTTGATGATATGGAAACCAAACGGAGTGCCAACCAGATCACTGATGTCGCCAGGTTTCAGGCTAAAAGCAGCATCGGAAAACTCCGGCACCATCCGGCCACGAGTAAAAAACCCGAGATCTCCACCATTTTCGGCTGCCGTCGGATCCTGGGAGAACTTCCTGGCAAGTTCGGCAAAATCCTTACCATCCTTCAATTTCGCGAGGACCCTCTCGCCCTCTTCCCGGGCTTTGGCAATCTCTGCTTCGGAAGCATCCTCCTTTACCCTGAAGAGGATATGCCGCGCCCGAACCTCCTGCTCCTTATGATAATCGGACCCATGGTCTTCATAGTATTCTCTGATTTGATTCTCCGTAACCTGCACCTCTGGAAGATAGGAATCCGGATTGAACAGCACATAGGAGATCTGTCGTTTCTCGGGTTCCTTGTAGCGCTCCTGGTTCTGCTGGTAGAAACCCTCAAGGGATTTCAGGTCCGCATTGACCTGGGCCTCATAGGACTTTGGGTCAAAGAGCAGGTAGGCAACCTGGATGAGAGTGAAGTTGAATCGGAACTCGGCCAGGACATCCTCCTCCGTTACAGCCGCCCGCCGCTTGATGAATCCTTCCACCTTCTGTAAGGTCAAATCGCGGCCCATCTGCTGTTCGAAAGCCTCCGGGGTCATCCGGTTCTGGCGCAAGATCGCCGTATAGCGCCTCTGGTCGAATCTCCCTTCGGTCTGGAAGACCGGGTATTCAAGGACCTTCTTCTGGATCTCCTGAGTGGTTGCAGCCAGCCCCAATTCTTGAGCGGCCTTCAGCATGATGGAGCGATCGATCAACTGATTCAGGGCCAGTTTCTTGAGATTCAACTGGCGCATCAGCTCCTCCGAAAAGGAGTCTTTCAACTGTTGCCGGTACATCTCCTCCATTTGCCGATAGTAGTGCTCGTAGTCGTTGATCGAAATGTAGTAATCGCCAACCCGGGCGATATACCCCTCTTGCTGACTCTTGTACGAATACCCCCCCCAGAAGATGAAGACGATGACGATGAGGAAAAGTGCGACTTTGATGAGCCAAGACTTTGCGTGTTTCCTTACGAGATCGAGCATGGGTATGATCTTCCTTCTTCTTGGTCAAACCGTTTCCAGGGGTTGCGTATGCCGACGCCCAAGGGTAATGTAGAAAACCGCTCCCAGGAAGGGCAGCGTGGCCACCGCGAAGAACCACATGATCTTCTTCCTGGTGCTGGAGAATTGACGTTTCGGAATATCCAGAATTGCCCAGAAAGTGGGGATGAGGGGGATAATCAAAATGACGGCCAGAAGCAACAATTTGAATGGCATAAAGCACTCCTCCGGAGCCGGCGGTGAGGAGCAAAAGGTCACTGGCCGCGATTCAACCAGACCATTCTTCTCTGGTTGCGCCATCAGGGTCCTCGGTTCTATCTCCGCGTTTCTTGCTCCATTCTGATTCGAGTGACTGTATAAACCTTTGTGCATTCTTCGGCAAGGGTTTCTTCTGGCAACAAATACTGCTTTCCCTGAGCGTTTCCCGCTTCTTCCACCTGTCGGGATTCCCCGGGTGGCAAATTGGTAAATTGACAGGATTCCCATTCCCATAATATAGCATAGTTCCCGTATTTCACTGGAGACTGCGGGATGCAACACAAAACCCTGTCAGATGACCGATTGCATCGGGATGGATAACAACTGTGTCAAAGACCCTTGTTTCAGAAATACTCCCCAACCAGGAAGTGGTGAGCTCTTTTGTTGTTGAAGAAAAACAGCTGCGAGTGGCGAGAAACGGCACCCCATTCCTCACACTGAAGCTGGCGGACAAATCCGGCCGGATTGCCGGACGAATATGGGAGAGGGCGGAAGAGTGGTCGCGCTCGATCGCTCAAAACTCGGTGGTTTTGGTCCACGCCAGAAGCGAACTCTTCCGTGACGAGCTTCAACTTCAGATCAGTGAGATTTCGCCGGTTCCTCCTGAGAGTATCGACCGGGCCGACTTTCTTCCGGTCTGTCCCAAAAACATTGAAGACCTCATGGTCAGGCTCAGAGAACTGGCTTCAACCGTCAGGAAGGCTTCTTTGCAGAGGCTGGCGCGGCAGATTCTGAACGATCATCAACTCATGGATCGTTTCAAAACGGCCCCAGCCGCCAAGTCGATGCACCACGCCTACCTGGGTGGACTGATCGAACACACGGTATCCGTAGCGGAAATGGTATCTTCCATTGCTTCCTTTTATCCCGATCTCAACCGGGACCTTTTACTTCTGGGGGCAATCCTGCACGACATTGGCAAGGTGGATGAATTTGCTTATGATCTGTCGATAGACTACTCACACGCCGGTCGGCTTTTGGGCCATATGGTACTGGGGTTCCAGATCCTGGACGAGAAGGTCCGCTCGCTCAAGAGCTTCCCTTCGGAAGATGCCCTCTTGCTTGGACACCTGATTCTCAGCCACCACGGTGAAGTTGACCTCGGAGCCGTGAGATTGCCCATGACACGGGAAGCCTTTGTCCTGCACTTTGCCGATGATCTGGATGCGAAGATGAACAGTCTGACACGAATCATCACTGAAGGCAAACAGGGGGATGAAGCATGGACCCCTTATCAGCCGCTGTTTGAGCGCTTCTTTTTTCGCGGTTTTCCGGCTTCCGCCGAAGGGCGCACTTCAAGCAGAATCGAGAGCATCAAGGAGTGCGGGGTTCAACTCAAGCTCTGGTCAACCGGGAGAAGCCCGGAAGAGAGTGTTTAACGCTGTGCCCGACCAGCCGGCCACTGACATTAAAAATGAGGAGCAAATGGCTATAAGGGATGTATTAGGGCAAGAGCGGGCGAAACGTTTCCTAAAACGTCTGCTGTACCTTGACAAGGTCCCTCATGCCATTCTGCTGAGCGGCATGGAAGGGATCGGGAAGGCTGCCCTGGCCCGGGAATTAGCCATAATGCTCAACTGCCTGAATCCCGAGCGATTTGAATCCTGTGATGCCTGTGCATCATGCCTTAAAATGAGGGGTGGATACCATCCTGATCTTCTATGGGTCAGGAGCGAAGGGGCGTCCATCAAACTGGACCAGATTCGCGAATTGAAACAGCGCGTGGCATTTCGACCTTTTGAGGGGAAATGGCGCGTTTTGATCATCGAAAATGCGCAAGATCTCAGGGAAGAAGCGGGGAATGCCCTGCTGAAACTCCTGGAAGAGCCTCCCAAACAGAATCTTTTCATTCTGACGGTCCTTGAGCCGCAAATGCTTCTGCCGACCATTGTTTCCAGGTGCTGCCACATCCGCCTCCAGCCCCTTGAAGGCCCATTGATTGCACACTACCTGGCTGAGACTCACGGGCTTTCCGCGTCCCAGGCTCAGAAAATTGCCGGCCTGGCGGAAGGCAGTCTCGATCGGGCAAGACTCCTGGCGGAACCTCAACGGATCGCTCATATGAATGAAGTCCTGGGGAGTGTCTCCAAAGTCGGTGAGCTTGCCATGGTCGATTTCTTCCCCTTTGCAGGGCAGTGGGCCAGGGGCAGCGAAGACTTGGAGCACGACCTGGAATGTATTAAAATTTGGATACGGGACCTGGTACTCGCCCGTTTGCTCAAGAAACATCACCCAACGTTGGAGGCTGATGAGTCCACAATGAAGCAGGCTCAGGATGTACCCGTTGATAGCCTACTGTCATTGTTCGTCGATATTGAAAACGCACATCGGCAGATCAGGCAGAATGCCAACAAACAGCTTGCCCTGGAAGGCATGTGCCTGGCGATAAAGGAAAAGCTATATGGACAAAGTTATCGGTATTCGATTTCGCAAGGGAGGGAAGATCTATCATTTTGATCCCGCAGACCTCTCCCTTAAGCGGGAGGATTACGTCATTGTCAACACGGAACAGGGCGTGGGTTTCGGACAGGTCGTTGAAGGGCCAACCCCAAGAGACGCACGCATCCATCCCGCTGAGATCAAAAAGGTGGACCATTCGGCTTCATCAGAGGAAATCCATAAGTATCTGGAAAACCTCGAATTCGAGCAGGATGCCCGGGGCTACTGCAATGAGCGGATCCTGGCCCACGACCTGGCGATGAATCTCGTGGACGTGGAATACTTCTATGACCGCAGCAAGATCATCTTCTTTTTTACGGCCGACGGACGGGTGGATTTTCGCGAATTGCTCAAGGACCTCGTCCGCAGGCTTCGAACCCGCGTGGAACTGCGCCAGATCGGGATTCGCAATCAGGCAAAAATGGTTGGCGGCCTTGGCGGCTGCGGACGGCCTCTCTGCTGTGCCTCGTTCTTGAGAAATTTTCACGCAGTGTCGATCAAAATGGCTAAGGAACAGAACCTAAGCCTGAATCCGACGAAAATCTCCGGGGCCTGTGGGCGCCTCATGTGCTGCCTGCAGTATGAACATGAGACCTATCGAGAACTCAAGAGGGATATGCCCAAACTCGGCAAGAAGATTGAAATTCCGGAAGGGCGTGGCAAGGTGGTTCGCCAGAATGTTCTGCAAAGAACCGTCACGGTCCAATTGGAGGATGGAAGAGAAATCGAGAAGAAGATGGATCCACTTCCGGAGTAGAATCCCAGGCGGGACCGGTTAGAGCTTGCAGCCTATTGATAAGGCTGCACTTTCAAGTTCGGAATCGAGGATGAGACAACAGTGAATCATTTCTACATCACCACCCCAATCTACTATGTGAATGCTGAGCCCCATATTGGTCACGCATATACCACCATCGTCGCGGACGTCATGAACCGATTTCATCGGTTGTTGGGCTACAAGACCTTCTTTCTCACCGGGACGGATGAGCACGGAGACAAGATCGTCCAGGCTGCGCAGGGTGCCGGTATGGACCCCAAGATTTACGCTGATCGCATCAGCCAAATCTTCCGCGATACCTGGCCGACTCTGGAAATCAAGAACGATCGCTTTATTCGCACCACGGACCCGGAACACATTCAGGTCGTGCGATACATCCTGCAGAAGGTATTCGACTCGGGCGATATCTATTTCAGCAACTACAAGGGCCTCTATTGCGTGGGATGTGAACGGTTCTATGCGGAACGGGAACTTGTCGACGGGAAATGCCCCGACCACGATTCCACACCGATCGAGCGCGAAGAGGCCAACTATTTTTTCCGAATGGGAAAGTATCAGGAATGGCTCATGAGGCATATCGAGGCTCACCTGGATTTCATTCGCCCGGAACGCTATCGGAATGAAGTCCTCGCATTTCTCCGTGAACCGCTCGAGGACCTCTGCATTTCGCGACCCAAACAGAGGCTCAGCTGGGGTATTCCCCTACCCTTCGACGACAACTATGTCACCTACGTCTGGTTTGATGCCCTCATTAACTATGTATCGGCCCTCGGTTATCCTGAAGGCCCCCTTTACCACGAGTTCTGGCCATCGGTGCAGCACACCATCGCCAAAGACATCCTCAAGCCTCATGGCATCTATTGGCCGACCATAATCAAGGCGGCCGGCATCCCCCTGTTTCAGCACCTGAATGTCCACGGTTACTGGAGAATCGATGAAGGCAAGATGAGCAAAAGCAAAGGGACGGTGGTGCGGCCTCTTGACCTGGTTTCAAAATACGGAGTGGACGCGTTCCGCTATTTCCTGTTGCGAGAGATGGTATTCGGTCTTGACGCCAATTTTAGCGAAGAGGCACTGGTGCAGCGTCTCAACGCCGATCTGGCCAACGATCTGGGCAATCTCTTCAGTCGGACACTGGCTATGACGGACAAGTATTTCTCGGGCAAAGTCCCACCCTTCAGCACCGATACCGATGACCTCGACGATGAGCTCCGAAGGCAGGTTGAACAATCCGTTGCCGAGGTGGTCAACCAGGTACCGAGATTCGGGTTCCACAAAGCCCTTATGGCGATATGGGAATGCCTGAATACCGCAAACAAGTATGTCGACCGGGTGGCGCCCTGGAATCTTTCCAAAGATGCATCCCGGCACGGCAGACTCCAGACTGTTATCCGCACGCTCCTGGAAGTGAATAAGGTCATCGCGGTCCTTAGCGCTCCCTTCATGCCCCGTACCGCCGAGAAGATTCTTGAACGGCTGGGATGTCCGATGAAGGCCCTAGACCTCAGGCTGGCTGAGCATGGACAGTGGGGAACGCTGACGGAAGGAAAGCCGGTGACCAAGGGAGACGCCCTCTTCCCACGAATCGATTCCAGGGAACAGGCAAAAGAAGAGAGTGTGCAGGCCGCGCAGAGCACCAAAGAACAAGCGCCGTTGATCCCGTTCGACCGGTTTAAGGAGATCGATCTTCGGGTAGGTATCGTGAAAAATGCCCAGCGGGTCCCAAAATCAAAGAAGCTGCTGCTCCTTACCGTGGATATCGGCGAAGAACGCCAGGTGGTTGCCGGAATCGGTCACACGCACACCCCTGAAGATGTGGTTGGAAAGCAGATCGTTCTGGTGGCAAATCTTCAGCCGGCCAAGATAATGGGGCATGAATCCCACGGAATGATACTGGCCGCTCACGACGGCGAGTCACTCCGTCTCGTCACCACCGAAGGAGCAGTGGCCCCGGGTGCGATAGTCTCTTGACATACTGCGAGGGAAAGAGCAGCAAATCCCCATGCGGGTCGGCTGCCAGGCGTTACGTCAGTTGACCCTGCGCCAGCCGGCCGCAAAGAACCCATCCACACCGTGACGGTGAGGCCACGATCTGAAAAAGCCTTCCCGTACCATGTCCCGGCAGCTTTCCGGGAGGACGTGATCCACAGGCTCCAACGCCCAGTCCTTATGCCTCCCGGAAAATTCCATTGCAACACCCTCGTCTTCTTCCGGAAAGATGGTACAGGTCGCATACACCAGGACCCCTCCTTTCTTCACGAACAGCGATGCGTGCTCCAGGAGTCTTCGTTGTATTCTGGAAAAGCGATAGGGATCCTTGGGATGGCGACGCCACTTGATATCCGGTTTTCGCCTCAGGGTCCCAAAACCACTGCAGGGCGCATCCAGCAGCACACGATCAAAACTCCCCAATCGTACAAGCTGCACATCCATGGCATCGGCAGCAATGGTCTTAATGATCGTAATATCCTGTCTTCGAGCGTTCTGCTGTAATTCCTGCAGCTTCCAGGACGACTGATCGACTGCAATGACTTCACCCCGGTTTTGCATCAGACCGGCAACATGAGTGGATTTGCCTCCAAAACCGGCGCAGATATCCAGAATCCGTTCACCAGGAGATGGGCGAAGGATCAAGGAGACAAGCTGAGAGGCTTCGTCCTGAACATACCCTAATCCCCTTCTATAGAAGGACAGGCGGGAAACATCCTGTCTCGGTCCGATCAGTCGAATCGCATCCGGCAGGACCGGCGACGGCTGAACATTCAGACCTGCCCCACTCATGCAGTCCATCAGCTCTACCGCCGGGATCTTGTGAGTGTTGACACGCAGGACCAGGGGAGCAACGGTGTTGTTTGCGCGGCAGAGCGATAACGCCTCATCGAAGCCAAACTCCTCCAGGCATCTGAGCACAAACCAGTGCGGATGGGACGTGGTGACCGCCAGGTAATCCTCCGGTTCCGTTTCCGGTGAAGGCCATTCCCAGCGGCCCTTTCGACGGATGGCTTCGCGCAATATGGCATTCACAAAACCGGCAACATGGACAGGTTGCGTGGATTTTGCGATCTTCACGGTTTCATTCACGGCTGCATGATCGGGAATACGGTCGAGCAGAAGGACCTGATAGAGCGCAAGACGCAGCAGGACACGGATTTCAGGGGCAACTTTTTGGGGTTTGATTTTGATCATCTGGTCCGCATGCCAGTCCAGAAGTCCCTGCCAACGCAATACCCCATAAACCAGTTCCGTCAGCAAGGCGCGATCCTCTTCCTTGAAATCCGGACGGCGCTGCAGAGATCCTCTGATGACCCGATCCGGATAGGATGCCTGTTTGTCGAGGTTGAGGAGGACCTGATAGGCCAGTCTTCTGGCGTTGATCATGACCCTTTCCGTTCCATGGCTGCGATTTCCCGAAGCACCAGGTCAACCCGATCCAGGGCAACACGGGTATTCAGGCATGGTCCGAAAGGGCGTTCGTTGAAGATGCCATAAACCGGAAGCGGGATAGTATCTTGAATACCGCTTGTCAAATCGCGTTCGCAGGCTACCGCTATGATCAAGTCAGGCCGTTTTTCAATGACAATGCGGCGGGCAATCGTCCCTCCCGTGGCTACAGCCAGGTCCACTCCGTATCGGATGGACATTTCAAGCAGGTCCTTTATGGGACATTTTCCACAACGTTTGCAGTTCTCCACTCGATGAGTGATCTTCACACCGCATTCGCTGTCCTGAAGACAATGGGGCATGAGGAGCAGAACTCTGTGAGGAGGATGCCCGTTTCGGCATTGGGCCATGACCAGTTCGTTGTTCACGGCAACGAAGGCATGTTGGACTTCTTCTTTGCGCAGTCCAACCAGTTTGCCGACCAGGATGAGAATGGGAAGCAAGGCCTTTGTCGAAACAGAACGTAGCGCCCTGGAACACGGCACATCATGACCCAGCAGTGTCACGACAATGAGCAGAACCAGGGCCAGGACCGCTCCACCCCCCAGAACCGCAATGACGATTCCCATAATCCAGGGGAGATGAACACTGATGCGCTCCAGCCCATAATAGGGGACAACGTAGGAGAGGGTGAAGATCGCCGCCAGGATTATCGCTGTCAGTCCGAGAAGACCTACCAGGGTTGCCCTTGCCGGCTGTCTGGACGATCCCAAAGGATCAGCTAGCTTGCGTGACATAAGGCCCCACACAAAGGAGTTAGTTATAGCATTGCAGCCGTGTTGACGAGCAACAGCCGGCAAACCGACCCTCACGGATACTCATGAACGGCTCTCACGCCCTGTGGTGTCGCCCCCGGAAGGCGCTGCCCCATAGGCAATCATTCAAGCATCGAGCCGACAGGCATAGCATGGCCGCGGATGAACTCGGCCGCCAGCATACGGCGCTGGCCCTCCAGCTGCAATTCGCCGATGACCAGACCCAGACCGTCGCCGCCCAGGACCACCAGGCCCTTTTGTGAACATCCAACGATTTCACCCGGACGACCGTCACCTTTCCATGAAAGGAGATCGGCTTTAAAGAATTTCAGCCGCTGGCCCTGAAAAAATCCATGGGCACCCGGTGACGGATCAAGGGCTCGAATGAGATTGACGATCTGCCTGGCAGGCATATCCCACACCACCCGTCTTTCGCTCTTGAGAATGGGAGGAGCATAAGTCGCGAGGGAATCTTCCTGAGGCACGGGTATCACACGCCCCGATTGCCATTCCTTCAACGTTTCCACGAGAAGATCGGCCCCCACATGTGCCAGCTTATCGTGCAGAGTGCCAAAGCTCTCATCTCCATCGAGAGGAAGCTCACGTTGCGACAGGATGGGCCCCGTATCCATCCCGGCATCCAGCAGCATGATGCTTATCCCGGTCATGGCCTCCCCGGCGAGCAGGCAACGCTGAATCGGGGCTGCACCACGAAAAGCCGGCAACAACGATCCATGAACATTTAGCGCGCCCAGAGTGAAGGCATCCAGAAAAGCCTGGGGCAATATCTGGCCGTATGCCACGACAACCGCACATTCCGCTTCATAAGAGCGGACATGCTCTATGGCTCCCTTTTCTCTAATCCGCTCAGGCTGATAAACGGGAATTCCAAATGCTTCCGCCGCCATTTTAACCGGAGGGCAACTCAGCTTCTTCCCCCTTCCGCAGGGCCGGTCCGGCTGGGTAACCACCAGGAGGACAGGAGCATTCGCAGTCATCAGCTTCTTCAGTGACGGTACGGCAAACTCCGGTGTTCCGAGAAAAACCAAACGGGGCAATTCTGAGCTTATTGCTTCACCTCTCTTTGCCTCTTTTTCCATTTTCTGATGAAGATATCCTTCGAAATAGACCCGATCTTATCGATAATCAACTTGCCGTCAAGGTGATCGATTTCATGCTGTATCGCTATGGCGAGCAGTCCTGATGCTTCTATTTCAAACGGGGTGCCATCCCTGTCAACCGCTCCAACGGTAATCTCACTGCTCCGCTTCACTGAAGCAAAAAACTCGGGGACGCTCAGGCACCCTTCTTCACAGGCTATCTCCCCTTCTGCAACCTGAATTTGAGGATTGATCATAACGAGAAGACCCCGATCATAGTCGGGTTTCTGTAAATCGATGACGAGCAATTGAATCGCCTTGCCAACCTGGTTGGCGGCTAAACCGATGCCTGGTGCATTGTACATGGTCTCCGCCATGTCTTCTATCAACTTACTCAGGTTATCGTCAAATACCGTTACAGGAGAAGCCTTCACCCGCAAAACAGGATCTGGATAGGTGCAAATATCTAGGACAGCCATTATTCTTTCCTTCGGTCGGGCGGGGACATCGCTCATGACGATGCTTCAGACATCGTGAGCACACCACCCATTCACCCTTATTATTTTCTCGGGACATATTGTATACAGAGCAAGGCATTCTTTCAACCGATAGCGGCCTCCTTTCACAGTGAATCGAGCTCACCTCTTTGGAATAATCTCCCACATGACAGCCGCTGGCTCACTGAATCCATTTATCATGCATTGCCCTGGTTTCAAGGCGTTCCTTAAGTTTTGGGAAAAGGTTGATATTCGTATGCGGTAGAAAAAGAGCAGCTACATAATGATCCATAAATGACGGAGTTTCGGAAAGTTCAAAGTTGGTCATTCTTCTCATTACTTCAACCACATCTTTTCTGATTCTATTGGTGAGCGAACTCATCCTCGCTCCCATTAATGATCCATTTCCAATATAGGTCACCTTGTCCGGATCGATTTCGGGCAGCAATCCGATTGTCATAGCCTTCTCGATATCAACCTGACTTCCAAACCCACCGGCAAGAATGATTCCGTCAAGATCAACAATACTAAGTCCCACTCCATCCAGTAGGGTTTGGCATCCGCTATATATAGCTCCTTTTGCTCTGATTAGATTTCCAATATCTGTTTCACTGATTACAATATCTCTATCAATTTGTGTTACGTTCTTCCATGCTAATACATACTCATATACACCATCTATTTCGCGGATACGGTTTGAATTCAGGTTACGGTTAAACTTACCCAAGTTGTCAATAATACCCAATTCAAAGAGATGAGCCACTATGTTGATCAAACCCGATCCACAGATGCCCTTGGGCCTTACATTTCCAATAGTCAGATTCATTGGCTCCAGGGTATATGGATCAATTGAAAAGTCTTCGATCGCACCCCTGGCCGCCCGCATACCGAACTGAATTCCACCGCCTTCAAAAGCCGGCCCGGCTGAGCAGGCAGCACACACAAGCCAGTCTTTGTTGCCAATGACGATCTCCGCGTTGGTTCCAATATCGATGTACAGTGTCAAACGATCTGATAGATAGATACCGGATCCCATTACGCCTGCAACGATATCTCCACCTACAAAGCTGGAAATCGATGGATAGACCAGCGCCGTTGCATGTTCAGCCAGTTTTATCCCCAGGTCAACTGCTCGAACCGGCGGATAGAGCGTCGAAACCGGTACATAGGGTGAACGCCTTATGTATCTTGGATCTACTTTCAACAGGATCTGTGTCAGGGTTGTATTGGCAGCCAGCGTGACGGAAGAAATCTCTCCCCGGTTCACGTCCGATCTCTTGATTATCTTGCGAATAATCTTGTTGATTGTTTCAGTGACCGCTTCATGCAGCTTGTCCAGTCCGCCCGGTTTTTCCGCGAACATGATCCTTGAGATGACATCTTCTCCGTAGCTGATCTGGCCGTTAAAATCACCGTACTCGGCCAGGATCTCTCCGGTAATGAGGTTAATCAGCTGCCCGTACACGGTTGTCGTGCCAATATCAATGGCAACAGCAAAATTTCTGCCGGTGGTATCTCCGGGTTCAATGTTGATAATATGGGTCTTTCCGCCATCCACAACGGGTCTCGCAAGCGTAACAGTAACCTTAAAATCTGATTGCCTCAAGATGCCAGGCACTTTGCGTATGACCGGGAGCCAGAAGTCCATCCGGCGTTCACCGTATTGCGATTTCAACTGACTGATCACCCGACAGGTATCCGCATGATTGTCATGGGCCGAAGGTGCCGGAAGCTCCAAATACCTCTTTTCGACCGGAGGAATGAAAAGGCCTCTACTCTTGAGGTCCTCGAGATTCAGTTGCTGAATACGGGCCGTTCGTCTCGGCGAACTGAACCGGTTCAATACAGTCACATCGACTTCCGATTCCACGGGAATGCGCACTATCAAATCGCTCTTTACCTGGGAGAGGCACGCCAATCGATAACCTTTATCGATATCTTCCTGGCTCAGCCTTTCGGAAATCCCTGCCTCAACAATACCCTTTTCAACAATCACCCGGCATTGCCCGCAAAGCCCTTCGCCACCGCATGAGGCATTCACATGAACACCTGCATCCATGGCCGCGTGTATGAGATTCGCGCCATCGGGGACTTTGATCTTCTTCTTGTGCGGCAGGAATTTTATCTTGTGCTTTGTCATCTTGTTCTCATTGTTCCGGGTTATGATCTGCGGAAAGCTACCACGCGATCTCCACCCGATGAAAAGCCTCGGCCAGCTCAAAGCTCTCTCCCGTAGCCATCGCCTTGCAGCGCTGTCTTAGCCAGTCTTCCAGGTCCGCAATCCCAAACTCCTTGATCTGACTCTCGTGGCAACGCAGGGCTCGAAGCTTGAGGTCAAAAGTGTCCGTGATATCGGATCGATAATTAACATCTTCCGCCGCCCAGAAGAGCACCTCACGTACCTTATGCGGCTCCAACCCTTCCTCCAGCAAATCAGGATAGGACAGGTGGTCCCGGGCATAGGGAAACACGGCATCCAGAACGACCTGGCCGGTAACACGATGATCTCGATGCCATAAGTAGCGACGATATGGGTCCGACGTCGCAACAATCTTCGGTCGATAGGTGCGAATCAGGCGCACTATCTGTTTTCGGAAAGCATGAGAATCCTCCAACCCCTGATCCTGATGCTGAAGAAAAACAACGTTGTGAACCCCCAGGATTGCTGCGGCAGCAATTTGTTCTCGTTCTCGGATCTCTGCCAGCTGCTCCGGCAGAACCGATCGATCACTGGTGCCTTTTTCTCCGCTCGTGCAAATCACGTAGACAATCTTCTTCTTCATTCCAGTCCAACACGCAACCGTTCCTGCCACTCCCATTTCGGCGTCATCCGGATGAGGTGATACCACCATCGCATCAAAGTCAAACGACCCTGTCACTCTGAGCCTCCGCATGCACAAGAGTGGGACCCGTCTTGATTCAGGGTTTCGGATTTAGGCATTTCGTGCGTTCTATACAAACAGGAACATGTGCCATGCTGTTGCTTGAGAAGGATACCGTATTGATCGATCACCGCCGATACCACAGTGTCCCAGCCAAATCCAACGACCGAGGCCCTAATCGCATCGGTCGATACTGCCCCAACCCTTGCTCTCTCAAGCAACTTCTCAATACCCGCTGCCAGAAGATCTGGTCCATTATTGGCCACGATGTACCCCGTTTCCCCTTCCCGGAGAATTGTCTCCATCGCACCCACCCGTGTTGCAACGACGGGTGTCCCTGAAGCCAGTGCCTCGAGGGCAACAAGCCCGAAAGTCTCGTAGTGCGACGGCAGGACCATAAGGTCCGCAGCAGAATAGTAGGTCGGCAGGATCTCGTGGTCTACTCTTCCCAGGAACTCCACGGCATCTTGCAGCCCCAGCCTCTGAGTCAACCGCAGCAATTGACGCGATTCTCGTGTCTGGAGGCCATCACCGCCGATAATGATCAGCCGCGTCCGTTTGGAGCATTTGAGGTGTGTCATGGCTTGCAGCAGGCGTTCAGTCCCTTTTATTCTCGCAAGACGGCCCACATAGAGCACGATCGACTCGTCGATGGGAAAACCCGCCCGCCTGCGAGCAGTCCTTTTGTCCATAGGGCGGAAAAGATCAAGGTTCACTCCGCAGGGGACCACGCCAATTCTTTTGGGATCTGCCCCGTAGTACCGCATCAGATGATCTCTTTCCCTTTCGGTGGTAGCCAAAATACGTTGGCATTTTTGCACCAGGCCTTTTTCCGTGGCAATCCGAAGCTCTGATTCCTGTTCGTCCTTAACCGTAATGTTTTTCAAAACACCAAGGGTATGAAACATAAACATATGAGGGATCATCAAACGATCCTGCAGCCAAATGCCTGCCTGACCGGACAGCCAGTAATGACTGTGTACGAGGTCATAGCAAATCGATTCGGTTGCCATGAATCGTTCCAGTTCATGGATGAACTCTTCTAAATAAGGATAGACGGCAAGGGTTGAAAGATGTCCTTTACGTCCGGCTCGAAGATGGATCAGCCGCACGTTTTCATACAATTGGACCTGAGGCTTCCAGGCAGGGTCCTGAAGACGCGTATAGATATCGATCCGATGACCACGTTTTCCCAATGCTCGGGCCAACTCGCGGACGTAGACACTCATTCCGCCCGTATCTTTCTTTCCCAGTTCGCCAACGGGGCTGGAATGAATGCTCAACATGGCGATCGTGAGCGAGTGTCCTTTCACCTAACGCCCTTCCCTGTTCGATCCCTCCGGAGGTTCGTGCCAGTTCCCCAATTCAATCCGGCAACGATACAGAGGGACCGGTCTGCCTCCCAATCGATACTTGTAAGGTTCAGCACCCTTGAGAAAATCGTACCTCTTTTTGCCTCTTCGAATGCTTTCGCGGAGGCTCAGCACCTTATTGAGCAAACCTACGCTGAGATTTCGAAACTGGGGATCATATCCGCTATTATAAAGATACATGGTGGAACCATAATCGAAACAGAGCGCCGCAGCGACAGGTTCCCCATTCAGGTCGAGGAAGTAAATCCTGAGGATATTCCATTCCGCCAGTGCCTCAGCCAGGGAACGAAAAAAGGCAGCCATGCGAGCGGTCATGAAGGCGGCTTTTTCGTGGCGACTCAACCGGAGAAGATTCAGAAAGGTCTCCATCCCGCTCCTGACCTCTTCCCTCTCGTCAGCAAGCCGCAATTGAATATCGGCAGCCCCTTTCAGTCGCCTGAGCTTCCGTCGGATCTCATGGCGTTCCTTTCCACTCAGCCCCGATAAGAAATCCTCCCAAGTGGCCGGAAGATCCAACTCGACAGAAACATCCTCCCGGCTAATTGAGAATTCGCATCCAGCGCCTCTTATCACAGGGATGAGCCCGTTCAACACGGTCGACTCATTGCGCACAGGCCCCAAATCCAGGGAGGTAATCCCCTGCTGCTTCAGGTAATCGATGAGCAATCGGAAGAACTCCCGCTCTTTGCCCGGAACCACAACAAAATCGAGATAATCGCATACATCCGGACTGCCCATGAAACTCACCTTGTTGCCTTCCAGCACCAGCGGCGCAATCCCGAGCAGATCACGCCCAAATCTCACACTGCGAAGACAGGGTGTCATCATGCTTCCCAGGCAATTCCACCACACCTTAAGCCAGACAGGCAAGGCAAAAAGGCAATCCCATTTGAGGCGACTTCCGGGGGCCAGCCAGTATGAGGTGATACTCTCAAAGGTTTCAACCATGACGGGCGACGCTTCTATCGAGGACATAGGCATCCCCGCGACTGCGTTTCAGAATGGTTTTTCACGCCTTCAGCAATCTCCCTGTGCTTATGGGAAAGCGGTTTGGACCCTGTGCGAAGGCCCCTTTACTCACCTTCCAGCCATCGAACCCCCACATGCCAGCGTGGACCATCTTTTGTGTCCTCCACAAGGATGTTCGCCCGCCGGAGGCTTTCGCGAACAGCATCGGCTTCTTGCCATTTCTTCTGTTGTCTGAATCGTTCCCGAAAATCGAGCAGTTCCGCAACGAGCCTGTTCAACGACGCCGCCTCATCCCGTAAAGAACTTTCAAGCATGGACCCAAGAAAGACCATCATCTCCCGCAGTATTTCCCTGGCCTGCGAAATATACTCCTCGCTCTCTAAATCCTCATGAGCCTGCCAGATCGTCCGATCAAGCTCCAACAGGGCGGTGCCGGCTGCTTTGGGCTCATCTTTCTCGATAGAGGCATGAAAGACTGCCTCGATAGAGTGGATTCTATCCCAAAAGGATACATTTTGCGCTTCCGAGGGATGTCCCACAGGGAGCGCCTGTGAGGCAATCGATTTCCATTCCTTGCAGGTCCTCTCACCACGCAGAAGGTCCAGAGGGATGCTCTCTCCTTTCTCAAAAGAGATCTCGGTCCCCAGTCGCTGCAGTGTCACTCTGCCAATTCCCTTGACGATCGCTTCCTCCAATTCAAGATCGATGAGACAGGCTGTGTGTTCATCCAGCCCGAGGATCGACACATGCTCCGGCAAAAGGGATTTGAGCTTCCTGAAGCGAGGTTCACCCATGTAACAGAACCGGGTGTCGTGTGTACCGCCTTCGGCATTGTTCCAGTGGGGAATCACCACAAGATTGAAACCAAAATGACCCAGGGTATTCAATCCTTCCACCCAGTTCAGATCTTCACCCACCTTGTAGATCTCATACACCGGCAGGCAATAGCGCCCAACGGTCAGCGCCGCAGCACTGGCAGCAACCAGGCAGCCTCCACCTTCGACGCACCGCACAAACATCTCCGGGATGGGCGTCTGCTGCCAGTTGCGAACAGCATACGTGGGGCTTCCCGGACCAATGAGAATAAAGTTGGCATCCCTCAGGATGGAATAGGCATGCTCGGCTTCGAGAAGCGTGCTCGCAGATTTCGACTTGAAGGAGGCCACTGCCATGGGCTGCTGAATACGGTCACGAAAATATACTATGGCTTTCTGCGACAACTGATCCACATTGAGCTGGAAACCAGCCGGCGTATCGACAAAAACAGCCCGCTGAGAAGGCCGGAGCCGGGCCAACAGCCCCTTATGCACTTCCACCATCGTTCCCGTCAGTTCTCCGGAACCCATGAGAGCGATGACGCCCTTGCGCGACGTCATGGTATGATCCTTTACAGCTTTGTTCGGCGTTCCATGCCTCAGGGAAACTGCCCTCCCCTTGAGCACCTTTTCTCGCTGGTTCAAGAAAATGGTCTGGCAAGTACTTTTTCATTATCATGTCATGAAACAGAATGTAATATCAAATACTCCAGGCGGTCGGACAATTGCGCGGCAAACTAACCATGATTCTTTACTGGTGGAACGAATGATCAAAACCATCATTTTCGATTTCGGCCGGGTCATTTCCGAGCAAAAGCCGCCGTCCCTGTTCAGCAGCTACGAAGAGGACCTGGGGCTGCAACCGGACACGATCAACTCCATTATGTTCGACAGCCAGGCCTGGCAGGATGCGCTTCTGGGCCGCAAGACCTTCGAAGAGTTCTGGCAGGCAATCGGGCCGCTGCTGGGCCTGAAGACGCCCGAAGCAATTGAAGCATTCCACCGTCGCTATCACGGTGATGAGGCCATCAACACCGGCTTGTTGCGTTTGTTGCATCGATTGCACGGCCGGTTCAAGTTGGCTATACTTTCCAACTCACCACCGGGCCTCCTCGAATGGCTGGTAGACTGGAAGATACACCACCTGTTCGACGTGGTCTTTTGTTCCGGAGACGAAGGCATAGTGAAACCTGATCCGGCTGCGTTTCAGATCATCCTGCAACGCCTTGACGTTGAACCGGAAGAAGCGGTATTCATTGATGACACTATCGATCATGTGCTGGCTGCCCGAATGCACGGATTGCGGGGAATCCGGTTCACCACCGCCCAGTCGCTTGAAGAGGAACTGGGGCTCCTTCTTGAGTCGGAAGGGGATGGAAACGAAAAGACAAATGGCTCTGCCTCCAAGGGGAATGACCAGACCTGATGTTAACCATACCTTGAGGAAAATCAGATGGAAAAACGCAAGTTACAGCGGGTGACTTTTCACACAGAGGCAAAGGTGACAGGGAAGGACACGGTCGTACGTGGAAGAGTCGAAAATCTCAGCATGAAAGGGATGTTTTTCAACACAAACGAAAAACTGGCTAATGATGAGCTGTTGGGAATCACAATCATGCTGACCGGTGCTTCGTCTCAACTCTCGATCGAATTGAAAGGCAGCGTGGCACGACATACAGATTCCGGAGTGGCCATCGTATTCAGGGAAATGGACCTGGATTCGTTCATTCACCTCAAGAATGTTATCGCACACAACAGTGCCGATCCGGACGAGATGCTGGATGAATACTATCGATCTGTCAAATCAGATCGTAAGTTCTAGATTTACGGATAGAAGCCATGAAAATGCCGGAATGACAATCTGTGATTCCACTTCCTGTTTGACCCGAGCGCACAATATCTCTCTCGTTATCTCATCGCTTGGAACTGAGAGCTCTCTCATAAAGTTCCAGATATTGCTCTGCAGAACGCTTCCATGAGAAATCCTGAGCCATGCCGCGGCGCTGCAGTGCCGTCCACTCGCCTTTGTCCTTGAAGAAAGACAGAGCTGCCTTGATAGTATCCAGAAGACCATCTGCGTTGTAATGATAGAACTTAAAGCCTGTTCCCGAATGGGGCTCCAACTGAACATCGACTACGGAGTCGTTGAGGCCCCCGGTGGCGTGAACAATCGGGATCGTTCCATAGCGGAGGCTGTACATCTGGTTGAGACCGCAGGGCTCGTACACGGAGGGCATCAGGAACATATCGGCACCAGCCTCAATCCGGTGCGCAAGGTGTTCATTAAACTCATTGCAGATTCTAATATTGTTCGGATAGCGTGCGGCCACTGTCTGAACCATTCTGCCAATCTCTGCATCTCCTGCACCAAGAATGACCAGCATTAGAGGAAGGTTCACGAGCTCATCCACAATATCGAGGAACAGACCGAACCCTTTTTGTACCGCCATACGACTGATCATTCCAAGCAGAGGAAGTTCTGATCTATCTTTCGAAAACCCGAATTCAGCGAGCAGCGCATCCTTGCAACGGCGTTTGCCCTCAAGCCGGGATGAGTTGTAGTTTGCCGCGATGCAGGAATCCGTCCCTGGGTTCCATACCGCCTGGTCGATCCCGTTTAGAATGCCTGAGAGCCGATCCTTTCGTTCCTGCAGCACCCCATGCAGGCCGCATCCATGCTCGCTGTCCTGGATTTCCTTACCATAACATGGACTTACCGTGGTCAAATGGTCACTGTACACCAATCCAGCCTTAAGAAAATTGCAGTTACCCCAGAATTCAACGCCTTGAAGCGAGAATGCCTCCCAGGGGAGGTTGGTGAGGTGGAAATACTTGCCTGGGAAAACTCCCTGGTAGGCCAGATTGTGGATCGTGAAGACCGTTCTCGAATTGGCAAAGTCTGGCTCGTGACGCCAGTAGAAATGATGATAGGCGGCAGCCAGACCCGTTTGCCAGTCGTGGAGATGCAGGATCGAGGGGAACCAGTTCAATCCCATGCACAGGGAGCGGATAGCAAGAGAGAAAGTGATGAAACGCTCGGGATTGTCCTCATAGTCTCCGAAATCAGGGGTACCATAGAGGTCGCTGCGGTCGTAGAATTCTTCTTTTTCGAGCAGGTACAAATGCAGGCCGGAAGTGCTGCGAGTTTCCAGCAAGCCAACGTGATAATCGTGGACTCCCACAGAAATCGTGGGGGGCGCAGGGAGAATACTGAATGTCTTGATGCTGTCCCGAGCACAACGATACAAAGGCATAAAGAGGCGGACATCACAGCCCAGATGCCAGAGCGCAACAGGAAGGGCTTGAGCGACATCGGCCAACCCCCCTGTCTTGGCATAGGGAGCCACCTCGGAAACACAAAACAGGACACGCAGATTCCTCATGACCAATCCTTCTCAATCCTTGGTTTCAATGGACCTCACTTACTATGGACGTATCCGGTGTGGAAGTTTTTTCTTTCGGGCTGCTTGGCAGTCTCCGGCACATCTTATACAATGGCTCGACAGGTGCTTTTTCCATGAGTCAATAGGGCCTCTTACATACCGGCATTCCACGCGAGAACCATAGTAGTGATCATGACCTGAAAGAAAGGATCAGATTTGGGCACAATCAAGGCAAGATCCAGAACACGGCAAATACACGTGGGAGATGTTCCCATCGGTGGGGGGGCACCGGTGGTTGTTCAGTCCATGACCAATACGGATACCCGCAACTGGCAAACCACTGTGGCCCAGATCAAACGATTGGAAGACGCAGGCTGTGAGATTGTCCGGGTTGCCGTGCCGGACCAGGAGGCCGCTGAACAGCTTTCTCGTATCAAGAAGATGATCGGAATCCCACTGATTGGGGATATCCATTTTGACCACCGGTTGGCACTGGAGGCTCTACGGGCAGGTGTTGACTGCCTGAGGCTGAACCCTGGTAATATCGGTGGACCTGAGAAAGTCCGCAAGGTTGTGGCAGCAGCCAGGGAACGTGGGGTTCCTATTCGCATCGGCGTAAACAGTGGTTCACTGGAAAAGGACCTTTTAGTCCAATATGGACGGCCAACCCCCGAAGCAATGGTTGAAAGCGCACTGCGACACATCCGCCTGCTGGAAGAGCTCGATTTCGGGCTCATTAAGGTCTCCATGAAGTCCTCGGATGTCCTGGACACCGTCACAAGTTATCGTTTGCTCTCCTCAAGAACGGATTACCCCCTCCATCTCGGGGTAACCGAAGCAGGAACGCTTGTGGACGGCGCCGTAAAGTCTGCTCTCGGAATTGGCATTCTGCTGTTTGAAGGTATTGGTGACACGTTGAGGGTTTCTGTCACCAGCGATCCCGAAGAAGAAATCCCCATTGCATACAGCATACTGAAAGCATTGAAACTGCGAGAGCGGGGTGTTGAACTGATCAGTTGCCCAACGTGCGGCCGCACGGAAATTGAATTGATTCCCATGGTGCAGCAGGCCGAACGGACACTGAGGGCCTTGCGAACCCCGCTGAAAGTGGCCATCATGGGATGCGTGGTCAATGGACCAGGGGAAGCAAAAGAGGCAGATATCGGGATTGCAGGAGGCCGCGGGAAGGGTATACTTTTTAAGAAGGGGGAACGAGTGGCGAAAGTTCCTGAATCCGAGCTGCTGCATCGCCTGTTTGTTGAAGTGGAAAGAATGACTGGTGAAAAGCTCATCAAATAGTCACGAAGAGAACCATGCGATTTTTTGAAATCCTCGATCAGGTGCTGAGCTACCATCGCGAAGCGGATGCTTCGCTTCTGAATAAAGCCTATGTATTCAGTGCGAAGAGCCACGGCGGGAAGATACAACCAGGCGAAGTCTATCTGGTTCACCCCCTGGCCGTAGCAGGGATTCTTGCTCGCATGAAACTGGATGAGGAGACAATTGCTGCAGGGCTGTTGCACGATCTGATCGAACAAGAACTGGTGGAGGCTCAAGAGCTCGAGGAGAGATTTGGCACCAATATCACCCGGATTGTCCAGGGAGTGACGAAGCTCAGCCAGCTTGACTTCAGTAAGCGAGAAGAGCGCCAGACTGAATACATCCGAAAAATGGTCCTTGCAATGTCAGCGGATGTCAGGGTTATCCTGGTAAAGCTGGCAGATCGGCTCCATGACCTCCAAAGCATTCAAGACAAACTCAATGAATCAGATAAGCTTCTCGCACAGGAAACCCGAGACATCTACGCCCCGCTGGCCGGCAGGCTCGGCATCGACTGGATAAAGCAGGAACTGGAAGACCTCTCCTTCAAACTCCTTGAGCCCGAGATCAGCGAGAAAATCGTACAGGGTTTGGCGAAAACAGAAGAAGAACGCCGCCGCTATATCGACGAAGTCAAAGAGACGCTGACATCCAACCTGAGAGACAACCACATTCAGGGGGTGGTTATTGGACGTCCCAAGCATCTCTACAGTATCTATCTGAAAATGATGAGGCAAGACATGAACCTCAGTCGTATTTATGATCTCACCGCATTCCGGATCATAGTCAAGACGGTGAAAGATTGCTACGAGACGCTCAGTATGGTTCATGCCTCATGGGAGCCGGTCCCCGGGCGTTATAAAGACTACATCGCCAAGCCCAAGTCCAACATGTATCAATCCCTGCACACCACGGTGGTTGGTCCGTACAACGAACATGTGGAGATTCAGATACGAACCGATGAAATGAACAAAATTGCGAACGAGGGGATTGCTGCTCACTGGCTTTACAAGGAGGGCGCTCGATCATCAGCCATCGACATACAGGAAACCCGGCAGTTCTCCTGGTTGCGAGAACTCCTGGAATGGAACAAAGAGTGGCGTGATCCCAAAAGCCTCTTCGATGATGCAAAAGTCAATTTCTATCCCGATGAGGTTTACGTGTTCACACCCATGGGGGCTGTCAAGGTCCTCCCTCGGGGTTCCACACCGGTAGACTTTGCCTATGAAGTTCACACCGAAGTGGGTCATCGCTGCGTTGGTGCCAGAGTCAACGGAAAGCTTGTACCGCTTCGTTATGAACTTCAGAACGGGGATTCAATAGAAATCATGACTGCGGCAAATCACCGCCCCAGCAAAGACTGGCTGAAGTTCGTCAAGACCACCAAGGCACTCAATCGCATTCGGCACTGGATGAAAGCAGAGGAGCGGGAGCACTCAATCTCCCTGGGGAAAGAGCTTTGTGAACGTGAATTCCGAAAGAAGGGTCTGAGTTTCAATAGCTACATTAACTCTTCTGAGCTGATGGAGGTCGCACGTGCTTTTTCCCTCCGTTCAGTCGATGATCTTCTGGCCAGCATCGGTTATCGAAAGACTACTCCCAACCAGGTCATGAACCGCCTTCCTTCCGTTGCGAGTGAGGAAACCGTCGGGAAGGAAGAGAGCATTGCCGTTGAGAAACCCAAATCTGCAACGCCAAGTGAGGGAATTAAGGTCTCTGGAGGCGACAATGTGATGATACGGATGGCCAAGTGCTGTAATCCAATCCCTGGAGAGAGGATCATAGGATACATCACGCGTGGCCGGGGAATAACCGTCCACCAGCTTTCGTGTAGGAATCTGGGCAAAGGAGATCTGGAGAGACGAATTGAAGTCCAATGGGATTTCGGGAAGGACCAGTCTTATCCTGTAGACCTCAGAGTGGTCTTCTCCGGTGACAGGGGTATGCTCGCGACGATAAGTGGAGTGCTCGGGCAGGTCGATGCACGAATCATAGGAGTACAAACCGAACCGCAAGCCAATGACTTGAATCTCTGCAAACTGACAATTGAGGTCAAAGACACCAATCATCTCAATCGGGCGCTACAAGCACTTAGGGCGGAAAAAGGCATTTACCAGGCACAGAGATACATGGAATAGAAAGCCAGTAATTCGATTCCCGGCAAAGACAGAACACGTCTCTGCCGGGTGAGCAGGATCAAAACCTTGTTCGAACATCTCCCTTGGTTTTCAGGTGTTAATCTCAAGGATCAGTAGGCGTAGACGTTAATCTTCTCTGGGGCTTTCAAAAGCGTGTCGAGTTCTTGCTGGATCGCTTTGCGTTCCGGGTTGGCTTGCCAGGCGCTCCAGTCTTCGAGACTATTCCAGGTACCAATGACGAGGAACTTGTTAGCGCTGCCGACATCTCTAAGGGTTTCTCCAGTGATATAGCCCTTCTGGAGCATTGCTTTGGTGCGCAATTGCATGAGCAGGTTATGAAGCTTCAAATCATTGCCCGGCTGAATCTCCCTCTCAATGAATACTCTAACAGCCATGATTTCCTCCTCCATTCCTGGTTAACGTTAATATATCCAGACTTCACTCATCATGAATAGAGTCTACCATGGGCTTCAATACCCGTCAACGAAAAACCCACGGTGAACCTGTTCTGCGGTAGTCGTTAAAATAAACCACCGCCTTACAATCAAATCTGGTCAAGTTCCTCCTGATTGTGTATAGATTCTTACACGTTGACTCTGAGAGTCCATCTCTCACATTGTTAAGCGGC
>CAYTWB010000052.1:0-27808 GCA_964441945.1 uncultured Syntrophobacteraceae bacterium
CTCAGGCCCAGCACGTCTTCCACTACCTAGTTTCCAAAGAACATTCTCCCTAACGAAGACTTTCGATGCTACTACTTCTAATTTGAGATGTCAACTTAAAATATTCAGAAAAGTGAACTCTCGTGAAAGTCGATCAGTCCTTGACTCTTATCCGATGAACCTTCTTCTTGCCGGCCTTCAATAGAATGCCATCCGCTGTCAGATGCCTGCCATCAATCGGTGCATCAAACCTCTGAATACGTTCCTCATTGACGTAGGCCCCCCCCTGTTCAATCAGCCTCCGTGCCGCACCTCTAGACTGACAGAGCCCTACTTCCTCAAACAGGAGGAATGCAGGGATCCCAGGATCGAGCCGAGAAGCCGACAGCTCAGTGGTCGGTATGGCTCCCACCTCAATCCCCGAATCGCGCGGAATTACAGACGAGGGAAGCAAGTCGGCAGGCAGATTTCTGTGACCAAAGATGCGGTTGGCTGACTCAAAAACCGCCTTAGCGCAATCGGAACCGTGGGTGAGAGCAGTGATTTCGTAGGCAAGAATCGTCTTGCACGCATTCAGCTCCTGTCCCTCCAGCCCCCTTGCGGCAGCAATCTCTCCCAACGGCAGGAAGGTATACAACTTGAGGAACCTCTCTACGTCCAGATCATCCGTATTCACCCAGTACTGGTAGAAATCAAACGGGCTTGTCCTTTCAGGGCTCAGCCATACAGCACCCGCAGCCGTCTTACCCATTTTCGCGCCAGAAGCGGTAGTCAAGAGTGGGAAAGTGATGCCGTAACAGCTCTTTGCTCGCACGCGCCGGATGAGGTCAATTCCAGCGACAATGTTTCCCCACTGATCATTCCCCCCCATTTGTACGGTGCAGTCGTAGTGCTCAGCAAGATAAAGAAAGTCATAGGCCTGCAGCAGCATGTAGTTGAATTCGACAAAACTTAAGCCAGCTTCTAATCTCAACTTATAGCTCTCAGCAGCCAGCATTCGATTCACACTAAAATGCCGACCAATATCTCTCAGGAACTCAATGTAGCGCAAATCTAGGAGCCAATCCGCATTGTTTAGCATCACGGCTTTCCCGTCAGAGAAATCGAGATACTGCGCCAGCTGAGACCTCAACGCCAGAGAATTGGCCTTGATTTGATCCATCCCAAGGAGTTTCCGCATTTCGGTCTTACCACTTGGATCACCGACCAGTCCTGTACCTCCACCCACCAGCACGATTGGTCGATGCCCGTGCCGCTGCATATGGGCAAGTGCCATAATCGGGACCAGACTACCAACGTGAAGACTGTCAGCCGTTGGGTCGAAACCTATATAGCAGGTGAGAGGCCTGTCGAGACACTTCTCAACCTCCTCTGCATCGGTTGCCTGAGCCACGAACCCTCTATGGGTCAGGACTTGAAAAACATTCCCCATTTCCGGCACCATATTTCCCTCTATGAAAAAAAGACATCGAAACTCAGAAATCCATGGGAAGACTTTCTACTTGGCATATTCAACAGCTCTTGTCTCGCGTATCACGGTCACCTTGATCTGACCCGGATAGGTCAATTCGCTTTCGATTTTCCTTGCAACATCACGACTCAACAGCACCACATCCGCATCACCCACCGATGCGCTTTCAACGATGATCCTCAGCTCCCGTCCGGCCTGGATCGCATAGGCTTTCGTAATGCCAGGGAATTCACAGGCGATCCTTTCGAGGTCCTCGAGACGTTTGACATAAGTTTCCAGGAGCTCTTTCCTGGCGCCCGGCCTGGCTCCGGACAATGCATCCGCTGCCTGGACCAGCACACCCAAGATGTCCTCCGTTGGAATGTCCTCGTGATGCGCTGCAATCGCATGCACAATCGCTGCTGATTCACCGTGTCGTCTGGCCAAATCAGCACCTATCGTCGCGTGGGGACCTTCTATCTCGTGGTCGACTGCTTTCCCAACGTCATGCAACAGCCCTGCCCGCTTCGCTTGTTTTTCGTTCAATCCGAGCTCGGCCGCCATGATGCCGGAGAGAAAAGAGACTTCAATGGAATGCTGCAGAACGTTCTGGGCGTAACTGGTGCGATACTTAAGCTTGCCAATGAGTTTGATCAATTCGGGATGAATACCGTGCACACCCACATCGAAAGCCGCCTGTTCGCCAGCCTCACGTATAGCATTGTCAATCTCGATATTGACCTTTTCCACAATCTCTTCAATGCGGGCCGGATGGATTCTCCCGTCCGAAATCAGTCTTTCCAAAGAGACCCTGGCCACCTCACGACGGATGGGATTGAATCCGGAAAGGATCACCGCCTCCGGAGTATCATCAATGATCAAGTCGACTCCCGTTGTTGCTTCAATGGCCCTGATGTTCCTCCCCTCACGACCGATGATCCTTCCTTTCATCTCTTCATTCGGAAGGTTCACGACTGAGACCGTTTTCTCAGCCACATAGTCGCCGGCGTACCGTTGAATTGCAAGCGAGATAATGTTTTTTGCCTTGCGATCCGCGACTTCTCGAGCCTCTGACTCAATCTTTTTGACCAGTACAGCGGCATCGTGACGTGCCTCGCTCTCCACCACCCTGATCAGCATCTCCTTGGCATCTTCACTAGACAACCCCGAGAGGCACTCCAGCTGTTTTCGCTCTTCCTCAAGGAGACACTGGAGTTCTTTTTCCTTTTCACCGATTTCCTTTTCCTGCTGAAGCAGCTGTTTCTCTCGCCGGGATAAAGCGGCTTCTCTCTTGTCCAAACCCTCCGATTTCTTGTCTAGATTCTCTTCCTTCTGAAGGATCCTTTTCTCCAGACTCTGGAACTCTTTCCTCGCATCTCTGCTCTCTCTCTCAAACTCGGCTTTCATTTGAAAGAGATGGTCCTTCCCCTGAAGAATGGCTTCCTTCCTAATCGTCTCCGCTTCCTTTCGAGCCTCGGACAATATCTCAAGCGCTTGGTCCCTGAAACGGCCGGTTTGCCTCTCCAGCCAATACCGGCGGAGTAACAGGCTGATTCCGCCACCGAGAAGCAACCCCAGCAGAACAAACAGTAGCTCTGACACATATTCCATTATGATTTATCCTTTATGATTTATCCTTTTTATACCACCTCTTGCACCTCTGTCCGCTACACGCGGGCCGGGCTCAATAATCGGTCGGTCTCCGCGAACAAGGGCAGGAGCCTTGGCAACAAGCTTGCCTGGTTCAGCCCTAAAACGCAGGACTCTCTAGACGATACCGATAGAGCAGGAAAAGCTTCTTGGGTGGGATTAGCTGGCAGATCCTTTGACTGGCGACTGTCGTCAAACCAGGAATCACCCGACCACGGATGGTGATTCTGCATGGAGAGAGACGAGCACAGATCTGAACCCCCGCATGGTGCCGTGTTGATAGTCGGCATTTGAACCGATGGTCATAAGTGGGTACCGCTTTGCTCTTTCAGGCTCTCAGTTTCCTGATATGCGCACCAGAGCAAGAGGTGGTTCCCATTAGTCACTGTGTTGGGTCAGAGACGTTCTACCAATCACAAACACAGCAGGGGTCCATACTTTTTAGTAGAGGGCCTCTAGCACCACTTGTTCGGTCTTTCTACTCAACCTCCAAATGAGCATAACAATCGAACGGAGAGAAGATCTCGGTCTGGAGATCATCCTGACTCCGATGGCAGAGACTTGCTCATCCTAAACGGATGGTTAAACGCTTTCACCCCTCAACCTGGTGGTTTTTCCTCCATGGTCAAGGTTATTACCATCCAAGCATATCTGTCGCTCTACCTATTTCGCCTCGATCCAGAGCTACTACTTGCAACACCTTCCAACCGTCAAAACCGTTCCTGCCAATTATTTCTTAAGGGCCGCTCAACTCGATCCGGTAAGGGTAAACCCTCAGCAATCTCAAGGCTTGATAAGCGACTTTTTATTATTCTTCAGTGACGCTTATTGTGAAGGCTAAGGCCCCTGACAAACGCCCCTCTGCATGAATATCTAATCAAAAATACAGGAGCAAGTCAAGCTGAATCTCCTCATACCTGCTGGTGATTCCTGCTACTCCACCGTGACACTCTTGGCAAGATTCCTCGGCTGGTCGACGTCTGTCCCGCGAAGTACGGCTATGTGGTATGCCAGTAACTGCAAAGGAACGGCAAACAGAATTGGCGCCAACCACTCCGATGTCCGTGGCAATAGCAACTGCTGGTCCACAGTACCGATTTTCTCATCATATTCTCCTTCAATCAGTGCCAGAACCTGCCCGCCTCTCGCTTTAACCTCCTGAACATTGCTCAACATTTTCTCGTACAAAAGGCCCTGTTTCAGAAGAACGACGACCGGCATATTCTCATCGATCAGTGCAATGGGACCATGCTTCATTTCCCCAGCAGCGTATCCTTCCGCGTGAATATATGAGATTTCCTTCAGTTTCAATGCTCCCTCTAGCGCTATCGGATACAGAACGCCCCTGCCGAGATAGAGAAAATCCTGGGCATGCATATGTCGCTTTGCCCACCTGGAGACTCTATCGCTACTGGACAGGGCTTTCTCAATCTTGTGCGGTAATTCCACCAATTCCTGAATGTGGCCGGCCAGTTCCTTTTGAGATAACCGTCCAAGCATCTTTGAGCAGTACAGACTCAACAGGTAGAGCGCTACTACCTGAGTTGTAAAAGCCTTAGTCGAAGCCACCCCAATTTCGGGGCCTGCGTGCGTATAGATCACCCCATCGGCCATCCTCGCCAGGCTGCTACCTACGACATTGACGATAGCCTTGCAGGAGGCTTTCTGATCAATTCCCTCCTGCAGAGCAGCTCTGGTATCCGCTGTCTCACCAGACTGGCTCACAGCAATGAGTAGCGAGTGTTCATCTATTAGGGGTCTGCGATAACGAAACTCCGAACCCAGGTCGACTTCAACGGGAATTTGACACATCCTTTCAATGGTGTATTTGCCCACCAAGCACGCATGATACGATGTACCACAAGCGACCAGCACGATCTTTTTGAGCTGCTTAATACTCAATGCTGTCAGATTCAGGTTATCCAGACAGACGTCTTGATGACTATGATTCAATGACCCTCGAAATGTGTTGATGATCGCATGCGGCTGCTCATAGATTTCCTTCAGCATGAAATGCCTGTAACCCGCCTTTTCGGCCATAACGGGATTCCAGTCGATCGTCACAGGGGACCGCTCCACTTGCCTTCCTTCGAGATTCTCAATTACGTAGCCATCACTGCATAATCGTGCGATGTCTCCATCCTCCATGTAAACGATCTTATTCGTATAAGGCAGAATGGCAGTCACATCTGAGGCAACGTAATAGACTTTGTCCCCTATCCCAAGGATCAACGGACTCTCTTTCCTCGCAGCAACAAGCTCTCCAGGGCTTTCCTGGCTCAGGAAAACCACAGCATAGCTACCGCGCAACTGACGCAGTGTATCAGCGATAGACGTCTGATAGGATTTACCACGCCTCCACTCGCGCTCAGCCAGCTTAACGATGACTTCCGTGTCTGTTTCCGAAGAGAAAGAAAAGCCTTCTTCTTGAAGTTCCCCCTTGATGACTGCATAGTTTTCAATAATCCCGTTGTGGACCACAACAAACGGCCCAGAACGATGTGGATGGGCATTTTCGTCAGAGGGTCGCCCGTGCGTTGCCCATCGCGTATGTCCGATGCCAATTGTCCCAGATACCGGATCGGACCTCAACTTCTGCTCCAATAAAGCGATCTTTCCACGTGAGCGAACGACCTTCAATTCCTCATCCACTCCAATCATGGCAATCCCGGCACTATCGTATCCGCGATACTCTAATCGTTTCAGGCTATCCAGCAAAACATCTCTGCCGTCAGTGACCCCCACATAACCTACAATGCCGCACATTTACGCTCCTCCTCGACTGGAGACGACAATTCCTGGCAGTCAAAACCGCCTCAATAGATGATCATTGGAATTATGGATTAAACCACAGGAAGAGTAAAGCAATGAAAAAGCCCTTCCGCTCGGGAAGGGCTTTAGACCGGATGTTCAAAGGATAATCTAGCTCTTCTCTGCAATCCGCAATCGGGCCATGGCTCTTTGCAGCGCTGCCTGCGCCTGAGCGAATTCCAGCTTATCTCGTGCATCAGCCAGACGGCGCTCTGCCCGCTCTCTGGCCTTCTTTGCACGCATTATGTCGATTTCGGACGCTTCCTCAGCAGCTGTAGCCAAAATGGTAACATGATCGGGCAAAACCTCAGCATAGCCACCCATAATGGCAACATGACGTGTGTTGGCACCAATTCGGAACCGTAACTCACCGACCTTAAGCTTGCAAAGAAAAGGGATATGGTTCGGAAGCGCACCAAACTCTCCTTCTTCTCCAGGTGCTACAACAATATCCACTGTCTCACTCAGCACCTTTCTTTCAGGAGTCACAATCTCCAACAGTATCTTATCGGCCATATGATCACCATTTTCTCGGGTTATGCTGCGGAAATAGACTTAGCCTTGCCAATCGCTTCCTCAATCGCACCCACCATGTAAAAGGCCTGCTCGGGAATCTCATCATGCTTGCCCTCACAGATCTCCTTAAATCCCCTGACCGTGTCTTCCATTTTCACATACTTTCCGGGTGTTCCGGTAAAGGCCTCCGCAACATGGAACGGCTGTGACAGAAATCGTTGAATCCTTCTGGCTCGAGCGACAACGATCTTGTCCTCTTCCGATAGTTCATCCATGCCAAGGATTGCAATGATATCCTGGAGATCCTTATACTTTTGAAGGATCTGCTGGACCTGGCGTGCGGTGTAGTAGTGTTCATCCCCAAGGACATTTGGATCCAGAATCCTAGATGTGGAATCCAGTGGATCCACTGCAGGATAGATTCCCAGCTCTGCAATCTGGCGTGACAGAACAACGGTACCATCGAGGTGAGCAAACGTTGTTGCAGGCGCCGGATCGGTCAAGTCGTCAGCAGGAACGTAGACACACTGCACCGAAGTGATTGACCCTTTGGTTGTCGATGTGATCCGTTCCTGCAACTCTCCAAGGTCAGTGCCCAGAGTCGGTTGGTACCCGACGGCAGAGGGCATACGCCCGAGAAGGGCAGAAACCTCGGCACCAGCCTGCGTAAACCGGAATATGTTGTCAACAAAGAGCAACACATCCTGACCCTCAACATCTCGAAAGTATTCGGCAACAGTCAGAGCCGAGATTGCGACCCGGGCACGTGCTCCGGGCGGCTCGGTCATCTGGCCATAGACCAGACCAGCGCGAGGTAACACACCGGAATCCTTCATTTCATGGTAAAGGTCGTTGCCCTCACGAGTCCTCTCACCGACACCGGCAAACACAGAAATACCGCCGTGCTGCATAGCGATATTATGGATCATTTCCATCATAACAACCGTCTTGCCGACTCCGGCACCCCCAAACATCCCCATTTTGCCACCGCGAGGGAAAGGCACCAAAAGATCAATAACCTTCACACCCGTTTCGAGGACCTTCACAGAAGTGTCCTGCTCCGTGAAGGCCGGTGCAGGCCGGTGAATGGGCATCCGTTCATCGGTTCCCACAGGACCCAAACCATCAACCGGGCGGCCCACAACGTTCAGGATTCGCCCAAGAACGGCTTTTCCGACAGGCATCGTTATGGGCTTGCCGGTATCCTTAACAGGCATTCCTCGGATCAGGCCGTCTGTCATGTCCATCCCGACTGTCCGAACAACGTTATCACCAAGGTGTTGGGCAACCTCGAGGACCAGGTTGTCTTCCGTATCGTCGATGCCAGGATTGGTCACAAGCAGCGCGGTCAGCAACTCAGGGAGCTTTCCTTCCTCGAACTCGACATCAACTACGTTTCCAATGATCTGAACGATTTTCCCCAAATTCATGGGCTTATTACCTCCTTAGTTCATGAGAACCGCTGCCAACGGGTCTGAACCTATTTTCTTAATGCCTCCGCACCGCCTACGATATCCATCAGTTCCTTCGTAATGCCCGCCTGCCTAGCTTTATTGTACGTCAGCGTAAGACTGCGAACGAGTTCCTTACAGTTACTGGTAGCATTCTCCATTGCTGCCATACGTGCAGCATGTTCGCCCACGGAGGTCTGGTAGAAGTACTCTAAAAGCTGGATATACAGAAAATTGGGCAGAAGGTCCGTAAGCAGAACCTGATGGGAAGGTTCGAATAGATACTCGACAAATCCCTCCTCTTTTTCCTCTCCCTGTCCTTCTGCTGCAATGGGAAGGAGTTTCACCGAAGATGCCACTTGTCTGACCATGCTCACGAAGCGGTTGTACACGACATACACTTCATCGCACTCACCGGCCTCGAAAAGCTCAATAAGCTCTCGTCCCAGTCCAAGTGCATCATCATAGCTGGGTTTATTGAGAACCCCGATCATTCGACGCCGAATCTCGACTTTACGACGTCGGAAGTAGTCAGCGCCTTTCCTGCCTACTGTGATCAAGGAAACCTCAATTCCAGCCGATTGCTTTTCGCGTATGAATTTCTCCGCCATGAGGATCATGTTGTTATTGAAACTGCCGCAAAGACCTCTGTCAGCGGTGACCAAAACCAGCACAATCTTCTTGATGTCTTCTCTCGGATTGAGCAGTTCATACTCCCCGCCTTCTTCAACACCAGCAGCAAGTCGACCCATTACCTCTTTAAACTTCACGGCATATGGGTGGAATTTCTCCATGTTCTGCTGGGCCCCCCGCAGCTTGGCAGCAGCCACCATGTTCATTGCCTTGGTGATCTGTGAGGTCTTCTTAACGGCGTCTATTTTCCGCTTAATGTCCCGCAAGGTTGCCATAATCTATGCTCTCTTATTTGATTACCAGAACCTGACGCCTATCCAGCCTTAAAGACCTCGGCAAACTCTTGCAGGGCCTTTTTCATCTTCTCATCCAACGATTCACTGATGATGTTTTTAGCCTTGAGCTCCTCCAGGATTTCAGGATACTTCCGCTCGACAAAGGCCAGCATCTGTGTTTCGTATTCACTCACCTTCTCTACCGGAATCGAGTCAAGATGTCCCCTCGTTCCTGCATACAGGCTCACGACTTCTTTTTCAGCAGGCATAGGCTTATACTGCGGCTGTTTCAGAAGCTCGACAAGCCGAATTCCTCGATTCAATTGGTCTTGGGTGGACTTATCGAGATCGCTGCCAAATTTTGCGAAGGCCTCCAATTCTCGATACTGGGCCAAATCCAGGCGCATACGACCGGCTACCTGCTTCATGGCCTTGGTTTGAGCGGCCCCACCCACGCGGGAGACGGATAGCCCCACGTTGATCGCAGGTCGAACACCCGAGAAAAAGAGTGAGGGTTCAAGATAGATCTGCCCATCGGTAATGGAGATAACGTTTGTCGGAATATATGCGGACACGTCTCCGGCCTGGGTCTCAATAATCGGCAAGGCGGTCAATGAGCCAGATCCAAGCTCCTTATTTAGCTTCGCTCCACGCTCCAAGAGCCTTGAATGATTATAGAAAATGTCACCAGGATAGGCTTCGCGAGCCGGTGGACGGCGCAACAGGAGTGAAACCTGCCTGTAGGCAACCGCCTGCTTCGAAAGGTCATCGTAGATGATCAGTGAATGACCGCCGCGGTCTCGATAATATTCGCCCATGGCGCATCCGGCATATGGCGCAATGTATTGAAGTGAAGCGGGGTCGCTTGCACTGGCTGCAACCACGGTGGTGTATTCCATCGCCCCGTGCCTGCGAAGCACCTCTACGACTTGGGCGACCGTTGATTTCTTCTGTCCGACCGCCACATAAATACAGATGATCCCGCTGCCCTTTTGGTTGATAATGGAATCTATTGCAATGGCAGTCTTGCCAATCTGCCGGTCCCCGATGATCAGCTCCCGCTGTCCGCGGCCAACCGGGGTCATCGCATCGATGGCCTTGAGCCCCGTATACATCGGCTCATTAACCGACTGTCTCGCGATAACACCAGGGGCAATTCGCTCGATGCGGGCAAATTCCTTTGCCTCGACCGGACCCTTACCATCAATGGGCCGGCCAACAGGGTCGATTACTCGGCCCAATACAGCGTCTCCCACAGGCACTTCTGCGATGCGCCCGGTGCGCTTCACCTCGGCCCCTTCTTTGATGTGGATATCTTCGCCCATGATCGCGACACCCACATTGTCCTCTTCGAGGTTGAGGGCCAAGCCATAAACTGATCCATGTTCCGTAGGGAACTCAAGCAACTCCATGGACATGCACTTCTCGACGCCATAGACGCGAGCAATACCGTCACCAACGGAGAGCACACGGCCTGTTTCACTGAGTTCGACCTGCTTCTCGTAATCCTTGATCTGCTCTCGAATAATCTGGCTGATTTCTTCGGCTCTGATTTCCATTAACCCAATGCACCCCTCTTCATGGTTTCCTTAAAATGGAGTAATTGCCGCCTTACGCTCCCATCTAAAACCAAATCGCCAATCTGCGCAACAATTCCGCCGATCAGGCTGCTGTCTTGCTGAAACTCTACGACGACTTTCTTGCCGGTCATCTTTTCCAGGGTTTTGGCAATATCCTGAACCACCCCTTCCTTCAGAGGAGCAGCAGCCATGATCTTGGCCCTCGCGATATTGGCATGCTCATCGATCAGCTTGTGGTAGTATTCTGCTATCTCGGCAGCATTCTGCACACGCCGCTTTTCTATAAGGAGGTTGATAAAACTCTTTAGAATCTGAGACAAACCGATTCTGTCGGCAACTGAGTGAAACACCGCTTTTCGGGCAGCTTCCGTGTACAAGGGATTCTCTATGGCGTTTGCCAAATCAGGAAGCTTCCCTGAGAGCCGAACGAAGCCGTCCAGCTCCTGTCCATATTGTTCAATCTTGCCATCTTCCTGGGCGAGGTTGAACAATGCCTTGGCATAACGTTTGGCGATAATCAGGTTCTTCACTTGGCCTCCACCACCCTTGTCATGAAATCACGAACCAGGCGATCCTGATCCGCAGCCTTTAAATTCTTGCGCAACAATGCCTCAGCAGCCGCCACGGTAAGATCACCAATTTCTTCCTGGAGATCCTCTCGAGCAGTCTTGATTTCCTGCTGGATAGCAAGCTCCGCTTGTTGCTTAATGTATGCAGCCTGTTTTTGGGCAGACTCGATGATCTTTTGCCTTTCAGCTTCTCCTTCTGCGAGAAGCTCTGCGACAATTTTCTTGGTTTCATCCTCCAATGCAGCCAGCTTCGCCTTCTGTTCGACGCTTCTCTGCTCAGCCTCCAGCCGTTTGGACTCAAGCTCGGTAAGAAGCTTTTGAATGTCCTCACGCCTTGATGTAAGAAAACTGCAGATTGGCTTTTTTAGAAGCTTCACCAGAATCGCAACCAGAATTACGAAGGCTACGAGCCGGTAGGCAAAATCCGTCCAGTTCAGATGGCCTCCATCGCCTCCCCCCCCAGAAGCCCAGCAAACTCCCTGCAATGCAGTGAATGATGCCGCGCAAAGGAGGGGCAATGCACCCTTTACCCTCATCTCATACCCCCTTCTCACGCCCACACATCTAGAGATTCCTACCCAATATCTTCTGCGCAAGTTCGACTGAGAAGGCATTGATCTGTGCTCTCAGCTGATCGCGCGCCTTTCCGATATCACCCTGAATAGCCGTCCTCGCCACCTGGACCTGCTTGGCAGCACCCTCAGCAGAGGCCTTCAACAGCTCCTTTTCCTGTTCGTAGGCAGATGCTTTTATCTCTTGAGCCTTCTCACGCCCGCTTTTTCGAGCATCCAGGATGCTTGCGTTGAATTTGTCAACAGCAGCAGCGGTTTCAGCTTCAGCCCGATCAATCCCTTGCTGCTGCTCCGCAAAAAACTGCTTCCGCTGGGCAACAATCCGACGTATGGGACGGTAAAGAAAGAGATTCATCAAGAAAAGCAAAACGAGAACATTGATCATCTGAACAAAAAACGTCACGTTGATACTGATCATCTCTACCCTTCCTTTGTTCCTGCGTTCGACAATCTCATCTGCACGCCACCCTTGACACTCGGCCACAACCCTTCCTCATGCCACCCTCCCTATTTCATGAGGCTTGGCCCGCAGCTGCATAGGGTTAGTAGCCTAGCCGGGCGTGGTAGTTAGCACAAGTCGCCACCATTGGCAAGCAAAAAGTAAAATAAATCACAATTGAACCTCCTCATTACTGTGCGGTCATCGATACTGAAATACGTAGCGGCGCATGCTCACATTTTCGATCAAGCCGATGGCAAGGCATAGCGTCAACAACGATGAACCGCCGTAGCTCACAAAGGGAAGCGTTATTCCAACCACCGGCAGCAGGCCGATCACCATGCCTATGTTGATCAGCACCTGCCACATCAGTAGGGCGGTCATCCCTACCACGATCAAGGCCCCGTAACGGTCTCTGGACCTCCTGGCCACTCTGAGGGAAAGCAGAATGAGCAGAGCAAAAAGAGCCAACAACACAAAACAGCCAACAAAACCCCATTCCTCCGCCCAGACAGAGAAAATGAAATCCGTGTGTTTTTCTGGGAGAAAATGTAATTTGTTTTGCGTTCCATTCAGAAATCCTTTGCCCCATAACATACCTGAACCGATGGCAATCTTAGACTGGCGAATATGGTAGCCGGCTCCCAGGGGATCAAGGTCTGGTCGCAGGAGGATCAGAATTCGCTTTTTCTGGTATGGCTTCAGGACATGCTCCCAAACCGGATAAATAAGGGGAATAATTAGTAGTATTCCTGAAAGGATATACCGCCAGCGTATCCCCACTATGAAAACCATCGTACCGCCAATCGCCATGATAGTTATTCCGGTGCCCAGATCTGGTTGTGCCAGGATCACAAACACGGGAAACATCACAAGGACCGCCGGAAGTGCAAGCTTCTTCAAATCTGGATAGGGGTAGGTTTCCTGTGAGGAGAAGTAACTTGCGAGATAAATCACAATGGCGACTTTCATAAATTCTGATGGTTGAAATCGAAACCCTCCCATCTCCAACCACCTCTTCGAACCGTTTACATCCTTGCCGACAAACAAGACGGCCACGAGCATCAGGAGCGCAATAATATAGATCCACAGGCTCACCCTTTTCAGCTGCTGGTAATCTATCAGCAGGCTGCAGAACATGACTGTGAGCCCCACTGACAACCACAGCAGTTGTTTAAAAAAGAGGTTATGAGTGGGATCATTCTGTATCTGATTGTATAGAGCACTGTAGATGCTGAGAAGGCCTATACAAATGATGCCAATCAGCACACAAATAATCGACCAGTCAAAATGCTCGATCAATCGCCTATCCATCATTTGAGGATGACACTCCTTGAATAACAGGCCATAGCATGGGAAACGCTATGATCCTGGCGGGTTGGGCATATTCCCAAGATACGCAGCAATCACCTTCTTTACTAAGGGTGCAGCAACCGAGGAGCCGTGCCCGCCGTGTTCCACAAGAACGGTGACGACAATTTGAGGATTACCGGCGGGAGCATACCCTACAAACCATGCATGATCTCGGTCTTTTTCCTTAAGGTTTTTGGTGAGTGTACGATTAGGCCCGTCGGCCATCTGTACGACCTGGGCCGTGCCGGTCTTTCCGGCTATAGGGATGGTCTTGTCTCGGATGCCATGCGCCGTTCCCTGTTCGCTTTCAACAACACCGAGGAGTCCTTTCTTAACAAGATCAAAGTGCCGTTGCTCAATCGGAATCTTCTCTTTGAGTTTGCCTTTGATTTCATCTACCTCATCCGGACCATGGCCTTCAATGCGCTGCACGACAAATGGCTGCCAGACCTTACCATTGTTGGCAATAGCGGCATAGGCGGAAGTCATTTGCAGGGGAGTTGCCGAATCGAAACCCTGGCCGATAGCTATCGAAAGGGTCTCACCCTTTTGCCATGGAATACCCAGCGTCTGTTTTTTCCACCATGATGAGGGAACCAGCCCGGGATGTTCTCCCGGCATTCCTATTCCGGTCTTCTCGCCCAATCCAAAGGATTTGGCCCAATGCGCAAGGCGATCCACCCCAAGGCGGAGTCCGGTCTGATAGAAGTAAACGTCACATGATTGTATGAGCGCTGGGACCACACTCATGGAGCCATGTCCGCGAGGCCGCCAGCACCGGTATCTTCGGTCCGCAAACTCAAGAAATCCCGGACAAGAAAAGGCCGTATCCGCAGTGATCACCCCTTCCTGTAGTGCTGCCAGTGCCACCAGCGGTTTGTATGTGGAACCGGGAGGATAAGCCCCGCTTATGCATCGGTTAAGCAGCGGATGGGTGTGATCTTTGCTCAGCGCCTGCCATTCATCCTTTTTCATGCCGCGAATGAATTTCTCCTGATCAAAAGGTGGACTGCTTACCATCGCAAGAATAGCTCCATTGTTGGGATCTAGGGCAACAATTGCGCCCACTCGCCCTTCAAGGCAGGATTCCGCAACCTTTTGAAGCTCAACGTCGATGGTCAGCCAGACGTTTTTCCCGGAGATCGGGAGCACCTCATCGAGGAGACGAACGCGCCTGCCAATGGCGTCTACCTCCACCTGCCGCCCTCCTCTCTTTCCATGAAGGTATTTCTCAAAAGCACTTTCCACTCCAATTCTACCAATTTCCTCACCTGGAAAGTACCCCGTGTATTGCCCCCCTTTCAGCTCCGTTTCAGTGATTTCGCTCAAATAGCCGATCAGGTGGGGGGCCGTTCCTCTCCACCGATATTCGCGCTTCGGCTCAAGCTGAATGAACACGCCCGGCAAACGAACTCTCTGCGCTTCAACACGAGCCAGACAGTCGCGATCAATGTCACTCACTAGCCGCAACGGGAGAAATTTGGGAATCTGCTTGCTCGACTCCAAAACACCGAACAGCTCTTCCGGATTTCGCTCGCACAAACGAGCCACTTCTCTGATTGTCTGCTCCAGGTCACGAACATCCTCTCGGATGAGTTGTATATGATAAGCGGGCCGGTTTTCCACCAGAGGGTTGCCGTTTCGGTCATAAATAATGCCCCGCGCCGCGGGGACCTCTTCGAGACGGATACGATTGTTTTCAGATTGATAACGATAGGTTGCTCCCTGAAGGACCTGCAGGCGCCAGATCTGAAGCGCGTACACTGCAAGCACAAGAACCATGATTCCCAGCAACAGATAGTACTGCTTCTGAGAAGCGGCAACGTCGGTCGCCTGCCAGTTCAGCAGTTCCAGGTTGTCCGAATCCTTGTTTCTCTTCAGCATCATCCATTTCATAACGGGCAATCAACGAATCGCTTGCAGTCGAAAGGCCGGCGAAATCCCTCCTGCCGGGCGGCATTCCGGAGATCACATCTACAGGTTGTCTCCCCTGGTATTCCAAAGGGGATATGTTATCAGCGGTGCCAGAACCATCATGACCATTGACCGCATCAGCAGACTCAAAAACATTGTGGCAAGATCGGCCGGCCCGGACGCATCAAAAAGGAGAAAGAGACCAAGAACCCCCGATTGTCCAAGTGCGCATGCCCCGACAAACAGCATCTGATAGAAAGGATTTCGGTACTCAAAACGCTCTGCAGTCATGTTGACCAGGCAGACTGCCACCACATAGGATCCAACATGAAATCCCCAGAATTTTCCTGAAAGAGCATCCACGATGAAACCCCATACCGAAGCCCAGACAACACTCACCAGCGGAGACCACACAAAAGCGGTGCCGAACATCGATGCCAGCAAAGGGTCTATCCGCAGCTCAGGCCGAAAAAAATGCGAAACCAGGAACGATTGGAGCAGCAGGAGGAAAACAGTGTAGAGGGTAATCCTGACAAGGTATCGCCAAGTCATTGAGTTCTTGAAGTATATCAATTCTATTGCCCACTTCTGGAATCAGTTCCCAGCATTTTATCGGAAGGCGTGACATCACGCTTGATGATCAGTAACTCCTCGATAGTACTGAGACGCACCAGGGGTTTGACCTCAATTCTCTGAAAAAGGTCAAGGGGATCCTTGTAAACTCCCTGGATGGTTCCCAACCGGAGCCCCTTTGGAAAAACTCCATCCTTTCCAGAAGTCACCACCAAATCACCAACCTGAACCTCCAAATTACCACGTACATATTTCAGGATACAAGTGTTCGCATCCCTGCCGCTGAGAACACCCCTGACTCGATTACGCTGAATAATGGCATCTATTGAACTGCCTGGATCAGTGATGAGCAAGACCCGAGCATAGCGGTCCGATACATCCAGGATGCGGCCAACAATGCCCTCGTCGTTCACAACCGCCATATCGGGAGCGATCTGATCGCGAAACCCCTTGTCAACCATCAAGGTTTGAAACCACCCGGTGAGGTCATGAAGGACCACTTGTGCAGGAATTGTCTCAGCCTGAAGCGTCGATCGAAAATCTAAAAGACGTCGCAAACGCAGGTTTTCCACCGAAGCTTCCTGGTAATCGATAACTTTTTGTTCAAGAGCTGCGACCCTCTCCCTCAGATTCTGATTCTCAGAACGCAACTGTCTCAGTAGAACGTATTCCTTAACAATATCTTCGGCAAACGCAGTAATATTCCCAAAGGACTTAAACACGGGAAGTACCGATTCAATCACAATCCTCTGCAGCAGATCCATCCGGTCAGCCGGCCGGAAATTGAGCGAAAGGATGTAGAGGAAAACAGCAAAGAACACAGAGATCAGGAGAACAGTGCGCAGTCGGCGCAACCAATCTGCCATGACGGGACAGCCTCAATTCGGGTGTTTGGACACTCTATGATTGGGGAGTTGCAGGCTTGATGACCGGGTCGTGGTTCCAGGGGATTGTCAACTCCCGACAATACCGGCGTACCGTGGGAATGCCATCCGAAACGCCGGTGTTATCACGAAGGACGGTCTGCTCAATGCCAGTCTCCCCACAGCTCCCCCCGGCGCCGCGCCGGCGCCTGGTCGCCGACATTCGGCACAGGCAAGCATTACAGCCAACTTGCTGGTCACAGGTGACTGACCACTGATAAACATTCTTAGGTTAGCACTTGTTTGAGTATTTCAATCTCCTCCAAGGCCTTCCCCGAACCCAAAACCACGGTAGACAAAGGGTCTTCGGTGATAGTAATCGGCAACCCCGTTTCATGTCGCAGCAATTGATCCAAGCCCTTCAACAAGGCACCACCACCGGTCAAAACAATCCCTCGATCCACTATATCCGCAGCCAGTTCCGGCGGCGTCTGTTCGAGCGCTATCTTGATCGTCTCTACAATTGAATCAACTTGCTCCTGTATGGATTCCCGGATTTCATCGGAATTGATCTCGACGGTCTTGGGGATTCCGCTTACCAGGTCGCGCCCTTTGATTAACATGGTCTCCGCATCCCCCACGTAATAAGCGTTTCCAATAGTCGTTTTAATGTGCTCCGCGGTGCGCTCACCGATCAGGAGATTGTACTCCCGTTTGATATGTTGCAGGATTGCCAGGTCCATCTTATCCCCACCAACCCTGACCGAACGGCTAAACACTATCCCCGCTAGAGAGATGACCGCCACTTCCGTGGTCCCACCCCCAATATCCACCACCATGTTGCAGACGGGTTCAGTGATGGGCAGACCTGCACCGATAGCGGCAGCCATGGGCTCTTCGATCAGGTAAACTTCTCTCGCCCCTGCCGATTCGGCCGATTCCCGAACTGCCCGGCGTTCTACCTGAGTTACCCCTGAGGGAATACAGACGATGATTCTGGGTCTAACCAGATTCCTCCGGTTATGGACCTTTCTGATGAAGTAGCGGATCATGGCCTCTGCCACCTCGAAATCAGCGATCACTCCATCCTTCATGGGGCGAGTAGCCTGGATATTGCCTGGGGTCTTTCCAAGCATGAGCTTGGCATCCTTGCCGACGGCCACAACCCGGTTGGCACCGCGTTCATCCTTTCGGGTAGCCACCACAGAAGGTTCACATAGGGCGATACCCTTTCCCCTCACGTACACAAGCGTATTCGCGGTCCCAAGGTCAATCGCCAGATCATTGGAGAACCAGCCCAGAATGCGATTCCACACCATCAATCACCCTTCTCCTTTCAATAGAGACTCAAGGGACCTCCCTGCAAGATCCTCAGCCATCACTCAAAAGCCATTCATAAAACGGCGGGCACCCAGGATCCTTTAGCTCTCCTGGATTCTCGCCGTCATAGAAACGCAGCATTCTGAGCGTCCTGCAAGAACCCTAAAAGGATATGATTCATAGCACGCGGTTTCGGTATCTTCAATCAAGAATTGAGGGCAACATCAACTTCGTTGTTTCGAGGCTTCCTCGTATGAGTTCCGTCCCGGCTTTCCCTTCTACCGCCTTTGTAATCTCCTCTATGGAAGCGACCATTGCACGTTTCCCTCCGCTGTGAAGGAATTGTGCAGCCGCTTCCACCTTGGGGCCCATAGAGCCGGGTGGAAATTCCCCTTCCTTGAGATGCTGCATCGCTTTGGAAATGGGCAAGGTCTTCAGGAACTGCTCTTCCGGCCTTCCAAAGGATATCGCTATGCCTTCGACGTCTGTGGCGATCAGAAAAATATCCACTCCCACCTCTTCAGCCAGTTTGGCGCTGGCAAGGTCCTTGTCTATGACCGCATCGACACCGTGAAAGGTACGGCTTTCCCTAATGACCGGTATGCCTCCGCCACCGCAGGCAATCACGATAAAACCCATATCGATCAGTTTCCGGATCTCCCTCTTTTCCACTATGGAGATGGGTTTCGGGGATGCTACGACTCGCCGGTATCCTTTTGGGGTCTTTACTGTGGGATATGGTGAGGCTGCCGCAACCTGTTCACTGAGAATTGGACCGATCGGTTTGGATGGATTAAGGAATGCCGGATCATTCTCGTCCACCACTACATAACTGAGGATGGTCACAAAATACTGCTTGCTGTCCAGCCCGAGCTCCATGAATTCGTTATCGAGAGTCGATTCAATCATGTAGCCAATCTGCCCCTGAGTCTGGGCTACAAGAATTTCCAACGGCAATCGTGGAACATCGTGGCAACATTCCTGCTGCAGCAGGAGGTTTCCGACTTGAGGCCCGTTTCCGTATGTGATGACAATCTGGTAGTCTTTGGAGAGCTCTGCAATCTGGCGCAGCGGTATTCTCAGATTGGCAAACTGCTCTTCGCTGGTGCCTTCCTGGCCTTTGCGGATCAAGGCGTTGCCTCCAAGGGCTACAAGCAGGATTTCCTTCTTCCTTTTCAAACTATCAGGTCCTTTATCCTTCTCATCAGAACTTCTTCCAATGTGGGGCGGCCATGATCCCGGTACTCATAGTGGACACGGACAGTGGGTTTGTTTAGACTGAGCAGGTGATTCAGGTTAATAGGCGTGGCACAAACCACTGCCTCACAATCAACCGCATTGATGGTTTCTTCCAGGTCCTTTATCTGCTGATCGCTATAGCCCATTGCCGGCAACTGAGGACCAAGATGAGAGAACTGGGAATAAGCCTCACGGATCGTTCCTACGGCCCAGGGTCGGGGATCAACCAGCTCCGCCGCATCACAGCTCCGGGCGGCGATCGTTGCAGCACCGAAGGGCATTTCACCATGAGTCAGAGTTGGACCATCTTCGACCACCAGGACCCGCTTCCCCCTGATCTGAGCAGGATCGTCCACCGTTACCGGAGACTCAGCCAGAACAATCTCGGCATTCTTTGAATACTGTTCAATATTTCTTCGTACTCTCTGCACACTGCTCTTAGGGGCAGTATCAACCTTGTTAATGACCGCCACATCAGCCATGAGCATGTTGGTCTCACCGGGATAATAGAGCAATTCATGACCGGCACGGTGAGGGTCGAAGAGCACAATATGGCAGTCGGGATGGTAAAAGGGGGTATCGTTGTTCCCACCGTCCCAGATGATCAGGTCGGCCTCGGCTTCTGCGAGATGCAGGATTTTTTCGTAGTCGATCCCGGCATATACAACGATTTCCTGATCGATCAAATGCTCGTATTCCTCCCGCTCTTCAATGGTGCAATGGTATCGGTCAAGGTCGTCATGGCTGGAGAAACGCTGTGCAACCTCGGCTTTCAGGTTGCCGTAGGGCATGGGATGGCGCACCACAACGACCCGAATATTCCGCTCCCGGAGGATCTCGCAGATCTTTCGCGTCGTGGGCGACTTCCCACAGCCGGTCCTGACTGCACAGACCGCAACGACAGGCTTCCTTGCCTTGATCATGGTATAGGTGGCACCCAGCAGAAGGAAGTCAGCGCCTTCCGCCATCGCCATCGAAGCTTTGTGCATAACATCGACATGAGAGATATCGCTATAGGAAAAAGCCACCAGATCAATGCCGCACTCACGAATGAGCCTCGCCAGATGGGCTTCAGGATAAATGGGAATGCCGTTCGGATAATAATCGCCTGCCAGCTCCGGTGGAAAGATACGCTTTTCAATACTGGGAATCTGTGCTGCCGTGAAAGCGACGACCTGGTAGCGTGGGTTGTTCTTGAAGTAGACGTTGAAATTGTGGAAATCCCTCCCCGCCGCTCCAACAATGATCACCTTTTCGATCATGAGAATCGTCTCCTGCGGAACAACGCTAGAAAGCAGAATTCAAGAATGGAAGCTCATAGTAAGGACCGAATACTCCTTATTCCACCCACTGTTTGAGCTTTCTGCAGTATTGTTCCGTATCCATCCGGTATCCGTGGCACTTGCTAGAGAGTCTTCTCCGAGGCTGCTTTGCCAAAAGCCTCCCAGAAGGGATCGACCCTCGGATGGATGAGCTCTCGCCTGATACCGCCTTCAAAGCACGACAGGCCCTGGCTCGCTTCCACGATTTCTCCCACGATACTGGCTGGGATATCCCTGTCTCGGAGGCGAGCTACCAGTTCCTTTGCCTTGTGCGGCCGGCAGGTGGCGATGAGTGTCCCCTCGCTGATTGAAGCATAAGGATCGATGTCGAACAGGTCGCACACCTTCCTGACCGCTTCCTGAACAATGATCTTCTCCTTGTCAACAACCATGCCCACTCCGGAGGCACAGGCAATTTCAAAGAGACCACCCCAAACCCCACATTCCGTAGCATCATGCATGGAGGTGATTCCGTTCTCGCGAACTCCCACGGTAATCGCAGTCATGGCGTCCTCAACCACGGACATTTGCCAGAAAATCCGTTCCGCCTCGGCAGCGAAATCCTTGCCATACCGTTCGGCCACTTTCCCTGGGAAAGTCACGGCGAACAATCCCGACGCCTCGATGGCAGCACCCTTGGTAATGACAATGGCATCGCTCACCTGGGCCATGGCGGGGGTCACATACTGATCCTTCGGGCCGACACAGATGACAGTCGCTCCACCGATCATCGGGTAACCGCAACCTTCGTAGCGGCCGGTGTGGCCGGAAATGATTGCCATTCCAAGCCGTTCACATTCCCCGTGCATCACTCCCCAAAGGATTTCGAATTGCTCCCGATTGAGGGAGAGCGGCAGATTGAGGTCCATGGTGATGTATTGGGGAGGTAGACCCGAAGTGGCTGCATCCGAGGCCAGGATATGCACCGCAAACCATGCGGAGCGCTCCCACCCGTATGGAGGGACAACAAAAATAGGATCAGTGGTCGTCACCATGACCTGACCGTTTCCCAGATCGACGACACCCACATCCACTCCGTGCTGAGGACCGGTCAATACCTCCGGCCGCCTTCTGCCCAACTGTGGCAAAATGACCTCATCGAAAACTTCGGCAGATATCTTTCCCATCGCCGGCAATGGCGTCTTCATCGTTTTCCTCTAGACATTCTTTCCGGGGGCAGGGTCATCCGAGAGGTCCATCAGCTTCCGGAATCCCCATATCACCCCATAATCGGCCATTATCGCAACAATGCCTTCCGATTCAACCTCTCTGAAAACATCGACGCGATTGGCTCCCAGGTCTTTGATTTTCCACTGCGGGGAGCGAACATCCACGACTTCACCCCGCCTCGCCCCTTCCGGCTTTCCATCCTCATGCAGCTCTGCGATCCTGCCTCTTGCTCCCCGGTATGGAGGAAAAGTGAGGATCATTTTTCGCGGCTGCGTGTTGCCCAGCAACCAGCTGACCCTGAGCAGCCACCCCCGGTAAACCATCAAAAGATGGCGGCCGAGGTAAACCAGAACGCCGCCGGAGAGAAAGCACAAGGCGGGAACGAGCCATCCTACGAGAGAACCCTGGAAGTTGCCGGCAGTGAACCAGCGAATCCATCCAACCAGGGTCCCGCAAAGCACCAGGCCCCAGAAGAGCAGAAACAGGCCAAAGAGCATAAACCCTAAACCAACAATGAAAGCTACCGAAGCTTCCAGCCGCAAATTCGGATGAATCCTGAGAATCATGATCAATTACCTGCAACCGACTTAATAGAGATATTCCCGTGGCCATCAATCCATAACGAGAAAGGGATGCCACACACCCATCCAGTATGAACCGGCCCTACTGCCGCACATCACGGATGCATTCCCTTCTCACGGCGCATATCGAGGAGCATCATCCCGGTATTCACCCGCATTTTGTAAAGGATCTTGGTCTCTTTCACAACAATATTTCGCTGCCGCTCAATAAGACTTGCCCTGCCCGCCAATTGACGGTAAGCAATAAGAGACTATCTCAAAATGGCACAAAGGCCGCTGAACGTCATTCCGGCAAAAGCCGGAATCCAGGTCTTTAAAGGTCTTCTGGACGCCGGCGTTCGCCGGGGTGACGGTGTGAGCAAGTTCTGAGATAGTTTCTGAGCTGTTGGTGATTGGTTCATCACAAAGGGATTTCCATTTCCGGAGGATCAGCCCCGTATTGATCCGGAATTCTGAAATGGAGGGCAACAGGGATTAATGTTCGACAAGCGGTCTGCCATGAAATCTCCAGACAATCACAAACGCTCCATCCGGCACAGCTTCCACCATCTGTCGAAGATTCCCCATCTCGTGCACGGGGTATTCACACGCCATGGCGGTGCCGGCAAGCATCCCTATGCAACACTCAATGTAGCATGGAACAACGGCGACAGCCCTGAGGCAGTTCAGGAAAACCTTCTTCGGGTGAAAGGAGCTCTGGGCATAGATCGAATGGTGGCCAGCTATCAGACTCATGGGGATACCATTCACGTTGTCGACGAGGAATGCCTTGCCGGGGCAATGCTTCGCCACTCCATTTTCATTGCTCCGCCTGGAGATGCCCTGGTGACTACGCTTCGCGGCGTGGGCCTCTTGATCAAGATCGCCGATTGCCAGGCTATCTTTCTGGTTGACCCGGTCCGGGGGGTCATCGCCAATGTTCACTGCGGCTGGCGGGGAAACGTTGCGAACATCCCTGCGAAGGTGGTCGCCTTGCTTTGTGACCGTTTTGGCAGCGATCCCACGAATATTCTTGCCGGCATCTCGCCCTCGCTTGGCCCCTGCTGTGCCGAATTCCGGAACTATCCCGAGGAACTGCCTGATTCCTTCCGGCCATTTCAAACAAGGAGCTCATACTTCGATTTCTGGTCAATCACTCGCTGGCAGCTGATCCGGTCGGGATTGCGTTCGGAGCACATCGAAGTCGCCAACCGTTGTACCGTTTGTGAATCGAGCGATTTCTTCTCATACCGACGAGAAAAGACGACCGGACGCAATGCCGCCGTGCTGGCATGGCAAGAGATGCCCGAGGGTTGAACGCATGGCAAAGGTTCAGGAGGACGTGCAGATCGTCGAGCAACGGGAAGTGGCGGAACAAACGTTCCGGCTTCAACTCCGGTGCGAGCAAATAGCCATGACGGCCCGAGCCGGGCAGTTCGTCATGCTCCAGGTCCGGGATGGAACGGACCCTCTCCTCAAGCGGCCCTTTTCGTTTCACCGAATCATGCCTCGTGAGGCTCTCTTTGAGATTCTCTACCGAGTGATGGGTCGAGGCACCCGGTTTCTTTCCCAACGTCCACCAGGATCTCGATTGAGTGCTGTGGGTCCTCTTGGGAATTCCTTCACCATACCTTTGCAGGAAAACCTGAGGGTTGCGCTGATTGCCGGAGGTATCGGCATCGCACCGCTCCATGACCTGCTGGTTCAGCTCACATCGAACCGACCGAAGAGCAGCAACCGGAACATTCATCTCTTCTACGGTGCACGCAGCGCGGCGGAGCTTGTTTCGATCCTCCCTTACGAGAATCTCGGGACCTCCGTCCATTGCAGTACGGATGACGGAAGCCTGGGCTATGAGGGGTTTGTTACCCGGCTTTTTGAATCCGTCGTGGCAAAGGAGCATCTGCGCCCGGATTTGCTCTACTCCTGTGGGCCACTCGTGATGCAGTATTATGTGGCAAAGTGGTGCCTGCAACAGAACGTGCCCTCCCAGCTTTCGCTCGAATCCCTCATGGCATGCGGCATCGGGGCCTGCCTCGGGTGTGCTCTTCCCGCGCGTTATCCCGATGACCCGATGGCCGAGAAGTATCTGCATGTCTGCAAGGACGGCCCTATATTTCAAGCAGGATCAATCGCATGGAACAGGCTTCAAAGGCACCCAACCACTCCCCAAATCTCTCTGTACAACTAGGCCCCCTGCGTCTGAAGAACCCTGTAATGGTGGCATCCGGCACCTTTGGGTATGGAGAAGAGTATGCCGATTTTCTGGATTTGAAGCAGCTGGGCGCCGTTGTGGTCAAGGGCATTTCTCTTCAGCCCCGTCCTGGTAATCCCCCTCCCCGTCTGGTCGAAACACCGTCCGGATTGATCAACGCCATCGGCCTGGAAAACGTCGGCATCGAAGCCTTCTTGAAGGTGAAGATGCCCTATCTGCGGGAACAACAAACCCCCGTGATTGTAAACATTTTGGGAAACACTCCGGAGGAGTATGCAGAACTCGGATCACGCCTCGATGATACGGACGGCATTGCCGCGGTTGAGATCAACATCAGTTGCCCTAACGTGAAAAAGGGAGGCTTACTCTTCGGGGCCAATCCTGAGGCTGCGGCAGCTGTTGTTCGGGCGGTTCGCCGGACGACTTCGCTTCCGCTCATCACCAAACTGACCCCAAACGTCACCGATATCCGTGAAATTGCCAGAGCAGCGGTCGATGCCGGAACCGATGCACTGTCCTGCATCAATACCGTAGCGGCGATGGCAGTCGATGTCTTCTCCCGCCGCCCCAGGCTGGCAAACATCCTGGGCGGTCTTTCCGGACCGGCGATCAAACCCATCGCCCTTCGCTGTACTTACGAAGTGCTACAGGCGGTTGCCTGCCCGGTAATCGGTATCGGCGGGATCATGAATGCGACGGACGCTCTGGAGTACCTGTTGCTGGGAGCAAGAGCCATTCAGGTGGGAACGGCCAACTTCATCAACCCGCAGGTTACCCCGGAGATCATCAGAGGCATAGAGCGGTTTTTGAAAACTGAAGGCATGCGAAGTATCGAAGATTTTATCGGCTCGCTGGATACCGGGTGCATTTTTCCTTTCGCAGAGGATGCCTGCGAACTGTAGCCGGCTCTTTGCACCGGCTCAAGCCGGCGATCCAGGCTAATAGACGGGGCATCGTCCCGGTTTCAGAGCCGGTGCCAGAAAAATCTTCACCTGTTCGAGCAGAAATGGATAGACAAGGCTTGTCCCGCCGACAACATGACCATTGTAGAGGTAGTCCTCTTTCCCCCAGAAGTCGCTCACATGGCCTCCAGCCTCGGTCACCAGGAGACTTCCCGCAGCAATATCCCAGGCTTTCAGGCCTGCTTCCCAGAAACCGTCAATGCGGCCCGCTGCCAGATACGCCAGATCAAGGGCCGCTGCTCCAGCCCGCCGAATGCCGCTGACAGCCTGAAAAATGCTCCGGAAAGTATCCAGATAGGGTCCCAGGAGAAATCGGGTGCGATGCGGGAAACCGGTTGCAACCAATGCTTCATTTAAATCAAGGGGCCTGCCGGTATGGATTCGTCTACCATTCAGATGGGCCCCACCCCCGCGTTTGGCAAAAAAAAGCTCCTGGTGCACGGGGTCCAATACCATGCCGAGAACGGGCTGCTCGTCCTCGCAGACGGCAATCGAAATCGCAACGAAGGGGAAACCATGGATGAAGTTGGTGGTTCCGTCGAGGGGGTCTATGATCCAGGAAATGCCGCGTTGCAATCCGTCATTGGCGGTTTCCTCGGACATGATATGGTGATCGGGAAAGTGTTCGAGAACCTTGTCTATTATGATCGTCTCGCTCTCCCTGTCCACCTCGGTCACATAGTCAAATGGGCCTTTCACGTGAATCTGCGAAGAAGAAATGCTCCCGAGTTTGTCCCGAATGAGATTTCCAGCCTCGACAATCGCGCGGCGTGCCACTTTTTCAATCTCGCCAAGCATGGTTTCTCTCGACATCATCAGTCCATTGGTCTAGAAGGTAATCTTCATGGCTTTAACCGGCCGGTCGAGGTACTTGTCGTCTGTTTACCTGAGAGAAGTCAAGACTATTTCGCTTTCAAAACACCTTTCAGGTTTCTTCAGGATGCGTATCGACGTTCACACCCACATTTTCCCGCCGGATATCGTTCAGGACCGCCAGGGTTTCTACGATGGTGAGCCGGCATTTCGACACCTCTATGATTCCCCGAGGGCAAGACTCGCAACAGTGGAATCTCTCCTCGAAACCATGGAGCGCGACCGGGTTGATCGAGCCGTGGTTTTTGGTTTTCCGTGGCAAAAACCTGAGCTTGCAATGCGGCATAATGACTACGTGCTGGAATCCGCCGCGAAATATGCTCCTGCATTGATTCCTCTGGGCTGCGTCAACCCCGTGGGACCGGGCAGCCTGAGAGAAGCGGAGCGATGCCTTGCGCTGGGAGCGCGGGGACTCGGAGAATTGGCCGTCTATGGACTGGTGGATGAAGCGGTTGCACTGAATTGCTACCAGGATTTGATCGCCTGCTGCGGGATGTATGACGGCATTATGCTCGTTCATGCCAACGAACCGGTCGGCCGTGCCTACCCGGGCAAGGCCCCTCTGGGGCTCGATTTCTACTACGCCCTCGCCCGGATGGCTGCAGAAATTCGCCTGATCCTGGCCCACTGGGGAGGAGGCTTGGGCTTCTACGAACTGCTCAAAAGAGAGGCCCCGGAGATTCTTAGAAACGTTTTCTACGACACGGCGGCTTCGCCCTTTCTCTACAAGTCTTCCATGTATACAACGATGGCCGCAATTGTGGGTGTCCAAAGAATCCTTTTCGGCAGCGACTACCCCCTGATCTCTCCCGGCCGCTATTTTCGCGAAATGGCCGAAACCGGGATTTCATCCGAGGGACTCAGCGCCATAACTGGAGAGAATGCCTCCGCGCTATTCGGGATCACTCGGTAGTTCCATCGCCGGCAACCAAACATGGACAGCAGCAAGGCACATCCCGAGTAGATGGCAAGAAGCACAACTTCAAATACCGGGAAAGACGATCTGACCCTGGACACGGTTCTGCCTGAAATCACGGTCAGGTCCCTCGCCGACGGCCTGCTCACCAACCGTACCGCGCAAACCGCGGCAGGACGTTTGAGTGACCCCGGCCTGCTGACCCTCAACACCGAAGCCGGGCCAGTGCGAGAGAATGGAGCGTTTTCCCAGTCCGTCGCCCTGGAAGACACCGTTAAGTGGGTAGACTATTGTCAAGGAATGTGCTACCGGTTAGCTTTGAAGGCGAGTTGTCCACCCCCTCCCCGGCGCTTCGTAACCAAAAGTTGCACCAAACCCTCTGCGGTCGCAGGTGAGCTTTGCATTGAGGGCTTCCTTCGTCACCATCATACACCTGTAATGGAGTCTTGATTTGGCATATGCTGATAGTCACTGGAACCCATTGCGGCATAAGATGGCTTCTCCAAACTTATCCTTGGCTAAGCTGTTCCAGAAATGATCAGGATCGTTTTAGATTCTTACACGTTGACTCTGAGAGTCCATCTCTCACATTGTTAAGCGGCT
>CAYTWB010000053.1:0-27461 GCA_964441945.1 uncultured Syntrophobacteraceae bacterium
AGCATAAGTCCCAACAGCGCCAGGATACTTGAACGATGTATAGGTGTCCGCGCATAGGGGTTGTGTTTGGAAGAGATACAAGAACAAAAGGAAACTGGCTAAACAGTGCAGGATGGCTGGTCTGTGTGTGCGCGGGGGGGGGGGTAAATCTTTGGGCAGCCAATAATGTGGGACTTGGAAATCGAGGTTGTGTAGCTTGAGCCAAAATTACGGGATTTCACGGAAGGTCGGGATTCCTGCCTTGTCTGCATGATGCCTCTCCAGGGGTTGATATTGCCGAAGAGTGAACTGAAAAACCAAAAATTCGTGCCTATCTCCTATGGCAGATGAAACGGTGTGTCAAGCGAAATAGCGAAATTCGCAGAGACGGCGAAGAACAGCTCCGGTGTTAATGCAGGAAGTTGGGTCACCATCAACACAAGATGGAATCCAGGCTCTCCAATCAGCGCACGAAGGGTTTTGTTATGGCTCCACCCTGCACCGGGCAAAGCCTCTGGAGTTGTTGCGGCAGGGTTTCCATGGCCATGAAGAGGAGACCGTTCCAACGGCATGCGAGAAGAGAGCGCGAAAGGCCGATCAGGAGGAGGTGACTCAAGCACTTGAGTGTGGACGCACTGATCGGGCGGTGAGGAGCGGTTTGGAGATGATCGATGGTCCTCGCGCCGGCAAACCGAAAATGCCCCTTACATACACATGCCAGTCTGTGTTTGCCCTGTTCTCGTTGAAGGCCCTTTCCATCAGCACACCTGAGCGCAAATCCCCGGCCGTTTCAACCGACGTGAGAGCCGCTGTTGTAGGGGCTACCGGCCGGTTGCCCCTCACTGGTTAAGGATTTCACCTTAGAGTGATATTCTTTAAGGATACCGGAAAGCTAACCGCAGAGCTCGCGGCGAAGAGGCTCGGTAAACACGGGAACCCGGTTTTGGGTGCTAAACACGATATGGATGAGGATCTTTGCTGGAGACGGCGGGGCATGGTGTTGTTTTTTTGTTTCGCCCTTACAGGGCTTGTATGGGGTGTTGATTGGACCATCTCCTCCAGGGCGTTGCCCTGGGCTGGTATGTGTGGCCCCATTCGGGACTGATTATGCTCGTTTGCAGTGCGCAGAGAGAATAGGACATGAAAACCAATGAAGTTGTTGGATCTTCCCAACTATGCTATTTCCCATCTATCAGATCATTGCAAACCGGGAGGATGACATATGGTGGGGTTGCCGAACAATCTCAAACGGCTAAAGGGGCTGGTCACAAGGACAATCAGCCAGGCAGAGCGACTCTCATCTATCCCGCATCAACCGCATGGAGACAGGCAAGCAGGATCCGTCCCTCGACGGGACCCAAAAGCCGGCCCGGGCTTTTGATGTCACCATCGACTATCCGGTGAGCGATACGCAGCGCGAACTCGGAGGAGTGCGCATCAAGGACAAGACTTTGATGGAAAGGGTAGAGTTGATTGAGTCCCAGTGGGAACTGCCGGATATGGCAGCACGGTAAACAGAAGGAGCCCGTATGGGTCGGATTCAATATATCTCGGACGAGAACAACAAGATCACGGGCGTTATCGTGCCCATTGAGCTTTGGCGGGAAATTCAGTCCGAAAAGGAAACCGCCTATCTTCTCAAAAGCAAAACCATGAAGAAGCGGTTGATCGAGGCCAGGAACCGAAAAGAGGGCATCCCCTTTGACGAAGCCTGCAAGAAGCTTGGAATTTGACCGGGCGGCCTTCGATGATCTCGCCTGGTGGATTGAAACGGACCGCAAGAAGGCGCTCAGGCTCGTCAAGCTCATCAAGGAGATCCAGCGCGATCCCTTTTGCGGAACGGGCAAGGCCGAACCTCTGAAACATGAGCTCTCCGGTTGCTGGTCGCGCCGTATCGACCGCGAACACCGCCTGGTCTATCAGATTGAAGATGACAAGATCAGAATCCTCGCCTGCAGGTACCACTATTGAAGCATACTTGAGCCTTCCACTGAGTTGTCTATTGCAGGAATGGTGGCATCCTCCAGAAGCAGGAACAAGTTGTTCTTCAAATCACCGGAATACTGAGCACAACACCGACAACAAAGCGACCATAGCTCAAGCGCGTCATTCCGGCATGGTTTTAGCCGGAATCCACAAAAGCTTCCTGGATACCGGCTTAAGGCATGCCGGTATGACGAAGAGGAATTCGGACACATAGTTATGCGGCACTGTACGGAGTGGTTCGCTGACCGCTCGCTATTCGTGAACCACCAATCTGAGTCCGGCGGGGAGGGCTTCGCCGAAAACCCATTCGCTTTCCTGAGAGAATAGTGCGGCTTCGGGGTTTGTGAGAAGTTCCCGGTATCGTTCGGGCTGTGGTATCCGTTGCAGCCATTCGGACAGGAGTTCGATCTCTCTCGGAGGAAGATCTCGAGCCCGATCGCCGGTCTTCCGTGCCAGGTGCACAAGAGCTCGGGCGAGGGAATCCGTGGCTTCGAGCTCCCACGACAGGATGCTGTGAAGCCAGCGGGACGTCTCATCACTCGATATGACCTGATCGAGCGGTCCATAGAACGGAATTCTCGCCCCCAGTCTGCCCAGCGCCCAAAGCTCCTGAACCTTGGGTTTGCCCTTCTTTATTCTTTCCAGGATTCGCCTGCCCAGCTCTATTTTGTTTGTTGCCGGAAGGTATTCGAAGTTTGCCAGGGCCATCCAGATTTCAAGCTCTTCCTGGTCACTCCGGCTGGAGAGGCTTTTCCCTGAGGGTTTCTTTTTCCTTTTGTCCGCTGTCTGCAAGAGCGGGAAGAGGTTCTGATAGATGTGCCATTGCTGACCGGCTGTCAATCCGCCGGCCACGCGCCTCCAGAAGATCCACCATTCCGAGCGGCATTGCATCTGCCTCGGAAAGTGCAACCCGGCCGGGTAGATTTTCCAGATCTCTTTCATTCGCCAGTCGTCGAGGGGGGCTCCGAATCCGGGCCTCATGCAGAAGCCGAGCAGGTTCAACCATCGGGATTCATGCTGAGGGGTGAGTGCTCGTCCCTCCCGGTGTTCGAACAGGGCATCCGCAAGCTTTCGGATGAGCGATGTGGGCCATTTGTCTTTCCCGAGCTCGAGGATCGATACGAGATCGCGAGTGAGCCTCTCCGGGAGGTTTTTGCCCCCGCCGTTTCCTTTACTGAAGGCGCTGCGAATGCTCTCTTCGGTACGCTCGATCACAGTGGAATCAAAGATCTCGTCGTCCGTTGCAGAGGGTGCCCCCTGGGGTGAACCCTGCTCCCGGACGTCAAACTGCAACTGCCAGCGGTGTGACGTCTGCAGCGACCGGCACCAGAGCTCAAGCGTGCCGACCTCGGTCAGGCGGATTGCCAGTTGAACCGGGAGCCTTTGAGCCGCGCTCTTCTTCCCGTAGCGGAGGACGGTGCGGATCGGGGGGAGGCGAGTGATTTGATCCTCGGAGAGTGTCACGATATCTCCAAGATGGTCCCCCAAACGCGTGAAAGAGGTAAACAGCCGGAAGCTTGCAGGCTGATTGGTGAGCACTTCAAAGGCGGGTTCTTGCAGTCTTGCGTCAAAGCCTTCCTCGGTACCCCGCGGAACAAGACATACTGCCCTGAGCCGGCCGGCATCGGATTCCCGATCGGCGGTGGTGGTCACTTCGACATAGTAAGCACGCGGACTGCCTGCCCCCACTCGTACTCCCTCTCCCCGTCTCACCAGCCCGTAGTAGGCGGCCCCGATTGCCACGGCCAGTTCCGGTCGAGGGTTTTCCAGTTCAACGGGAGACCAGTCCTGTCCCGCTTGATCTTGAAACCAGCTGCGCACCACGCCGAGGATTCGGTTTCGAACGGAACCGGGAGTGAGCGCGCCCCCATTGAAGAGAATGAAGTCGGGATAGAGAGAAGTTCTTCCGGTTTCGTTTTCGAGCAGCGTGCGGTAGCGCTGCCAGAATGCGGCGAGATGGCGGGTTATTGCAGGGTCCTGAACATACGGAAGGCCCCACTCGGTCAGACCGGTCCTCAGGTTGCTCCTGGGGGTGTCGGAGACGGCAACGGGCGGGAAAAAACCGTCCAGGATCAATTCCTCGACCAGAGGGAGGGTAAGGGTCCCCTTCAAAGTGTCGGCGATAAGCTTGCTTCCGGACCCCATGATGGTAACCGTGACGCTCTCCGGCTGTTTCTTTTCGGGACCCCCTCCTTCTTTTGCCTGTTCCAGAAGGACCTCCTTTGCTTTTCGGCATTGATGCCACAGCTGGTGCCATCTGCGGGAGTCGAGTTGACCGGGTTTGCCGACCACCTGAGCCTCAACGTAGCGGGCAAGTGAGAGATCCATATTGTCTCCGCCGAGCATCAGGTGTTCACCCACGGCAAGACGATCGAAGCGCAGTCCTTTCTCACTCCGTCTAACGGCGATGATTGTGAAATCGCTGGTGCCTCCTCCCACATCACAAACCAGGATCACCTGTCCTTCAAGCATCGAAGCTTCCCAGTCGGCCTCATGCCTCGACAGCCACGCATAGAAAGCGGCAAGCGGTTCTTCCACGAGAATGACTCGAGGCAGACCAGCGTCCCGTGCGGCAGTGACGGTGAGCTCGCGAGCGACCTCATCAAAGGAGGCGGGTACGGTGAGAATGATCAGCTGTTCTTCCAGGCGGTGTCCATCGCGGCCCATAGCGATGGTTTCATTCCATGCTTCCCGCATATGCTGAAGATAGCGGGTGCCGGCTTCAACAGGGGAGACCTTTTTCACGTCGGTCCCCACGGCCCAGGGGAGGATGGCGGCGGTGCGGTCGACGCCGCCATGGCATAACCAGGATTTGGCCGAGGCCACGAGCCGCCCCGGAACGAGGGCGCCCTGATCCCTCGCAAACTCACCAACCGCGTATTCCCGCCCTGCCTCCCAGGGCAGGTTCGTGCTATCCGGGGGGAGTTCATAGGGGCCGGGAATATAGAGAAAAGAAGGAAGGACCGGAAGTCGGTTCAGTTCTCCCGGTGCCGTCAGTTGAGGGATTTGCAGGAAGCGGATCAGCCGGGCGGCGGAGTCGTGAGCTGTCAGATCAACGTAGGCAAGGGCTGAATTGGTCGTGCCGAGATCTATTCCGACGATATACCGGTACAAAACATCTGCAGAATCAAATGGTGTATCCATGATCGCAAAATATGTCCCGCGAGGAGCATCATTCCTATTTGGGAGCCGGAGTACGTTCGCCTGTCATCCGGATTCTGATTTCCGACTCCGGTTCTATTCCTGTTCCCGCTCTCGAAGATTAAATTCCAGTTTCCAGCGGCGATCTTCTTCTCTTGCCACGCACCAGAGTTCCAGGGTCCCGACTTCGGTCACCTTGCTCTGCAGCCAGACGGGGACAACCTTTCCTCCTTCTTCCTGTTCCGTTGCCGGAAGAACGGCTTCCATGGTGGTGACCTGTTCGATGTCACCCTGCCAGTCTTCGACTATTTCGCCGGTTTCATCCTGCCTGCGGATGGTGGAATCGAGCAGGTGGAAGACGGCCGGTTCCCCAACCACGAGACCGAACTCACGCTGACGAATTTCTGCGTCGCTCCCTTCCTCCATGCCGAAGGGGACGACACAGAGCGCTTTCATGGGTGTCGGCACACCGGGAACGGAAGGCATGGAGGTCTCAATGCCGATGTAGTAGGACCGTGCAGTTCCCCCGCGAATGCGAATGCCGCGGCCGCGGCGAGCCAACCCGTAATAGGCCGCCCCCCTGGCCACGGCGAGATCAAGGTCCACAGAAGGCAATTCACGGATTTCTCCCGCCGCACTCCAGCGGTTCAGGACCGAAAGCACCCGCTTGCGGAGCAGATCGGATTTCATAACTCCGCCATTGAAGAGAATTGCTGAAGGGAAGGCAACGGGGACCCCCGACTGACTCAGGCCGCCTTGCGCCTGCCTTCCCAGGAACCGTGCGAGGTGGCGTGTTACGGCAGGATCGGACTCGTAGGGAAGGCCCATCTCTCGCACTCCGATCTTCGGTTTGTCTTCGGGGTATTCCGAGCTTTCACTGACCGGGAAAAACCCGTCGAGGAGGACCTGCTCAACCTCGGTTCGTGTCAACTCCGATCGAATCGTCCCGCCAATCAGGGATGACCCGCGTCCGAGGATCACTACCGGTTCGCCATGCAATTCCGGGTCGGCAAGAAGCCTTTCTTTGGCCACCCGGGCACTGTACCAGAGGCCGCGAAACTGCCATGTGTCGAGCTTGATGCCCTTTTGAGCCAGTCGGGCCTGCACGGCATAGGCGAGCGTTAAATCCATATTGTCGCCGCCCAACATGAGGTGGTCACCCACTGCCACACGCCGCAGGGTCAGTTCCCCATTTTCCTCGGTGACCTGAATCAGGCTGAAATCGGTTGTCCCGCCACCCACGTCGAAAACAAGGATGGATTCTCCCAGGTGTACCGCCTTGCGCCAGCGCTCCTTCTGAGCTTCGACCCAGGCATAGAAGGCCGCCTGTGGTTCTTCAAGGAGCGTGATGTTTTCCAGGCCCGCGGATTGGGCTGCCTTTACGGTCAACTCCCTGGCAACGGCATCGAAGGATGCGGGAACGGTGAGGTAGATGTCCTGAGCTTCGAAACGTGCATCCGGGTCATGCGCTGCCATCTGGTAGTCCCAGGCCTGTTTCAGGTGCTGAAGAAACCGGGCCGAGGCTTCGACCGGCGATAACCGTCCGGCATCGGGCGGGCCCTCCCAGGGAAGGACCTTCTCCAGGCGATCCACCCCGCTGTGGCAGAGCCAGGATTTTGAAGAGGAGATCATGCGGTTTGGCAGCTCGGCACCGCGCTTTCGGGCAAATTCCCCCACTGCAAAGTCAACTTGAGGGTCCCAGGGCAACGCCAGGCTGCCATGGGGAACATCGTGCGGACCGGGAAGAAAGATGAAGGAAGGCAACAGGGGTTGTGCTTTCAACTCGCCTGGGCTGAGGATTTGAGGAACGTTGAGAATACGGATGATCGGTTCGGTATCTTCCGCAGCCCGCGCCTCCGTGTAGGCCAGCACCGAATGGGTTGTGCCCAGGTCAATGCCAAGAATGAATTTTGAGCTGTTCAAAATCATACTCCTGAAACGAAGCAGGGTAACAAGCCGGTGCTATTCAGCGATCTCAACCTCAGCCGGAGCCAGGATCCAGTCCTTTTCCTGGGGACTGGTCAACTGAGGGAGCTCGATGCGAACGACCCGCCATCCATGGTGCCTGAGGGTCCCCTCGAATGGAGGGTCGCCGATGACATTGCCGGTAAGCCGGATGGCCTTGGAGTCAAAATGGGGCGGGACGGTCACATGAGCCCCTTCAAGCTCTTCAAAGATGGGCTTGAGCTCGATATGCTCCTGCAGGGCCGCCTGGCAGCCCTGATGTATGCTTCTCACCGCTGCTCCAATCTGATCGTCGCTGTAGGAATGGAGATTCTCTCTCAAGAAGTCAACCAATCGGCCTTCCCTTTGCAGAATGGCAAGCATCTGCACTGCCGCCTGGGGAGAGGCCTGGGGCGGTTGTTGCGATTGAAGGGCGGGGGGCTGCACTGTGTGTTTGACCGCCGTCTCTTCGGCAACCGTCTTGGAGACAGGAGGGGTGGGGGAGGGCCTTGCCGGTTCGGTTTGCTCCAGGAGGCGACGGCCCTGGTGCCTGAGCAGCAGCCAGAGACCCAGAGTAAAGACCATTCCGCCTCCCAAAACCACCGGTGCCAGGTATTGATCGGTTTCGGTAATCAGCCGGCTCAGACCGGCGAAGGCCGACTGAGCATCTGCCGGGAGGTTGGTGTTACCCTGTGCCAGAAAAGGATCCACCCAACGGCTAAGCGCCCCGAGTATTCGTTTGGCCATAATGAAAAGCACAACGAGAAGAATGGAATTGAAAATCAGACAGGAAAACAACGACTGAAAGGCCCAGGATTTCTTGGCTTGCATGCTCCGCTCCTCAGATTACACGACCAGCACGATAAACATCACCCTGTGAAAATGCGCGGACCACATTAATCGAAAAATCTGCATTGGACAAGTTGTGAGTCGGTACCGGAAATGCCGTGCTATAATGTCTGCATAAGTCCTTCGGCTACGGCCATGGCCTTCCTTTCGAGATCAGTGGAAATGGAACCGTTTCGACTCAATAATGCAAGCTTCTCCCTGTCGATGAGAAACGGCTTTTCCCCTCTGCGATGGACGAGGTCCACTTCGAGATCCAAATATCGAGCGCCGTAAGGGTAGAGCTCAACGGGGGTGTTGATGTTGAAGTATTCTCCGATCAGGCTGCCGTCCCGGGTAAAGTACGAGTGCTTCACAAACCAGGCCCCATCCAGTACCTCTGTCAGACCGTAGTCGCCTTCCTGAATGGGCAGGTCCAGTCCGTCATAGCGACCCTTTGAGAAGGATCGTTTGAAGACAATTCCCTGGGAATTGATATTGGTGAGGACGCCCTGTCGTGGCCGCATTGCCCGGCCCGATGGCCGCATATGCTCCAACCTGACATGCCCGACGTTTTCAATGGGAAGCAGGACCTCTTTCCTGAAAAGCTGATCCTCGATGGATTGCTGTTTCTCCGGGTGCTTCGTCAAGGCCTGCTCTGCCTCATCCAGGGCTTTGCCGGCGATAATCCGGAACCGGTGATGCTTGTTGAGAGTCGGGACAATGGTCAGGCGGACCCTGTCCAGTATCTGCTTGGAAGAACCGGGGAACTCCACGGTTGCCCGGACCAGATTATCCTCTTCTTCAAGGCTGATAAACTCAAGCAGCGTTGCATCCAGAAGGTGTTCCTGCAGGAAGGTCAGGCATTGAGTGACTCGTTCCGGCGGACCTGTCAGGTCCACCCCCTGGAGATCGGGCCGATCAAGGATGAGGACCTCATATTCTTTAGCGCTCTCCTCCAATCCGAATAGATGTCGAATCTTGTTGGAAGGGTCGGCAATGCTGTAACCCCCGTCCAGCATAAGGCTGGTCAGGGCTGTGGAGTAAATGCCGCGGATTTTGACGTGAGCACTCATAGCGGAAACCTTTCCCATGCGATCATGTGTTGTGGGGAGGCAACCCTATACCATTAATCCTGAGATGATTTCTCTGCAATTCCGTTTTGGCACCGAGCATCTCTTCAACCAGCCAGAGGTTGGATTGCACATGATCGGTGACCTGAGGAATGACATATTCCGTCCGGCCGGAGGCAAGTGCCGCAAAAAGGATGAGTTGATCGGCAAGATGGCGATCGGTGGTTGCGCCAGTCTGCAAATCCTCCATGAGAGTCCTCACAACGAATTCGGCGATGCTTTCGGAGCTCCTGCCCCTCTTGCCCGCACGGTCGGCCCCGATCCGGCATCCACTGTCCGTCTCCGCCCAGAGCAACATCACCGCTCCCTTCTGAGCGGCTGTTGCGTCGTCGACAATCTTCACCTGTACTGGACGCCCAAGTTGAGCCATGAGACTCTGACAGTGCGTGGCCATTCTTGAGCTGACATTCTCTCTTTCAAGATGGGAAGCCAGGGAGACGGCGCGAAATTGCGTGACATTGCCCTGCCTGCGGAACCCAAGAGGCTTGAGAGGTTCATGCAAAGCGTCAACCTTTACCGACAGCCGGCCCTCTCCTTTTGGCACATATCCCGGGCGGAGTATCTCCTGTTCGATATGCGCTCCCATTCGGCGAAGCAAGGGAAGCAGTACTTTGTCGATATACAAAGCACTGGGTGCAAAATCCTGAAAAAGTCCGCCCTGCATGACGAAGCGGCACGGGCTTTCGGCGTACAGCGCCAGAGGAATCACCGTGCCTGCCAGCATGGTTGTGGAGCCGGCCGTGCCGATGTCCCAGCTGAACTCCCCACCCTTCAGCCTGGTTCCAGGGTAGTAGCGAATGGTGTCGGACCCGACCTCGTCACCCTCCAGGCGTCCTTCACAGAGCGACCGGCAGGCGCGCAACGCCTGTAGATGCTGAGGTCTCAGCCCGGGTTTCGGCCTCCTGGCTCGAATGCGGGTCACCTGTATGGGTTTTCCCGCCAGTGTGGCCAGTGTTACGGCATACCGCACAATGGTCCCGCTTCCAGAGTGGGAGGAGCCGTCAATTTGAATCACATGATTCTCCGTTGCCCGGTCAGCATTTCGTTCGATTCCCAGTCCTATTAATCTTATCAATAAAGATAGACTCCGTCCTGAAAAAAACCACTTCCGGCTATCTGCAGCCGGGAAGTGAGGGCCTAAACAAAGTGACGCAGAAATGACCGTCCGAATCCCGCTTCGTCATAGCGGCTGGCTTTATGTCGGTATCCAGGAAGTATTCTGGATTCCGGCTGGAAACATGCCGGAATGACGACTTGCGGTAATGGACACTCTATTGTGCAGTGCTGTAGTAAGTGGGCGTTTGTCTGCAGTATGCCGATGCTTCGGTCAACAATCAACGGGAGGAAAGTCTTTCCTGGAGGAAATCGCAGAAGGCCTGGTGGTCGGCAGCGAAGTCCAGTTCCACCACTGCCGCGAGGGCAAAGGCTTGAAACTCGGGCCGAAGCCGCACCATGTCTTTTTCGGTAGTGACAAGGAAGGGGGTGTCGCTCGCTTTCATGGAATTGAGCAGCAGCACCATATCGGCATCCAGATACTGGTAATGGTCAGGAAAAGCGAAGCTCCGGCTGACGACAATCCCTTCCTTTCGCAGCAACTGTGTGAAGCTTTCCGGCCGGGCAATGCCTGAAAAAGCAACGACTTTCCTGCCTCGGAGGGTATCGAGCAGGATGTGCTGACCGTCCAATCCCCGCTTCAGCCCGGTGAGCCGGTGGGTACACGAGAAGACATCTTTTCCCGGGAGCATCCCGGCAAGTCTCGAACGGGTCTCCCCGCATCTTTCAGGGTCTTCAGCCCGCGTCAGCAGGATGGCATCGGCGCGGTCAAGATGCATCGGGGGTTCCCGGAGCGGACCGAGGGGCAAAAGACGCCCATTTCCGAAAGGATTGGCGGCATCAAGGAGGGCCAGATCCAGGTCACGTTCCAGGGCGAGGTGCTGGAAGCCGTCATCCAGAATCAAGAGATCTGCCCCATCGTTTTCAACAGCCTGATATCCGGCCATGCAGCGGTTTGACCCGACCCACACGGGGACCGGCCCGGCCCTGCGTGCCATGAGCACGGATTCGTCCCCATACTGCAGCACTTCCCGTCCGCTATCCCCGATTGCCGGTACACGCGCGATCCCCGAGTCTTTTCTCCTGTAGCCTCTGCTGAGAATGGCCGGCTTCCAGCCAAGGGAGTGGAAATGTCCGGCAAGCCACAATGTGAGGGGAGTTTTGCCCGTGCCTCCCACAACGAGGTTGCCGACGCTGATCACAAAAGCCGGCAATTTGCTGCGATGCTCCTTCGCCCGACTCTGGTGATGGTACAACCCCTTTGCGTAGGACCATGCGCCAAGAGAAAGCAAAGCATGCAACGGCCATGGAAAGGGCGAAGGAGATGGGGAGTACCAGTTGCTGAGAAACCAGGAGTCAATTCTCTGGTTGATCATGGGTCCCGTCATCCTCCTTTGGAAGCTTCAACGCGACCAGTAATACCCTAGTCCATAACGCTTTACCAGGCTTTCATGGTCGAAAGCCGTTGTCCACGTGTTGTTTGAGGTTTGCGGAAAGAGGACCCCTCATCGGAAATGCGTTCGACTTCTGTAGGGAAGACGGCTGGTGTGGACGAAAAGAGATGACAGGCTCAAGGGTTGGTCTTATAGTCTAAGCGTATTCGGTCAGCTTGCGCATTGTATGCAACGGAAAGAAAAGTCGAAACAAATCCACTATGCAGACCATTCGTCAAGAAATCATAAGACGGCTTTCCATGGATCAGCACAGTGCCGGTGATCTATCCACGGCCCTGGGAATCCGTGAAAAAGAGGTCTACGATCATCTCTCCCATATCCGGCGATCCCTGGTTTCCTGAAAGAAGAGACTCCTTGTGGAGCCGGCGCAATGCCTGGAATGCCGGTATGTTTTCTATGATCGCATGCGCCTCACCAAACCGGGCCGATTGCCCGCGATGCAAAGGGACTCATATCCAGGACCCGAAATACAGCATTGCGTGAGCGAGCGTTGTTGCTCCCGGAGTGAACCAATGGAATCGATTCGCCCATGATGCTGCATCGATGACTCGACGGAAAGCGAGAAGCAATGAGCCTGGTCTTTGTGAAGAGAGCAGCCTACGACTATCCAAGCCTGAGGACCCAGTTGTTCGAGATCATGGAGCAGGTAGGAGGTCGCTCTATCGAGAGAGGCGCTCACGTGGTTGTCAAACCGAACCTCCTGGCTCCCGCTGCCCCGCAGCGGGCCATGCTCACCCACCCCATGGTGGTCAAGGGAGTCGTGGAGTACGTGCTTGACCGGGGCGGCAGGGTCCAGCTTTCCGACAGCCCCGCAATGGGAAACTTCCAGAAGGTGCTCAAGAAGAGCGGCATCCTGGAAGCTCTCAAGGGATGGGACGTTACCTTCAAAGAATTGAAAGATGCTGTGGCCATCGACATGGGGGAGCCCTTCAGGAGGGTTGAGGTGGCCAGGGACGTTCTGGAAGCCGACGTCCTCATCAACCTCCCAAAGCTGAAGACACATTGTCAGATGCTGCTGACCCTCGGAGTCAAGAATCTTTTCGGGTGTATCGTGGGCTTTGAAAAACAGCAGTGGCATCTGCGGACGGGAGTCGACAGGGAGATGTTCGCAGCGCTCCTGGTGCGGATCTATCAGACCGTCAAACCCAGGTTCACCATCCTTGACGGCATCCTGGCCATGGAAGGGGAGGGGCCGGGAAAGGGCGGGCGGCCCAAGGACCTTGGAATCCTTATGGGCAGTGCCGACGCTGTGGCCCTTGACAGGGCGGTTTGTCGCCTCCTTGGTCTGGATGAGGAGGCTTTGCCGACCAATAAGATGGCCGGGAAATTCGGGCTTCTGGACGGTCCTGTCGAAATATCCGGCGATTGGGGCAGAATTGAAGAATTCGATTTGCCGAAAATGGTGTCATTGATTTTCGGTCCGAAATGCTCGCAGGCTTTCCTGCGCAAGCATCTCATTCAGAGGCCTGTTGTGGAGGAATCGCTCTGCAAATCCTGCGGGGATTGCATGCGCTGCTGCCCGGTTCAGGCCATATCCTTACGTGGCAAGAAGATCACCTTCAACTTCGAGAAGTGTGTCCGCTGCTACTGCTGCCTCGAAGTGTGTCCCCATGGGGCCGTCAAAACCCACCAGCCGCTGATTGGCGAGGTGGTTGCAAGGGTTATGAACCGGCCCTTCTGACCCTCATTTCCTGGCTATGCCGATGACGTTCGGAATGGGCCAGCTGATTTGAATCGGGTTTTGACCATCAGGACTGCCCTCCCAACCCCCGTATCTCTCGATAGTGCCGCTCCTGGTTGCCAGGTAGAGCGATGCCTGCGGCCCGCCTTCCAGGTACATGGCGTTGTAGATGGAGATGGGCATTGACAGGAGGACCTCGATGAGGTCGTGAACAGGGTGGGGCTTCTGACTGAAAATAAGAAGGACCCTGTGCTCCTTGTCCATACCGATCGCTAATGTGCTCCAGCCGTCATCCTGCCGACTCCACACGTTCTTCTGGTCGCTGGTGACCATCCTGATGCTTTGAACAAACGAGTGATACTTCCCCTTGAGCTCTCCAAAGCTCTGAGATTCCCTGTCGATGATCTGAATGGGCGGAACGCTTGCATCAACCGGGTTAAAGGCCAGAACGGCGTTGTTCCTGTTCAGTCGGCCATTGTTGATATGCTTGAAATTCTTCATATACCCGACACTGGTGGTCCCGTCCGTCTGGTACATGCCGGCATTGAGAGCGGCAACAAGCCCGTGCTGATCCGCCCATTCTTTTACACTCATCTTTTTCCCGCCATTCTCGGAGGCAGAAAGCAGCTTGAAGGAATACTTCCGGGGATCGACTCTGACAATCAGTATTCCGGCAGTGTCCGCTGCCGGTTTCTGGATGGGGTTGAACTCACCGACGAACAAGCCGTCATCCAGTTCCCTCCAGGGATTGGGTTCAGAGACGGCGGGTGCTCGGTCGATCAGGAAGACCAGGATGAGCACAAGCATGCACCCGAGCATGGTGGATACCGTGGCTTCGACAATTCTCCCACGGAACAGGCGGTTTAGCTTCATCACATCATGAGCCTGACTTCGTGCACATTGTTCAGCGGATGTGCGCCGAGGTGCTAAGATCGATTGCACGTCACGCTATTTCAGTTAGCAGGGCCCACTCTCAGATTGTCCCGTCATGAGACCCGATGGTGAAGACGTTCTGCAGTCAGGATTATCATCAATCCCCACGCAGTTTTCAATCCTGACGGTGCAATGCAGTGTACATCAAAGAGGTGTCGATTTCCATGTACTGTTTTGGTGTTAGAATGCCGAAATATAGAGTTGAAGGTCTGTCGTCGGCATCCGGGTCCGTGGGGTCCGGCCTTGAGCAGCCTGGTCGCTCGCCGGGCTTTGAGACGATACCGGTTTTTCTTTGGTAAAGCGTTTCGGCTGTGATAACAAACCGGGTTGGATGTTGTGCTCGATCCCGAGCGCCGGATCGAATCCATGGAGGAACGGATAATGGAGCCTCAGCGCTTTAGAATGCACCACTTCACTTTGATGCTGCTCAGCATCATTTCCCTCCTGCTCATTCTCGCCGTAGTTCCTCACGTCTCGGAAATCAAGGGAGATGTGCTCATCGCCGTCACCGTTTCGGTAGCTTTATTCGGACTGTTTTCGGTCTTTGTCCTGGTTCGTCGAATGAACAACCGCCTGGCCCATCTCGCTGAAGTCGCGGTGGCTATTGAAAAGGGGCACTTCACGGCTCGCTCGAAGCTAAAGGGAAGCGATGCGATCGGTCTTTTGGCGGGAAGTGTGAATTCCATGGCCGACCGAATCCAATCAACGATCGAGGAATTGGAGCGCAAGCGAAATGATCTGGAAGAAAGCCGGCAGGCCCTCGCGCAACAGCACATCAAGGTGAAAGAAGAGCTCAACCGGCGGGCCACCCTGGGCGATTACCTGCAGGCCCTCAATTCCGTGGATATTCAAAGCCTCGCGGAAACAGCGCTGACCAGCATGATGGAGGCGACGGATATCCAGCTGGGGGTCTTCTATTTCTGGAATGAAATCTCCGGAGAACTCGAATGCCTTGCCGGCAGAGGCATGGACAATACGGCATTGAACCTCCTGGAAAGGGGGTTCTCCGGGCAGGGCTTTCCCGAACAGGTGCTCAGGGAGGGCAAATGGTTGACGATCAATCAAATCGATCAGGAAGCCCTGCCGGAAATCCATCTTGGTTTTGCCCCTGTGCGCCTCCGCTCTGTTGTCGGCATACCGGTCCTTTTTCAGCAGAAGCCGCTGGGGGTGGTTATCCTGGCAGCCCTTCACCGACTGGATGAACCGGCCAGGCAGCTTCTGGAAGGCATGGTCGGGGCCCTCTGCAACGCCCTGCACAATGCTCTGATCTATAAGACCGTGGAGCAGCAGGCTTTGAAGCTCGAAGAGTTCAACAAGGAACTGCTGACTGTCGACCAGCTGCGTTGCGAATTTGTGGCCAACATGAGTCATGAATTGAGGACCCCTTTGAATTCCATTATCGGGTTTTCGGGACTGCTCATGAAGAATCGAGACGGGACAGTGGGTGAGATGGGATTGGCCTATGCCGAAAAGATCAATCGCAACGGGAAACGCCTCCTGGAGCTCATCAACGACATCCTGGACCTCTCAAAGATCGATGCGGGTCGAATGGAAGTTCTTACCGGACCGATCACCGCGGATGAAATAGTGCGTGACCTAAACGATGTGCTGCTGGCTCAGGCGGAAGCAAAAGGCCTGGCGCTGCGTTTTGAAGTGGGTGAGGCCATTCCGGTGCTGCACACGGATGGGGAAAAGCTTCATCGCATTCTGGTCAATCTGGTCGGCAATGCCATCAAGTTCACGCAGCAGGGTGAGGTTTGCATCAGGTTGGAATCCATCAGCGGCCGAAGGATCAAGATCGAGGTCCAGGACACCGGGATCGGGATATCGGTCGATAAACTGGAGACGATCTTCCAGCCGTTCAGGCAGGTTGATGCCGGTATTTCGCGCGAGTACGGGGGCACCGGTTTAGGGCTCACCATTGCACGCTCCCTGACTGAGCTGCTCGGCGGGGAGATGTCCGTGCGGAGCGTTCTCGGAGAAGGGTCTGTCTTTACGGTCCTATTGCCTGTGAAGTAGCAACAGCTTGGGCTCAGCGCAATTATTCGTTCATCGTATGGGGATTTCCATTTCTAAATTTGAATTGTTCTGTTTCATGTCCGCCCGAAGGGCGCTAACTTCATTAAAGTGTGGGGTGCGGTTCAATGTCCGGGAAGTTTTTTTCGTCAATGTCGGAGGACCTCAGTGCTAAACAGATCCCAATCCTGGTCGTGGATGATTCTCGAGACAACCTCGACCTGATGGAAGCATTGCTGCTCAGTGAAGGTTTTGAAAGCATCCGTTCAGCAGCTTCCGGCCCGGAAGCCCTGGCATGTCTCGCGGATCATCCGGATATCGGATTGGTCCTGCTCGACATCATGATGCCGGGCATGGATGGGATTGAAGTCTGCCGCCGCATAGCCCAGTCCGATTTCTGGCACCATATCCCGGTGATCATGGTGACCGGAGGGGCCTTGCGTCGCGGCGAAGCCCTGAAGAAAGGGTTCGCAGCCGGAGCGATGGATTTCATCAGCAAGCCGGTTGACGAGGTCGAGCTGCTGATGCGGGTCAACTCCGCACTGACTCTCTACCAGGAACGCGTCATCCGAATGAACAAGACGCGGGAACTGCTGGAGAGCGAGGAGAGATTCCGTGTCACCTTCGATCAGGCCCCGATCGGCATTGCCCATGTGGACCTCGCTGGAAAGATCATGCTGGTCAACGAGCGCTTTGGCAGCATGCTGGGCTATGCCGGAGAGGACCTCCGGGGACTGGAATTTTCCGGACTCTTTGAGCGGCCGCAGGAGGAAGCGCTGAATGCCCCGGGCAAGAGGCTCTTTGAAGATGGTGACGCCTGTCGCACGGCGGAACTGGCGCTCGTTCACAAGCAGGACCGGATCGTCAGGGTTCAACTGAGGGTTTCGCCGCTTCGGTGTCCTTCCGGCAAGATCAGGTATTTCATCTGTGTATTCGAAGATATCACTGAGCGCAAGCGGGCCGAGGAGAATCTGAGGCTGGCGGCAAGCGTGTTCGACAACAGCATCGAGGCCATTGTCATAACGGACGCTCATGCCAACATTGTGAAGACAAACCGGGCCTTTACGGAGATAACCGGATACGGCCCGAACGAGGTGATAGGGAAGAATCCTCGCCTGCTTAGCTCCGGGCTGCACAATGCCGAGTTTTACCGTTCCATGGGAGCAATCCTGATAGACACCGGTCAGTGGGCAGGGGAAATCATCAACAGGCGAAAGAACGGAGAAATCTATCCATCGTGGCTGACACTTTCGATCGTCAAGGATGAGAGGGGCGAAATCACGAACTATGTGGGGATTTCGGCGGATATTACGGTGCGCAAGGAACACGAGGAGCGACTGAGCTTTCTTGCGAATCACGATGCCCTGACGCGGCTTCCGAACCGTATTCTTTTCAATGACAGGCTCAAACAGGCAGTGGCCCGGGCAAATCGCGAAGTAACCGAGATGGCCATTTTGTTTGTCGATCTGGATGATTTCAAGAACGTCAATGACTCATTCGGGCATATCACGGGCGATTCAGCCCTGCAGATTGTGAGCAAGCGTCTTTTGGATTGTGTTCGAAAATCCGATACTTTGGCCAGATGGGGTGGGGACGAGTTCATCCTCCTGTTGGAAAAAATTGTCTCCGCCGAGGATGTTGCCGGGGTTGCACAGAAAGTCCTCAAGAGGATTTCAGGGCCCTTTCAGATCGATGATCACGAGATCGCCTTGACGGCAAGTATCGGTATTAGCAGATTTCCCAAAGATGCCAAAGACTTAACTGCGCTCTTGAAGGGTGCTGATGAGGCTATGTATCGAGCCAAGGAGTCGGGAGGAAACAACTATCAATTCTCGTCGATAATCAAGTCGGGATAGAGCTTTCGGGCGCACTCCCGGCAGATGCTGTGGCTGAATTCGGCGTCGGAATGGTCTCTGATATAGACTTCAATCTGTTCCCAATAGCCCTGATCATTGCGTATTCTTTTGCAGCAGGCGCATATGGGAAGCAGGCCCCGTAAAGTCTTGATCTGTGCAAGCGATTCCTGCAGTTCACGGATCAGCCGTTCGCGTTCTGCTTCCGCCCGTTTGCGCTCAGTGATGTCTCTCATGGTGGCCCAATAGCCTGAAGGCTGTCCTGCACGGTCGCGCATCAAATAGGCGCGCAATTCCACCGGAAAAAGACTCCCGTCGCGCCGTCGATATTCCTTCTCGTAGACATCGGAGTAGCCTCTGGTCAGGACCTGGTGCTCCAGGATAACGGCCTCGTGTTTGTGCCAGCGCTCCGGTGTGATGTCCTGGAAGGTGAGCTGGAGCAGTTCTTCTTCCGGATACCCGAGCATCTCCAGAAAGACATGGTTGCAGTTGAGAATTCGACCATTCAGGGCGGCAGCCCCGAAGCCATCCCTCAGGCTTTCATGCAAACGGCGATACCTGTCTTCACTTTCCAGTAGTGCCTCTTCGGCCTGCTTTCGTTCGGTAATGTCGCGGACGATGGCCCACATGAGCTTTTCCTTACCGATTCCCTCCTCAACGAGGACTGTTCGCAGCTCTACCGGAAACACCGTTCCATCTTTCCTGCGGTATTCCTTCTGGTAAACTTCGGAGTGACCTTTTGGAAGGATCTGACTGTCCACGATGTCCTGTTCAAATGCATGCCAGCGTTCCGGTGTCAGGTCTGCGTAGGTCAAATGGAGGAGCTCTTCCCGGGTGTAGCCGAGCATCTGTCGATAGGGTTCGTTGCATTCCCTGATCCTGCCCGTCAGGTCAACAGACACAAAACCATCCCTCATGCTCTCGTGGAGTGCACGGTATTTCTGCTCGCTTTCTCTCAGTGCATCTTCCGCCCGCTTGCGCTCGATGACTCTTCCCAAACGCTCGGCAACGGCATCGACAAGAACGCACTCTTCTTTGATGAAAGGGCCATTATCCTTGTCCGGTATTTTTTCCGTATAACGTATCTCCACAATACCGAGCGGTGCGCCATGCACCATTAGGTCCGCCGATAACTTCCACTCAGTCTCCCGAAAATTCGGGGTCATGAATTCCTGGTCTTTCAAGGTAATCCTTGCGCACGCATATTCTGGATAAAGGAAGGCATCAGGCAATTGATCCACTGTCTTCCGGAGCAATTCGTCTATGGAATCCGCTGTTTCGATGATATTGGCAAGGGAATAGAAGCAATTCAATTCCTTGACGCGTTCTCGAAGGTCCTCCTCGAGCTGCATGCGTCTGACGGATTCTTCCTCGAGCGCTTTGATTCTTTTTTCCTGTTCTTCACAGGCAGGTTTGCTGTTCACGGCCAGTTGGCCCTCCATCGATTGTGAGCCTAAACGTTTCTCAATTCGTTAGCGGAGTTTGAGTGTGGCGAGCGAGATCAAGGCCAGGATGCCGGCAACGATCCACAGGCGGATGACGACTTTGGTTTCAGCGATTCCTTTGTGCTGCAGATTGTGATGCAGGGGAGCGCGATAGAAGATGCGCCGCCCCACCCATCTGACGCCGATCTTATCCTGAATCTGGCTGGTCAGTGCTTCTGCCAGGAAGAGGCCGCCGAGAAGCGGGAAGAGCATCTCTTGTTTGAGCAGCACGGACATGACGGCCATGGTGCCGCCGATTGCCAGGGAGCCGGTATCACCCATAAAAACCTGGGCGGGATAGGCGTTGTACCAGAGGAAGCCCAGTCCTGCTCCCACAAACGCCGCGCCGAAGATGGTCAATTCTCCGACCCCTCTCAGGTATGGGTAGTAGAGATACGCTGAGTAGATCCGGTTGCCTTCCACATACGCGAAAATCCCGAGTACCGTAACGACAAAAAGAGAAGGGGTGATGGCGAGACCGTCAAGCCCGTCGGTGATGTTGACCGCATTGGAAACAAAGATCACAAAGAGAAGAATGAAGATGCCGTAGAGAATGGGTCCCAGATCGATAAGAGCGAATTTATGAAAGGGGACATAGAGGTTGGTCGCAAGAGCGGCTTCGAATGGTGAGTACGGGCCTACGCAAAACCAGGCGAACCCGAGGGAGAAAAGACATTGCGCAATCAGCTTGTTGCGCTCGGAGATTCCCAAATCCCCACTGTGCCTCCGGACTTTCGAATAGTCATCGATGAAACCAAGCAGCCCGAACCATAGCATTCCGGCCAAAGAACAGATCAGAAAGGGATTATGCCAGTTCCCCCAAAACAGCATCGAGATGAGGACCGCCCCGACAATCAGGGCCCCTCCCATGGTGGGGGTCCCGCTCTTGTCAAAAGATGAATGGACTCCCGTCTCGCGCACCTGGTCGAGAATGCTGCGCCTGTGCATGTAGCGGATGAAGCGGCGGCTGAACAGAAAAACCAGGATCACCGCCGTCAGGGCAGCCATGATTGCCCGAAAGGTGATGTAGTTTACCAGGCGGCAAAAAGAAAAAACGTCTGAAAGCTGCATCAGGAAATTGCATATTTCGTAAACCATGGTCAGGCTGTCCTCTTGCTGTGATTGAGATCGGAAGACGAGATCTCGCGGCGCCGGCTTTCTTCGGCCATTCCATCGAGGCAGCATTTCCGAACCGTCTGGTAGGTCTCCTTGATCGAGAAGTGCGGCTGAAAATCCGTGGCCGTCAGGATGAAGCTGGAAATCTGCTTCAGCAGGGCTTCAGAAGGGGTGACAACACCGCGTTCCACCAGGCGCCTGATCCCTATCAAAGCGGCGTTCCGGACCTGCCAGTAGTACGATTCCCTCAGCCGGAGGAGCACTTCCAGGACATCCCCGTCGGTCCCGATCTCGCCCAGGGCCTTAGCGGCCTCTGCAGCCACCTCGAACGACTTGTCGTTCAGGCAGTTCAACATGGTATTGGTCCAGGTCGCCCTGTCCTCAAGATCGCGGGCAAAATGCGCCGCGGCACTGCAGACCTGGGTTCGGACCTCAAAATAGGGATCATCGACTGCTGTGAGCAGATGCTTTTCGATATTTGCATCCCATTGATTCAGCACCTGCAGGGCCTGGACAATGTTTCGCCTGATAAAGGGGACCTGTTCAAAATCACCACTGAAACAGCGCCGGAACAAGCTTGCAGGCGTTCGATCAACAAGCATGTGGAGCAGGGTCGGGACCTTGCGATGATATTGGGTGAGACCGATCAGCTTGACGCCCAGGTTTCGATCCTGCCAATCCTTTCGACTGAGCAATGTGGCCGCTCGATGCTGATAGTAGACCAGGTCGTCCTGATCTCCAATGGCCCTCAGCGGATTGTATGCTCCCGGAGTGCGATTCTTTTCGGCACTGAGAAGCTGTAAGAGCCGCTGATTGCTATACAGGGGCTTGAAGACTGCGCCATCACAACCGCTCCCGTTGTCAAAGCTGTGGTCTCCATAGACTTCGCTGAGGATCCGCTCCACCGCATGCTGTCTGAAAAACCCTTTGCTCTTGGCCCCCATCTCATGCAGCCGACCGGGATCGTCCAGCAGATTCAATATGCGCTCTGCAAGAAGCTTCCCCTCGAGCTTCTCCAGGACCCTGCCGTTTTCTACAACGGTGTCTTCATAGAGGATCTCGGTGGCACCGCTGTGTTTCATGGCACGGGCATTCATCACCTGATGATCGCCGGGGAGATTCGCCTTGGGAATGAGAAACGCGGGCTTGCCCATCCGGGAGATCTCGTTGAGGCTGCCGGCGCCGCTGCGGCATATGATCAGATCGCTGATCGAATAGACATCGGCAATGTTGTGAAAATAGTCCTGTCGGGCGTAGAACCCGTCAAGCAAAGCCTTTTCTTCACCGGGCAGGGTATGGTCGATGCGCGCTTCCGTATCGGCTGCGGCATCATACTCGCTTGATCGTGCAAGACCCGTCCCGTGGACAATAAACAGCCGATCCCGCTGGGGAATAAGATGGGGCAGGGCGTCGACCAGGGCCCGGTTGATCGTGCGGGCGCCCTGAGACCCACCAAAAACAAAGACCACTCGAGCCCCTTCCGGGATGCGAAACGGAAGCCGGGCAAGCGCCTCTTCCCTCGGGTGCAAAACGATGGAATGGCGAATCGGATAGCCCACCAGGACCCCATTCCGGGGGAAAAAGGAGAGGGTTTGAGGAAACGTGAGGAGCACACGGTCCACCCATCGTCCGAGAAAAGCATTGAGCTGACCGGGAATGCTGTTCTGTTCGTGGAGAAAGGCCTTTGTCGGGGAGAGGCCCAGCATTCGCAATATCAGGGTTGCCAGGATGATGGGTGCACTGACGTACCCCCCCGTTGCAATCACCCACCGGGGAGCAAACCGGATCAGAATCACGGTGCCCTGGACCACTCCCACCGTCAGCTTGCAAAGAAAGGAGACCAACCGGAAAGATGGCTTCAATCCCGGAAATCCCTCGGAAAGCACGAATCGGAGCGGATAGCCGGCCCGTTTCACAATGAGGCTCTCAGCCTTGCCGTATACCCCGACATAGAGGAAGCGGGTTGAAGGTTCCCGGTTCTTTATCCCTTCGGCAATGGCCAGAGCCGGATTGACATGGCCTCCCGTTCCACCTCCGGTCAGGATGACGCGGTTTTCCCGCGACGCCATACGGCGCCATCGCCATGCGACCAGACCGGCAAGAGCGAGGACCAGGACAAGAAAAGCCAAGCTATACGAAACGGCACTCACCAGCACCTACTCTTCTTTGAAAGGAAAGGTCTTCTCACAGCACCTCTTCACAAATCAATCCGGTGAAGGAGGGAGCCCCTCTCTCACCGCTTCTTTTCATCTAATCCAGTGCGCGCACCAGCCTCTCCCACGGTATGCAGCCGGCCCGGATCAGCCGGGGAGGAGAGGCCCTGACGTCAACTATGGTGGAGGCCAGACCCCCGAAATCCCCTCCCGTCGGACCGGCATCGAGAAGACCGTCGACCTGCGAGAGCAATTCCGACGGGACCTCAGCCGGTGTCTGGTAAGCCTGCCGGTGAGCCCGGTTTGCGCTCGTTGCGATCAGCAATCCCCCTGTCCCGGCTGCAAGGGCTTGAGCCACAGGATGAGAGGAAATGCGAACGGCAATGCTTCCCGTATTGCCATGAATCAGAGGCAGAATGTGTGGAGCTGCGGGCAGAACGAGCGTGAGAGGTCCGGGCCAGAAAGCCAGAGAAAGTCTTTCAGCCATAGCCGGCCACTCGGCTACCGCCTGGTGGACGGCTTCCAGGCTTGACGCTATCAGAGGAAGCGGTTTGCTGAATTCCCTCCCCTTGATTCGGTAAATCCGTTCAACAGCCGGGCGAAGCTTTGGATGCCCACCCAGACCATAGAAGGTTTCAGTCGGGTAAATGACCACCCCCCCTTCCGAAACCAGGGCGGCTGCGAGACCGACTATTCGAGCTTCCGACTGCAGTGGATCGACCTTCCAAACCGTTGTCGCACTCCGGTAGGATGCATCGAAGTGCGGTGTATCATATCCCTCCGAATCGAAATTGGGGAGCATATGGCTATCCGGTGTTCCGTGACGGACGTCGCAGCAGGTGCTCCTCCAGCTTCTCGCTTTTGTTTCGGATAATATCTTCCGTCATTCTATTTCTGAAGGACTGCAGTTTCGCACTGAGGACCGGTTCCTGCAATGCCAGTATCTGGACTGCAAAGAGGGCGGCATTACGCGCTCCTCCCTTTCCGACGGCCATGGTGGCGACGGGGACCCCGGGAGGCATCTGAACGGTCGAAAGCAGTGCGTCCAGGCCTTGAAGGGGTGAGGAATCCACCGGTATCCCGACTACCGGAAGAATTGTCTGAGCGGCAAGGACTCCTGCCAGATGGGCCGCCCATCCGGCCGCAGCGATCAAGACCTTGAGCCCGCGCTCAGCACAGGTCGCGGCGTACGCAGAGGTCTCTCTGGGAGAGCGATGTGCCGAGAGGATGCGCACTTCGAAGGGAATTTCAAACTCATCCAGGACATGCAAGACCTCTTCTACAACCGGAAGATCCGAATCACTGCCCATTATCACTCCCACTTTCGGAGTGACGTCCTGTCTCACCATGCCTATCTTCCTCCTGTTTTAGATCACGGCCGGCGGAGCCCATCTGCACATAATAAAGTGACCACTATCGCAAGTGGTCATTCAGGCATGCTCTTGGGGCCACAATTTCCCCTTGGCCTGAAGGGCCTGAACATACCAGCCCAGGGCAACGCCCTGGGATTCGAATTCACCACCCAGGTCCGAGCCCCATAGGAGCGAAACAATGGGGCCAGACCGCATCGCCCCGAATCCCAAAACAAAACACCTCAATTCCAGACATATCGATCATCATACGTCAATTGATATCGCTCAAACAACGCCCGGTATTCATCTGAAAGCCCGCCTATTCCTTGCCGATATCACGCCGATAATAGATCCCGTCAAAGGATACTTTCCGCATCTCCCTGAAGGCGATTTCCCTCGCTTCGCCCAGCCCCTTGGCCCGGCTCACGATGCACAACACCCGTCCTCCAGTGGTGAGCAGCTGCCCGTTGCCGTCCCGTTCAGTTCCGGAGTGGAAGACGAGACATTCGGGGTCAATGGTTTCGACTCCCTCGATGGGAACACCGATCTTGTAACGGTCCGGATAACCTTTGTACCAGCCTTTCTTGCCCTTTGTGGGCCCGCTGACGGCAATGAGACAGAGCCGGTACTGTTCATCCCAGGAAAGCCGAACATCCTTCAGCCGTCCGGTGACAATCGCCTCACAGACATCAACCAGATCGGTGGAAAGCCGCGGGAGAATGACCTGGGACTCAGGATCGCCCAGTCGAATATTGATTTCCAGGACATGAGGAACGATATGGCTCCCTTCTCCGGTCAGCATCAGGCCGAGATAGAGAATGCCGCGATAGAGTATGCCGTACTTCTCCCGAATGCCGTGAATGAGCGGTTCGGCGACCCGGGACATGATGGTTTCAACGAGTGGTTGACTGAGCCACGGGTGGGGCGAATAGGCACCCATGCCCCCCGTATTCTTTCCTTCTTCGTTGTCTCTGGCCCGCTTGTAGTCCTGGGCTGCCTCCATCGGGACGATCGTGTAACCGTCGGTGAAGCAGAAGAAAGAGAGCTCCCGGCCATAGAGCCGCTTTTCGATATCGACCCGTGCACCGGCATCACCGAAAATCCGCTCCTCCATGATGGCGTGGATGGCTGCCTCCGCGTCCGGAATCCCGTCGCAGACCAGTGAACCTTTCCCCGCTGCCAGACCATCGGCTTTCACCACAACCGGGTAGCCCACATGCCGCACATAGTCTCGAGCCTTCTGTGGATCGGAAAAGACGGCAAATTCAGGAACCGGAATTCCCAGTTCTTGCAGGATCACCTTGGTATCGCATTTGCTGGACTCCAGGCGGCTTGTCGGTTGACTGGGGCCGACAATGGCGAGACCACGGCTTTCGAAAAGGTCGACGATCCCTGCCGACAGGGGCTTCTCTGGCCCCACAAAGGTGAGGTCTATCTTCTCTTTCTCGGCAAAATCAGCCTGTTCCATGATGGTCTTGGCATCCACACAGACGGCAATCTCAGCGATTCCGGCATTGCCGTTGGCCACATAAACCTGTTTGACCCGCTGACTCTGAGCGAACTTCCATGCAATGGCATGGTCCCTGCCCCCGGTTCCGATGACGAGCACTTTCATAAAGGAATTATTCCTCCTGCCCCGGCACATTCTCCTGATTCGATGCAGCCGGTGGGGTCGTATGCGTTTAGGAAGCCTTCAGACCTCCGGCGGTCACGCCTGTCAGGTAGTCGCAGATGTTTCCATCATAGGTGTGGGTGAGACAGAAGGCCTTCCGGGCAAGATCGAGGCTGGTTTCCCGGGACACGCGTCCGCTCCGGCGGCCCATCTCTTCGAGTATGGTCGCATAGTCGCTGGGATCGGTCACCACCGCCACGTACAAGTTGTTCTTTGCGGCAGCGCGAATCATTGTCGGACCGCCGATATCGATGTTTTCGATGGCATCGGCCAGGGTGCAACCCGGGCGTTCGACCGTCTCTGAAAAGCGGTAGAGATTGACAACCACCATATCGATGGGCTCTATCCCGTGCTCGGCCATGGTTTTCACGTGGGTTTCGTTCTCGCGAATGCCCAGGATGCCGCCGTGAATTTTGGGATGCAGGGTCTTGACCCGGCCATCGAGCATTTCCGGAAAACCGGTGTAGTCGGCAACTTCGGAAATCTCTACTCCCTGGTCACGGAGCAGCCTGGCTGTTCCGCCGGTCGAGAGGATGTGCACTCCAAATCTTTGCAGGCCCTTGGCGAAATCAACCACGCCGGTTTTATCCGTGACACTGATCAAGGCACGACGAATGGCAAACATGGGACCCCTCCTCTAGTGCGCAACTTGTTGTAGTAAACGGGAAAATAACTGGTCTGCCGCTTTGACGACCGGGGTAATGTCCGGAAGCAGAATGGTTGGTTTACCTTCCAGGTCGTATTGGGCAACGAGCGGGTCGGCCGGAAAAACGGCAATCTCTTCCTTGCCGAAGTGCTTTATCACCTCTTCAGGCCAGGACGGCATGGCGCATGTCATCTGGTTGACCACCAAAGTCATTTTTTCCACCCGCATGGGAAGAGCGCCAACCAGTTCGGCAATCCGACAGGCAGCTGCAAGTCCGCGCCGACTCGGGTCCGACACGAGAAGAAGCAAATCTACATCCTTTTGAGTCAGGCGGCTGAAATGCTCCATCCCGGCCTCATTGTCCACCACCAGGTACCGGTAATTCTTCATCAGCCGGTCGATAAGCGCGCTGAGCAGGTTGTTGGCGGCGCAATAGCAGCCGGGTCCCTCGGGTCTTCCCATGGCGATGAGGTCAAAGCCGTCGCTTTCCACCAGCGACTGCTCCATTTTCATTTCCATGAAGATATCTTTGGTCATCCCGACCGGGACACTCGTCTTCATCATTTCACGAGCGTCGGACAGGGTTTCGAGCAGCGGGACTCCGAGCACTTCATTGAGGTTGGAATTGGAGTCGGAATCGATCGCAAGAATCGGTTCCAAGCCTTGCTTCAGCATGTAGCGGATCAAGAGGCCGGCGATCGTTGTCTTTCCTGTACCCCCTTTGCCCCCTAGTGCGATGGTAAAACTCAAGGACCGCCTCCTTTCCCTCACTTTCATTCCGCCGCAGGGAAAGCTATGAGGCGATAGCAGGAAGACTCACCTCATGAAAACCATCCGAAGCATCGGAAAAAGCGCGATTGATCTCTGTTGTGCTCACTATGGAGTCAGTGCTTATATCACACAAGCGACTGCAAATGAAGATCTGCGCAAAAGGCAATAACAGATTTCTGACTTCATTCCTTTTCTTCTCGACGGGGTATAATTGTAACTGAAGTTTCGCACACCACCTGGAGGGTCTCAGGAGGTGTAAATATTTGGGA
>CAYTWB010000054.1:0-27168 GCA_964441945.1 uncultured Syntrophobacteraceae bacterium
ACGAACAACGCCTGCCCATCCCCCATCCCTTGAAAGGAGAACAAATTTACCGTGCTGAGCCGTCTATATCAGTTGATCAAATCCTGGATGGCTGTCAGCAGAGGCAATTTTCTCAGTGGTTTTGTGAGGTGAGTGGCAAACTTGAGATGAGTGCTGCAGTCAAAACCCATCCCGCAGGTGTGATTGGTCATGGCAATGATGGGAATTGGCCTGAGGTGCTGGTGGCTTTCGAATTCTCTAATCCCCTGGACTATTGTGTCGCTGTCCATGAACAGCATATCGATGTCGATGATTACGAGATTGTAAGAAGAGGACGCAAACCTTTCCGCAACTTCCATACTATTCTCTGCAAGCTCGACTGCATACGGGGTGTCCTGGAGATAGATCTGAACTACAAGCTGATAGGCCCTCATATCCTCAACCAGGAGGATGCGAGGAGTGTGGATTGCAGATGATGCGTTCACCGGTCCTCCTCTTCGGATCACAGCAACTCATGCAGAAAGAGCACTTTTGGCCGGGGCAACCTGACCGGACTAGCCTGTAATCGAATGAGATTGCTGTTCGGTATGTTAGTTCTCTTGCCCGTTCGCGTTGAACGACTATGCCCTTGTGCCCAGGCATGGAGGGTTCCGGCGGTATTGCCCCTTCCAAGAACGAAGGGGTGGGGCCCGGCTTTTTGCCGGACCCCACTGATGCGCTCTTTCGAACGCACCGGGTTTTTAGGAGGGAAACCTCCTGGCAGTGGATCGAAATGCGAACTAAGAGAGCAAGAAGCATGCTAACAGGTCATCGCTTGTCGCTGTTTAAGATAACTGTCTGTTTGTATTGATAAAGGAAAAGAACGAGAAGAAGAGCAAGCCTTCCAGATGTTACCATTGGTTACACTCATGAGTATGCCTGGCAATCGGGCGTTACGATATTTCTCATCCTTGGAAAAAGTGGATCGCCTGCTGAAGATTGCTGATTCGGAGCAGTATTAACAGGACTGCTCGTTTGATGACACTACGATCTCAAACCAGGGGGGAAGCGTATATCATAGATGAAAAGGTAGAAGTGATGAGAACTGATGACGGCATACAGTCGGTCTTCAACAGCCTTGATGATTTCTTGATCGTCCGTTGCCAGCAGGGCCTGCCGGTCTTTTCTCTTCTGCACTGCCAGGATGATATGGGCATCGGCTGTATCCCCCACGGTCCTTGTCGGTATAGATGATTTCCGTGTTCCCCCGGCGTTCTCTGGAGTCTTTCCGACCGTCGAAAACCAGATAGACCCTGTGGAAATGGTGGCCCTTCTTGACCACGGCATTGATGAATTGTTCCCGCAAGGCTGTCAGAGAAAGAGAGGGCGCCGGGCGGTTCTTGGCCTCCAATTGCAGAAGGATGTTGTAGCCATCCACGTACACGTCATATTTCCTGCTTACCCGGCTTTCGACGAAATCATCGAGGTTCTCGAAACAGCGGTGTTGCGAAATTGCCCCCTGAGCCGTTTCGTATTGGGCATGCATATTCTCCATGATCTGCCGTTTCTTGTGCTCGATATCCTCGAAAATGGGTTGTGTGCGGTCAAAAAAACCCAGATCGACGAAGTGATCGAGGAGTGAGTAGAGTTTGGAAATCTTCGGCAAGTTCTCGGGAGTTGCGTCCAGGAGGCGAACTCTTTGGCGAAGATCGGATTCTGTAAGCAAAGCGGGTTCCTGTTTGAGAATCTTCCGGATACCCGGGAGTTTTGCCAGATCTTCTTTTGCGAGAAGGAGCGCTTCTTTGACTCTGGCCACCTCGCTGTGAACGACCAGGGAATCAGCGTAGATCCGCTCAATTTCCTTTAGGTAGAGCTCCACATGGATCATCTTCTGCCGGACGGCGGCAATCGAGCCATATTCTTCGTCGGCCTCTCGCTGCAGATCGAAGGCCCGTTCTGTTCTCCTTAGCGGGGAGTCGAGGGTCCTTTCCGCTTCAGGGATGGAAGCTCTGTCGATTGTCTGATATCGTTCGAACCACAGAGCACGGATACGAGCCAGGGCCTCTTCCTTTTGCCTTTCCGAGGTCTTTTCGATTTCGGTCAGCCGGGTCCTCAGCGCTTCAATCTCCTTGCGATGCCGCGTGTTTTCCTGCTGCAGCTGCGATTTCTCGTCTTCTGCCTTGTTCAGTTTTGTTTGCAGTTTTGAGCAGCGCTCCTCCAATCGGTGCAGTTGCCCGCGGATCACCTGACGCGGTTCTTCCTGGGGCGCCTCCAGTTTTTCTTTCGCTGAAGCCGGCCCTAAATCCAGCCAGTTCTTCGCCTGGGGATGCTGTTGAGCGAAGCGGTTCCAGAGGTGCAGGAAAGGAGCAAGCGGTTCCAGGATCTCCATTTCAATTGGATGTTCCCAGAATTCTTCGTTGATCAATCCCTGAAAACCCTTTTCTTTGAGGTAGCCCAAGAGATAAAGGCCGGCAAAGAATTGCTTCGGGCCAATGAAATTCTTCAGGCTGCGACTGTTTTCGAGCAAAAAACTCAGGTCGAGCATTTCCATAAAGGCCATGGTGTCCAGCTGTTCCTGTCCCCATACCTGAAGGATTTCATCGAAAATGGACGGGGCGGAGCGGACGATACGCTGAAGCCGGGCCACAATCTGGGGTTGTCGCAAGATGCGTCCGATTTTTCCGGCAGGGACACCAAACCCTTCAAAAACAGCCTCCTTTAAGCTAGGATGGTTCCTGATGAATTGAATCCAGGTCTCTGCCGGAATGTCTTTGATAAGCCATTCAAAGAAGTGTGACGGCAGACTCCAGGGCGGCTCATTGTGGGGTGACCTGTCAGGCATGATTTGCTCTCTTCAAACCTCAGAGGAAAAGGAAACCCATGGTCGGTGTCTCCGTAGTTATGGTTACGGTCGGCAGCAGTGAGGAAGCACTCTCCATTGCTCGAACACTGGTTGAGGAGCAACTGGCTGCGTGCGTCAATATCGTTCCGCGGATTCGTTCGATCTACCGCTGGAAAGGCGATATCTGTGACGACGAGGAGCAGTTGTTGATCATGAAGACACGGACGGACCTTTTTCCAGCCCTCCAAAGCCGCATCCGTGAGCTCCATAGCTATGAGGTCCCGGAAATCATCTCCTTTCCCGTCGCCGAAGGGTCCCCCGATTACCTGAACTGGGTGCTCGACAATACTCTGCACTGAGCATCCAGTCTCGGGCGGCAGGGGGGAGGACCCGCTCGTCTCCGTTATGTTCTGTCATTTATCCTCCAAAGCGACTACGAAGGCATCGGAAAAGCCGCTGTTGCGCAATCGTTTCATCTCCTCTTGAGCGAGGAGGATGTCCTGAAATGACCCAACCTGGACTCGATAGCGGTACCCCTCCTGGTCTGAAAAGGGAAAGACCTGAATCACCGGGTATCCTTTCTGCATCATTTCTCTCAGCCTGTGGGCGTTGTTCCGGTCGCGAAAAGAGCCGATCTGAACGGCGAAAAGACCGTAGCGGAACGACGGAACAGGATCGACTTTCCAGTAGGTGTTGCCCGCTATCTGTTGTTCGGAGGCGATCTGTACCGCTTCCACTCGGACTTGAGCCAGCCCGGGGGAGGCGGACCCAAGTTCCTGGGCGGCTCGACAGGAGAGATCGATGATGCGCCCCGATACAAAGGGTCCGCGGTCATTGATCCGAAGAATCACTGATCGGTCGTTGCCCTGATTGGTCACCTTCACATAGGTCCCCATGGGGAGCGTTTTGTGGGCTGCCGTCATGGCGTACATGTCGTAGGGTTCGCCGCAGGATGTCGGTTTGCCGTGAAACTCGGAACCGTACCAGCTGGCGAGGCCCTCTTCCACATAACCGTCTGCCGAGGGCAGCGGGTAGTACCATATTCCTTTGATCTGGTATGGTCTTTGAGTGCGCAGCCCATATGGGGGAAAAGGCGAAGGAGGCTCAGGAGGTTTTCCGGCACAACCGGTCAGAAGAAGGAGAAGAACGAGGCCGATTCCCAGTTGTCTTTGATAAGGCACGGTCAACGATTCATCCCGATCACAAAATTGCCGCCGCTCCAGTCAATTCCTTCATTGCTTCAAACATCACCCTCTTTTTCCATCTTCGCCAAATCTTCGAAGCGAATGTCAATTCCGAGGATGCCCACGATTTCTTCAAACGCGTTGGTGATGGGCGCGGAAACGGTGATACAGAGAACCCCTGTGTAACGCGATGTGTAGAAATCCGTAATATGGACTTTCCCGTTTTTCATGGGCTCGATAAACCATGGGCGGTCGGAGAGATCCTCCCCGACCTTGGCGCTTTCATACCTGGCCCTATCGGTGATGTGGGTGATGTTTCGTGAGATTTTTCGGCCTTCCTGGTCCGTGACATAGATATACTGGATGAAGGGATTGAAATCCAGCAATGCCTGCAAAACGGCCTCCTGCCTGGCCGGGTCCATGCTTTTGATGACTTCGCTTTCAACCACCTCCTCCACCAAGTGGGCTGCCAGGGCATACGCTTTGCGCTTGAGCATGTCGAACTCGCTCACAAAGAACTCCGGCAAATAGCGCCTGGCCCACCGCTCCAATTCGGCAGTGGAAATGGAGGTATTTCGGCCCTGTTCGTATTCCTGCATCACCCGTTTATACATCTTGGCAATTCCCGGGTGACGTTTATCCAATCGCCGTTCTCCCTCAAGTCCCAGTCGTGTATTCACCCAGTACGCTATGCTGGCGATACCGGACTTGTCCGTGATGATAATGCTGATGGGTCGCTTCAGCAGCTTCTCTGTGTTGAAAATATTGTATATCTCTTCATCCTTCACCAGACCGTCGACGTGAATTCCCGCCCGGGTCGCGTTGAACTCTTCACCGATAAAAGGAAAATTCGGAGGAATGCGATAGGCCAGTTCCGTCTTAAAATAGTCGGCAACATCCGTGATTGCCGTGGTGTCAATGCCGTTGTCCTTCCCTCTGAGAGCAATGTACTCGATGATGAGTCCTTCGACCGGGGCATTTCCGGTCCGTTCTCCGAATCCGAGCAGGGTGCCGTTGGCGCCGCTGCATCCATAGAGCCACGCTGTAGCGGCATTGATGACGACCTTGTGGAAATCATTGTGACCGTGCCATTCCAGCAAATGCCCGGGAACACCGGCATCTTCGATGAATGCTCGAACCAGTCTCGGCACACTCCTGGGGAGGGCCGCACCGGGATAGGTTACTCCGAATCCCAGTGTGTCACACAGGCGGATCTTGATGTCGATGCCGCTTTTCTCTCTCAGCCGCATCAGTTCGATGGCAAGCGGAATACAAAAACCAAAAATATCCGCCCGCGTGATATCTTCAAAATGACATCGAGGGATGATTTGTTTCTCCAGGGCCACCTGAACGAGAGAGAGATACCTTTTCATGGCGGCCTTTCTGTCGCTCTTGAGCTTGAGGAATATGTGGTAGTCGGAAACAGACGTGAGGATACCGGTTTCCTTCAAACCCATCTCGGCAACCAATCGAAGGTCCTGTTCTTCGGCCCGAATCCAGCCGCTGATCTCTGGATAACGGTAGCCCTTGGCAAGACACAGCTCGATAGCCCTACGGTCCTTGTCGGTGTACAGGAAGAACTCCGACTGGCGGATCACTCCGTTGGGTCCTGAGAGTCGGTGAAGAAAATCGAAGAGGGTGCCGATCTGTTTTACCGTGTAAGGCGGTCTCGCCTGCTGGCCGTCACGGAACGTCGTGTCGGTAATGAAGATATCCTCTGCCGGATCGATTGGCAGCAGTTTGTGGTCGAAGTCAATTCGAGGTACCTCGTCGTAGGGAAATACCTCCCTCATCAAATTGGGTCCCGGGATGTCCAGCAGGCTGTGCTGCCAGTATCTTGAATGTTCATGATCCAGAACCCGTTTCTTGCTGTTCCATCGGGCCATCTGGCCAATTCCTCCGTTCGAAGGCTAATCGCCTGCCCTGGTTTCCACCCGCACGCAGAGTTCCAGCAGCTGGTTGATCTCCGGTTCGGAAGGGGCCCCGCTCATGAGGCACGTGGCCTTTTGGGTTTTCGGGAAAGCGATCACATCGCGAATGGAGCTGCATCCACAAAGGAGCATGACCAGCCGGTCGAATCCAAAAGCAATCCCTCCATGAGGGGGAGCGCCATGCTGGAGAGCTTCCAGAAGAAACCCGAACTTCTGTTGCGCCTCTTCCTTGCCTATTCCCAGGGCACTAAACACCTGTTCCTGAATGTCCTGGCGGTGAATCCTGATGCTGCCGCCGCCGATTTCCGTTCCGTTCAAGACAAGATCGTAGGCTCGACTCCGGACCCTTTCCGGTTCCAGATTCAGCAGATCCACGTCTTCTTCGAGAGGGGCAGTAAAGGGATGGTGGACGGCTGCATATCGCTTCGCGTCATGGTCCCATTCCAGCAGCGGGAAATGAGTTATCCACACAAAATCATATTTCCTGGAGTCGATCAATTCCAGTTGTTGGCCCAGCCGTGTCCGAAGGTTGCCCAGTGCGGCGTGAACGATCTTGCTCTGATCGGCTACAAAGAAGATGATATCTCCCGTTTTGATATTGAGTCGTTCAACCAGCCTGGAGCGGACGCCATCGTTCAGGAACTTGGCGATCGGCGACTGCCAGCCTTCGGGCTGGATCTTGATCCATGCCATTCCCTGAGCGCCAAAAATCTTAACAAAATCTACAAGATCATCCAAGTCCTTGCGGGAAAGACGGTTTTCTTCCGGCAGTCGTAGGGCCCGGACCATACCCCCGCGTTCGATGGCCTGGATGAAAACGCGAAATTCGGAACTCACAACGATATCCGTGACATCGACCAGTTCCAGGTCGAAGCGTGTGTCAGGTCGGTCCGTTCCATATCGCTGCATCGACTGGGCATAGCTCATACGCGGAAATGGAACCGGCAGTTCCACCTCCAACAAATCGCGAAAGAGACGCACCACCCAGCCTTCAATCAGATCATAAATCTGCTCTTCCCGGATGAACGACATTTCCAGATCGATCTGGGTGAATTCGGGCTGGCGGTCGGCACGCAGGTCTTCGTCCCGAAAGCACTTGACGATCTGGAAGTACTTATCAATGCCGGCCACCATGAGCAACTGCTTGAAAATCTGCGGAGATTGCGGCAGGGCGTAGAACCTTCCCGGGTTGACGCGGCTGGGGACCAAGTAGTCCCGGGCTCCTTCCGGAGTGCTCTTGGTAAGGACCGGTGTCTCCACCTCAATGAATCCTCGATCGCCAAAATACTGACGGGTGAGTTGTGCAGCCCGGTGCCGCAACAGAAGATTATGGGATATGCTCTGCCTTCGCAGATCCAGATAGCGGTACCGGAGCCGGATGTTCTCACTCACGTCCAGATCGTCTTCAATTTGAAAAGGTGGTGTCTTCGATGTATTCAATATCCTGAGCTCGCTGACAATCACCTCGATTTCTCCTGTGGTCAGCTTTGGGTTGGCCATGCCTTCCGGGCGTGAACGCACCTTGCCCTGAACGGCTATGACGAATTCGGTGCGCAGGGCGTGTGCCCGTTCATGAGCCGGTGCGGCATGCTGAGGGTCAAAAACGACCTGTGTGATCCCCGTTCGATCTCGCAGGTCGATAAAGATCAGCCCCCCATGATCTCTTCGGCGTTGTACCCAGCCCATGATGGTTACCGATTCGTCAATATCTCTTCGTTTCAGACTGTTGCAATCGTGGCTTTTGTCCCAGTCTCCCAATGAATCCAGTGTCGGTGGAATAGCGGTATAGGTTTCCTGTGCCTGGTCCAGTTGATTCACGGTGCTTTCCCCCTATGAGTGGAAAGGTGTCGAGTCTTGATATCTGCTAGTTGAGCAGGGGTATTGACCTTGGTAAAGCGTTGAGCCAGCTGCGGCAGTTCTGTCGTTGTTCCGGGTGAAAGACCGCGAAAGACTTGACGTGCAATGCTAAGGCCGGCCTCTGACTTAAGGGTGAATCGCTTGCTTCGGTTCCTCATAGATCTCGTGCAATTTCAGAGCAACCGAGCCAAGAGGGAGAACGGCTTGTGTCTTATTTACCATATCGCGGAGCTGCACCTCTCTTCTGTCAAGCTCTTCATCTCCCAGAATCAGAACATGCCGGACACCGAGCTTATCGGCCCGCCGCATCTGGCTTTTGAGGCTTGTCGCTTCATAATCGATTTCCGTTTCCAAACCCTGGCTGCGCAGCTGTTGGGCAAGGAGAAAAGACTCTTTGCGAGCGGCCGGCCCCAACGATGCCACGTATACCTTGGGGGTCTGCCTCGCTGCGGCCGGCCCCTGCTGCAGCAACAAGATCAAACGCTCCATGCCGATGGCGAATCCAATACCAGGGAGGTCCTGGCCACCCAGGTCTCGCACGAGGCCATTGTACCGGCCACCGCCGCCGACCGCATTCTGAGACCCGAGGCGGTCCGTGATGACCTCAAAGGTGGTCTGCATGTAGTAGTCCAGGCCTCTTACCATACGCGGATTGACGACATAGGCTGTCTGGAGCAGATCGAGACAGGACTTGACGTTTTCAAAATGATCGGCACAGGATCCGCAGATTGAATGCAGGATGACGGGCGCTTCCGAGAGGATGGCCTGACAGTGCTCTACCTTACAGTCAAAGGTGCGCAGGGGGTTGGAATGGAGGCGGCGCCGGCAATCCGGGCAGAGCTCTGCGGCGGTACCGTCGAGAAAACTTCGAAGCAGCTTCCGGTATTCTTTCCGGCATTCCTGGCAGCCCAGGGAATTGATATGGAGCACAACACCCGTCAAGCCAAGTCGTTCAAGAAAAAGCCGAAGCATAAACATCACTTCGGCGTCCAGCATCGGATCATCAACGCCGAAGGCTTCGGCATCGATCTGATGGAACTGCCGGTATCTGCCTTTTTGCGGGCGTTCGTGGCGGAACATGGGGCCAATGGCGTATAACTTCCTGGCCAGAGGGTCCGAATGGAGGTTGTGTTGAACGAACGCGCGCACGATGGACGCAGTGGCCTCAGGCCGTAACGCAAGCATATCCCCCTTGCGATCCGGAAAAGCATACATCTCCTTTTCAACAATATCCGTGCTTTCCCCAATGCCTCGTGCGAAAAGATCCAATTTCTCAATAACCGGAGTGCGAATCTCCCGATATCCGAAGTGTGACAGAATCTCCCGTGCCGTTTCCTCGACCTTTTGCCACCACATGATCTGGTCGGGCAAAATATCGTTCATGCCTCTTATCGCTTGAATGGCTTGCATAAGTAACCCTAGTTTGATTCATGGAATTGAGCATAAGCATACCCTTTTAAAGAAACGCATCAACAAAAGTCAAGAAGAACATGCGCTTGCACAGGATGGACAAGGCTTTGACGAAAGAACTCCTGTCTGTTTGGAGATTTTTGACTCGGGTCCAGAGGGGAGACTTACTGGGCTTTGTAACACTGTGCCCCTGGAGGCCGGGGCGATAGGTGGCATGCTAATTGCTTTCCCAACTATTGGGATTTCCTAAAGGAAGAATAGGGGTGAATCGATGAAAGCTGAAGCCGTTTCCAGGGATTTGGTTCCAAATGACCTGACTGCGAGAAGGCTGGAAAGTACTGGCAAAGAGAGCGAAGATTTTAGGGGCTTGCTCGATACCGCGAGTTCAACAAGTGCTCAAGTGTCACTATTTCAGCAGTCTTCACCCAGCCCGTTATGGTCATCGGATTATGCGGATGGTCTCTCTTTTTTCACAAAGGGTTCATCGCAGATTGGAGCCGCCTATCAGCTGAACGCTGCTCCAGGCCGGTCCAACCAAAGTGAGGGCGGTCTGCCGACAGGGGTAGACGGTCTTTCAAACAATCTTCATAAAGCGGGGCCTTCCGGATCAGGATCTGAAGAGACATCGGTTCGGCCCAGACTGGGGGGAACTTCCCAGCCTGAATCGACCGACGGCTTGTCCCGTGTCTTGAGCGGGATCAAGAGCTTTTTCGTTCGAATCTTTTCCCCCGACGAGTATACAACCAGTCAGACAGAAACGAGGGCCAAGTCAGAACCGACGACCCAGGAGGTCGGTGAAACGGGATCAAACGAACCAGCCACTCGTTTCTTTCAGCAGCTGGGAACACTGCTGTCTTTTGGCCTCTGGCATCCCGATGGGAGTTCGGAATCCGGAAAAGCTTCTGAACAGGCCTTGTCAAAAGCCTCTGATGCGCAAGATGTCTCTATTGAGAGGCCCAGTCGAGCGAAAGGATCTTCCCGGCAAAATTTGCCTGTCGAGAAGGAGGTTGGTGCCGATCACCCCGGCGAAGCTTCCGTTGCTTCTGAGATTGGCGGGAAGACAGGAAGCATGAAACTGAAAATCCCCGAAAAGATCCAGGAAGCCATTCATGAAGCCGCTCTCAAGTACGCTCTCTCCCCTGATCTCATTGCAGCGGTCATCAAGGTTGAATCCAATTTTAATGCGGGTGCCACTTCCAGGGAGGGGGCAGGCGGATTAATGCAGTTGATGCCTGCCACGGCACGAAAACTGGAGGTCAGAGACCGTTTCGACATCCGGGAGAATATAGATGGGGGCTGCCGCTATCTGAAGACGCTCCTGGCACGCTTCGACGGACAGGTGGAACTGGCTTTGGCGGCATACAATGTGGGCCCCGAAGCGGTTGAGAGGTGTAAAGGGGTCCCTCCCTACCGTCAAACACAACACTATGTCAAGAAAGTACTGGCCTACTGCTGATGCTCTATCAGCAATTTATTACAGGGTGTCGCGAGTTGTCTCGATCGAGAGCGAGAAGGCTTAAGATGCCTGCATTAGTCTGCCCATTTTGGGAAGGCCTTCCGCCATATTTCGTCAATGTCGGCTTCCTTTTCTTTATGAACAATCGGTGAAGAATCCCTTTTGGCTGATCCCCGATCTCCTGTTTCTTTGCGTGTCAAGCTTTGGAATAGCCTTTGCGGAGGTTATAGTACTGCATCGTTGTATGCGGTGAGGTGCTGTGTCGAATTCGGCCATCCCAAAACTCGTTGCGGCAAGGAGATGCTACGATGAGAACCTGTCCTTCATGCCAAAGAAGCAACACGCGTTCCTTTCCCCTTTTCCGTTGCCTCCTTTTGCTGACATCAATCGTCTTGGCAACGAACACCTGGGGAGCATCCAGCCTCGATGTTGCCGTGAAGGTAAAAGAGAATGCAGGGGTTGGCGCCACATTCTTTCCGTTGACTTCCGTCATTCCATTGCCGGAGGGGCGGTTTCTCGATCCGGCAATGTTGGGAATGAGTGATGTTCCTTCGCAGATTGAGGTGTTGGAGCGCTGGCCTGGCGATCAGAGCCTGCGTCATGTGCTTGTCCATTTTCCGGCTTCTGTTGAAACCAACGGTAAGGCTGTCTACCGCTTCACTCAGGGCAAGCCGATCTCGCCGTCCTCCCCGGTTGTGGTTGGTGAGAATCCTTTCGGTGTGGTGGTCACCACTGGTCCGCTCAAGTTTACAGTAAAGAAAAACGCTTTCAACATTCTCGATGAAGTGTGGCTGGATACGAACTCGGACGGCGTGTTTCAGGAGGCAGAAAAGGTGATTGCCTCCCATCTGCAAAATGGCGGTGTATTCATGCCAAGAGACGTCGCTGGTCCTGTACAGTATGATACCGCCCGACAAGACCTCCAGGTTGCTGTGGAGGAATGGGGACCGGTGCGGGCAGTGATCAGAGTCGAGGCCCCAGCACGGTTTACCGGCACCTCGGATCATTTGCATGGTTTTTCAGTGCGCATTTACGCGTTCAGCGGGCAGCCCTTCGTCAAAATCGATTACCAGCTGCAGAATTCCGACAAGAATGTGGTTCGGTCCTGGCCACTATATTTTGAGGCGATGAACCTGGACTTCAGATTGAATCTGGCATCGACTCGAAGAGTGCGCTTTGGATTAGGAAATGGAAGCGTTCTGCAGATCGAGCCGGGTTCGGTAGGGCGCCTAGCCCAGGAGATGCACAATCAGTTCAGGATTTACGGTTCGGGCGATAGCATTGTCTATGACTCCGGCAAGCTGGCAAACGGGGTCGGGCCGGACGGGTTCATGGATGTGGCCGACGCTCGACGAGGTGTCATGGCGGTGGTCCGTAATTTCTGGCAGATGTGGCCCAACGGGTTGGAAATAGATCAGAACAACAAGCTCTCGGTGCAGCTCTTTCCTTCCTGGAGCGCGCAGTGGCATGGCGGCGCCTTCAGTCCTTCCGGTCTGTATTGGTTGGAGGACATGCAGCATGTCTATAAAGAAGTGTTCCTGTATTTTCATGGATCGAATACGGATGATGCGGCATTGATCAACCTGGCCCAGACGTTTCAGTTTTACCCTACGGCTATGGTTCCCACCGATTGGTTTCGCGACACCCGAGCGACGCTTGACATGGGCGGCATCATTCCACCTGCGGCAGCCATTCCGAAGAGTGGTGACCACCGTCGTCCCGTCTATCATGCAGAGGGGTTTGATCTTCAGGACTGGTACGACGAGACCGGCCCTTACTATGGGGCCGGGTGGGTCAACTTCTATGATCCGGAACCGGGGTACCGTGCAGGCTCATGCATGCATGGCGGTTGGCCGTACAGCGCTGCCCACACGATCGCTACGAGGAATCCTGCCGATTATTTTGAGGCAGAGGCGCATGGACAGAGTGAACTCAATTTGCGCACGGAATGGATGACTGATTACAGGCATGAGGAAGACTGGGAGCTCCTGCACCTTACGGAAAATCCCTACTGCGGTGGCCGCTGGAGGATTTTCGACGGACATGGGATCTCGAAACTGGCTGCACCCCCTTTGCCCGGTACGGGGGGTGAGGAGCCGGTGTACTATTCCCGTGATGATCAACACGGCTGGTTTTACCATGTAATGGAGGCCTATTTTCTAACCGGCAATCCCTGGATACGGGACTGGTACAGGTTCATTGCGGAATTCCGGCGTGTGAGGCTGGATCGCCTTGATCCTTTCCCTGACACGAGCAGTCGTGCCACAGCGCATGGACTGCATCAGGTGCTGCAAGCCTATCGCGTGACCGGCGATCTGAACTTGCTGGGTCGTTTCCGTAACCACCTGCTCACCTACCTCAAACCCGATCAGGACCCATTCTATGGTGACCAAAGAAAATCCGTGGAAGAATCCGGTGGAGGCTTCCAAACCGGCTATCTCATGCGCACGCTGATAACCTACCTTGAGGAGGTTCGATCCCAAGGGGATTGGCAGGCCTATGCTGAAGCTTTCAACTATCTCTCCGGTCTCATGGAGTGGAACTGCAACTATGGTAATTTCCCTTACTATTTCGATGCCCGGAAGGGGGGAAAGGGGGTGTCGAGCGGTACCGCCTTGACGATGGTCGATCCTCAGGCCTGGTATTATTGGAATACCGGCAAGAAAAAGTACCTGGATCAGCTCGAACGGTACATGACAACCGGCATCAATGGCGGGGAGACGCCGTACGGTGAATTCGACAAGTGGCGGGGTCAATTTGAAGGGAGAGACTATCTGTATGTCAAGCATACTGTTCGCAAAGATTCAATCCCGCCCCAGGCGATTACAGACCTCAGAGCAACCATGCCGAAGCCCTCTCGCCTGCGCATTGGGTGGACCGCGCCGGATGATGCCGACCGCTATCATGTGGTGTGGAGTGACAAGCCGATCGTTGAGGAACAGTCAACCGATAAGAGCGTGACCAACTGGTGGGCGGCCCAGGCTATCGGGGTACGTTTGAAACCTATTGCAGGCAAATGGCGGACTTTGGCCATGGAAGCACCGGAAAACGGCAACGTTTACGTGGCGATTTTCAGTTTTGACCGGAACGGGAACATGAGCACCATGTCGAATGTGGTTAGGGCGAGGTAAAGCCCTCCCTGCAGGATCAACAGATTGGTTCATATTGCCGGTTCAATGCGTTCTGATTTCGTCCGCAACGGGTTTGGGTGTTTCGAAGATGACGGGCTGCTGTGCTGCCTCCACGGGTTCATGGAAAAGACTTCTATTGTCGCCAATCGTCAAGGCATGGCGCAGCACCTCATCCATATGTTCAACCACTTCTATTTCGATCTCCTGGAGGATCTTTCCCGGAACATCTTTCAAATCCTTGGCGTTTTCCTTTGGAATCAACACCCTTTTCAGCAACCCCCGGTGGGCGGCCATGATCTTCTCTTTCAAACCACCGATGGGCAGGACCCTGCCGCGCAGTGTGATTTCTCCCGTCATGGCCAAATCGCTTCGAGCCGGAATCCGTGTCAGGGCGGACACGATGGAGGTTGCCATCGTAATGCCTGCAGACGGTCCGTCTTTGGGAATGCCGCCCTCGGGCACGTGGACATGGATATCCAGGTTCTGATAAAAGTCCGTCTCTATTCCAAGTCGAGCTGCCCGGGAGCGGACGTAACTCAAAGCGGCCTGGGCGGATTCCTGCATCACTTCACCAAGCTTTCCTGTGATGATCACTTTCCCTTTTCCCGGCATCACGACCGTCTCAATCCCTAAAATGTCGCCTCCAAATTCCGTCCAGGCAAGCCCCATTGCCAGCCCGATCTCGTCCTTTTCTTCAGCACGGCCATATCGAAACTTGGGAATTCCCAGGTACTCCTGAAGGACTTCCTCGGTCAGTTCTATTCGGGTTTCGGCACCTTTGCGCACGACTTCTTTGGCCACTTTTCGGCAGGCGGAGGCAATTTCCCGTTCAAGATTTCGGACTCCGGCTTCCTTCGTGTAGTGGCGAATGATGTAGTAAAGGATATCTTCCGAGAAGACGATGTTCTCCGGTGAGACGCCGTTTGCCTTGCACTGTTTTCCTACCAGGAACTGTCGGGCAATACTGACTTTGTCAAATTCCGTATAGCCCGCCATCTCGATGACTTCCATACGATCCCGCAAGGGTGGAGGAATCGCATGAAGATTGTTGGCGGTCGTGATGAAAAACACCTCTGAAAGATCGTAATCCAAATCCAGATAATGATCATTGAAGGCAAAGTTTTGCTCCGGATCCAGTACCTCGAGCAGTGCGGCTGAGGGGTCCCCTCGAAAGTCCATGCTCATCTTGTCCACTTCATCCAGGCAAAAGACCGGATTTCGGCTCTTCACCTTCCTCAGACAGTGGATGATCTTGCCAGGCAGAGCACCGATATAGGTGCGTCGGTGCCCTCGGATTTCCGCTTCGTCACGGACACCCCCCAGAGAGACCCTGATGAAATTGCGGTTCATAGAACGGGCTATGGATCGCGCCAGAGATGTCTTGCCAACGCCTGGGGGCCCAACAAAACAGAGGATTGGCCCCTTGATCTTCTTAACCAGGGCCTGGACTGCGAGGTATTCGAGTATCCGTTCTTTGGGTTTTTCCAATCCGTAGTGATCTTCATCCAGAATACGGCTGGCTTCGTCGATGTCGATCTTGTCCCTGGTCCTTTCATACCACGGCAGGCAGAGTATCCAGTCGATGTAATTCCTGATCACCGTTGCTTCTGCGCTCATGGGTGACATCAATTTCAGCTTCTTGAATTCAGAACGGACTTTTGCCGCCGCCTCCTGGCTCAATCGCTTGCGTTTGATACGCTTTTCAAGCTCTTCGAGTTCGGACTTGAAATCATCCTTTTCCCCCATTTCCTTCTGGATGGCCCGCATCTGCTCGGTGAGATAGTATTCCCGCTGAGTTTTCTCCATCTGCTTCTTGACGCGGCCCTTGATGCGTTCTTCCGTCTGAATGATGTCAACCTCGGAGCGGATGTGGGAAAAGAGCTTTTCCAGGCGCGTGGCAACGTCAACAGTCTCCAGGAGGTCCTGCTTCACTTCGATCTTAAACGGCATGTAAGATACGATAGTGTCTCCCAACTTCGACGGGTTGTCGATGGCTGCAACGCTGTCCAGAATCTCCTGGGTGATCTTCTTGTTGTGTTTGGAATAAGTTTCGAATGCGGAGCGAACACCACGCCGCAATGCCTCGATTTCCACTGTCTCGACACTGGTTTCTTCCAGAGATTCCAGTTGCACGACAAAGTAGTCGGCATGAGGAATGAAATTGAGAATCCTGGCGCGATAATCCCCCTCCACCAGGACCTTGACTGTACCGTCGGGAAGCCTGAGGATTTGGAGGATGTTCGCCACAGTGCCCACGCGATATATGTCGGCTTCGGTGGGATTGTCGGTCTTGGCTTTGGTCTGAGCCGACAAGAAAATTCTCTTGTCGGAACCCATCGCCTTTTCTAGAGCATTGACCGATTTGTCACGCCCGACAAAGAGCGGCACCACCATCTGCGGAAAGACAACAATGTCTCTCAACGGCAGCAACGGTATGACAATAAATGGCGAGCCGTTCTGGTGTTCTTCCCTGTTGCGATTTATCCTAAACATAGATCGATCATTCTTTCAAAGAGATGTAAAGAGTCTCTTCCGCGAATCTCAGGCCGATTCTTGACCTTGACCGTGATACAGGAGCAGGGGCGCACCTCCTTTGAGAATAACGTCTTCATTGATGATGCACTCCTCAATCTCGGGATGAGAAGGAAGGTCGTACATGATGTCGAGCATGATATTCTCCATAATGGACCGCAGCCCTCTCGCTCCTGATTTGCGCCTGATGGCCTCTTTTGCTATGGCTCTGAGCGCCCCGTCCGTAAGCCGCAGGCGTACATCCTCCAAGTCGAAGAGCTTCTTGTACTGTTTTAGCAGGGCATTCCTCGGCTCGGTCAAAATGCTCACCAGCTCGTCTTCCGTCAGTTCGTTCAGCGTAGCGATCACCGGCAGGCGTCCCACAAACTCCGGAATCATACCAAACTTGATGAGGTCCTCCGGTTGAATCTGTGCCAGGATCGCCCCGATATTTCTATCTTCCTTGCTGCGTATCTCTGCACCAAAGCCCAAGCCCTTCACCCCGATCCGAGACCGGATTATCGTTTCAAGGTAATTAAAAGCGCCGCCCACGATGAAGAGGATGTTGGTTGTGTCTATCTTGATGAATTCCTGCTGGGGGTGTTTCCTGCCTCCTTTAGGTGGAACGCTGGCTACGGTACCCTCCAGAATCTTCAGCAGCGCTTGCTGGACCCCTTCTCCGGAGACGTCACGGGTGATGGACGGACTATCCGATTTCTTTGCAATTTTATCGATCTCATCGATATAGACAATGCCGCGTGAAGCCTTTTCAATGTCATAGTCTGCGGCCTGGATAAGGCTTACCAGGATGTTTTCCACGTCCTCGCCGACGTAGCCCGCTTCAGTCAAAGTCGTGGCATCGGCGATCGTGAAGGGCACATTGAGAATACGAGCAAGCGTTTGAGCCAGTAAGGTCTTTCCGGAACCGGTCGGGCCGATCATAAGAATGTTGCTCTTCTGCAACTCCACATCATTCTTGTCAAGCTTCAACTCAATGCGTTTGTAATGATTATGGACCGCAACCGAGAGAATCTTCTTCGCGCGGTCCTGACCGATCACGTACTGGTCAAGAATGCATTTGATCTCAACGGGCTTGGGAATCCTCGTTGCCCGGGCCGATTCCTCCCTCTCGTACTCCTCAGCAATAATGTCGTTGCAAAGCTCAACACACTCATCACAGATGTATACCGTTGGTCCGGCAATCAGTTTCTTGACTTCATCTTGACTCTTACCACAAAAAGAGCATCTTAGCTCACCTGTGCGGTCATCACGCTTTCGAGCCATCCAGGGCCTCCTTAAGATATATCAATACAGCGCCGTTTCCAGTGTCACAGGGTTGACGCGCCAAACCATGCAGTTGGATTGATCCGGGAACGACTTTATTATAAGCACAAACAAGGGCCTTAGCTACAGATAAATCTTTTTATTAATAGTTTTCAGATAGTTACAATGTCGTTTCCCATCCGGCGGCCTCTCCCTGGCGAGGACCGCTCTCCGCCCACTGGTCAGGGAATGAACGGACAGGCCAAGGCGAGTCTGATCCGCACTGAGAAACGCCGCATTCCTGAAATTTTGCAAATCCTGTTCCAGCCAAAGCGGCGAGAAGAACCTTCTACACTCGTATGAGATATAGGAAGGGGGAAAGCCGTGTGGCAGTATGCTGCCGGGGAAGAAACAGCCCTCTGCCGAAACCAGGATGGAACGGCTCGGCAGAAGTGTACCGGAATTCCCTATTTGCCGGATACAATTCGAGCAAAGGCCCTATTGGTTATGACTTCGTCCACCATTCCATATTCTTTGGCCTGGTGGCCTGACATGTAGAAATCACGATCCGTGTCTTGCTGAATCTGTTCCAGGGCCCTTCCAGTATGTTCCGTCAGAATGGTATTCAGCTCTTCTCGAAGCCGGAGAATCTCGCGAGCCTGAATCTCCACATCGGTCGCCTGGCCCTGGAAGCCCCCCATGGGTTGGTGCAGCATAATGCGAACATGGGGGAGCGCATACCGTTTTCCCTTTATTCCTGCAGCCAGTAACACTGCAGCCATACTGGCTGCCTGTCCCATGCACAGCGTCGACACATTCGGCTTGATGTACTGCATGGTGTCATAGATGGCCAATCCGGCAGTGACAAGCCCGCCCGGTGAGTTGATATAAAAGTGGATATCCTTGTCCGGGTCTTCCGATTCGAGAAAGAGCATTTGAGCAATGATCACATTGGCAATTTCGTCGGAGATTGCCGTACCCAGAAAAATGATCCGGTCTCTCAACAGCCGCGAATAGATATCGAACGCTCTCTCGCCCCTGCTGCTCTGTTCGATGACAATGGGGATGAGGGACATGCTTTACTCCTGGTCAAGATCTTCTTGTAATGTTGGGGATTCTGACAGAACAGCCGCTTCTTCCAACAGCCTCATTACCTTATCCTGAAGCCTCCCCTCTTTGGCTTGCTGGACCAGGCCGGAGTCCATGTATTCTTGCTTGAAGCTTTCAACATCCATGCGAGAAGCCCTGGCCAAATCCCTGTAAATGTCCTCAAGCTCCTGCTCAGAGAGAACCAGGTTTTCCATTCCGGCGATCTGGTCACAGATAAGGCCCCAGCGAACATTTTTCTCTGCCTGCGGGCGATATTCGGCGCGAACCTCCGGATCATTGTACTTGCTCGGGTCTATTTTAATGCCCTGATTCTCCAATCGATAGCGAAGCAGACCTGTGAGGCGATCGATTTCCCGGTCAACCACTCTCGATGAAAGCTCAATTTCGACCTTTGAGAGGAGCTGATCTATGATTTGCTGACGCACATCAGCAGAGACCCTTTCTGTTTCCAGTTTCAGCAGGCGATCCTTGACGGTCTGTCTCAACTCTTCGAGATTCTCGAACTGTCCTACCTCCTTGGCGAATTCGTCATCAAGCTCCGGGACAAACTTTTCCTTGATTTCCCTCATGGTGACTTCAAAGTGAACCCGCTTCCCGGAAATCTCGCGTGCCGGCATGTCTTCAGGATAATCCAGGTCGAAGGCAACCGATTCTCCGGATTGATGCCCGATGAGATGTCGGTCAAACTCAGGGTGGATCATCTCTTTGCCGATTTCGACCATATAGTCGCTGGCCTTTCCCTGTTCGTAGACGGCTCCATCCACAGTTGGGACTAAGTCGACCAAAACAACATCTCCCTCCGCTGCCGGCCTTTGGACTTCCAGATTGCGTAGCTGAGAATGCTGTTGCCGAATTCGCTCGATTTCAATGTCAACCCGTGTCGGATCGATCTCAACGGGGGAGCGATGGATGGAAAGTCCTCTATAATCCTGGATTTCAAAAGGCGGCGAGATATCCACCACCACAACGTAGGTGAACGCGCCGCTGTCTTCAAATCGCATCTCGCTCACGTCGATTTCCATAAGAGGCTTTAGATTCGCTTCGCGAAGGGCATCCTGGAAGGTCCGCTGGACGAACTGTGAGGACAGTTCGCTTTCTACGGTCTTCCCGTAATAGGATTTAATGATGTTTCGGGGTACCTTGCCAGGCCTGAATCCCTTAATACGAATGTTTTTTGCCAGGTCCCGATACTTCTCGTCGAGTTCTTCCCGAACTCTCAAAGCGGGGATTTCCACCTGAAGTCTCTTCTGATTTGCGCTCAGATCGACAACGGAAACGTTCATCTCCACGTTCGTTAACCTTTCTGTCATGACTTAGCAGTCAATATGATTTAGAGATCGCGTGGTGCGAGAGGGGGGAGTTGAACCCCCACCCTGTCGCCAGGGCTGGATCCTAAGTCCAGTGCGTCTACCAGTTCCGCCACTCTCGCCAAAAAGAATTCGAATACCAACCTCAACTTTTCCTATGATCACTTCTGGGTCTAAACGTCAAGCCAAAACAGGGGCGTCAAGACGTATCGGGTGAGCAGCCAGGCGAGTATTGCTCAGTCCCAACTCGTGGCATCCGCGTTCTCTCCTTCTCCTCCATCCTGGCCGTCTGCTCCCAGGGAATAGAGATCATAGTCCCCATGTTCACCGGGTGCCCGGTATACATAGGGACGGTTCCACGGGTCCCTGGGTACATCCTTGGACAGATAGGGTCCGTCCCATGCACCGTGGCCAGGATTCTTGCGCAGCACATCGAGACCCTCTTCTGTGGAGGGATAAGCCCCGATATCGAGTCGATAGGCATCAAGGGCAACGCCGATCATGGCAATCTGAGCTTTGGCGGCCTTTTGTTTGGAAGAACCGACCTTTTGGAACATTTTGGGGGCTACCATGGCTGCCAGCAGTCCGAGAATGATCATGACAATCAACAGCTCAATAAGGGTAAACCCGCGCTGCGATAGTCTCAGCGGGCACTTCTTGACTGGGACTTCCCTGATGCTCTCGCCCATTCCTTCTCTCCATCCAAGCAGCTTGCTGTTCATAACCTTCCGGAACCGCGCACTGAACCATTTTTGGTAAAAGATCAAATAGTATATTTAGTGAGAGACTATTTAACCGACTCCTATCGTTGTGTCAATCAAGCTTCAGAATCAGGAAGAGCATGTTGTCTCTAATTTCTTGTAGAATTTTGCCTGGTAGAGTGCGTGCTGCTTCATATAGTCATGGATCGCCTGGATATTTTGCTGTTTTTGCAGTGCCCATGCGGGGGCCGCCAGCTCTTCCGGGTGCGGGTCACTGGTCAGACGCTGGATGATGAGTTGAGGAGGCAGAAGCGAAAGAAACTCTGAAACAATGGAGGTGTATTCCTCGAGACTCAAACATTGGAAGACTCCTGCCCGATACCAACCGTCAAGAACCGTTCCTCGAACCACGTACAGCAGATGGATCTTCACGGCCTGAATGTCGTGAGAAGCAAGGAAACGCGCAGTGTTCAGCATATCGTTTCGGTTTTCACCAGGGAGCCCCAGGATAACGTGAGCACATATGGGAAGCCTGCGCAAACGAGTGCGTGAGACCGCATCTGAAAAGGCGCCGACCGTGTGGCCTCGATTGATGCGATCGAGCGTCGCATCGTGTGCGGACTGGAGACCGTATTCGATCCAGATAGAGCGATCATTCGAAAGCTCTTGAAGGGTATCGAGCACATCATCCGGAACGCAATCCGGGCGAGTACCGATGCTCAGCCCTACAATATCCTCCACTTCAAGCGCTTCCTCATAGAGCGCCCTCAACCTGGGAAGCGGACCGTAAGTGTTGCTGAAGGATTGGAAATATGCGAGGAATTTCCTGGCCTTGTAGCGACCGGCAAGGCTTGCCTTGCCCCGTTCCAGCTGTTCTTTCACACCCGGAGTGTGTGCTATTGCCCCTGTCCCCGAACCCCTTTCATTGCAGTAGATACACCCGCCGTAGCTGATGGAGCCGTCTCGATTCGGACAGGTGAGGCCCGCATCGATTGTGATCTTTTGAACGCGGCACCCAAACGTTTCACGCAGATAGGTGTTGAAGTCGTAGTAGAGTTCGGAGGGTTTCATGCGGTTATACCGCTCCATTTTTAAACCGTATGGAGACTTCCCGAGCATCGAGAGACGCGCGTAAACGAAAACCCAAAAGAGATTGAAGCCATCGTTTCACCATTTGCGACCCTGTTGGATGCTGGTTAAAATACTAGGTTCAAGGTCTGCAACGCACAATGATATCATATCATGCGACAAATCAAACCGCAGGATTTGCATGGTTTTCCATTTTGAAACGGAGTCGACGGCTCAAACGCATCAACATGGGTGACAGGACTGGAACATCAGGATACGGATCATGACAAAACACTATGACGTCATTGTGGTCGGGGCCGGGCATGCCGGCTGTGAAGCGGCGTTGGCTGCCGCTCGTATGGGGTGCCGAACGCTGGTCCTCTCCATCTATCTCGATACCGTTGCGCACATGCCGTGCTCTCCGTCCATCGGCGGCATCGGCAAGGGGCATCTGGTCAAAGAGATTGATGCGCTTGGCGGACGAATGGCCATGGTGTCAGACCAGACCGCAATTCAATTTCGCTGGTTGAATACCAAGAAGGGACCGGCTGTGCGCGGGACCCGAACACAAAATGATAAAGTTCGGTATCGCAATCTTATGAAGTATTACCTGGAAAGCCAGGAGAATCTCGATCTGAAGCAGTCCCTGGTAGAATCCCTGATTGTGGAAAACGGACGGGTGGCAGGGATCGTTGACCAGTTTGGGGTCTATTTTCAAGCCCCTGCGGTGATCCTCTCCACAGGGACCTTCCTGCGCGGTCTGGTTCATGTGGGTTCAACCCGGATACCCTCAGGCAGGGCTGGGGAATTCCCCTCAAATGCCCTGGCGGATCAGCTCCGAGAAATGGGGTTCGTGATGGGTCGCATGAAGACTGGGACCCCGGCGCGGATCCACCGGTGCAGTATTGATTACAGCCGGTTCGAGAAACAGGATGGAGATCCTGAGCCGAGACCGTTTTCACTCTTCACCGAGGGCATCACGCTGCCGCAGGTCTCGTGCTTTATCGGTAAAACGCACAGCCGGACCCATGAACTGGTACGGCGTCATGTTCACCTTTCACCACTTTACAATGGCACCATTACCGGTGTTTCGGCACGCTACTGCCCATCCCTGGAAGACAAGATCGTCAAATTCCCCCAAAGAGAACACCATCAAATCATCTTGGAGCCAGAGGGTTTGGAGACGGAGGAGGTGTATGCCAGCGGCACGGGCAATTCGCTTCCGTACGAAATTCAACTGCAGCTGATTCATTCCATTCCGGGTCTGGAAGCAGCAGAAGTCATGAGGCCGGCCTATGCCATTGAGTACGATTTCATCCAGCCAACGCAATTGTCCGCCACCCTGGAGACCAAGCTGGTCAGGGGGCTTTACCTGGCCGGCCAGATCAATGGGACTTCCGGCTATGAGGAAGCTGCAGCCCAAGGGTTATGGGCGGGGATCAATGCTGCCCTGCGTGTTCAGAACCGGCCCCCCTTTATCCTGGACCGCTCCGATGCTTATATGGCGGTTCTGGTTGACGATCTCATTACCAGGGGAACCAATGAGCCATATCGGGTGTTTACCTCCCGTGCCGAATATCGGCTGCTTTTGCGGGAGGATAATGCCGACCTGCGATTGCTCGAAAAAGGCCATGCCCTTGGCCTGCAGCCTGATTCCGTCTACCGGGAGCTGATTGAGCGCAGAGAAGCGAGCCGGGCGGAAATGACGCGCTTGAAAAGAACGTATCTGCAGCCATCGAAACATGTCAATGACCATCTCAAATCGAGAGGGTCCGCACTCCTTGAAGAGTCAGCCTCCCTGGACCGGCTTTTGAAGCGACCGGAACTCAGTTATGCGGATGTTGAAGCGCTTTCAGCCCCAGCCAACCCTCTTTCCAAAAGGGTCAGGCAGCAGGTGGAAGTGGAATGCAAATATGAAGGGTACCTGCGGCGCCAGGAAGCAGAAGTATTGAAGTTTAAGAGACTCGAACAGTTGACTATTCCCGAACAGGTTTCGTATGCCGGCATTCCGGGACTGTCCAACGAAATCAGGCAGAAACTGCAGGAGATCAGGCCGATTTCTCTCGGACAGGCCTCAAGAATTCCGGGAATAACCCCGGCAGCCCTCTCAATTCTTCTGGTCTATTTGAAAAAACGGCACCGTTTCTCACCACAGGGTGCGGAAGAAAGTGCTTAGAAAATATGCCCCTGCTGCAGGGAAAAATCCTGTACGAGAAAAAGATATCCAGATAAAATGTTGGCTTTATTTTGCCTGTAGGCTGAAGCGAAGGGGTTGCTCTCAAGCCCTCAAGTCCTTGGGCGGAGGCATTGGAAGGGTGGCCGGACCTGGTCCGAAGGGCTTGCTTGATTCAGGTCGGGCGATATTCCCGTATCGCTGAGAGGAGATCGGGGCATGGATGGGCGAGAGGAAGTAGATTTCATTGCGGAACTGAGAATGCATGGTCTCCATGTTACTCATCAGCGACTCGCCGTCTACCAGGCATTACATTCCAGCAGGGAACATCCCAGTGCGGAGACCCTGTATCAACTGGTGAAAAAGCGGTTCCCCATGATTTCTCTGGGCACCGTTTATAAGACACTTGAGCGATTCCGTGACGTGGGCCTCATACAGAAAGTCAGTCCACTGACCGATGTCGCAAGGTATGATGCCAGGACCTTTTGCCATGTCCATATGGTGTGCCTCAAGTGCCAGTCAATTCAAGATGTTGATGAGCTCTTGCCGGATCCAAAGCTCATGCATTGGGAGAGAAACGGATTCAAGGTGGTGAACCAGCAGGTTCTCCTGCAGGGATACTGCGCTCTTTGCTGCAAAAGCACCGGCATGCTCACCCCTTGAGTGTGAGCTGCCGGGAGCGGTTTCTTGAACCGGAGAGCCGGTTATCCTGGAGTATCAGGAAAAGGAGGAACGGGCGTGAATATTGTGGTGATGCTCAAGCAAACTCCGGATACGGAGTCGGTGATTCGCATTACCGGCGATGGTAAGTCTATTGTAGTTGATGATCTCAAATGGATCATCAACCCTTACGATGAATTTGCACTGGAGGCGGGACTCCGCTTGAGGGAAAAACACGGGGGTAAGGTTTCGATTGTCAGCTACGGCCCTCAGCGTGTTATTGAATCGATTCGTACAGGCCTGGCTATGGGGGCGGACGATGCGGTTCTTATCGACGACCCCGTCCTGGCTGAGGGGGACCTGTTCGGGGCGGTTCGAGCCATGGCGACTGCAGTGAAAGACCTGGGTCCTGACGTGGTTTGCTGCGGTGCCAGGGCAGTCGATTATGACCAGGCACAACGTGGAGCCATGATGGCAGAATTCCTGGGCTGGCCTCACCTGGCGATGGCCGTGTCCTTCAATTCGGACGGCAGGAAAATAGCCATTGAGCGCCCGATTGAGGGTGGAAGCGTTACCCTTGAGGCAGACCTGCCGGTGCTGATCACCTTTGGCGGTTCTCATTCCATCTGGAATCCCCGCTACGCTTCATTGCCCGGAATCATGAAGGCCAAAAAGAAGCCTCTTGCCGTGAAATCATTGACCGACCTGGGACTCGACCCGGCCGGGTTCGGCAGGAATTCAGCCAGGATACGAATCACCTCACTGGAGCCGCCTCCCCAAAGGCCGCCAGGACGGATCATCGATGGGGGCCTGGATATAACCGGCAAGGCAAAGGAATTGGTGCGCGCTCTGCATGAGGAAGCGCAGGTGATTTAGGGGGAAGGAGAATTCCATGGCAAAATGCGTTTGCGTCATCACTGAATTGCGCGATGGGAAGCTGCGCCGTGTTTCATTTGAGATAGCCAGTGAAGGGAGGAGACTGGCAGACGCCCTGGGAACTCCACTCTGCGCCGTGATCATCGGCTCGGGAGTGGCTGAAAAGGCCTCTGAATTAGGGGCTTTTGGCGTGGATAAGGTGTATGTGGCCGATGACCCTGCGCTGGAGCATTATTTGACTGAGTCCTATTCGACGGTTGCTGCAGCAGTCCTCGGACAATGTGATCCGGGGATGGTTATTTTGCCAGCCTCGGAGAACGGCAAGGACCTGGGGGCGCGCCTGGCGGCCAGGCTTCAGGTTGGTCTTGCTCAGGACTGTGTGGAGATTCGTTGTGAGCAGGGACGGATCAAGGCGAAGTGGCCGATTTTTGCAGGTAAGTGTTTCGCATGGAGTGAATGGGCGGAAGGTACCGTACCCTTTGTTTCATGCCGCCCGAACGTCATGGCCTGTCTGGAGCAGGGGTCCATTGAGCCTGCGAAACCCCAGGTTGAAATGGTAGAGGTTTCCATTCCCGAGGCACGCTCACGGGTCCAAAGGGTCGATCTTGATCCCTCCGGCAAGAAGGAGCTGACCGAAGCGAACATCATCGTATCCGGGGGAAGAGGGATGAAGGACGCCGCCAACTACGCCATGATCGAGGAACTGGCGGGACTCTTCGGAGCGGCTGTCGGAGCGTCGCGTGCAGCGGTTGATGCAGGTTGGCGCCCGCATTCGGATCAGGTTGGACAGACAGGAAAGGTGGTTAACCCGAATCTCTACATAGCAGTGGGGATCTCGGGAGCCATCCAGCACCTGGCGGGCATGGGGTCTTCAAAATTTATCGTGGCGATCAATAAAGATGGTGACGCTCCCATCTTCAGCAAAGCCGACTATGGGATTGTCGAGGATCTTTTTCAGTTTATTCCAGCTTTTACAGAAGAGGTGAGACGATACAAAGCCGGTTGTTCATAACTGACACAGGGGATTGTGCCGGACCTGATCTTCTATTCAACAACCACGGAGGGGAATGATATGGAACGGGTCTGGTACAAGCACTATGATTATCTGGTTCCTCACACCATAGAGTGTCCGGACGAGTGCCTGCCGCTTTTGGTGCGGGATAATGCCGCAAACCGTCCTCACCACATTGCCACGGAATTCTTTGGAGCCAGGCTGACCTACGGATCGCTCTGGGACCAAATCCTTCGGTTTGCCAACGCCCTGAGCCGGCTCGGTGTGAAACCCGGGAAAAGGGTGGCGATTATGCTGCCAAACTGTCCACAGACCATAATCGCGTACTATGCGACTTTGTGGTTGGGAGGGATTGTCGTGCTGACCAATCCCCTCTATGTGGAGCGGGAACTGGAGCATCAGTGGGGCGATGCGGAGGTGGAATTCGCTGTTGTCCTCGATCATCTCTATCCCAGGGTTCAAAACGTCCTTCCGCACCTGGGGATTTCCAAAGTCATTGTCACCAGCATTAGAGACTATCTTCCCCCGCTGCTCAGATGCCTCTACCCCTTGAAAGCAAGGCAAAAGAAGCTTTTTACCGCAGTCCCATACCGGGACAACATCCTCAGTTTCTCACAACTGGTTCGAAAGACACCACCGCAGCCGCCGCCTTTTGGCATGGCACTGGACGACCTGGCGGCACTCCAGTATACCGGCGGCACTACGGGTACCCCCAAAG
>CAYTWB010000055.1:0-26012 GCA_964441945.1 uncultured Syntrophobacteraceae bacterium
ATCGGAAGGCAGTGCTGACGCACGAGACAAGAACAGAGGACACGGTATCCGTTTTAGGCGATCTCTTGGGCGGCCAGAGCCCCCCGGAAGGTCATCTTTCCCAAAGAATGACAGGCTTCTGTATCCGTGCCTGGCGCAGCATTGTTGGTTTTGCTGCCCGGGGGGCATGGGTCTTCCTTTCATGTTACTCTCGTTCCCACGCTCCTGCGTGGGAACGAGAGTAAGGCGCAAGAGGCAGTCATTGTTGTTGAATGATGAGAGAACAAATCAGCCCTGGACAAGCCGTTAAGCCGTTTGACAACGCCTGCAAACTGGTGTAGGCTCATAACCCGAGCAGCAAACTTGCTGCGGAAGTCACGCCGCTTGGATCCTGGGGTTGCGGACTGAGACGGAAAGGCTTCTTGTAATCAAAGGGGAAAAGCTCCCAGGGGCCCTCTGAACGCTGTCGGAAGGGCTTATCATCAAGCATTGCAGCTGTTCCCCTCAGCCTCTCCTCCAACCCGGTCGATTCTCCGGTTTCCCACGGCGGTTCTGCCCGAAAGAAAAGCGGCGAAGTTCGTGAAAGGACATCGGCACGCTGTCTCAGGCTGTAAAACCCACTACAAAGCAGCAAGGGGTTGTGTCGGTGCCCGGCCCAGCCTTCTGTGTCCGTTGCCCTATGCCCGGCTCAGGCTTTCGGCTCAAGGCACAGACTGCAACGACAACTCCTGGGAGAGGAGAATCATATGTCATCCGTTCGTCTGGTTGAGAGTGCTGAGATGGGCAGAGATGGTATCCAGCAGCATCTGGCTGTGATCTTTCATGAAAACCGGTTGCTATTGAGCAAGCTCAAAGACAACGCCTTTGACGATCTGATACGGGGCATCGGTAGTGCAAGGGCCGTTTTTTTCTCCGCTCAGGGAAGAGCGAGCTATATCCTCCGCTGCTTTTGCATGCGCTTGATGCATCTGGGCTTCCATGTCCATTTTTGCGGGGATACCACCACCCCGGCTATGGGCCGGGGGGATTTGCTCGTGGTTTTGAGCGGTTCCGGTGAAACTGCATGGACCCTGGAGGCTGTGAAGAGCGCTCGAAGCCATCATGCTCTGACCTTCGGACTCCTGGGGAAGAAGGACAGCGCCATCGGTCGGCTGGTGGACTGCAGTATGATCCTTCCCGGAACCACCAAATTGCGTCGCAACGGTGAGCCGCCTTCACGGCAGATGTCAGGCTCCCTTTTTGAACAAGCTGCCTTTTTCTTTCTTGAAGCCGTCATCCTGGAACTGTCCCGGGAAAGGACTGAAGCGGGGGAAGACCTGTTAGCCAGACATGCTGTTATTGAATAAAGGAGAGAATATGAAAGCGATTCTGCAGTTGGCCCTTGATTTTGTGGACCTGAAACGCGCAGTGAAAAGTGCCGAGGCTGCGGTTCGGGGTGGTGTGGACTGGGTCGAGGTCGGCACCCCTCTCATCAAGAGCGAAGGGCTCCAGGCTGTTCGGGAGCTGAGGAGGCTATTGCCTGAAATCACTCTGGTCGCGGACATGAAGATCATGGACACGGGCCGAGTGGAAGTCGAGACTGCGGCCAAGGCCGGGGCCAACATTGTCGATGTGCTCGGTGCCGCCAGCGATGCCACCATCCGGGAGTGCATCCAGGCGGGAAAGAACTACGGCGCAAAGATCGTTGTGGACATGATCGCCGTCAAGGATGTGCTTTCTCGTGCCCGCGCCGTGGAGGAATTCGGGGCCGATTATGTGAGCGTCCATTGCGCCGTGGACGAACAGATGGAGGGGAAAGACCCTTTTGAAACCTTGCGGCAGGTCAGTCAAGCCCTGACCATTCCGGTCGCGGTGGCAGGGGGCATCAATTCCGAAACGGCAGCCAGGGCGATCGAAGCCGGAGCGTCCATTGTGATTGTTGGAGGTGCCATCACCAAGGCGATTGACCCTGAAGAGGCGGCGAGAGCCATTCGGGAGGGCATGGACACGGGCATGGCTATCAGCACAACCCTCTTCAAGAGGAAAGGCGAGGCGGAAATCCGTGAAATTCTCCAGCTCGTTTCGGCGGCCAACCTTTCGGATGCTCTGCATCGCGGAGGGGTCATGCAGGGCATCAAGCCCCTTTTTCGAGGCATGCACATGGTGGGGCGCGCGGTTACCGTGAGGACCTATCCGGGGGACTGGGCCAAACCGGTCCGTGCCATCGACATGGCAGAACCGGGCGATGTTCTGGTCATCGACAGCGGGGGAGTGGGACCCGCTATTTGGGGAGAGCTGGCAACCCATTCCGCAATACAGAGAGGGCTGGCCGGTGTGGTCGTTGACGGCGCCGTTCGTGACACCGATGATATCATTGCACTCAAGTTCCCTGCCTTCAGCCGCCTGGTGATGCCGAATGCCGGTGAGCCCAAAGGCTTTGGGGAAATCGGTGTCCCTGTGACAGTTGGGAATCTGCGGGTTGAGCCCGGCGACTGGGTGCTCGGGGATGGCGACGGGGTGGTGGTTTTGCCCCGCACCATGGCTGTAGAATATGCCAACCGAAGCATGGACGTGCTGGAAAGGGAAAACCGCATCCGCGAGGAGATCAAGGAAGGAAGCACGCTGAGTCAGGTGGCCGAACTCCTGCGCTGGGAGAAAAAGTAACCGAGGCTCGCTATTGACGGGATTTCCGGCAAGAGGCCTTTATCTGGTCAGTTCTTCTTCCTTGTTCCTGCAGAAGGCAGGCCGCCGTCGGAACAAATGGTCAGAACATTTCCCACAGCCAGTTTCTGACTCGGACGCAGCTTGTTGTTGGCGCAGAGCTCCTCGACCGAAACGTGGAACTTCCCCGCAATGGACCAGAGAGTGTCTCCAGGGCGCACCGGGTAAGCAATACAAGCCTTTTGGGCGGGACGTGAAGCCTTCGCAGCTATCGCAATCGGCTGCTCAGGTTGCTTCTTCATGGCCACTTTCTTCGCTGTTGCCGAGACTATATTCCCGGTTGCAGGGACCCTCAGGGTTTGCCCCGCTTTGAGTGACTGTGGTGAGGGCTTCATGCCGTTTGATGACGCGAGCGCATTCACCGAACACTGGTACTTTCTGGCCAGGCTGAACCATGTGTCGCCGGGCCTGACGGTGTGGCTGAAAGAGGCGGGGGCGGTAAGACCTTTGCCCTCTCCAGTATTTTTCAAGACCAGAGGCTTTTCCTCCAGTCTTTCCTCAGGCAAAGGACAGCCGGCGAGAGCCGCCTGGACCGTACATCCGGTTCCGATGGGGACACACAAGTTGTAAGTGGAATCCCCCGGTGGTGTAGCGGCCCGACAAAGCTCCGGGTTGCAGGACTGCAAACAGGATTCTGGGACCCCGGTCTGCTTTTCTATCCAGGCCAGTTTTACTCCTCCTGGAACGGGGACCGTTTCATGCTTTGGCGTGTAGTGCTGCGGATCGTACTGAAAGCCGTACTGTCGGGTGTCTCGGACGATCCGGATCGTAGCAAGGACCTTGGGAACGTAATCCCGTGTCTCAGACGGTAGATAGCCGTATTGAGCCAGCTCCCAGAACGACTGCAATCGACTCTGGTCAAGGGCCCCCTGCACGGCGTTTTCTCCACAGTTGTAAGCGGCCAGCGCCAGCGGCCAGGAATGGAAGGTATCGTAAAGGACAGAGAGATACTCGGCTGCCGCACGAGCAGCTTTGAAAGGATGCCGCCGCTCATCGACCCACCGGTTTTGCTCCAGATTAAAGCGTTTGCCGGTCGTTGAGATGAACTGAAACATGCCTACGGCCGCTGCACGGGATTGTGCGGTTGGGGTAAAGCCGCTTTCCACGAGGGCAACATAGACCAGATCTTCCGGCAACCCTAACTCTCTGAAAACTTCCTGACAGGGGACCACATAGTTCTGTGCCCGGTCGAGCTGAATCTGAAAGCTCTTGTGTTTCTCCCCGCTAAAGCGCCTGGTCCAATAATCCACCGCGGGTTGGTCGGGAACGATGAGTTGTGATTTGGGCGGCTCGGTTTGGGGGGGAGCAACTTCAACCGGTTTGGGATCCTGGATGGCCGAATGTGCGACCGGGGGCACTGTCTGGGTCGACAGGGTGCCGCATCCAGCCATAAGGACCAGGGTTGCGATGGTTAGAGTTCCGCAAAGGAGCGTTCTGGGCGTTTCCGTTCGGGTCATACCTTCTCCATTGCTTAGTCGTACAACAATTCGTTATCGCTATTGCTCACTCGAGCAAGTCAATTCGCCAATTCGATCGAGGCTGTCTTGGGAAACAACCCTCCAGCCTCAAGAACCACTAGTAGATGGCAAAGGCTTTTGTCAAGGCAAATCCGCATCGGGGAGGATTCCTCGCGCTTGCCATTCCTTGATCCACCCTGTCAGGAGCGGGCTCAGTGCTGGGTTTTCACACCGGACCGGCAGGTGGTCGGCTGCATCGCCAGGGCCCTTCAAGGGTCCCTACTCCCCATAATGAAGGCGAATCCACTCGCGATAGGCCCCCGTCTGCACCGATTCGACCCATTCAGGATGATCTAGATACCAGCGGACTGTTCTTCTGATTCCTGACTCGAACGTTTCCGCACGTTGCCAGTTCAGCTCTTGCTTGATCTTGGCTGAGTTGATGGCATATCGGCGATCATGTCCGGCCCGATCCTTGACGAAAGTAATGAGAGAGGAATGGGGGACATGGGGTGATTCCGGAAGGAACTCATCCAGAATGCCGCACACGGTGCCCACCACTTCGAGATTGGTCTTTTCGCAATCTCCACCTATATTGTAAACTTCCCCGGGACGGCCTCGTTCAAGCACCAGGCGCAAGGCTTCACAGTGGTCCTCGACGAACAACCAGTCACGCACATTCTTCCCATCACCATAAACGGGCAGGGGTTTGCCGGTGGTCCCATTCAGAATCATGAGAGGAATCAGTTTTTCCGGGAACTGCCTGGGACCATAGTTGTTGGAGCAGTTTGTGGTGAGCACCGGCAAGCCGTAGGTGTGAAAGTAAGCCCTGACCAGATGGTCACTGGCTGCCTTGGATGCCGAATAGGGGCTGTTGGGGGCGTAGGGAGACGTTTCATGAAAAGGAGCGTCCTCCGGCTGCAGTGAACCGTAGACCTCATCCGTCGATACGTGCAGAAAGCGAAAGGCCGCCTTGTCCAGACCGCTGAGGCCTTCCCGGTAGCTGCGGACCTCTTCCAGCAGTCGAAAGGTATTCACCACGTTGGTTTGAATGAACTCCTCAGGCCCGGCTATCGACCGGTCCACATGGGATTCAGCGGCAAAATTCAGCACGGCGCAGGGATGAAACTCCTGCAGAATCTGCCGAACCAGCGCTCGATCCCCGATGTTCCCGCGGAAGAAAATATGATCGGGATCATCACGAAGAGGTTCCAAGTTGAGTGGATTGCCTGCATAGGTCAGGTGATCCAGATTGATCACCCGAACCTGCCCGAGCTTCCTTTCTGCCAGCACAAAGGAGCTGCCTATGAATCCCGCACCACCGGTTACCAGCCAGGTTCTCATGGTTCTTCGGTCCCTTTCCTTCAATTTCAGATCACTTCGCCTCTCTGTTGCTCACCAAATCTCCCCTTACGCTGTGAGCCGCTGCCATTCAGTGTCCTCGCGATAGTAAAGGAGTCCGAAGGGATAGTCAAATATGGGCTGACCCGACCGGGTCGCGATTCCACCCTTTCCCTGGCCCCCCTGGAAGACGTCGCAGAATGGGACCTTGCATCCTCCCTTCACTTCGGTATTTCGGTTGATTGATTGTGAGTTTTGTGTTTATGAGAATACGCGTTTGCACTCTTCTTCATCCGAAGGCGCTTTCCTTTCTCCGGTGAGCGGTGAAGTGGGTTTTCAAGCTGAGCGACTTTGCGGATGGGCCTATCTCTTAACCGGCTCCCCCATTTGCCTGTGTTTTGAATCAGGATGGGAGGTCCCAAATGGTATCAAGGAGGAATGTCTGATGAGGTGGAAATGGTTTTTGAGGTCTTTTCAGCTGACTGGTCTGCTCTTCATTCTCCTATGCTGCCCGGTTTCCGACTGTCCGGCGGAAGGGGTTGCCCCAGGATCACAGCTTCCACAGTTCACCCTGCCCGCACCCGATTCCCCACAAGCACAGGCTTATCTAGGTCTGAAAACCATGGAACCCTTTACCCTCTCCAAGGTGCGCTCAAAACTCGTCCTTATTGAATTTCTGAACGCCATGTGCACGCAGTGTGTCGCAAACGCTCCAGTGGTCAACAGGCTCTATAAAGTGATCCAGGAAGATGCTACGCTGTCCAAGGACGTGAAGATGATCGGTATCGCTATAGGCAACGACAAGACGCAGGCGGACGCTTTTAAGAAGAACACCAAGGTGCAGTTTCCGATATTTCCTGATGACACATTTGCCGTCGCCGCGGCCCTGGAAGTCGCGGAGACCCCGACCATGCTTCTGGTATCGAACAGCGGCAAGACACTTTCCCTTCATCGCGGGGCAATCAAGGATTTTGACGCTTTTCTAAAAGAACTGAGGGCAATCCATAAGACACAGTAGATAATCATGAGCGAAAACGAGAAGAGCACAGCAATCCTGGTGAAGAGCCCGGTTTTTCGTGACCTGCCGAAGGAAGCGCTGGATGCGATCTGCCGGGCGGTTCGGCCCCTGGTAGTGCCTCAGCATACGATAATCTTTCGGGAGGGCGATCCCGGTGACAGCCTCTACATCGTCCATTCCGGCAGGGTTCGCATCTTCAGAAAAGGCGAGAGACAAATGGAGATCGACCTCTCCTTTCCGGGGCCGGGTGAGTCTTTTGGTGAAATGGCGCTCCTCACCGGCGAACCGAGGTCTGCCGATGTGGAGGCACTGGAAGAAACTCACCTGCTCGTCCTTCCCAAAGAGGATTTCGATCGGATTCTAAGGGAGTACCCCGATACCTCGAAAATCTTCTTTAAAGAGATGCGGCGCTGGCTGATTCGAGATGAAAAGCGCATTGAGGTGGAAGCCCGGGAGGCTTACCAGGCTTCTCGATTTTCCTGGATCGATTTTTTCCTGGTCATCGGGATCAGTATTGTTCTTGCGCTGATTTTTAACTACTCCAATCCCAACGGAATCCCCCTTTTCCCCGGCATCCCGGACCGAAGCAGCATTCCTTCGATCAGCCCTTCCCTCGCCATGGCGGAGGTCCAAGAGGGGAATGCGATTGTGTTGGATGCCATGCCGGAAAGCTTTTATCTGAAACGCCATATCAAAGGCGCTGTCAGCATGCCCCTCGCACTGTTTGATATTGTTTACATGATGACTTTCCCCGATGAGGACAAAGAAAGGAACATCATTGTCTACGGAGGAACGATCAGCAAGAATTATGATCTGGAACTGGCCAATAAGCTGCTCCTTCGCGGTCATCAGAATGTTAAGATTTTGGAAGGCGGCCTGGCAGCCTGGGAAAAAACCGGGTATCCGATCGAGGAGAAATCAAAGAAATGATCCGGCCATATTTCAGACAAATCGTCGGAAGTGAATATCTGGCTATCGTGCTCAGGATTTGCGTGGGCGGTTTCTTCGTTTATGCGAGTATGAGCAAGATCCCATACCCTGCTCAATTTGCCGAAGCCGTCGCCAATTATCGTATTGTGCCGTACTGGGCCCTTAATCTGGGGGCGGTCGTTTTGCCCTGGATCGAGCTCGTCAGCGGACTCTTCCTGATCATTGGGTTCATGTCAAGGGCCAGTGGCATCATCATTGGACTCATGCTCATCATGTTCAACATCATGGTTCTGATCAATATGTACTGGGGCGCTCCCATCAGTTGCGGGTGTTACGATACGGTGGGTGAACCGATTGGCTGGAGAAAAATAATCGAAAACGCCGTAATGCTCGTTTTCATTATTCAGGTGTATTGTTTTGACCGATTTTTGGTCTTTCGCAGGGGAGGATTTACGGATCCTGGAAGAGTGAGATTTGCCTCCCTCTCTGATCGAGGATAGCTACTCTATGGTCACAACATCAAGATTTGATCTTCGTTTTCGGCTTCTTTCGCTCTGCTTTCTTCTGGCTCTCGTCATTTCGTGTGGATCCAGAGACCACTACACCGGCACCTACAGGGCAGATGCCGGCGAATCGTCCAGGCAGAGCGAGCTGGTGATAGAGCTCAAAGCTAACGGAGAGGGAATCTGGAAAGCAGGCGACGAAGAAATCCCTTTCGCATGGTATATCAAGGGAGGTGAGCTGAGAGTCAATACCAAAGGAGGGGGGGTCATCGTGGGCGCCATTGATCAGGAGACCATTCACATCAGTCTGCCGGGAACCAAGATGCTCGCTTTCAAAAAGATCCAATAACCGAGACTGTCCGCGGCTCCAGCGGCACACCGGAGACGGGCCGATCGACCGTCGGGAGCCGATCAGGCGCCCGGACCGGAATTGAGGCTCTGCCATGGAATCGGAAGCATTTGCCACTTTGATCCCTTTGCTGATGGATCTTACCCACAAGGTTGCCAGAGGGGAGTACAAGCACGTTAGCGAGCTGCTTGAGCTCACCAAGCAGGAGAAGTATCCTCCTATCATATGCGACCTGGCCGAATCATTCGGCATGATGCTCATCCAGGTTGAGGCGCGAGAATTCCGGCTCGAACAGGTGATCGATGAGCTTGCCGCGAAGAACAAGGAGCTCGAGGCCACACTCGCCAGGGTCCGCCTCCTGGAGAACATCAAGGATCAGCTTTCCAAATTCGTTCCCAGCTCGGTCAAGAGCCTGATTGAGAACAACCCTGAGAACCCTGATCTCGAGAAGCGCACCGAGGACTTGACCGTACTCTTTCTGGATACCGCCGGCTATACGCGGCTCAGCGAGCGGATAGAGCAGGAGCAAGTCAATTACCTAATCCAGACGTACTTCTCCGGGTTCCTCGACGTGATCATCGAGAATGAGGGGGACATCAACGAAACGGCGGGCGATGGTCTGATGATCATCTTTCGCAACACAGACCCTCTGGTGCATGCAGCCAATGCTGTTCGAGCGGCCATCGGAATTCGAAAGAAGACCAGCCTGATCAACGAGGCGCATCGAGGCCTTTTCGAGCCTCTTAAGATCAATATGGGGATCAACTCCGGACAGGCATCGGTTGGATCCACTCGATTCGAGTGCATTGCAGGGGCCAGGTGGACCTTTACCGCCTCCGGTCCCGTGACCAACACCGCAGCCAGAATCAGTGCGCTCGCCGCCGAGGGTGCCATTCTGACGGGGCATGAAACCTTTGAGCGCGTCCAGCACGCATTCCATCTCGTTCCGGTCGGTCGGCAACAACTGAAGAACATCCGAAAGCCTGTTCTCATATATCGGGTGATATAGCACACAAGTTTTCAAGAAGAGTGAGGTCCCGTTGATGGAGAGTCGGCCTAAGTGATCGCAGTTCAAAAAATTGGCAAGTACCTGGGCAAAAAGGAGTTGTTTCTCGACGTATCCTTTCACATTCACCCGGGAGAGCGGATCGGATTGATTGGTACCAATGGCGCCGGGAAGACGACGCTCTTCCACGTGATCCTGGGGGAAGTCGAACCGGACAGCGGGTCGGTGACCAAACCGAAATCCGTGCGTCTCGGGTACCTGCCGCAGGAGTGTGCCCCGCGTGTGGACAAAACCATTCTATTGTATGCCATGGATGTCCACGAAGAGCTGAACGTGGTTCAGGCTGAACTGAAGCTCCTTCAGGAATCGTTGGAGATGGGAACCGGGGAAGAGCAATGCGGAGAGCTGGCGGAACGACAGTCTCATTTGCACGAAAAGGTGGAGCATCTCGGAGGCTACGATCTCGAGGCGAGGGCCGCTAAAGTCCTTGCGGGATTGGGCTTCACCGATGAACAGATGGACCGGCCGGTTTCGACCTTGAGCGGCGGCTGGGCCATGCGCCTGGAGCTCGCCCGGCTGCTGCTGTCCGAACCGGACCTGCTGCTTCTCGATGAACCCACGAACCATCTGGACCTGCATTCCCTGCTCTGGCTCGAAGAATATCTGCTCACCACAAGGTCGGCCATGATGCTTGTCTCTCACGATCGAGCCTTTCTCAACCGGGTGGTAACCCGGATTCTTGAGCTGGAACAGGGGCGACTCCAAGAGTATGCCGGCAACTACGACAGTTACCTCCAAGAGAAGGCCCTCCGGCAGCAGATTCAACAGGCGTCCTACAAGAATCAGCAGGAACGCATCCGCCAAATAGAGCAGTTCATCGAACGCAACCGCGTTCGAAAGGACCGTGCCAGGCAGGCTCAAAGCCGGATGAAGCAACTCGAAAAGATCCAGCGGATCGAGGCCCCGGTCCAGGAGACCAGTATTCAATTCACCTTTCCGGAGCCCCCGCGGTCGGGGCGGCGCGTCCTGGAGCTCAGGCAAGTCAAAAAATCCTACGGCGAACAGGCTGTCTACGACGGGATAGACCTCGTGGTCGAGCGTGGAGACCGGATCGCATTCCTGGGAAAAAACGGTGCGGGCAAGAGCACGCTTCTCAAGATCCTTGCAGGGGCCGAGGATATCTCCGGTGGAGAGCGCCTGCCGGGCTATCATACGGTCCCTGGCTACTACGCTCAGTATCAATGGCAACAGCTCCGCCCGGAATGCACCGTGCTGGAAGAAGCCGGCTCTGTTTCAGGAGAGATGCCACAGTCACAGCTGCGAGCACTGCTTGGGGCCTTTCTCTTCAGCGGGGAATCCGTGCAGAAGAGGGTTTCGGTCTTGAGCGGGGGAGAAAAGGCGCGCCTGATCCTTTGTAAGCTGCTCCTCCAGCGGCCCAACCTGTTGCTGCTTGACGAACCGACAAACCACCTGGATATTCCTTCCCGGGAAGTGCTGGAAACAGCTCTTGGTCAATTCTCGGGCACCATCTGTTTCATCAGTCATGACAGGCATTTTATCAACCGGATTGCCAACAAAGTCCTGGTCGTAGACTCCGGAGAGATCCATCTCTTTCCCGGCAACTACACGGACTACATGGAAATCTGGCAAAAAAGGCTGGAACCGGCACCGGGCTGTGGAGCAGTGCCCCTGGAAGACAAGCCAAAAACGGATCTCACTGCCGCGCCAAAGGACGCGACACGAAAACGGTTGGAAGCCGAAAGGAGAAATCAGCTGTTTCGCCTGAAAAAGCCGATTCAGGATCGCATGGCAGCGCTCGAAGCGGAACTGGAAGCAGCCCACGAACACCGGGATTCCCTGGCGGCGCGCATGGCAGACCCGACTAGCTACAAAAACGGGAATACGATTCAAGATCTACAAAAAGCTTTCCAGCAGGACCGGCAAAGGATCCATGGGCTGACCCTGGAGTGGGAGGACCTTGCCGTGCAGCTGGAGGAGATAGAGAGAAGATTTAACGCCAGTTTGACATAGAACGTCGAAATGCCTTCACCCCGGAGAGGGACCAAGTTCATGGACATTCACCGCCTTGAGGTGTTCTGCAGGGTCATCGAAATGCAGAGTTTTACCAGGGCTGCCGACGCCGTCTTTTTGACCCAGCCCACGGTGAGCGAGCATATTCGAGCGTTGGAAGAAGAAGTGGAGGAAAAGCTGGTGGATCGTCTCGGTCGCGAGGTGCTTCCTACGCCGGCCGGCAAAATTCTCTACCGGTATGCCCGCAACATTATTCGCCTGCGCAACGAAGCCGTCCAGACGCTTGCCAAATACAAAGGCAACCTAGCCGGTCATCTCACCGTAGGGGCCAGCACCATTCCGGGCACATACATTCTGCCCAGGTCGATCGGGACCTTTAAGGCGCGTTATCCGACGATTCGGATCTCCTTAAGCATCTCCGACAGTGCCGGAGTCGTTGACCAAGTAGTCGACGGCAGTCTTGAAATCGGGCTCATTGGAGCCAGCTGGGATGACCGAAGGATCATCCTGGAAGAGATCTTTTCCGATGAGCTTGTCCTTGCTGTCTATCCGGAGCATCCCTGGGCGGCAAGGCGAACGGTGGAGATTGGAGAGCTGGCAGATCAGCCCTTTGTGCTCCGGGAACGAGGGTCAGGAACTCGCCGGACCATGGTTCATGCCCTTGAAACACATGGGTTTAATCCCTCTCAGCTCAACATAGTGGCCGAAATGGGCACCACCGAAGCCGTTCGTCAGGGGATCAAAGCGCGCATCGGGATCTCAATCCTCTCATCCCATGCCGTTGATGAAGACATCCAGCGAGGGACCCTTTCGCAGATCGAAATCAACGGGGTCTTTATCAAACGACCCTTCTACCTGGTTCAAAGGAAGAACCGTCAGCCCTCTCCGCTCTGCACGGCCTTCCTCAAGCACCTCAGAAGCGAGGCTCTTTCAACGGATACTCCAAGAAAACAATAGGTTATGTTTCATCTTCGGCATTGTTTTTCACCATCCCCTGAGGTAAGATGGTCAATGTTCAAAATCCCTTGTTTCATTCATACTCTTGGATAGAGGCCCTCGTCATGCCCCTGAAACTGAAAAGCCGGCTCCCATACGTCGCCTTCTTCTTTTTCATCGGCCTTCTGGCTTTTGATTCGCCCAATTGTGCCCATGGCGATCTTCTCGAAGAAACCGGCTATTCTACCAGATACTACCTCGTGGAGATGTCGGGCAAAGTCCTGAATGAGGAATTCACAGACGCCAGGGCATCGCTTGAAATCTCACCCCCGAATCCCGACAGCCTGAATCCATACCTGGTGATCATGCGAGGGTTCCCCAAGCCCAACTCACAAAACACTCTTTACTGGCATTCGGATGGAAGCGATATGACGGTCCTGGGCGACGACATAACCTGTGACGTCAAGAGGTCCTTTATGCGGCCGCCGAAAGAGGAACTCCAGTGCCATTTCTTTTACCTCAGCCCATTCCTGATCAAGCCTATCAAGGGCTACTACCTGCCTCAGAATGTGAAGGAAATGAAGGATCTCGCCATAAAACACGCCTTGCCGACCCGCGTCTATGCCAAGGCAGGCCAGCTGAGGGTCAGATTGACCAGCCACATGGTTTCCGGAAGCGTTTGGATGAAAGGTTATGATCTAATTGAACATTCCTATGTTGAATACACTGTTTCCTTTGCCGGAGAAACCACCACCCGCACCAAACCCACATGGCAGATCAAGGAGCCTCAGAGACCCATAGGCGGCACCGGTGCCGGGAAAATGTTCCTAAAATACAAGTAGAATGCTTCTTCACTGCTATTCGGATGCCTTCTTGAAAAGGGCGGACATTGATGTCATACCGTCGATGCATGAGGATAACTGTACACACCGAGTGGCATGGACAAGATCGTTTCGGCAAGTGAGCAGGGAGATGCCTGTGCGGAATCGGGTGATGCGTTTTGGTGCAGTTCTGTTTGTCATGGCTGCATTGGTGACAATCCTTTCCTCTTTTGAGAACCCATGCCTTCAGCAAGCAAACGCCGTCGAACCTTGGCAGGAGGTGGTTGTCTCGCCGTGCGGCTATGAGGGAGGGGGCAGGTTTACCTCCATTGCCGTTAGTGCGCAGATTCCTCGATTGATTTTTATTGGGTCCGACGTGGCAGGGGTCTTTAAGAGCACGGACGAGGGAGAAACCTTTCATCCGAAAGGGAACGGCCTGGAGGGATTTTCGGTTGCGGATATCCTGATTCATCCCGATGACCCGGCCCGGGTATTCCTGCTCACCCAGGACGGTTTGTACGCCAGCCGTGATCAAGGCGAGTCCTGGAAAAAGGAAAGCTCCACAGTCCGATACGAATCCCGATATTTTGGCAGCCGGCTGATGGTTTTTTTCAAGGATGTTCTGTGGGTTGCCGCAGATCGAAACGGCGTCTTCCAGGTTCGGACCGATGCTTCGCCCTGGTCCGCGGTTGCCGTGCCGGGTCTGGAAAAGATCAAAGTGAATGCCCTGGCGGTTTTCCGGGAAGTGATGGTTGCGGGGACGGATCAAGGTGTCTTCCGCCTGGTGGACGGACAGTGGCAAAGCTGGAATGAAGGGCTTCCGGCCGATCGAAGAGAAGTGTTCAACATAGTCGCCCATCCTAAGGGCCGGCTGTATCTGCTCGAAAAAACCAAAGGCCTCTATGTTTGGAATGAGGGTCGAAAGCAGTGGGAAGGGCACGGTATGGGGTCCCTGCACGTCATGGCCGGGCCACCCTCGACCTACAAAGCGCTGGCCGTTCATCCACAGGCCCCGGATATTCTCTTTGCCGCGACCTACCCTGAAGGATGGCCCCATGTCGTGCTCAAATCGACCGATGGCGGAAGGTCCTGGAAAAAGGTCTCCTCCTTCCAGCTTGATCCCCGCGCAGCGGAAAATTTCGCCAGGGACCTGGCAGGGGCCGAGGAGATTGCCTTTTCGCCGGCAGAACCTCAGAAGGTCTTCCTCTCCGACTGGTCGAACGTCTGGAAGAGCCTGGATGAAGGGCAGCACTGGGTCCAGCTGCACAAAGGATTGCAGAACACCGTGGTGAATGCCGTCAGGGTCCATCCGTTCGATCCGCAGAAGATTTATCTGGCAGCGATGGACAATGGGCTCATTGCTTCCGAGGACGGCGGTGCGAGCTGGAAGCGAAAGATGGCGGGTGTTCTGGACGGACATGCCCAGACGCTCGAAGTATCGCGACGAGACCCCTCCAGAATGTATCTTTTGATGAATCCATGGAACAGAAAGGACAGGGTTTTTGTCTACAAGAGCACTAACGGCGGCAAGAGCTGGGAGGACGCCAGTTTTTCGGTTCCTCCGGGGGCCCTTCCCCGATTCAACTTTGTTGACGGGCAGTCGACCAATCTCGCATTGGATCCGACATCGGACGAAACCGTCTATGTGGGCACAAACGGCTACGGTCTCTTCAAGACCACCAACGGCGGCAAAACCTGGTCGGCGATAAACCGGGGAATCACGACCCCTTTTGTTAAGGGGCCGAATGCCATTCTGATCGATCCTCAAAACACTCAGGTCCTCTTCGTGAGTACTCTCCAGGGAGGGGTCTACAAAAGTGAGGACGGAGGAAGCAACTGGACCCCGGTGAGCCGGCAGTATCCCTTCACATTCGGGATGGCTATGGACCCTTCCAATCCATCCAGGCTCTTTGCCGCCCGCCCGGAAAAAAAGATCATCGTCAGCGAGAACGGAGGGCTGGCATGGAAGGAAGTCCGGCTCCCGGGAGAACATCCCGCTCACATTACTTCCTACGCCATAGCGGTGCACCCCACGAATCCGAAGATCGTTCTGGTCGGGACTCTGGCCTATGAGAAGGCGGCGGATGGTGTCTATGCCAGTAAGGATGGCGGTTACACCTTTAAGAAAGTGCCCATGGATTTGCCCCAATGCAATGTGCTGGCCTTTGAGGTTGTCAAGCGGCAGGGACTCAGGTTTTTTCTGGGTTTTTGCGGCATAGGAGCGTTTCGGTGTGACATGGGGGATGTAGCAAGATGAAGATCATATTCTGCAATAAGTTCTACTTCCTGAACGGAGGAACCGAGCGTTACATTTCGGAGCTCTTTGCCCAGCTTGCTTTGATGGGGCATACCCCCATACCGTTCAGCGTTCGATATGCCGGCAGCTGGGAATCCCCTTACAGCCAATACTTTCTCCCTCCCCCCGGCTCAGCCGATCAGGTGCGATTCCATACCATAAAACTGACTCCAGCCAACTGGATTCGCTATCTGGACAGGAGTTTTTATTCCTTCGAGGCCAGAAGCTACCTCTCCCGGCTTCTCGACCATACAGGAGGAGCAGATATTGCCTACCTCCTCAACATCTACAATTATATGTCTCCAAGCATCATCCACACATTCCGCAAACGGGGTATCCCCGTAGTTCTTCAACTGAGTGACTATCATCCGCTCTGTCCGGCCTATCTCTTTTTGAGGGATGGGAGGCCCTGCACGATGTGCCTTGGCGGAGCCTATCGCTACGGTTTGCTCCACCGGTGTGTCAAGCAGAGCACCCTGGCTTCAGCGGTGCGTGTCTTGTCCATGTACCTGCAAGAGTGGTTGAAGCTCTATCGTCTTGCGGACGCCTTCATCGTTCCTTGCCGGTTCATGGCAACGAAACTGATTGAGGGCGGCTTCCCGGCTGATCGCATTCACCTGCTCCATTACCCGGTTTCCCTTGCCCCCAGGGAGTCTTCAAACCAGAGAGGCAACTACATTCTGTTTTTCGGAAGACTCTCCTATGAAAAAGGGCTGGACACTCTGGTTCAGGCCTACCGGCAGATTGCGGCTGATGTGGACCTGGTGCTGATTGGAAGGGACTATGACGGAGAAAAGGAACGGCTGCAGAGGCTCATTGCCCCGGAGGTCAAAAACCGCATCCGATTTCTCGGGTTTATGGACGGTCCTGAGCTCTCCAGGTGGATTGCCGGAGCACTATTCACTGTGCTCCCCAGCCGGTGGTATGACAATGCCCCGATCAGTATCTATGAGAGCTATCTCCATGAAACACCGGTAGTTGCCGCCAATATCGGTGGGATTCCCGAACAGGTTGAGGAAGGCGTCACCGGCAGGCTCTTTTCTCCCGATTCCACCGAAGAGCTTGCAGAGGCATTGCGCTGGATGTTAAGCGACCGGGAGCGGCTGAGGAAGATGGGCAGAGCGGGAAAGGACTTTGTTGTTCGTCACTGTAGCGTAGAGGATCATGCCCATCGTCTTTTGGAGATTTTCGAACGGTTGAGAAGCCGGTCGACCTGACCTCTTGAGAAGAAATCCGGAAGATGAAAAGAATTCATGTGACCGTTCTGGTATCGAGTCTCACTATTGGCGGAGCGGAGCAATTGCTGCTCGATTTGCTCAGGAATATTCATCCCGACCGTTTCAGGGTGCACATTTGTTTTCTTAGGAATCCCGGACTGTTAGGAGCGGAGGTGATCCAGCTCGGCTTTCCGGTCTCAGCCAATGTCCTGAAGCACCGTTTTGACTTCCCCGGTATCCTGCGGCTCTCAAGATTGCTCAAGGCTGAGCGGACCGATGTGCTTTTCTTGATCAATCACCGCAACACCATTTTCTATGGGGTACTCGCTGCCAGGCTGGCTGGAATACCGGCGATTGTCAACTGGGAGAATGAGACCTTCCTGAAGTATTCCTTTCATGGCCTCACGATGTTTGGCCGTCGGATACTCCATTTGGGGATCGACAAAGTCGTGGCGGCGGCACAGGGACACAGGGACTACATCGCATCCGTTGAAAAGGTGCCGTTTGACAAGATTGAGGTGATCTACAACGGGGTCGACCCGAAGCGGTTTCATTCCTCTCTTTCTCCCGGAGAGGCGAAGGCAAGGCTCGGCATTCCGACGGAAAGCCCCGTGATCAGTATCATAGCGGTCTTGCGGCCGGATAAGGCTCATGAGGTATTCCTGAAAGCCGCGCAGAAGGTGTTGCAGACCATGCCGAAGGCCCATTTCCTGGCCATCGGGGATGGCCCAGAGCGGGAGCGTCTGACTCGCCTGGCCCGGCATTTGGGTATTGAGAAGAATGTACACTTTCTCGGTTTTCGCCGCGAGCTGGGTGATATCCTCGCGGCCGTGGACACCAATACCCTTTCCTCCAGACCCGAACAGGAGACACTCTCGGTAGCTGCCATTGAGGCGATGTCGGCAGGGGTGCCGATTGTATGTACTGATGTAGGCTTTATGAAAGAAGTTGTGATCCCCGGCGAAACGGGCTATCTGGTGCAGGCCGATGATTTTCAAAGCTTGGCGGAGAGGATTTTGGAGCTGATCGGGAATCCGGGGCTTCGAAAATCCATGAGCGAAGCTGCAGCAAGGCGTGTCCGGGAAGAATTAAGCGCCGATCGGATGACGGCGGCCTTTGAAAGCCTTTTTGTGGAATTGCACGTGAAGAAAGGATGATCTCGCCAGAAGAGGTGAAGTCGGTTGCTTCCATGGTGGCAGCCTTTATGGAGAATGGGGATTGCCTCAGTTTGTGAGCCACAGACATGCGGATCGGAAAACGCCTTCTTAGAATCTTTGCAGCGGGTTTGGCGGCACTCGTTGTCTGGGAGCTCATTCTGGAAAACGCGGTGCTGAGAGACCCGGGGGGGACCAGTTCGCCTGTTTTCGGGAGGATCTATAGACCCGGCATTTACCTTCAGGGAACAGAAGGATACTGCAAGACCAGGATGAACAGCCTGGGCATGCGAGGCGAGGAAATACCCTCCAAAACACCCGATGAGTATCGGGTCCTGATGCTGGGCGATTCGTACACCAATGCGCTTCAGGTATCCGACGATAGGACCTTCGTGCACCGGCTTCAGAATAGACTCGCCCTCAACACCAGCCGGAATATCAGAATCATAAACGCTGGAAGAAACGGGGCATCGCCGGCTTATTACATTCATCTGTCGGAATTCTACCACTCCTCCATGAAGCCGGACTTTGTCGTTGTACAAATCAACGATGAGGATTTCACTGTCGACATTTTTGATGATAAAGACCAGGAGTTCTATGTCAGGAAGGAGGGCGCTGATTATGTGACGACCACCAACTTCAGGGACTACTATATCTGGCAGATGTTCCCTGTTCTCAAGGTGATCAAGCCGTTCGTCGCTTTTTCCACCTTCAAGATAGCACTCGATAAGGTCCCGCAGATGTTGGAACAGCGCCGAAACCCTTCGGCGTCAGGCCGAAAGGAGGTCAGGCCTTCTGCTGACTACCCGGATATTATCGACTGGACCCTGAAGGGCCTCAAGAATGACTATCCGCACATGGCTATCTTCTATTTGACTTTGAACACATATGAATCCAACATCGAGAGCTTACTGAAGCAGTCGGCAAATGAGTATGGTATCGATTTCCTCAATGCAAGAGACATATTTAACAGATATTATCAGTCTCATCGACAGCCAGTCAATGGTTTTGATAACACTATGCCGGGGACTGGTCATATGAATGCTATAGGACACAATTTGACAGCAGACCTCCTCAGTGATTTCTTCATGAACAAGGTATTCAAATGATCTTCTGCAGTTTTGAATACCTTATCTTCTTTGTGGTCATCCTGTTTTTGATGGTTATTGTAAGGAATAATCAGGTAAAAAAATATATATTATTGGCTGGAAGCTGCTATTTTTATGCATGCTGGGACTATAGATTCCTCTTACTATTAGTGACCTTATCCACTGCAAACTACTATGCCGGCTTGAAAATCGCATCGACTCAAGCCCTGGTGGGAAAGAAAAGGTGGCTGACGGCCAGCATAGTCTTTGACCTGATGATCTTGGGCTTTTTCAAGTACTTCAATTTCTTTGTCGCTTCGTTGAACAGCTTGATGCTTAGCTCCGAGATCAGGCTGCCCTTGATGAACATAATCCTGCCAGTCGGCATATCGTTCATGACCTTTGAAGTCATAAGCTACACAATCGATATCTACCGTGGAAAGAACAAGCCGGCTGCAAGTCTACTTGACCTTTCGCTCCTGGTCACATTTTTCCCGCATCTGGTGTCGGGTCCCATCCTCAAGCCCGGTCATTTCCTCCCTCAACTGGATCGAGAGATCATTGTCCGATGGAAAAACATCGAGAACGGAACACAGATTTTTCTTGTCGGAATGGTGAAGAAAGTCCTCGTGGCAGATCGCCTGGCCTTCTTTGTGGACCCGGTATTCGAGGCACCTCAGGACTACAGCTCCGGCACTGTATGGCTTGCCGTCATCGCCTATGCCATCCAGATCTACTGTGATTTCTCAGGATACACGGACATGGCCATTGGATCAGCAAAATGTCTTGGCTTTGAATTCCCCCCGAACTTCAACATGCCCTACATCTCGAAAAGTATCAGTGAATTCTGGAGGAGATGGCACATCTCACTGTCTACCTGGCTCAGGGACTACCTGTACATTCCCCTGGGCGGGAATCGGAAAGGCAGGCTGAGACAGTATGTCAATCTCATGGTTGTCATGCTTCTCGGTGGACTCTGGCATGGGGCAAACTGGAATTTCGTCATCTGGGGCGGATTGCATGGGCTGGGGTTGACGATACACAAATTGTACTCGGACATCCTCAGGCCCAAAGCAGTCGGCTCCCGGCTCCATGCGTGCATGAGCTGGTTGCTCACTACGGTGTTCGTTTGTGTGGCCTGGGTTTTCTTTCGGTCAACCGATTTTTCGGTTTCGTTCATTATCATTAAGAAGATGTTTCTGATAGGCGATAGTGAGGGGATCGCCTGGTACGCGACTTCACTCTTTGTGATCATACCCGTTCTGATTGTCAGCCACTATTTGGGCCTCAAGCTCGGCGAACCTCCCTATGTCCGTTATGAAAGCACCTGGGGATGCTTTGTCTTGTTCTTTGTGCTGATGGGATTGTTCTATCTGGCCCCCCTGAATTCCTCACCGTTCATCTATTTTCAGTTCTGATGGGCTGACTGACCGGGGTGTCGACCTGCTCAAGACCTGAGCAGGGATTTCGGCAGGCAGTCGTATTGATTTTGCTTGCATAGGGCGGGTGGAAGCAATTAATCTCCCTTTATGCGGTCGTTGCGGTCTGTGGAGTTATGGAATGCTGTATCGTGGTGCTCTCTGTGACATAAGCGTACTCTGGAGCGGGGATGATGCCGAAGGCGTAACGGTTTTATAGACGGCATTTCACGCTTCCCTTGAAACAAAACTCTCGGCGGATGGGAGGGTATTTCCATGGCACGGATTTCTTTTGGAGCATTCATGCTGTTAGTCTGTTTTTCCCTTTTGGGGGCCCTCCAGGCTTTTGCTGTTGAATCGGTGACGGTACAGGGTGGGGGGATGAACCGCGAGGTTGCTCTCGGTATGACGAAGGCGGACCTCATCTCGTCCATCGGTGCTCCGAGCCGGGTTAAGAGCGAAGGGTATTGTCTGCAGTATGATACCTTCGACATGAGCGTCTTTCTCGATGAAAACATGCGGGTGGAGCGGATTTACCTGGGCAGGGATTTTAAGGGCGGTATCGGCGGCAAGTCCGGTCCGGAGAGGGTAATGAGCGAGGTCTACAGGGACTATGGAAGCCCCCGGACTACAGAACGACTGACCTATTCACCCTCCCCGTCCCTGCGAACCACTGCGACCGTGGAGCTTGAAGATAAGGTGTCCTACCCGCCGCCTTCAAAGATGACAGCCTTTCCTTTGGAGTATCGCGGTGACAGAGTCATGTATGAGCTCTACAGCCACGATATGGTTATGAAATACAAATACGTCTCGGATACCGAAGGCGTTGCGTTCTGGATGGACCACGACGGCGCGGTATATGCTGCCGCGATCTATCCGTCCTATCCTCCAAAGCGGGTTGCCATGGCAAGGGTGGCCCTTGGACCCGTCTACTTCGATTTCGACAAGGATAGCCTGAAGAAGGAGTATCTTGGGACTCTCAATCGTGACTCAGACTTGATCAAAGAGCAGGAGAACCTTCTCGTGACCATCGGCGGCCACACGGACAACAAGGGCTCAGCTGCCTATAATCAAACACTTTCTGAACGGCGGGCAAAATCGGTTTACGACTATCTGACCCAAAAGGGTGTTTCCCCGTCGCAGTTGAAGACGGTGGGCTGCGGCGAGCTTCGTCCCGTAGCCGACAATCGAACCAAGGAAGGACGGGCAAAGAACCGAAGGGTCGAACTGGAAGCCGACGAGGATCCGGTTCACCAGGGCAAAACTCCGTAGTGCAGCCGGGCGCAAGTCCCTGGTCAGTTCAACCGGCGTGCGAACAGCCTTTGCAGGGGCAGCCGACCGGTCACCCTTACCGCTGCTTACGGGTTAAGGATTTCCACTGTGCTTTACCAGGAGGCTACCCGGATGCCCCCTGTTCCTTCGGGGCTGACTATGCTGCAAACATGACCCCGGTGCCGGCACTGTCATAACAACCGGGACGTGTGAGCGGTTTACCCGTCCCATTGTCTTTGGTCCTTGGGATGTGATTTTCCAGTATTCTTTCGCCCTCCACCGACATGGTCCAACTCCCCTCGAAATGGTTGTGGTGTTTACGATGAACGTTGCACAGACGGCGATGACATAGGGGTATGGGAGATTCTAGAGCGATCTACGGTCAAATCGGCAAGGCCGTAATCGTCATCATGTGTTTGACCGTTATCGACAAGCTCCTGGCCATTGCCAAGGAGATGCTTGTTGCCTATTATTTTGGCGTATCGAGTATCCTTGATACTTTCAATATCGCTCTCGCACTTCCCACTGTAATCATCCTGTATTTTTCGGCCGCTTTCCGCGGATCATTCATTCCTCTCTATCTTGAATGGTCTCATCGCTTATCCACCGAGCGCGCCGACGACCATGCCCTGTTTATGCTCTATTGCAGTGGGTTGTTTTTTGGTTTGCTGACCTTGATTGGATACCTCTTCAGCCCTTTGATCTTTCCGACCATCGGCTATGGCCTGGCTGCAGAAGAAAAAGTACTGGGAATCAGCATCCAACGACTGCTCATTTTCCTGCTCTTCCTTGATGGAATGGGTATTGTTCTGGAGAACCTGCTGCATGCACAAAAGAGGTTTTTCACTCTTTATCTGTCTCGGACCCTCATCAATGCCACCAGCATCCTGTTCATCGTCTACGGCTACCAGCAAGGCATTTATGCCCTGATTTGGGGACTGCTGCTGGGCACACTCTTAAAGCTCATCGGTATGGCAGGGAGGCTGCGCCGGATCGGTTTCCGCTTTTTCAGGCGTGTGAGCATCGACAGGGAGAAGATCTCCGAACTCATTATACTGGCTCTCCCCCTTTTAGGGAGTGAGTTGATAGCCAACTCCAATGCTTTCATAGATATTGTGATGGCTTCTCAGTTGCCGCCAGGCTCGGTCGCTACATTGCGATATGCTTACCGCACCAATGACCTGCCGGTTCAGATCATAATCATTGCCATGTCGCAGGCCATCTTCCCTTATATCAGCAAGCAGGTGCTGGAAAAGGATCACCATGGATTGAGGGATATATTCAGTCACAGTGTGACGCTGCTTGGGTTCATCACTTTTCCAATTATCGCTCTGGTAATGCTCTTCTCCACAGATATAGTAGCCATTCTATACGAACGCGGGGCTTTTGATGCTTTCGCCACCCGCCAGACAGCAGAGACGCTGGTTTTCTACAATGTTGGACTCTTCTTTTGTTCCTATGCATTCATCAATGGCGCTTTCTTCCTGGCATTAAAAGATACCCGGCCTCTGCTCTATCTTGGATGCCTGTCACTGATATTGAACATATTATTCAATATTCTGTTTATGAACATATTTGGTGTTAAGGGTATTGCACTGTCAACCTCCGTCACCCTGGCCATCATCTGCACACTTTTTTACATATTGCTAAGACGCAAGCTACAACTATTGGATTTTACTGAAACATTTTATCACTTGCTAAGAATATTCATTGCTGCTGCCTGTATGTACGGAGTGGGATTGCTTCTTAAGCAGTACTTTGGGAGTCTTCAGATAGGTCGAGTTCTATGTTTAGCATTGACAACCCTGCCGGTTGTTGCTTGCTATGTTTTGATGGCGTGGATCTTGAGAATAAAGGAAGTACGGTTGGGGTGGCAATTAGTTGAGAAGATTTTTAGAAAAATATCCATTCACTGCAAACAGGCAGGAGGTCAGTAGCAAACCTGATGTCACGGATCAAAGTGAGTCGGCCACCGTGTCAACAAGTGTTCATCCTCAGTTAATGACGGAAAGACAGAATAGACCGAAAGCAAGACCAATCATCTCTCTTTGCAGGATACCGTCACATTTTTCTCATCAGGTTTTGGGCACAGATATGAATGGGATCCCAAACACCGCCATAGGGCGGGGCATAAGCTAGATCCAGGTAGGCCAAGTCGTCAATGGTCATCCCCTGCCACAGACAGGCCGCCAAGGTATTGATCCGGTTGACCGCCCCTTTCACACCCGCTGCCTGGGCGCCGAGCAGTTTTCCCGTCCTTCGATCTGCAGTCATCTTGATTTTCAGTTGCTCGCCCCGGCTCAGCGACCGGGCTGTGGGTGTCCCTTCTATGGTGCCGCTCACAGGATCGAATCCGGCCTTCGATGCCTCGGCTTCATTGAGCCCGGCGGTGGCAACGTCCAGCCTGAACACCTTGAAGGCCTGCGCGCTGACGATACCGGGAAATGACCTGGAACCGCCGCTGATATTAACGCCGGCGATCCGCCCCTGTTTGTTGGCGACATCTCCAAGGGGCATGTACGTCCACCGACCGCTCACGCGGTTGAAGACCTCGCAGCAGTCGCCCACGGCATAGATCCCTTCATGGGAGGTCCGCTGGAAAGAATCGACGGCAATTGCTCCTGTTTGGCCAATGGTGAGACCGATTCCGGCAGCCAAAAGGGTCTGCGGCTGGACCCCGAGCGCAAATAGAACCAGATCTGCGTCCAGTGTGCCGTTGTTTGTTACCAGGCGCAGTGCCGACCTTCCACCGTTTCGCTCGACGGCAAGGAGCGTTGTGTGGGTGATAAAGGAAACCCCGTTTTCGCCGAGTACGATACGGACCATGTCGGAAAACTCCGGGTCCCAGCGGCGCACGGGCCGGTCACCCCGGTAGACGACGGTCGTATCAAGACCGCTGGTCTTCAGGGTCTCGCTCATCTCCATGGAAATAAAGCCTGCACCGACGATGACCGCCTTACGGCATCCGTTCTCCCTGATATGAGTTTTGATTCGCCGGGCGTCCATCAGGCTCTTGAGCTTGAAAACGCCGGGCAGTTCGATTCCCGGCAGGGACGGCATGAGGGCCTCGGAACCCGTCCCAATGACCAGGTGGTCGTAAGGGAACGTTTCGCCGCTCGACAAAAGGATGCGGCCTGCTTCCGTGTCGATGGCGTCAACCCGATTGTTGAGCCTGACGTCGATGCCCGATTTGGCAAACTGCTCGGGCGTTCGGGCGATCAGCTGCTTTTCGTCCTTGATTACATCGCCGATGTAATAAGGCATCGGTCAGGCAGCTGTTGAAACGAACGGCCCCTGTTCAATGATTGTTACCGTCAGGGTGGGATCTCCCCGCCTGGCCTCCGCAGCCGCCGATGGCCCGGCCGCGCCTCCGCCTACAACAACCAGATGCTTCCCCATAGGTATTCTCCTCTAAAGTGAAATGGGCCTTGCCGGCATCCCGGACTCGATCAAGCAATAAGATCTCTTTACATCAAAAGGAATCGCGGCGCCATAGTCCAAATCAAAGGTTGTCCTTTTCTTCCAGCGAGTCAAAGACAAAAACCTCGGGGACTGAGATTGTGGTATACTGCCCACGGAATTTTTCAGGGAGATGAAACCTCTGATCAAGCTTAACGGTGATGGAGATCTTCGCTGGCTGATGATAATCAATGATGAAGCAGGGCTGAGTAGGTCAGGCTTTGAATTGAGGGAGTCAAGTGCCGGTTGCCGATGAAAGAGAACAAAGGGCACGCTGAACTGGATGTTGAGTACCTGGAGGATGGGGAAGCACAGGCGCGTGGCGTGTCATTGTGGTTTCGTTTCCCACGTATTGATGCAACATGGCCCTGCTGTAAGCTGGACGTCTATTTGTGCAATATTGGTGTGGCAGCATTTGCACCTCAGCACCGGAAAGCATATTGAGGGCGACAATATGAAAACAAAAACTACCGTCAAGTGTGGTGACATCACGAAAGAACAAGTCGATGCCATAGTCAATGCGGCCAACCGTTCCCTGCTTGGCGGAGGAGGAGTGGACGGTGCCATTCATGATGCGGCGGGCCCGGAGCTATTGAAGGAATGCCGGGGCCTTGGCGGCTGCGAAACCGGCGAAGCCAAGATCACGAAAGGCTACAGACTGCCGGCAAAATTTGTCATCCATACCGTAGGGCCAGTGTATGGGTACGGAAGAGGCAGGGAAAAAGATCTTTTGTCCAATTGCTACCTTAATAGCCTGAAGCTGGCGCAGGCAAAGGGCCTCAAAACGATCGCCTTTCCCTGCATCTCGACCGGCGTCTATGGATATCCCCAGGAGGAAGCCGCCAAGATCGCGGTTAGAACCATTCGAGACTACATTAAGGATAATCCCTGCCATTTCGAAGAGATAATCTTTGTTACGTATAGGGAGTCGGATTACAGGATCTATCAAACTCTGATTGTGGATTGATAGATACTCATTTACACGTAACCGTTCACCGGAGGTGGTTTTCAGGCAATCAGGGATGGCCGTGTCGAAC
>CAYTWB010000056.1:0-25080 GCA_964441945.1 uncultured Syntrophobacteraceae bacterium
TTGAGGAGGGCATCGACCAGGGATTTCCGCTGGAAGAGAGCGTACCAGTCGCAGTGCTCGAGATTTAATGCAGAGTCCACCATTATGCAGAGAGGAGGATCTGGAGGGCTGGCAATAATGTTGTTGTTTCAACGAAATAGATCTGCATTGCACGTCTGATTACTCCGCATAAAAATGACGTCTTTCTGGCCTGAACATCACAGAGAAAGGAGGACGTCATGTTTGAAGAATTTTTCGATGGCCATTCACGGATTCAAGTGCTTCGCAACGGTCCGAGTGGGCCGCTGCTTGAAGGATTCGCTAAAGAACTATTCCAGGCACGCTACGCAGAGATAACCGCTCGCAGGCACATCCGTGCAGCTGAACATCTCATCTATTGGTCAGGCAGCCAAGGCATACCTCCCTCGGGTTCTACAGAGAAGCTGGTTGACCGTTTCGATCGTCACATCAATCAATGCCGATGCCCGCATTACGGTCATACCCACCGGCTGGCTTTGCTTAATGGTGCACGCTTATTTCTGAAGTTCCTGGAAGGTGCCGGCCAAATCACCACATCCTCTACCGAGCCAACGGTTCAAGATCCAGCCCTTCTTACTGCCTTTCGCCAATGGATGCGCCAGCAGCGGGGGACCTGTGAACCTACCCTGTATAACTACAGCCTCTCGATCCGGGACCTTCTAAAGCGCTTTGGCGAGGACCCGGGCAGATTTGAGGCCAGGGGCCTGCGCGAGTTTGTCCTGGAAAGAAGTCACCAGTGTGGACTGTCGGCAGCAAAGACCTGTACGACGGCGCTCCGCATGTTTCTTCGATTCCTGGTCACTCAAGGCCAGTGTTCCGCTGACTTGGTGGCGGCCGTTCCGGTTCTGGCACATTGGCGCCTCTCCTCCCTGCCAAGCTACCTCCAGCAGGAAGAGGTCGAGCGGATAGTATCGTCCTGTGATCCGAACTCGCCTGTGGGCAGACGAGACGTAGCGATTCTCCTTCTCCTCGCACGTCTGGGACTTCGGGCGGGCGATATTATCCAGCTTTGTCTGGGCGATCTCGATTGGGAAGAGGGGATGATTCGTGTATCGGGGAAAGGACGTCGCGAAGTTCGGCTGCCCTTGACCCAGGAAGTTGGATGGGCGATCGTGACCTACCTGCGAAATGGCCGGCCTCCAACGGAGACCGATGTGTTGTTTGTCCGCTCTCGTGCTCCCTATCGCCCCTTCGCCTGCCACAGTGCGGTATCGGTCATTGTCGAGCGGGCTATGCGCCGAGCAGGCATCACTTGCCAGAGCCGCGGGGCTGCCCATGTTCTCAGGCATTCCGTGGCAACCTCCATGTTGCGGCAAGGAGCATCGCTGCAAGATATCGCTGCCCTTCTTAGGCATCGTTCCATCGAAACTACACAGATCTATGCCAAGGTAGATGTGAGTGACCTGCACCAAGTTGCTCAGCCCTGGCCGGAGGTGCGGCCATGTTAACCCAAGCCGTGGAATCATACCTTGCAGTGCGCCGGGCTTGCGGCTTCGAGCTCAAATGCCAAGGCAGTCTTTTGCGAAGTTTTGCCATCTTCTCCGATGCAAGAGGAAAACACCACGTTTGCTCTGATGTCGCAGTCGAGTGGGCGGGATTGGCGGAATCGGTTGAGCAGCGCGCCCGACGACTTGGCGATGTGATTCGATTTGCCCGCTACGCTCGAGCCGAGGATCCCTCCCACGAACTACCACCACCCGCCTTTGGAAGCGAAAAACGTTTGCGATCAATCCCATATATATTCTCTCAGGAAGAGATCCAGCGTCTCGTGCAAGCGGCTTCCGAGTCTGGCTACCGTTCCTTGCGTAGAATGACCTATAGCACCCTGTTTGCTCTATTGGCTTGCACGGGACTTCGGGTCTCCGAGGCAATCAGACTGCGCTTTGAGGACATCACCCGGGATGGCTTGGTGATACGGCGCTCCAAGTTTCGCAAAAGTCGCCTTGCCCCCTTGCATGAGACTGCGCAAGCCGGGATTGAACGCTACCTCAAACACCGCCTACCGTATGCACCCTTCGAAGACCACGTATTCGTTTCGCTCCGAAGAAAACCCTTGCGCATCGAGGATGTTGAAACAGCATTCCAGACCGCGGTTGCCAAGATCGGACTGTATCGTGGACCGGCATCACCGCGCCCCACGCCTCATTCGCTTCGCCAGACATTTGCCGTGAGATCCCTGGAAAGCTGTCCAGATGGCCGTGATCGCATCACAAGACACATGTTGGCTCTCTCGACCTATCTTGGGCACGGCAATGTTGTCTACACGTACTGGTATCTGGAAGCAGTGCCGGATTTGATGAGAAGCATCGCACAGCGTTGCGAAAGCTTCTTCACTGGAGGGCGACCATGACTCCCATCGCCTCCCATATCACGGCATTCCTTCAGCAGCGCTTGCCAATTGAGCGCGGAGCCAGCGAAAATACCTGCGAGTCCTATGCCTACGCTTTCAAGGTCCTTTTCGAATACGCCGCAAACTGTCTTAAAGTCGCGCCGTCCCAGTTGCATCTGGAGCAACTGGATGCGCCGCTGATTGCAGGCTTTTTGGACCATCTGGAAACGGTGCGCGGCAATGGAGCCAACTCGAGAAACATCCGACTGGCGGCCATTAAGTCGTTTATGCACTTCATGGAATATCGGGTGCCGGCAGCTTTGGAGCAGATCACCCGCATTATGGCGATTCCGGCAAAAAAAACCGAGACGCGCTTGGTAAGGCACCTTACGGTTGAAGAAATGCAGGCCATCCTGGATGCCCCTGCGCCAACCACCCGAGACGGCATTCGGGACCGTGCCATGCTATATCTCTGCTTTGCCGGGGGATTGCGTGTCTCTGAGCTGATCGGGCTACAAGTGGCTGATCTAACCCTTCAACCGCATCCCAGCGCTCTCATTCACGGCAAAGGTCGAAGACAACGCAGTTTGCCATTGTGGAAAGAAACGACATCAGCCCTTCGATCATGGTTAGCGGTCAGGGGCGCAGCCGCAGCGCCTGAACTGTTTCTCAACGCTCGTGGTGAACGCATGACCCGTTCAGGCTTCGAGTACATTCTTCGCAAACACGTCCGCGCTGCCGCAACAAGTTGTCCATCTCTATCAATGAAGCGCGCTTCACCGCACGTACTGCGACCTGACGGTTCTACAGGCCACCAGAGACCTGCGAAAAGTCTCTCTTTGGCTCGGACATGCAAGCATGCAAACAACAGAGATATACACTCGAGCCGATCCCTCGGTAAAACTCGAAGCACTGGAATCTGTTATCCCTCCAAAGCTCAGATCCGGACGTTTCAAGGCAGCTGATGAGCTAATCGCGTCTCTACAGCATGGCTCTCTTATGCGTAGTAAAAAGAGATCAATATGAGCAATGACGGGGCCTGCCAAACGCGGGCTCCGCATAATGGTGGACTCTGCATTAAATCGAGCGTTCAAAGACTGGCCGCGTATCTTCAACAATGATTCAACTCTTACCTCGGCAATACTTGACCGACTTCTTCACCACGCGGAGACCATCGTCATCGAGGGCAGGAGTTATCGCATGAAAGGCGAGATTGAATCCTGAACCCGTTTACACCGCCGGTATCGAATTACTCTGAGCCGGCGGCTCAACCATAAATGCCGACATTTTTAAGCCGCCGTTTTTCCTACAGTTTCACGCCGCCGCTAACAAGTTTCGGGCCGACGCGGGGAGCGCTGCCATCGAGGGTCGTGAAAAGATGATTGCCGCTCCGGTTTCAGAAAGTCACAAACCCGCAGCCGTTGCCCGACCAGATGGCTGCCGTCGGCATTTCCGGGTCCCGCGGGGTTGGCATGCGCAAGCTCTTCATGACCCATCCACCGCTGGAAGAGCGGATCGAAGTCCTGATGCGCAGCCGGTAGACCGGAGCGTATGCCTGGATCCGGATTCCGGCCGGGAGCATGCCGACATGGCGACGGGAGACGGCAACATGATCTCAAGGATAGGTGGAATCAAGCACTATTTCCCAAAAACGAGGTCCTGCCTGATCCATCCAACTGGCTCTTCATCGTGATAATAACCGATCCGGATCCAGTTCTTTTTCACTGCAATGACCTTGAAAATGTCGCCTCTCTCCACCTGGCGCACGATGTCTCCGCCCGCGCTGGCATTGACTCTAACGTTTGCCCGTTCCGGAAGGATAACCGTAGTCCGGATACTGGAGAGCATCGAGTTCTTGACCCACCCCGTCTGTTTTTCCCAGTCTCTGATCTGTACCCAGTCCTGCTGTTTCTGGACGATCTCCACGGGATAGCCCATGGGCGCCAGAAACAGCACCTGGTGTTTGAAGCCAGGTCCGGATCGGACATTGACCTGATCTTTGCCGATGCTCCCAAAGGCGCACCACCCATCTATCGCAAGGCCCAGCACGATCACCACGGTCAAACAACAAACTCTACGCATAAAATGTCTCCTTACAACGCGGGCTGATAGTGACCCTTTGACTCTGCCTCCGTCCTCCGTCTAGAGGAAACCCTAGAATCAGCTGACGTAGTGCTTCCTTATTAAACAGGAATCGTGCCATTCGTGGTGAAAGGTCCGTTTGGAATGAAATATTAATGAGATAGCAGCTTTTGCGAGTGCAGTGAGCCCACAGCAGGAACACGCAGATTATCCCGCATGGGAGGACTATTTCCTTCTTGAAAAGAATCTGTCCAGCTTGCCAGGAATGATTTGAGAATGCCTATCGGAACAGCATCACGGAGGTGGAGATCTGGTATTTCTTTAGAAGTGCATACAGCCTCGAGCGGGAAAGACCGGCAATTCGACAGGCTTTCTGGACGTCCCCCTTGGACTGGGCGATGAGTTCCTTGAGATAACGCCTTTCTACATGAGCAATTGCCGTTTCGCGAACATCTGCCAGCCGGGGGAAGGACTGCTCCGGCCCGCGTGTTCCTTTAGCCGTCTGCTGTGGGTCTTGATCGGGAGCGACCGAGGATCGCGCCAGCTGGACGCGGATATAGGTTGGGAGATGCTTGGGAAAGAGAATCGGTTCGTGCCGGGCCGCGGCGACCGCCCGCTCCAGGGCATTGACCAGTTCCCGGACATTTCCGGGCCAGTTGTACCGGGCAAGGGCCTCAAAGAAGTCGGGTGAGTATCCCTTCTTCTTGATTCCGTAACATCCACACAGCTGTGCCATGTGATAATCGCTCAGTGCCGCGATGTCCTCGGGATGTTCTCTCAGGGGCGGCAGCTCAATGGTAAAGCCGCGCAGTCGAAACAAAAGGTCCTTCCGAAACTGGCGGTGTTGCACCATGGCATCCAGGTCCCGATTTGAAGCGGCTATCAGCCTGAAATTGCTTTCAATCTCTTTCACGCCTCCCACATGGCGAAAGCGCCGTTCCTGGAGGACCCGCAGAAAGGACTTCTGCACGGAAAGTGGAAGTTCACTCACCTCATCCAGGAACAGGGTCCCCCCATCGGCCTGTTTGACCAGGCCGTCATGGTCTCTGAAGGCCCCCGTGAACGCCCCCTTTTCATAGCCCAGGAGAGTGCTTTCCACGAGTGTTTCCGGGAGTGAGGCGCAGTCCACCACGACGAATGGGCGATCTGCCCTGGCGCTGTTGTTGTGAATGGCCCAGGCAAAAAGCTCCTTTCCCGTTCCCGTTTCCCCAAGGATGAGCACACTGGCATCGCTTCTTGCGGCCATGGCCAGCAGCTCCAGACACAACTGCACCCGTCGGCTGTTTCCCACAATATCCTGAAACGTTTCGGTCTTGAGGTCCGCGGAGGGCTTGTCGGCCGTTTTTCGAGCACGATACTGGAGGGCACGAACGAATGAAGTGACCACTGCCGCAACGTCGGCGCCCTTTTCGATATACTCCCAGGCACCATCCTTGATCGCCCGCTCTGCTTCGTCAGGATCGCCCCTGTCCGCTACAATGACCACTTCGGGTGACGCCGCATCTCCGTGAAGCCTGGAGAGGACCTCAACTCCTTCGCCATCCGGCATCTGCGCGTTGATGAACACAACATCAAAATTCTCCGCCTGCAACTGGTGAAACCCTTCATCAAGGTTTCGAGCACAGGACACTCTGTGTCCCATGCGGGAGATGATCCCATCAAGGGCGGTGGAAAAGGGTTCATCACGTTCGATAATCAAGACGTCAGCCATAGTCTCTCCTCGCCGGCCCATGATTACAGGAATCCATCAGACATGCAAGGGATTGAAGGTTTCATTGCCTTGTTTCCCGTTTCCCTTTGACTCCCGTTAGAGTGGGCTGGTTTTGATGAATTTGGCTCATCGGCTTTCATTGAGATCATTTGCTTGTCGCGAACGCGATCACTCAATAAGCCGACCGAGGTTGGGGGTGCTATGACCAGAAAGATTTCACGGTATCTTTCTGGTGGCGGCCCTGGCCAGGCGTTCGCTGTGGCGGAACAGGGCCGGCTAGGAACCGCTGCTCGAACCCGGCGTCAAGTCTTTGAATGGAACGGTCCCATGATGCATGCCAACTGCAGTTGTCGGCGGGACGTGAGCCAGGGTGGGTTCCAGCAGCTTCGACACCGCAAGCAGGATGGGCAACGACGAACTCGATATCGCGATGGAGGATGCGGCCTTTGCCCGATCCATGGAAGAGATGGTCCAGAGTGACCTGGAACGCAGTACGGAAAGGAACGTCCGATACCACCGCGCCAGGGTAAATTGGTTCTCATTGAACATCGTGCTTGAGTGAGACTTTCTTCATGTTACACCTCTGCGCGGGAACGCAAGTATTCATTGCCAACCAGCATAAAGCCTGAGTCGGCTTCTCTCCTGGCAGAAGAAGGGCTGCCCTTATCATCCTCCATCACCAGCGGCGTTCCCACGCAGGAGCATGGGAACGAAAGTAAGGCGCAAGAGGCAGTCATTGTTGTTGAATTATGAGAGAACAAATCAGCCCTGACCACCGCCCGTAAAAGTCTAGACAATGTTGAACATTGAGGGCAGTATGAAGCGAGGTTTGAAGTGCGTATGCCGGGCAGCGACCCTTGTCCCCCGCTCCCCCACCCCCATCCAACGCTACGGCTGTACCGACTACGATCGTTTTTCGCGACTCAGGACTCTCGCTCTGCACGATTTGCGGAAAATCACCGGCGAGGATCGACGGAGCAGGGGGAGCGGCTCAACGCGGGTAGCTTTACGTCCGGACGGTTGTCCGGGAAAGACAGAGGCGATCTTCCAGGTGATACCCGATTTCCCCATAGCGCCGAGGATCATTGAGCCCGGTCTCATCTGTGCTTTTCTCGGTCTCCTGTTCCTGTTCTGCTTCATTGCCTACGCCGGGGCACAGGAGGGTCAGCCCTATGAGGTGGTGATCAATGGGATCGACGAGCGATCGTTCCGCATGGATTTGGAATCATCCCTGGCAACCTTCGAGCTGAAGGCGCGGCCTCTGCCGACAGTCAATTTGCTGAGGTATCGCACCGAAGAGGACCTGCTGCTGATCGTGAAAGCCCTGCGGGCTCGAGGGTACTATGCGGCAACGGCGGCGGTGGATATCGATGAATCGGCCCACCCCCTCCTCGTCACCTTCCGTGTTGAGACGGGGCACCTCATTGTCTTCTCAGCCGTGGATATCATTTTGATCGATGCTGACGCCGCGAAGCAGGAGGTCAAACTCCCCGCAGTCGACCAGCTCGGCCTGAAAGAGGGTGATCCCGCCAAGGCCCGGACCATCCTTGATGCAGAAGAGAAGCTGCTCACCAGGGTTGCCGCTGAAGGTTTCCCCTTTTCTCGAGTGGTCGACCGGCGGGTGGCCGTGGACCGTGCAACCCGCCAAGTTGCCGTTACCGTCAAACTCCAGCCCGGACCGTTCGCTCATTTCGGGACCACCGAGATTACAGGGCTGGAGTCGGTGGACGGGGACTTTGTCCTGAGGATAGTCCCCTGGCAGAAGCGGCAGGTGTTTGACGGCGAGCTGCTACCGCGGTTTCAGCAGAAACTGATCGAAACCGGGCTGTTTGCCATCATCCGTGTGACTACTGGGGAACAATTGGACAAAGACGACCTGCTGCCCATTTCCGTTGAATTCAGCGAGCGAAAGCAACGGACCGTCAAGGCTGGCTTGCGCTACAGCACCGATGAGGGCATTGGAGGAAAACTCTCCTGGGAGCATCACAATCTCTTCCGGCACGGGGAGCGTGCGGTTGTCGCTGGGGGTGGAGGCTTCCCAGGTCGCGCTGGCCCTCCAGGGTCGTTTCTATAAACCCTTTTTCTTCTCGGACCGACAAACGCTCGATGCCACTTTCCCCATGGCCCAGGACGATACCGATGTCTACACCGGCAAGAACCTTGACAGTGCCGTCATGGTTGACCGGCAACTCAGCGAGAAGGTGCTGTTCGGTGCCGGCCTGGGATTCAGGCAGGCACGCGTCAAGCAGCTCGATCAAGCGGATGAGTACACCCTGTTCTATCTTCTTGCCTGCCTGGAGTGGAATTCCACCGACAGCCTGCTGGACTTGACCCGCGGCAGCAGGTTCGCGGTGCGGGTTGCTCCCCATTACGACGTCGTAAAGACCGATCTCGGTTTCTTCAAGGCTTCTTTCAATACCAGCCATTACCTCGAGATAGTGGAGAAACCCAACGTCCTTCTTGCCGTACGGGCAGGCATGGGGGCCATTGCCGGTCAGCTGGCCGCAGACATCCCCGCCGATCTGCGGTTTTACGCCGGCGGCGGGTCCATTCGCGGATATCCTTATCAAAAAGTCGGTCCCCTGCAATACGGCAACCCTGTTGGGGGGCGATCCATCCAGGAACTGAGTGTCGAATTCCGATTCTAGATTACCGAAACCATCGGGGTGGTGGCCTTTGTCGACGGCGGCAATGCCTACGAAGACAGCTATCCTGATTTGAGCGAACCTATCCGGTGGGGAGCCGGGGCAGGCCTGCGCTAATACACCGCCTTCGGCCCGTTGCGCCTGGACATCGGTTTCTCCATCAACCCACCGTCAAATGTCAATGACTGGTTTCAGGTCTACATCAGCATCGGAGAATTGATTTTGGACCGGGAGGCGGCCGGGCACGGGGCGGTCTTTCATGTGACCGGGAAGCTCAACTGATTTGCAGAATGTCTTCAAACTCCCAAGGGAGACCCTGGACGCTTCCCTGACCGGGTCCCAGAGCGAGGGCCTGGCGGTCTCCTCCCTGGCCCTCAAGGCAACGGGCAATCAGCAGGAACTGCAATTCCAGGGCGATGCGAAAGGCAGGGTCCCAAGCCCGTTTGAAATCCAATGGCGCGGTCGCGGTCTGCTTTCGGAAGGCAGCCGGCGGCTTTACCTCGAGACTTTCAAGGGCAAAGCCGAGCACTATCCCTTTGCCCTCATACAACCGCTCACCCTGCACCGGACCGGCACCGGTTTTTCGCTGGAGCAACTGGCGATGACCTTTGGCAAAGGCAACCTGACCGTCTCGGGTCGGCTCGGCCCGGGGAATGCTCAGCTGAATGCAACGTTCCGCGCTTCCTCTGGAGGCAGCGATCCACGTGGGAGGCCCCCCCATGATGGGAGCGGCTGCGGGCGAAATCAGGGTGAACGGCTTCCCGGATCGCCTGCAGGGTGAAGCCAGGGTGCAGCTCGAGGGGATGCGTTTTGCCGGGGCGACAGTGGTTCTTCCCCCGCTCATCATGACCGCCCGGACGGTGGTTTCAGGAGGTCGTCTTGATCTGAATGCAGCCCTGGAGGGACTCACTGAAGGACCCGCCCGTGCGGCCGTGCAGGTCTCGGTCAGCTATGCGCTGCCCCCATTTTCGCTGGCAGCGGCCATCCGCAAGCCCTGCCGGGGCGAACTGAAGGTTGCCGCCGATCTGGCCAGGCTCCCCCGCATCGTGCCCCTGGACGCTCAGAATCTTGCGGGAAGCCTTTCGGTCGATCTCAATCTGGGCGGGACCCTGGAAACGCCTGAGATTCAAAGGGCTTTTGCCCTGCGGGACGGCTTGTAGGAGAATTACCTGACGGGGACGGTGTTGAAGGGGATGAGCCTGGAGGCGGAGGCCACCGGCAAACGGCTGGAGATCGCCCGGTTTCAGACAAGTGACGGCGGGAAGGGAGATCACGGCCCTGCTCATTCTTTCGGGCACCTCCCGAAACCTGAAGCTGATTCTGCAATCGGAGCCCGCGTTGCCGCAGGATGAAATCCTCGCCCGGTTGCTCTTCGGCTGCTGGGCTGCCGAAATCACCCCGATGCAGGCCCTGCTGCTGGCCATGGTGGCCAAATCGTTTACAGTGGGAGGCGGCCGTCAACTGGATTTCATTTCACGCACGCGGGAATTTCTCGGTGTGGATGATCTCCGATTCGAGAGTTCCGGCGACGGCGTCGGTCAGGGCTCGGCGGGGTCGGGAAGTACCTCTCGGAGGGTGTCTATGTGGATCTCCAGAAGGGGCTCGGGGGCGATCCGGACCGGGTTTCCATCGAGATTGAACTGACACCGCGCCTTTCTCTCGAAAGTGAAATACGGACCGACAAGAGCACCGAGATCGGCGTCAACTACCGGGTTGATCATTGATCCGCGTCCCGCCCCGTCCGCCAAAGAAACACCAGACCGGGCTCATATTCTTGAGCTCACTCCGGCCCTGACGTTCAAAGATCCCTACAAAGCGATGGGTCAGATCGTAAAAACTGCCAATGAGCGGCACCCTGCGCAGAACCCAATCTTCCATCACCTGAAGACGGCTTTTCAAACCCAACTGCACGAGCATCCCGAACACAAAAATGCACAGGACAACGACAAAAAAGCCGAGCAGGTACGCCGCTATATCGTCGGTGGCATAGGCGAGGCCGATGGAGACCAATAGTTGCCCCACGGAACTGCCGGGGCCCGCCAGATTGTGGAGCACATTGGCCACCCAAATCACCGCCGCCACCGTAAGAACGAGAGGAAGCAGAGTCAGGGGCCCGGCCAGGAAGGTCCGGAATGGTTTGCGGATAATCTTCATACAACCCCTTTCTCAAGCCGTAATCAGGCGGATGGATGCCACGTGACGGAAGCTCTTGGAGCAGAACAGGGATTTGAACAGGGTGCCGGGCAGTGTTCCCGCACGCAAAACGAATACCATGGTTAGTGGACGGTCGGCAATGTCATTCGAGGAAAGGCCCCGGACTCCCTGGAGACGCCGGACCAGCAGGGGGCTGAAGAACAATCATAAGGCAGTTTTGTGGAGTTGCCTTTTGGAGTATAGTGTGAAAGCACCCCTTGCAGACCTGAAGACCGCTGGCAGCGGGAAAGGAGTAGGTTATGGACATCGTGAGCTACGGCGTTTCCATTTTGATTTCCCTGATACTGGGACTGTTGGGTTTCTTCTGTGCCTTTAAAGTGTTCAACTGGATGATGCCCAATATGGACCTTGCGAATCAGCTGAAAGCCGGCAACCTGGCGGTAGCGGTTTTTCTAGCAGGACTATTTATCGGTCTCGGGATTCTCCTGGGAGGGGCCATTCAATGAAGTTTCGCCTGCTGGTTGCCGTGGCCATTCTTGCAGCATTGAGCCTCACGGCCGCCTATCTTGCAGCTGTTGAACAGCCACCCGAAGAGTCTCGCCGCGGATGGGACGAGCAACTCAGGAAGACCATCGAACGTTACCTGGGATACCCCTACAGCCTCGGTCACAGCGGCCCCAAGCGTTTCGACTGTTCCGGTTTTGTGTGGCGGGTGATGACAGAGAACGGAATCCGGGTGAAGCGAACCAGTGCCCGGAAGTTGTTTCTTCTCCTGCCCAGGGCCAACGAGCAGGAACACTGGCAGCTGGGGGCCGTGGTCTTTTTCGATCGGCTGAGGCACTGCGGGCTGGTCGAAAACTCGTCGTTGTTTTATCATGCCTCCAGCAAACGGGGCACTACACGCTCCACTTTTGACCCTTACTGGCGGTCCCGGATCTCGGGTTTTCGCAAGATGCCTCAAAAGCATGCCGGGGAACCCACCGTCAACCAGTCTCTCCTCTGAATCGACCACTGCGGCGGCACGGTACTCACCCGGCTCCCTGTTCCTGCATCAAAACACCTGGGGGAGCTTCCACTCAGTGCATGATCTCGGCTCTGGAGTTTGGGGGCCGGCAGCGTTCTTTTATGGGAATCAACGGGTTCGGTCGCATAGGCCGGACGGTTTTCAAGCAGTTGTTGCAGAGAGAGGAACTCGAGGTGGTGGGGATTAACGATCTCACCATGCTTGAAGACCTCGCCTATCTTCTGAAGTACGATTCGGTTCATGGCTGGTATTCACGAAAGGTGGCCGGCCAGAACGGTTCCATACAGGTGGACTATCGGAGCATTCCGTTCTTTTCGAGCGCCGATCCCAGGAAAACCCCTGGAAGGAAACGGGAGCGGAGGTTGTTATCGGATGTAGCGGGGCTCTCCGCAGCCGAGCCAAGGCCGCAGGGCATCTTGATGCGGGGGCCTGACGGGTGATCATCTCCGCCCCGTCTAATGACGCCGACGCAATGATCGTTCCGGGGGTCAACGAGGAGATCTACCAACCGGAATCCCACCTGGTGGTCTCCATGGCCTCATGCACCAGGGACTACCTGTCCCCGGTGGCCAAGTTGCCGGACGAATCCTTCGGCGTTTCACCAGGCGGATTGCGAGGTGTGAAGGCTCATCCCCACAGACCTCGCCCGCCCGCAGCGGGGCGTTTTTGCGACCTGTTCCCCCGACTGTTCCAACCCGATCGGGTTCCGTCGGGCCATGGTGATCGAAATCCAGGACGGGTGCCAGCCCCGGGTGAACCCTCCGGAAGCCCTGGACGGTAGGTCGGTGCCTGACCTCAAGCCGCTCCCGACCACTTCTCTGCCGATAAGTGAGGAAGGGCGGCTTTAGCCCGTTACGGGTGGTCCTGCGGTTGTTTCTTGTGTTCGGACATGTCTTGCCGCTATCCTGGGTCGACTGCAAGCCTTCATCACCGGAGCAGATGTTATCCGAAACAGCCGCCGGATTTCCGGCAACGGAAAAGGATTTGAGATGATCTCACCTTCACCGCCTCAGCGGATTACAAAAGATCGATTTGACGCCGTTCTCTTCGACCTCGACGGGGTTTTGACGGCCACGGCCAGGACCCATGCCGCCAGCTGGAAGGCCATGTTCGATACGTTTCTGGAGAAAAGAGCGAAGGAGGGGCGAAGACCCTTCCACCCGTTCGATATCATCAGGGATTACCAGCTCTACGTAGACGGCAAGCTGAGGTATGAAGGTGTTCAGAGCTTTCTGAAGTCGCGCGGCATTGAGCTGCCGCGGGGAGTGCCCGACGATCCGCCGGGTTACGACACCGTCTGCGGTCTGGGCAACCTGAAAGACGAACTGGTCAAGCAGGCCATCGAGGAGGGCCCGGTCGAGACCTATCCGGGTGCGGTGGCTCTCGCGCGCCATGTGCTCGCTCTGGGCATGAAGACCGCAGTGGTCTCGGCGAGCAAGAATTGTCAGGCTGTTCTGATGGCTGCCAACATCGAACATTTGTTCCCTGTGCGGGTTGACGGAGAAGTGGCCGAGCGCCTGCAAATCGCCGGCAAGCCCGCACCCGATACCTTTCTCAGGGCTGCGGCCATGCTTGAGGTCGATCCGCGACGAGCGGTCGTCGTGGAAGACGCCATCTCGGGCGTGGCAGCGGGCCGCGCCGGAGGGTTCGGCCTGGTGATCGGGGTGGATCGCAAGGGCAGCGCTGCCGCACTCCTGGCGAACGGGGCCGATCTGGTGGTCACCGATCTCGGAGAATTGATTGCTTGAACCGGCCATGTCCAGGTGCGGGTTTGATCTTCTCGTGACGCCAGATTGCGGCCTTTGCCCTGCCCACCGGCTGTTCTTGACGGAAGGAAGAGACCATGCTGCATCGTGAACGCCTGAAGCCTCCGAGCTATGTCTACCCCCCGCATGACTGGAAAGTCATCGAAAAGCGATTCTATCCCAAATTCCTTGGGCAAATGGAGACCATCTTTGCCCTGTCCAATGGCTATCTGGGGATACGAGGCACGTGCGATGAGGGTGCCCCCGTGCACCAGCGGGGTACCTTCATCAACGGCTTTTATGAAACCTGGCCCATCATCTACGGTGAGGACGCGTTCGGGTTTGCGCGGCAGGGTCAGACCATCGTCAATCTTACCGATGCCACGATCATCAAGCTCCACGTGGATGACGAGCCCTTTTACCTGCCCGCGGCCCGGCTGGCAGGGTTTGAACGGGTGCTCGACATGCAGGCGGGCACCCTCACCCGCGAGGTGCTCTGGCAAACCCCTTCGGGTAAGCTGGTCTCGATCAAATCGACCCGGCTGGTATCCTTCTCATACCGGCATTTGGCGGCTGTTGCCTATGAAGTCACCGTCCTGAATGCCTGTGCCCCGGTGGTGATTTCCTCTGAGATGATGGTCCCGCCGGCCAACGATGTGGACGAAAAGGACCCGCGGCGAGCCCATGGCTTGAAAGGACAGATCCTGGTGCCCAGCCTCAACAGGGTTCAAGACCAGCGACTCGTGCTGGCCCACACCACCAAGGCCAGTGAGCTGGCGCTGGCGGTTGGGGTGGATCACGCCGTTTCGGCGCCTTGCCCGTATCGATTCAAGGGCCGAAATTCTCCCAATGCCGCTAAAATCGTCTACAACATTGACGCGCCAGAGAATGTTCCCATTACCATCTACAAGTACATGGCCTATCACAAATCCAAGACTCAACCTCCTGAAGAATTGTGCGAACGGGCTGAATGGACGCTGGATCGGGCACTGGAACATGGGTTTGAATCCCTGCTGACGGCCCAGCGGGAATACCTGGACCGCTTCTGGGAGCAGAGCGATATCCAGGTCGTGCTGGATTCGACCAAGGCGAAACGGCAAACCGGGGAGACTCAGCAATGGGTCCGCTTCAACCTGTTCCATCTCTGCCAGGCCACGGCCCGGGCTGAGAATGCGGGGGTCCCCGCCAAGGGTCTCACCGGTCAGGGCTATGAAGGGCACTATTTCTGGGACGGGGAGATCTATGTGCTTCCTTTCTTGACCTATACGGGACCGAGGATTGCCCGCAATATGCTTGAAAATCGATACAGGATGCTGGATCAGGCCAGGGAGCGGGCCAAAGAAGTGAGCCAGCGGGGCGCTCTTTTCCCCTGGCGGACCATCAACGGCATGGAAGCTTCTGCCTATTATGCCGCCGGGACCGCCCAATACCACATTAATGCGGACATCATGTACGCCTTGAAGAAATATGTGGAAGTGACTGGGGATGAGGAGTTCCTCTGGAGAGAAGGCGTCGAGATGCTGGTCGAGACCGCCCGGTTATGGCTTGACCTGGGGTTTTATTCGGAAAACAAGGGGGGCTGCTTCTGCATCAATGGTGTGACCGGGCCGGATGAATACAATACCGTGGTCAACAACAACACCTTCACCAACCTCATGGCCCGCGAAAACCTGGGATATGCCGCCCGCACAGTGCACAGGCTGAAAGACCTCCATCCGGACCTGTTCCTGGAACTGGTGGACAAGACCGGCCTGGAGGAATCCGAGATCGACGCCTGGCAGGAGGCGGCTGATCGGATTTTTATCCCTTACGATGACAAGCGGGGCATTCATCTGCAGGATGACTCCTTTCCGGACAAGAAAGTCTGGGACTTCGAAAACACCCCGGAAGAAAAGTATCCCCTGCTGCTCCACTATCATCCGCTGGTCATCTACCGCCACCGGGTGATCAAGCAGGCCGATGTGGTACTGGCTATGTTTTTGCTGGGAAATAAATTTTCTCTAGAACAGAAGAAGCGCAACTTCGAGTATTACGATCCGCTCACTACCGGGGATTCCTCGCTGTCGGTCGGTATTCAGAGCATCATCGCGTTCGAGGCGGGGGACTGGAAGAAGGCCGTGGAATACAGCCGGTATGCGGTACTGATGGACCTGGGCGATGTCGGCGGCAACGTGCAGGACGGGTGTCACATCGCTTCCATGGGGGCCACCTGGATGGTGCTGGTGAACGGCTGTGCCGGCATGCGTGACTACGACGGAACGCTGACCTTCCGGCCGAACGTTCCGGAAGGACTACAGCAGCTCAAATTCACGCTTAGGGTGCGAGAACAGCTGCTCCAGGTGGAGATCGAAGGCAAAGAAGTGCGGTATTCACTGCTCAAGGGTGAGGAGTTGACCATCGGGCATGACGACGAAACGATTCGTCTGTCTCGGGATGTCCCCAAAGCTGTGCGTGCCGCCCGGTCCAGGGTCAGCGAATAAGGCGACCATCACGTGGGTCATACGCTGATGGGCCTGAGCATCCTGCAGGCTTGAAGCCGGTCCATCAGGCCAAAAGGGCCTGGTCTGCCGTTGCTTGTCCCCTCTTCAACGAATGGATGAAGTTTTCCGGTTGCAGGACACTATGGGTTCTTGAAGCAATACGGCCCTATCTTGCCGCCGATAAAAGGTCGTTAACCCGACAGCCCCTTCAGCCGCTCTGTTCTATCAATAGATAGGCCCTGCCGCCGCCCCAAGAACACCCCCCACCGTCTGTTCAACATAGTCAACGATTCGAAGCCGCGATCAGCGCCAGGAAATAGAAGGAGGTTTGCGCATGGGGAGCCTGTGGTAGGTGAATTTGGGATAGCCCACCATCATGCTGCCAAAAGGCTGGTGTCCCTCGGGAAGGGATAGCGCCTCTTTCATTGCCGGGAAAACCGTTGCAGCTGCATTGAAATAGCCGGCCCAGCAGCACCCTAAGCCCATGCCGGGCGCCGCCAGTTCCAGATAAGTCAGCGCTATGGTGCAGGTGGAAGGGGCCAGTCGGTTTTGTTCTGAGGCATGAGCAACGATCACGGCCGGTGCACCGCGGAGGATCACATCCTTCCCATCCGTCCATCGCTCTAGGGTTTTGTCCATGTGCCAGGCCAAAGCCAGTCCCTGCATATTGTCGATCATCCAGCGCATCCAGTCGGCTACAATCCCTGCCAGTCTTCTCAGTTCATCCTTCCTGTCCAAAACCAGCCATTCTGCACACTGAGAATTATGGCCGGAGGGAGCGTATCCGGCAATCTCAATGAGGCGGGCCAGGTCAGCGCGGGGAACCGGTTTGTCTTCGTAAACTCTTACAGAACGTCGACTGCGCAGATAGTGTTCACCGTGCTCAGTGCTCAGATGGAGGTCCTTGCGCACCGGTGGGCATTGCGCAACAGGCATCTCACGATGAGAAAGGCTCCCTTGAGGGCATACTGCCACGCAGTGTCCACAGCGGATACACAATTGCTCTGCTTCCGCTGAGGGGGTGGGATACCCGCCTTCCTGAAAATGAATGATTCCCACGGGGCACACTGCAGCGCAGATGCCATCTTGCTTGCATGTTTGTTGATCGACTTCGAACAGCTTCATCGGTACACTCCCCCGGACAATGCGTTATGGATGAGGTCTGCGTTGCCGGTTGCGGGTTCGGTCTTCTCCTCCAGGATTTGCACCAGGCAACTTGCAATGGACAACATGCCGACCCGGACAGAAAGCTCAGAGCTTGAATTGAGTCGTGGTTCTCCAGGTGGTTACTGCGAGCCGATAATCATCGATGTGTTCATTCCTGAATTCCAGGCCCGTCTTCTCGAAGAAACGCTCCCAGCCGATCCGGTTGATCCAGTCTCCGATGCGTTCGTAGCGGCGGCCGCCGGCGGCATAGGCATCAACGATCTTCTTGATGGTTTTGACCGTTGTGGGCCAGCGAGGAGGCTCGTTGGGAATGAACGGCACCGCAAGCTTTGAAAACATCGGCTCAGAGATCACATTGGACACCTTGCCTCCCACCCACAGGGCGATTCCATCGCCTTCACCATCAGCGAGCGGCAGGCCGGGACACATGCTGAAGCAATTCCCGCAAAACATGCACCGATTGGGATTGATCTCGACGCTTTTCAGGTTACCCACCTTTTTGGCCTTGACGGCGGCTGACGGACAGGCGGCAACGACCAGAGGGAGCGCACAGGCATTGTGTACACGATCATGTTCAACCATCGGCGGCTTTCGGTGAACGCCGAGAATGGCGATGTCCGAACAGTGTACGGCCCCGCACATATTGAGGCAACAGGCCAGCGCAATGCGGATCGGGGCGGGGAGCTTATGGGACCCGAAATACTCGAAAAGCTCGTCCATCAAGGCTTTGACAACCCCGGAAGCATCGGTTGCAGGGGTGTGGCAGTGCGCCCAGCCCTGGGCATGGACGATATTGGTGATGCTGGTACCGGTTCCACCGACGGGAAACCGGGTGCCGTGGCTCTTCAGCTCGTCAAGGAGCGGCTGAAGCCTGGCCTTGTCGCTCACCAGAAACTCCACATTGTTGCGAGTCGTCCATCTCAGGTAGCCGTCACAGTATTTGTCTGCGATATCACAGAGTTCCCGGATTTGATCGACACTGATCAAGCGGGCTGATCCGACTCGAACCGAGTAGAGCTCCGCCCCTGTTTCAGAGACGTGCATCAGGACCCCCGGCCGAAGGATTTCGTGGTATTTCCACTTTCCATAATTCGCTTTCACCACCGGAGGAAAGGACCTGTCGTACTTCGGAGGGCCAATATCGGTGATACGGTCTTTCATGGGTTCGCCTGGATCAAAAGCCATCGTTTTGTCTCCTAGGGCTGATGTCTTTTGCGAAAAGATGCTTCATCACGATCCCAACCACCGGGAACCTCAAGTGGATCGTAAAAGATGTATGGATTATAACGTGGGGTATTGACCATGCGGGGATCAGGAGCCAGTTCACAGGCCTTCAGCAGCTTGGGCAGGCCAATGCGCTGAATCATCTCTCCCAGGCGTTCACGGTCCTTGCCGTTGTCCATCCAGAAATCCAACATCTTCTCCAGAAATTCCTTGAACTCCGTATAGGGGGGGGCCATCTCCAGGAATGGAATGATTACACTGGAAAGCTGGGCACCTTTCAGGATCGGCGCCTTGGCACCGACCAGGATCGTAGCCCCGGTATCCAGGCCGGGCCGCAAAGCTCGCGGCATCACACGAATGCAGTGCATACAGCGGGTGCAGTCTTCGTCCCGGACCTTCAGGATCGTACCATCCCACCCCATGCACTGGCTCGGGCACAAATCGATGACTTCAGCCTGAATGTCAAAGGGTCCTCGCTCAGGGTCCTGGGCGCCGGCATGGGGGACCAGTTCACCCTGCACGTAAGCAAGCACCGCCTCCTGGTCGACTCGGATGTTGTCCCGCCAGGTGCCGATTATGGAGCAATCAGAGCGTGCGATGGCGGCGACGCAGTCACAGGGGCAGCCGGATGCCTTAATCTTGAATTTATAGGGGAACATTGGGCGATGGAGGGCGTCCTGGTATTCCATGGTAATGTTGTAGACAAGGTCCAGGGTATCCAGGCAGGCCCACTCACAGCGCGCTTTGCCGACACACCCTTCGGGTGTTCTCATGCTGGGGCCTGAGCCACCCAGGTCCATTTCCAGGTCGTGAGTCAGTTCATGGAATAGGGGTTCCAACTGGTCCGTAGGGGTCCCGAGCAGGATAATATCCCCGGTGGAACCGTGCATGTTGGTGAGACCGCTTCCTCTCGCTTCCCAAAGGTCGCAGAGTTTCCGCAACACCTCGGTACTGTAAAACTTGCCCGCGGGTTGATTGACACGGAGCGTGTGGAAATGAGCGACATTCGGAAACAAATCCGGGCGGTCACAGTAGCGGCCGATGACGCCTCCTCCATAGCCGAGCACTCCTACGACCCCGCCGTGCTTCCAGTGTCCTTCCTTGTCACGGTAGGACATCTCCATCAGTCCAAGCCAATCCCGGCACATCTCGTTCTTCTGAGCCATTCTCTTGACATCATCTACAAAACTGGGCCAGGGCCCCTCCTGCAGTTCATCAAGCAAGGGTGTCAAATGCTTTTGTGTCATTCCATAAACCTCCGCCGACCAGCCTCCAGTCCTTGTCATTCGGGATTGGTGCCGATTCCTGAAGAGCCGTCAGGAGCTCTTGCCAATCTTGTTCTGATACCAGTTGCAGAAGCTCAGAATCGTCTGCGCCCTTGTCTCACCCTGCAGCAAGCCGTTGCACAGCTCAAAGAGCTCTTTGATGAGAGCGGGGGAATCCTGACTGACGTGATGGAGTTGCAGGAACTCTTTCAGGAGAGTTCCTGCAGAAAGCGAGGCAGGTCCGTACAGCCTCTCCCGAGGGTCCTTGGGCCCCTGAAAAGGGTCCCAGTTGTCATACCCGATTCTCAAGATGCGTTCCTGGCCGCGCCTGGACATGGAATCGAAGATTGCCTTTTTCCTCAGGTCATATTCCTTTTCGTCCTGAATCATATGCGCTCCGTTTCACCATGTGGGTCAGGCCGCCGGACAGGGTTGATCGTCTTCATTCCCAAAACAGCTTGAGGCGAACCTTCTTGAATTCCTTCACACTGAAAAGAATGCGATACTGGTCGCAATGAATTGCCCGCCCGAGTTTTTCCGCAGCGCTTTCACAATCCACAGCACTCCTGCCATGGATCATAGCGTACAGATTATAGGGCCACACTTCGTATGCGGGCCGATGGTAGCAGTGACTCACTTCAGGATGGGATGCAAGAATCCTCCCATGCTCGTCAATCTTCTCGGGGGGTGAATTCCACACAACCATTCCGTTAGCGCTGAACCCAACTTCACGATGATTGAGAACGGCCGCAAAGCGCCGAATGAAGCCCAGGTTGATCCAATGGTCGATCAGCTCCAGAAGCTCGTTTTCGCGCATCCCTGTTTGTGACGCCCAGGCTGCGAAAGGCCTTTCAACGAGGGGCAGGTCCTCTTGAATGCATCGTACGATCCGAACATTTTGTTCCGTCGGCTGAAACGAAATGGTTGATTCCAGGCGAGGACGATCCTCTCGTTCATCTCCCGGTTCTCCATCGGTTTCCTCGAGAACATCCAAAACAACTTCCAGTTTATATTTCCGTAGTGCAGGGAGGAGCAAAGTCGGCCAATCCCCTGCTTTCCTGGAAAGGGAGCGGACCGTATCTTCAAGAGATTGTCCCGGAGGGACCGCTACGGTGAACCACACATTAAAAAGGTCGGGGCGAAGATAGTTGTGGCTCACCCCGGGATAGCTGTTGACGGCAGCAACAGCCCGATCAAGATCATGGTCCCTGACGGCCATCGCAACCAGGCTGCTGCGATACCCCAATACACCCGTATTGAAGATGGCGCTGACCTGACGAAGCAGGTTCTGGCCCTTGAGAAAGCCCAGTCGCTCGCAGACTTCACGTTCATCAATTCCAAGCCCTTCCGACAGTCTCAGATAGGGCCTGGAGACAATGGGAAAAGAACGCTGTACACGATCAAGCAATACCCGGTTTGTGGCATCCAAGTGATTGATTCCTGTGAGATGGAGTGTCAGCAGCCGTTGGGGCCAGCGCAACGCCGAATCTTAACCGGGCAGAGTATATCCTTACAGCCGTTGGATTACAAGCAGACGGAACGGCGCAAGGTCTGATGCCGGGGGCGCGGCTTTCATCCCTCGCATTGTCTCAATTCAACAGGCAGAGGTTCCCGTCTCACGAGCCAATCCTGCGGGACCTCGGCGCAAAGGGCAAGGATTCCACCGACAATGGCACAGGTTGTGTCACAGTCGCCCAGTCCGCGAGCTGTCCACCACAAGCCTTCTTCAAAACTGGTGAGGTGATGGGCTGCCGACCACAGACAAAACGGCACCGTGTCCTGGGAAGAAACACGGGTCCCCGTGCCAAGGCTCCTTACGGCTTCCGCATGATTGTCTCTGCTGATATGACACGAACGATCGATTTGGTCGCGAGTCAGGCTGGGCGGAACGAATGCAAGCACTTCCCGGATGAATTCACGCCCTGTCGGAAGAGGAGCTTTGGCGGCAATGGCTGCAGCGGCAGCGACGGCCATGGCGCCGGCCTGACCTTCCGGATGGGCATGGGTGATGACCGCCGCCAGTTGTGATTCTTCGGCGGCGCGTTCCGGTTCTCCGGCAAAAAAGCCCCCAATGGGTGCCGCCCGCATTGCCGCACCGTTGCCGTACGACCCGCCTTGGAACAACGCTGGCGACACTTCCCGCCAGTTCATACCCTCTAGAAGCTTTATCAGCAAGCTCCTTGCACCACCGCCATAGCCCCGATAAGGATCACGCCTGAAGCGTTCAGCAAAGGCCTGAGCCAAAGCATCTTGTTCGATTCTGCCGTATTTTGAGAGGTTCTCGACGACAGAAATGGCCATATGCGTATCATCGGTCCAGCTCCATGGACCCGCAGGAAGAGTGCGGGTCATGAAAACCGCTGGGGAAAGATGAAAGAAGAGCTCACCAAAGGCGTCGCCGACAGATAGTCCGTCAAGGCTCCTCAATGCTTTTCTGATAGAAGGAGGCATGATTGAGGTCTCATCCTGTTTCTAAGGAATCGCCCAAAAACCGTCCACTTCCGGTCTGGTCGGAATGCTCAAACGTGCTCCGGGCTTCTTGCACGAGAGTGCTGCGGCAGCGCCGGCGAAAAGCAGAGCAGAGTGGAAGCTTGCTTTGCGTGCAATTTCCAGTGCAAAGGCCCCATGGAAGATATCCCCTGCGCCGGTTGTATCCAGGGCTTCGATCGAAAAGGCCGGCAGTCTTCCCGTACCCTCCTCGTTCTTCCAGATCAATCCCTTCTCCCCGAGGGTGATCACGACTGAGGGGGCCCGCTGGGAAAGCGCTTCCAGCGCTCCTTGTATGTCAGGCTCGCCGGTAAAATCCCTGGCAAACTTCTCCGATGCTACCAGATAATCCACAAGTGGAGTGAGCGTAACCGTACCCTTGTGAACCGATCCGGCATCGAGCATTGTAGTGATTCTTCTTTCCCGTGCAGAGACTGCCAGAGGCAGCGAGATCTCAGGTTGGTGGCCGTCGAAGAGAATCACCCTCTGAGAACATCTGGCGAAATCGACTTGATCGGGATGAAGAAGTGGCGTCCCCGACTTGCAGTTGACCACCGTGCGGCTCCCATCGGGCTTGACCAGAATGATGGATAGGGGAGTCGGGCAGGTCCCTCGAACAATCAGATCGGTATGCACACCTGCCCGGTTCAGCTCATCCAGATGCTTGATGCCGTAGATGTCTTCCCCCAGGTATCCCGCAAAAGCGGAACTGCCGCCGAGTCGGGCAACGGCGACCGCAGCATTGGCGGCCGGACCTCCTCCACAGGTAACCAGGCCTGTTGCCGAGCACTTCTCATCCGGTCCCGGGTGGTGCGAGACACTCATGGTCAAGTCAAAGGATGCCTGACCGACACAAAGAACATCGACCTCGAAGCGAGGTTCCAGCTGCATGGGTGACCCTCAATAATGACCAGCCTCTTCCCATTTGAGACCGTCCGGTACCCCTCGAATGAAAGTGTTCCAGCCTTTAATGATCGCGAGTCAGGGGATCAACCGGCAGATGAAAAAGAGAGCACCGTTCAGTCCTCCACCTTTCGGTCAATGCCTCTTTGGGTTCGAATGAGAAGGTTTGATGAACGTGCCGTGCCAGAGATATCCTCCAAGCAGGAGGAAAAAAGCGTCGCGGATAAGATACCTTACGATGGAAGCCTTCTCGGTCGTGGCGGTGAAAAAACAGCCGCAGTCGATGTTCAGCCCGCGCACGGCATTGAAAACCAGGGCCGAAAAGAAGGCAAGGAGCAGGAAGTTTGCCAGGGCGACGGCCCCCGGAAGCCATTTCCCCAAAGCCAGGAGAGATCCCAGAATAAGCTCGATCCACGGCAGGATGATGGCTGCAGGGTTGACAAGCTTGTCCGGAAGGACCTGGTAATTGCTGATAGTCTTCGCAAAAGAGAAAGGCTGGTAGATCTTCTGAAGGCTCGCAAGGATAAAGACTCCTCCAAGAACCATTCGAACCCAGAAAAAAAGCCTTTTTCTGATTAGCGGAGATGGATGCTTCTGGTCGGGTGTTGGTGTACGAAAAGGGAGTCCCATCTTCAGTTCAGTCGGCTGGATCGGGATGAATGGAAGAAGCCGGGTTTGCAGGCAAACCGGGCTTCTTCCGGTGGCGAATCACCGAACTCCTGTCCGGGTCATCTTGGTCGGTTTCCCGTCTTGCCAGACCAGGAAGACTTCACCATTCCGGGTAAAGATCTTGACCCCCGTGTCAGACTGGATTTCCGTTCCGTTGATGGTCCATTCTCGCCAGCCCATGTACTTCTTCTTGCCGCCCCGTGATACTCGGTAGAAATAGAGGGCATACTTGTCCTCATACTTGATCAGACGATATTCGGCCGGGTTGGATTCCCAGGTGCCTTCCTCTGTTCGCCTTTCGAAGGTGCACTTCCAGCTGCCCATCAAGGCAGGGTCCGGTCCCTCTATGACCTTGCAGAACACGTCAGGCTTTGGACCGGCATCCCCCAAATTCGATGCGGATGAGGAGGCAACCAGCCCGAACAGGATGAAAACCACCACTAAAGCGCCGCTCGTTCTCTTCATTGCAGGTCCCCATTATGATTCTCAGGTCATTTGGAGCACTTCACCAGCACCCTCGGAAATAGCTTCCGGCCTATCGTCCGGATACCAACCTCTATTTAGGTCGGCCCAACACTGACAGAGTAAAGTAAGACTTCTGCGGATCGTTGGTTGTGACTAAGGCACTTTTCTTGGTATCGCCGGTACAACCTTTCGGATTCAAACTGATTCGAATTGAGCCCTCGCCGCCGGGAGGGATTGTCCGGTCAAAACGGACAAGCGCGGTCCCTCAGGCAGGGAGGACTTTTTTGATCTCCAGGTCCCCGTTGCCCTTGTTCGCTACCTTGAAATCGTGGATGTATTCGCCACCCTCGTCAATGGCACCGAAGTTGAACTCGGTCTCGCGAACTTCCGCAACAGGGGTCCCTTGTGTGGACACGGCTTGAGGCGGGGTCTGCGGCGTTGGCTTTTGCGCCACAGTGCTCACCGGTCCCGGTGAGCTGCTGCAGCTCACCAGCCACACGGAGACAAAAGAGATAATGAGTGACTTCAAACTCTTCGACATACTTCTGGTCCCTCCTGGTATCCATTTGGGTCAAACTCAGATTCGTCAGGCCTTCGTGAAACCTCAACGCTCCCCCATCACCACTGCGCCCGGCAGCCTCCTGCCGCCACAGGTCGATCCCGCTTATACGGCAACCGCCAGTGGGAGTCAAGAAAGGGAGGCAGCCACTCA
>CAYTWB010000057.1:0-24611 GCA_964441945.1 uncultured Syntrophobacteraceae bacterium
TCAGCCGAGCGAAATCCGAGGCCAACTCATCAATCCAAGACCACCGAGACGGGCTCGACTTTCCAGATTTCCTCGCTGTATTCACCGATCGCCCGGTCGGAAGAAAACTTGCCGATTCGTGCAACATTGAGGATCGACATACGCGTCCAGCGCTCCCGATCCCGATAGGCTGTTTCGACACTCCTCTGGGTATCGACATAGGACCCGAAATCCGCAAACAGCATGAACACGTCGTGGAAAAGAAGCGAGTCGATCAGCGGCTTGAAAAGCTCCCTGTCACCCCTCGAAAAACAACCCGAACGGATACTATCGACGACCTCTCTGAGCTCAGGGTTGGAGTCGTAGAATTCCATCGGATGATAACCCCTCGACTGAAGTGCCTGCACCTCCTCAGCCGTTAGTCCGAACAGGAAGAAATTCTCGGGCCCCACCTCTTCCCTGATTTCGACATTGGCCCCGTCCAGGGTCCCGATAGTCAAGGCACCATTCATCGAGAATTTCATGTTTCCGGTTCCGGAAGCCTCCTTGCCGGCGGTCGAGATCTGTTCAGAGAGGTCGGCGGCCGGATAGATGAACTGAGCGTTCTTCACATTGAAATCCGGAAAGAACACGACCCTGAGCCGTCCCGCCACGTCGGGATCATTGTTGATCACCTCGGCCACGGAGTTGATCAGTTTGATGATTCGTTTTGCCATAAAGTAACCCGGCGCCGCCTTCCCGGCAAAGATGAAGGTCCGGGGATACACTTCACATGAGGGGTCCCGCTTGATCCGGTTGTAGAGCGCAAGGATATGGAAAACATTGAGGTGCTGGCGTTTGTACTCGTGCAGCCGTTTCACCTGAATGTCAAACAGGGAGGAAGGGTCAACTTCGACACCGGTGCGATCATGGATCAGGCGGGCAAGACGCTTCTTGTTATCCAGCTTCACCCTCCACCACGCTTCGCGGAAGTCGGCATCGTCGACAAATTCTTCGAGCTGTCTCAGCTCATACAGGTTACGAACCCAACCATCCCCGATCTTTTCCACAATGATCCGGCTCAATCCCGGATTGCTCAGCAGCATGAAGCGGCGCGGTGTGACGCCGTTAGTCTTGTTGCTGAATTTTTCCGGCATCATCTCGTAGAAGTCATGCAAGACATCTTCCTGAAGCAGCCTGGTGTGGAGTTCAGCCACTCCGTTGACCGCATGGCTGCCGACGCAGGCCAGATGAGCCATCCGAACGTATCGCCCACCCATTTCATCGATGAGGGACATCCTGGCCACCCGCGCAATATCACCCGGGTACTTTTCCCTGACCTCATCCAGAAAACGGCGGTTGATCTCATAGATGATCTCCAGATGCCTCGGGAAAAGGTTCCCGAAGAGTTCAACCGGCCACTTCTCCAGGGCTTCAGGAAGCAGGGTGTGGTTGGTGTACCCGAAGGTGTTGCAGGTGATCTCCCAGGCCATGTCCCAGTCCATGCAGTGCTCATCCAGCAGGAGACGCATCAGCTCAGCAACGCTCATGGCGGGATGGGTATCATTCAGCTGGACGGCAAAGCTCTTGTCGAACACGCTGGCATCAGGCACGAACTGGAGGTAGATTTTCAACATATCCTGGAGCGAGCACGAAACCATGAAGTACTGCTGTTCCAACCGGAGCTGCTTGCCCTGAAGGGCTTCGTCGTTGGGGTAGAGCACCTTGGTGATATTCTCCGAGGTGACCTTCTCTTCGACGGCCCCGTAGTAATCCCCCACGTTGAACGCCTCGAACTCGAAGGATTCCACCGCTTCAGCACGCCACAAGCGCAGGAGATTGCAGGTGTTCACGCGATATCCGGGGATCGGAGTGTCATAGGCCACACCCTTCACGGTTCGGTGTGGGACCCAGCGGACCCGGTAGCGACCAGCGTTATCGTGATAAGATTCCGTGTAACCGCCGAAGTTCACGTCATACGTTATATGGGGCCGCCGGATTTCCCATGGATTCCCAAAGCGGAGCCACCGGTCGGTCTTCTCGACCTGCCAGCCGTTGCGAATCTCCTGATCGAAGATGCCGAACTCATAGCGAATACCGTATCCCAGAGCAGGTATCTCAAGGGTTGCCAAAGAGTCCAGGAAACAGGCTGCTAGCCTTCCCAGACCTCCGTTCCCCAACCCGGGCTCCTCCTCCTGCTCTATCAGCTTTCGTAGATCGAAGCCAGCCTCTTTGACAGCCTTTTGAACCTCATCATAGATGCCCAGATTGATCAGATTGTTTTCCAGGTGCGGACCAAGCAGGAATTCCGCTGAGAGATAGCCGACAACTTTAACATCGGTCTCCAGGAACTTCTCAACGGTCTTGATCCATCGGTATAGAAGCTGGTCGCGCACGGTATAGGCAACGGCAGTATAGAGTTCATTGGCCGTGGCACTCTCAACGAATCTGCCTTCTGTGAAGAGAAGGTGCTCGAGAAAGGTGCGCTTCAGGCCGTTCACGCCGGCATCGATCCGACCGCCGACACAGACTCTTTCAGCAATCTCCGTGGCTCTGGTTAATTCCGCCATATCAGTGACTTATCCTTTCAGTGACCGGTGTTGTTCCTGTTAAAACCTCGAGAGCGCCTTCAGCAGACCCTGAGCCCCTTTGGGGACCTTCGCCTTCCCTGAAAGGATTTCAGAGGGAGTGATACTTCGACCGTAGTATTCTCTGTTGGTATCATCTCGGGAGACCAGTATGGTGCCCTCGAGTGACACTCCGGCAAACAGGCCTTGACTACGGCTATAGGTGTAAACGGCTGCAGTGGGAAGCACACCGGCTGCCACGTTCCGACCCACCGGACCGGCTGTCACACTCAGATCTGCTCCAAGCGAGACATTGCCGCCTTGAGAAAACGCTCTGACAGCATCCGGCGTGTTGAGCACAATAACGAGTTCAGAGACCTGGGCGCCAATTTGAAAGCCAAATCCGGCACCACCCGTACCAATGGCTGATGGACCACTCCACCCCTTGCCCGTGCGGGCAACCACTACTCCAGTACCCCCTCGAGCGCTGACAATAAAACCGGCTTTGGTTACGGTGAGCAAGGCCAAGCCTTTTGCACCCTTCAGGACCGCCGGAGGTATCGATTTTTCGGGGATCTCTTGAAAGCGCTGCAAAATGGCGACTGCCTGATCGACATCGCCCTGCATTTCAGCAGAGCATAAACTCGATGCACTCAGCGCCATAACCAAAACCAACAGGCAACCCGTCCACTTTGATCTGCTCAATGCTCTTCTCCTTTCCGTTCGAGTAGACTATTATGCCATCAGGCACCGTATTTGATCAGCTTGTCCCCATAGGCAAGTGCCAACCGGATGAGCATGGCACCCGGAATGATCCCCCACATCCCTTTAGCACAAGGCCTCTCCCCGAACTGTGAGACGTCATCCGGACGCATATTGAAGCCGTGAATCAGAAAGGGTATCGGATGATGAGAGTGCGATTTCATCACCGCCGGAGTAGAGTGGTCTCCGGTAACAACCAGGACGTCCGGATGGTGGTTCAAAATCTGAGGGACAAAAGCATCGACCTTTTCGATTTCTGCCACCTTGGCGAGAAAATCGCCGTCCTCCCCCCTGGAGTCCGCATACTTGTGGTGAATGAAAAAGAAATCATACTGGTCCCAACACTGTTTTAGCGCTTCGGCCTGGTCCTTCAGGTCCTTGAGACCATCGACCACATCCATTCCAACCAGCCGGCTTACCCCTTTGTAGTCCGGATAGACTGCCAGGGCTACCGGGTGGAGCCCGAACCGCTCGGTCATGGAAGGGAAAAGGGGCAGTTCGGCAAAACCGCGCATGAGGATAGCGTTGGCAGGGTATTGATCCTTCAACAGGTCAAGCGATTGGCGAATGAATTCCTTTGCCACCTCCGCAGTCCTGATCCCCCTCTCAGACGCCGGTTTCGGATCATAGGCCTCGACTCCGGTGGCCTGAGGATCTGTATCTTCCACGTCACTGCTCAGTCCTTCACCCCGGAAGACCACAACCGCGCGATAATCTTTAACCGGACGCACAAAGACTTGCACACCGGGGATGCACACCGATCCAAGCAGCTCGCACAGGCGGCTGCAAGTTTCCGTTGCGATGCGGCCGGCACGCCGGTCGACGATTCTGCCGCCTCCATCTCGAGTGGCAAAATTGAGCCGAGCAGCGACATCGCTCACCTTCAGGGGAAAGCCGATTCCCATGGCGGCAACGACACCCCGCCCCACCGTATACTCGGTGGGCTGATATCCGAACAACGCCAAATGACCGGGGGCTGAACCGGGAGTGATCCCCAAGCCGACCGGCACATGAAGACCGCACTCAGACTGTTCCGCGAGCTGATCCAGATTCGGCGTTCTCGCCGTTTCGAGTTCCGTTTGCCCTCCCTTCTCGGCGGGCAGCCCGCCCAATCCATCGATGACCAGCAGGACGATCTTCTTCTCATTGTGGTGAAGCAGACCCTTCAGAATACCCTCGTGCATCCTCGCTCTCCCTTTGTATTTACTCCACTTGTTTCCAGGTCTTGTCGGGATCAAAGGACCTCATTGCCCTGGCAGCCTGAGATGTCTTTCTGCCAAGGTCCTTTTCGTAGACCATCCCGTCCTGATTGACGATAAAACTCTTGATCCCTGAAATGCCGTATTGCCCCGGATAGGCGATGAGAGCAAATCCACCGATCATTTTGCCCTTCACCACATAGTCGCGGGCACCCCCCGGTGCACTGCTTCCCTGCCCCTTCAAAATTCGATAGTAGTAACCATGGTAAGGGATCGGCCGGCCACCGTCTCGACCACTTCGGTATTCTTCCTCACAGGCCCCGGCGACCAACGGGCCCATAGGGCTCGGCTCCCCAGCCTCTTGTGCAGGCCAGTAGAGTCCGTCCTTCCTGCCGGCACCGCTCGTTAACTTCCGCGCGTACTGCAATACCCCGTCACCGAGGCGGTCAAGAGAGGCATATCGCATCTCTGCATCGACGAATACCAGGCAGACCTGGATGGCATTCAGTTCATTCTCTCCAATCCGCCTGCTCAAAATCTCGTCACGGCCTTCGTGAGTACTGAAACACCAGGCATTGCCCCGATTCACGATAGGCACGGGGAAAGGCCAGTCCTCGCTGCCCACATGGAGGATCACCCGTCCGGGGTCTCTTTTCTCCAACTGGTTCATCTCAGCGCAGGCTTTTCCAAAACGTTCGCGCGCCGCCCGATCACCGGCCTCATCCCCGGTCAAGACAAGGTCCCTGCTCTCAGCCCCGAGAATGTCCAAAAGCTCCCTGGTGTTATTGCTTTTGATGGCAACCATCAGGGCTTGAACCGCTTCTTCGGGGGACTCGAATTTTCTCTGAATACCGCTGCTACCAACGCGAGCGCCTCGACGCGGTCCCGGACTACCGGGAGCGCCTCCACCGGACCATCCGCCGCCTGACCCGCTGCTCAAGGCACTTTGGCGGCTCATCCACCCACGGTCACTGAACCGTTGAGCATCATCTCCATGCTCGATGGCCTCAAATGCATTGGGCGTTCTTCGCTGAGGGAATCCCTCTTGATCAGGGCGGCTGCTGTCATGGGTCTGAGAAGATGCTTGCCGGTCCGGAAGGGTCGCCAGGCGGTCCGGACTCCCGTTGCCCATCCGTTGGTTCGGCTCATAACCGATAGTCCCCTGGTCGAGCCTGTGTTCTTCGTTCCGATCAAATCCCCGAAAGTCAAGCCGGGCGGCCTGATCACCCCGTCCGGTTTGACCATATCGGTCACGAAGCTCCTGACTCCGGTAAGGACTCGCCCGACGATGGCCGGTATCATGTTCCCACTTGGTCGTCTGCAGGCCGTTCACACTGATAGGCTCATCGTTGACACGAACTGGACGATTGATGGTGATGTTGATCTGGTGCGCTCCCCAGCTCCAGGATCCCCAACCGGAATTCCAGGCGGGCCCGACCATTACACCCGCCGCGAAGGAAATTGTTCCGCTGGCGGAATTTGCTTTGGCAGGGGACAAGGAGCAGGGAGGATGATCAGGATAGGGCCAGGCCCCATAGACGACCGAGGAATTGTAAACGGGCACGAAGATAAGCCGTGGGTTGGCCGGCTCAATACGGATGTTGTGTTCTTCAACAACAACCTTCTGCTCGCTGCAGCCCTTCAGGCTGCCCTGGGCATACGCTCTGGAGCGCAGCTGTTGGATGGCATCCATAACCTCATTCTGCTGATCCAGGAAGGCGTCACCGACCCTCTGAGTCCAGTCCAGCTGATCACTCATCATGGCAAGGACCTGCGGGAACGGAACAAGGGCCTCCACACTGAGGTCCCACTTCATCTTATCGAGAACCGCATTCAGCTGCTCCCCCTTGCGGTCTCTGCGGCTTTTTGCCCAGCGGTCTGCCTGGGCCACTTCGACCGGATAGGTTGCTGCCATAAGGACCTGGGCCAGCAGGGAATCCGGGAAGAGGGCGATCGGCGCCAGCAGCTGATTCAGTTCCTGTTGTGAGAACCGGGTTGACGACCCCGAATGGTGAGCAAAACAAGAGATCGGTGCAAACAGGAGGAAAATAACCATCCAGCAGAGAGTACCTTTGCCAAACCCTCCTGCATTCACTCCCTTGCCTCCCTTCGCCGCCAAGACGATCAGGCCGCAATAGCCCTTCATCCCCTGCGCTGCAACATTTCAAAGCTGATGATCATCGGACTGCATTCGGTCCACGCCGGTGCCCCTATGGCAACACATACCCCTTTTCCGTAAACAGCCTCAAGCAAGCATCGACCACTTCCGGGTCATAGAGGGTCTCCCGATTCCTGGCCAGTTCTTCGAGCGCCATTCCAATGCCCAGAGCGGCCCGATAGGGTCTGTGAGAACTCATCGCTTCGACCACATCAGCCACAGCGAGGATTCTCGCTTCGAGAAGGATGCTCTCTCCGGAAAGACCGAGCGGATAGCCGGAACCGTCCATTCTTTCATGGTGTTGATAACTGATTTGGGCAACGGGCCATTGGAAGTCTATCCTTTTCAAGATCTCAAAACTCGAGATCACATGGTTCCTGGTGAGGCTCATCTCCAGCTCTTTTAGCGTGGAGGGTCGTGTGAGGATTTCGGAAGGCACGGATATCTTCCCGATATCATGAAGGAGTCCCGCTATCTTTATCCCTTCAATCACATCCCCAGAGAGTCCCATCTCCCTGGCGATAGCCGTGGCCAGGTGCGAAACCCGCCGCTGATGGCCCGCAGTGTAAGGGTCTTTCATTTCAACGGTTGATGCCAGGGCACCGACAATCTGTTTGAGGGTGCAATGCAGGCGGTCATGGGCTTTACGGAGTGCTTCGTTACTCTCCTCAAATCGTCGGTATACCTGTTTTTCCCTTTGTATCCGTTCAATCTTCGCTTTCAGCTCTCCGATTCCAAAAGGCTTGCTGATGAAGTCCGTTGCCCCCGCTTCAATGATATCGCTGTAGGAATAGCCCGGGTAACCGCTCATGATAATGAAGTCCAGCTGAGGGCGCTTCGCGCGCACTTCCCGCATCAGCTGGAGCCCATCCTTTTCTTTCATCATGATGTCCGAAATCACCAGGTCATAATGCTCCCGCTCGATTCGCTCCAGGGCCTCACGAGCATCAACGGCAACCTCACAGAAGTAAGAGAGACTCTTGACCATCTGTTGAACCATGATCCCAAACTGCTTTTCGTCGTCGACCACAAGAATGCTTTTTATCAACCAGTCACTCATCAATCCCTCGAATCCAGAAATAGTCTTCCAGTCCTTAACCCTTTGCCTGCTGCTGGACCTTACGAGTGGCCGACGACCACAAGGCAAGCCGTTCAGTAAGGCCAAGCCGGGCGAGATAGTGCATATCGAGTGCTTCCGATGCCTTTGGCTTGCCGCCGGCCTGCTCCGCCTGGACGAGCGCATTGCCTGCGTGAACCGCTGTCAATGGGCTGAAGGCCTGGTCGGGACAGCTCATCGGTGAATGATGAAAGGCTATTGCCTCTACAATTCGGTCCGGGATTCCCCACACCCCCATCAAATAAGCACCCACCGCCGCATGAGTAGTGCCCAGAACATCCTGTTCCGCTATCCAAAGGGGACAATCGAACTCCCTGACCCGGGTTATAACCCCGCCGTAGCTCTCGGCGAGGTTCGTTGCCAGGACGAGTTTTCCCACGTCATGGATCAGTCCCCCCATGAAGGCATCCTCCATATCGGCTCGATCCTGCTTTTCTTCCCTGGCGATGGCTTTTGCTGCAAATGCCGTCGCCATGCTGTGATTCCAAAGAGCGCTGATGGAGAAGCCCGGCGCCAGCGAACGGGAAGGGGGCGTGAAGATGTGTACGGTGAGTACCAGAGCGACCACTGTATCGATCCCCAGCAGCGTCAATGCCCTTTCCATAGTGTTGACATGCTGATAAAGGCCAAAGAAAGCAGAGTTTGCCAGCTGCAGGATCTTGGCGGTCATGCCGACGTCTTTGGAAATGATGCCGGCCACCTTGGGGATCGACGCAGCGGGAGAATTGAGCTCTTCGATCATCTCCCGGTAAATGGCGGGAGCACTGGGGAGTGTCTCTATTCCGGAAACCAGACCGATAAGGGCCGAGTCTCCCAGAAGACTGCGAAGCGCTAGAGCGCGGGCAATGGTGGCCTGTAATGTCCTCGAATCACATGGCTTGGCAAGATACTGGTGGGCTGAGCGGACCGACTTCAGGATCAGGTCCCGATCGGAGTGTCCGGAAAGAATGATGCGTGCGGCGTTGGGATAGAGCTCCTGGACCCTGGCCAGCAGCTGACTCCCATCCATGCCCGGCATTCGCATGTCCGAAACCACGACGTCGAAGGTGTTTTTACTCAGGACATCCAGCGCCTTTTCACCACTCTCGGCGAATGCCATATCCCACTCGTGCCGCATGTTGCGAAGCATCCTGCGAAGCCCTTCAAGCACATTTCCCTCGTCGTCCACAAACAGGATCCGCTGTTTCATGGCGCTTTCCTTTTGAGGTCTGCAGGGGCCGAGTAAGGGATAGTGATGATGAACGTAGTACCTCTACCGGTTTCCGACTCGAAAGTGATCGTACCTCCATGTTTGTCGACGATAACCGAATGGGCAATGGCCAATCCCTGACCTGTTCCCTTGCCCACACCCTTGGTGGTGAAGAACGGATCGAAAATCCGCGACCGGATATTCTCCGGGATGCCTTTGCCGGTATCAATGACCCGGATCTCAGCACAATCGCCGAGGTTGCGTGTCCGAACCGTGATGGTTCCCTTTTCCGCCGGTTTATCCTGACCTTCACCGGTAAGGGCATGGGCGGCGTTGATGATGATGTTCAAAATCACCTGGTTGAATTCCCCGGGAAGGCATGACACGAGCGGCATGGACGGGTCAAAGTCCATCACCATCTCGGCCACGTACTTCCATTCATTGCGCGCCACAGTGATGGTGCTTTCGATCGCCCTGTTGATGTCCACCGCAGTCTTTTCGGTCATTCCAGGATGGGAGAACTCCTTCATCGCCCCCACAATCTTGCTCACCCGCCCCACACCTTCCAGGGACTGCTGGATCGCTCTGGGGATCTCTTCCCTGAGGTATTCCAGGTCGGCAGTCTCCGCTGCAGCCGCCATTTCCTGGATGAGGTTGTCCGGCATCACCCCTGCCTTGAAGGCTTCCGGCATCATTGCGTATTTGTCGAGGAGCATCTGAAGGTCCTGAAACGCCCCGAGCAGAAAACGCGTATTGTCGCCCACATACTGCGTCGGGGTATTGATCTCATGGGCGATGCCCGCAGCCAGCTGGCCAATGGATTCGAGCTTCTGGGCCTGGGCAAGCTGCCTTTCCATGATCCTGCGTTCGGTGATATCCGCCCCCAGAATGATCAACCCCGCCAACTCGTCCGTTTCGCTTCTGACAGGACTTATGGTTATTCCCAGAAGCCCTTCCTTTCCGTCCTGCCTCACAAAACGGATATCGTCGATCCGGACAAAACTTCCGTGGATGCGGCATTCCAGCAACCCTGAATACACCCTCTCCCACTCCCACTTGATCCCGCATTCACTCAAAGCGACACCCAGCACATCCGAGGCAGAAAGCCCGAAGGTCTTTTCGGCGGCACAGTTCCATCTAATGACCGTATGGTTTTGTGTCAACTCGATCAGAGCGGATGGGATGGAGGCAATCAAGAGCTCCATCGCATTGGATGCCTTTCGCAATTCCCTTTCCATCAGTCTGCGTTGACCAACGTCGCGCCCGATCATCGTTGCCCCGACGACCCTTCCCTGCGGATCACGCAGCAGGATGCTATCCCAGGCAATCAGGCATCTTTTTCCAAGGCACGTGATGATCTCATCCTCATGATGGGTTGTGATCCTGCCCCGGGCAATTTCTTCCTGGTAGCACTGTCTCGTCATGGCCCGCGAGTCAGGGGGCAGACAGGTGTCAAACCAGTCCCAACCCACAAGCTCCTCTCGCCGCCATCCGGTCACATTCACGAAGTGGTCATTGCAAAAAACGATCGTCCCCTGGACATCCAAAGAGACCGCCAGAAGATGGATGTTCTCCAGTATTTCCCGAAAGCGTCGTTCCGATTCACGAAGGGTCACTTCTGCTTGTCGGCGGACACTTATTTCCTTGTGCAGCCCGATATTCGCGTTCTCCAGGTCGACCAGTGTCTTCTTCAGGTCGCTCACGTCCCTTCCAATGCCGACGCTGCCGATTACTTTGCCATTATCGCCCCTCAACAGACCGATCGACATCTCGAAGGGCGCCAGGCTACCGTCCTTCTTCTTCATTTCGATTTCATACTTCCGGACGAAGCCATCACGGCGCAACCGGGAAAGCATTTTCTCCAACCTGGCTTTGTCCGGATAGAGGTCGAATGTGGGTTTTCCCCTCAGCTCCTCAAAAGTATATCCGTAGGATTCCTCTGCAGCCTTGTTCCATTTGGTAAACCTTCCATGCTTGTCGACGATGGAGATCCCGTCCGGCGAGTTCTCCAGGACCTTTTCCAGGTAGCTCATCGTCTGACGGAGCTCTTCATTGGTCTTGCGAAGATCGCGAAGAATGCGCTTTTCTCTCTCGATGCGCTCGATCTTGGCCTGAAGTTCACCCACTTCGAACGGCTTGCTGAGGAAATCGGCGGCCCCGGCGGCAATCATGTCGCTGTAGGAGTATTCCCCGGCATGACCCGTCATGATAATGAAATCAAGATGAGGGTATTGTCGCTGAGCTGCTTCTATAAGCTGCAACCCATTCATTCCCGGCATTCTGATATCGGCAATCACCAGGTCGAAGGGTTTCCGGTGCAACATATCCAAAGCTTCGCTACCCTCGGATGCGACATCAGACGCATAGTTGAGACTTCGAAGAAAAAGCTGGATGAGTTGCCGGTATTCCTTTTCATCGTCCACGACAAGGATGTTTTTTGTCATGGCATTCTCCATTGACCGTCTCCCCGCTCCGGAAAAAAATGCGCCAAAAGCCTGTGGTTGCTGGACCGGTTACTACTCACCCCTTGGCCCGCGCGATCTCCGCTTGGCAAAAAAGAGGCAACACCGGGAATGACTGCATATCTCCTGCAATGGCCTTCACCCCGTATTCTTATACTACAGATCTTGAGAAAAACAGTTTCAAATTCCTCAGCGCATCCCTTAAGACCTGTCATTCTGAGAGCTCGGTGCACGGCGTCTGATCATGAGTACACAGGGATGAACCCTCGCGACGATGCTGGCGACTTCCTGGCTTACGTGCTATCCTCCGGAACGCTTCCTCAACCGGGAACAGCCCTTGAATGGGAGCAGGCTCTTTCTCTCGCCGACCGGTGGGAGAATCAATGAAGGTCTTCGTGAATGAATGGAGAGCGATGATGGGATTCAGATTTCAATGGAGTGCACTGATAGTCCTATGTTTGGTGTTTTGTGGGTGTGCGGGTCAAAGAGTCCGCCTTCCGACCCAGCAAACGGGATTGGCCGGGATTGATACAAAAGAAAAGCCTGGAACGACACAGGTCAGGGCTTCCGCACTACCCGAGATTTCGGACTGGGGCTGGAGCGAGCGAGTCGTTACAGAGGACGAGCTGAACAATCTTGAGCTGAAGGAGCCGACCCTGACCCCTTCAGTGACCCACCAGGTCCTCGCTCGGCTCAACTCTAAAGCCGAATTCCATATCTATGACGACATCCGCAGCCACAAACCATTGAGAGTGCCCAACGACTTTCGGGCATTTCGCGACTGGACCCCTCTCCCCCGGGAAATGGAGCGTCTGTCGCGCTTATCCAAGTGCATTCTCGTGGTCAAGGACATCCCTTTTCTTGGATGGTATGAAAACGGAAAGCTGGTTGGAGACTCACAGGTGGGCCTGGGAAAGCCGGGAGAGGAGACCAGCTCGGGCGTTTACAGGATCCTTGAACGCGCTGTCGACAAGTATTCTCTGAGCTACCGGAACGACCTGGGTGAACCCGCCTGGATGCCGTGGGCCATGAAGATCTACGGGGCCGTTTGGATTCATGCGGGTGACGTCTCCGGCCCTTATTGCTCCCACGGTTGCGTGATGCTCCCCATGGGGACCGCTGAGCAATTGTACCATTGGGCTGATGCGCAAACCACCGTTGTCATCATTGATTCACTTCCCGAGGAGACTTCCTTCCATGTTCAAAAGGACTGACCCGACAACAACCCGAAGCTGGCACGGACTCGTCGATCACTTCCCAGAAGTCCGGCCAATACATATGAGAGACCTCTTCGCCCAGGACCCGGAAAGGTTTGGCAGGTTCTCTATCCGCTTTCACGATATCCTTGTGGATTTCTCCAAAAACCGGATCACCGAAGAGACCCTCAACCTTCTGTTGGGTCTGGCCGAGGAAATCGACCTTCGCGACGCCATTGAAAGCATGTTCACGGGGGAGATCATCAACGAAACGGAGGGCCGTGCAGTCCTGCACACTGCACTGAGGAACCGGGAAAACCGGCCGATTTATGTTGGTGGCGAGGATGTCATGCCGCACGTAAATGCCGTTCTGCAGAAGATGAAGCGCTTCTCCACCCAGGTCATTACAGGGCAGTGGAAGGGATTCACCGGCAAAGGCATCACGGATATCGTCAACATTGGAATCGGGGGATCGGACCTTGGACCGGCGATGGTTGCGGAATGTCTGCAACCTTACGCCAAACCCGGGCTTTCCGTTCATTTCGTCTCGAATGTGGATGCCACTCACATTGTGCAGACCCTGAAACAACTCGATCCCGAAACCACCCTCTTTATGATTGCATCGAAGACTTTCACCACACAGGAAACCATGACCAATGCCTTTTCGGCAAGAGACTGGTTCATGGCAAAGGCAAAAGACCCAGGGCACATTTCCAGGCACTTTGTGGCCATTTCCTCGAACACGGAAAAGGTGGAAGCATTCGGCATCAATCGGGACAATATGTTTGTCTTCTGGGATTGGGTGGGCGGCCGCTATTCGCTTTGGTCGGCGATCGGCCTACCCATCGCCTGCACCATCGGGTTCGAGAACTTCGAACAACTCCTTCAGGGGGGCTTCGACATGGATTGTCATTTCCGGGAAACGCCCTTCAGACGGAACATTCCCGTGGTTCTGGCACTCATCGGTGTCTGGTACAATAACTTCTTCGGGGCCGAAACCGAAGCCATCCTCCCGTATGATCAATCCATGCGTCGTTTCCCAGCCTATCTCCAGCAAGGCAACATGGAAAGCAACGGCAAGTCTGCCGACCGCAACGGAGAGCGGGTAACCTATCAGACCGGCCCAATTCTTTGGGGAGAACCGGGCACAAACGGACAACATGCCTTCTATCAGCTCATTCACCAGGGAACGAAACTGGTCCCGGCCGATTTCCTGGCCCCCGCCATCAGCCACAATCCCCTGGGCAACCATCACTCTATCCTGCTCTCCAACTTTTTTGCACAACCCGAAGCCCTGATGAATGGAAAAACCCCGGAGGAAGTCGTTGAGGAGCTCAAGAGAGAAGGAAGAACCGATGACGAAATCCGAAGGCTTTGCCCTTACCGGGTTTTCGAAGGCAACCGGCCGACCAACTCTATTCTTTTTAGGCAACTGACTCCCCGGGTTTTGGGCAGCCTCATCGCCATGTATGAACACAAGATCTTCACACAAGGCGTCATCTGGAACATCTTCAGCTTCGACCAGTGGGGAGTTGAGCTCGGAAAGCAGCTTGCAAAAAAGATCCTGCCGGAACTGACAGACCGAGAAGCAGTGAGGTCTCATGACTCCTCCACCAGCGGTCTGATCAGCGCTTTCAAAACGATGCGAGACCAGACGGCGAGAGGAAGGTCCGATTAAGATCGTTCTCCAAAACTGACGATGATGACACCGATGACGATAATCAGGGTACCGATCCAGCGCGCCGGCGTCACCTGCTCATGCAGCCAATGACTTGCCATGATGGCAACAAAGAAATAGCTGAGAGCGGTAAAAGGCATAACAAAACTGATATCAGCCCAGGATAGAGTCAGCAGGTACATCCCAAAGAATGCCGCCGACAAGGCCACCCCACCCAGAACCAGTGGATTGGTGCCGGCGGCCAGCACAATCCGGAGACCTTGATGCCCGTCTTTTCCAACTTGCTTCATCCCTGCGCTCAGGAGGATTTCTCCAATCGCTACCAGGACTGTGGCAAAAAGGATCACCACAATAACTCTTCCCATTCTCACTTCCTTTCCGTGGGCCGGCTCGCCGCCTGCCCCCTTCTGCTTCAAAACGGCACACCCTTCTCTCGTTTGTGCCGGTGAGCACCCTTTTAGGAAGACCGGGCGCTACCCCTACCCGCTGCCTTCCTGCCGGTTCACCAGGACCTTCTTGCCCCCGTTCTCTGCCAGAACACGATATGTGAATCCGGGATTCCTGTTCAGGAAGGTTTTCAGCTCATCCGCACTGGTGAAAAAAAACACCCTTTGACTGGAACCCCATAGTTCAAGAAATGATGCGTCATCGAAGAAGATCTGCGGAGCATCCGGAAAGCGGGACCCGTACCAGAGATTTCCCGAACGCCCGTTGAGCACCGAGAGTTGGATGCCTGTATAAAAATTGACGGAGGAACCGTTTTCGTACATCCCGTTGACCACAACCCGATCATTCGGCTGGTAATGCTCCTCGATGACCTTGGCAAGGTCTTTGGAAGTGAAGACCGGCTCAAAGGCCAGCATGGCAGATCGGTAGCAATACAGGAAACCCACCATCATCAGAGCAAGAACGAACACGGAAAGGCGCCAGCGTTTTCGCAAACCGGCAATCAATGCAACCACAGGCCCTATGATGAACAGCAAGGCGCTCTGGTAAATAACGGTGGAAAGCTGTGCAAAGGTTGCCGGGGTGAACTCCTGCATCCGTCCGAAAGTAATAATAAGCCGATCAGGATTGGCCACCATGGTCTCACTCAGGTCCTTCGCTCCGGCCGATCCGCTCCCGATCCATGCCACAGCAAGCAAGACACCGGCTGCAGCAATGCATAACCCGGCCAGAATGACCAGGCCAATCACCCCCTTCTGCTGGTCTTGCGCTCCATCAGGTGACTCAAGTCGGCTGAGGACCTGTCCGATCAGGAGTGCAAACGCGGGAAGGGTTGGAAAGGTATAATACTCCTGAGTGGTCGAAAAAGAGAAGAATACCAGAATGAGCAATGCCCATAAATAGAGAAAAACGTTTAGCTGATCCGGCCGAGATTGGGGCCTGAAGGCCCGCGGAAAGGTCCGATAGAACCCCCACAAGAAACCCGTCCAGGGGAAAAGCCAGACCAGCATCAGGACCCAGAACAACCAGACCGGCATCACGGCCCAGTCGTAAGGAAAGCGCAAGCCAAGGTAGCGCAGAAAATGCTCGTTGATGAAATAGAACCAGAAAAAGCCCTTGTTCGCAAAACCGGCAGCCAGATGCCAGGGGGCGGCAATTACCAGAAAGACCAGAGTCCCAGGGATGATCTGCAGGCGTTTCAGGACCTCCCAGCGTCCACTGATGAGGAGATGCACAAAAACAATCATTCCGACAAATATGATCCCGATCAATCCCTTGGCAAGCACCGCCATAGCCATCGAAGCAAAGAGCCCCATGCATCGCCAGTCCAGGCTTCCTGGGCGCCTTGAAGCAGGTTCGGTTTCGAGGAATACCTGAAGATAAAAGTACAGGGAGAGTGTGATGAAAAACGTAAGGATCACGTCGGGATGTAAAATTCGTGTGAAGGCAAAAGGTCCTAGGCTCGTGATGTAGGCCAGGGCAGCAAAGAACCCGGTCCTGCGGTTCCAGAAGCGCGTACCCATGCTGTAGATCAGAAAAGCCAGAAAGAGATGGCCAAGGGCTACGGGAAAGCGCACCGCCCAGTCGGAGAGCCCGAAGAGCCTCACCGTAGCGGCTGACAGCCAGTACATGAGCGGCGCCTTTTCAAGGTAGCGAATCCCGTTGTTGATCTTCAGCGTCACCCAATCACCGGTCAGAGCCATCTCACGGACTGCCTCGGCATGGACCGTGTCGCTGTCATCAACCATTATAGGACTGGAAAGGCTCGTAGCATAGATTGCCACCCAGAAAGCCGTCAGTATGGCAAGGCACTTGAATCGTTCGTGGACCAAAATCAGGAAACTCCTCCGACAACGGGACTCGCAGCCCGGACTGTCATTCAATCGCAATCCCCTGAGGCTCAGAAGACCAATGAAAAAGCACCCATTGTTCATGCGGAGGCATGTCCTGAGGTGCCAAAGGGTAATCGGACATATGACCTGTGCCGTTGTTTTTCAGGCATCAATCCCCACTGGTCGAGGGCCAACGGGCTTTTCATATAGAGAGCCATGGCCCCCGGCCTGACAAAGAACCGTGAAAAAACGGCTCGCACGGAAAACCCACAGGGACCGGTTCACCTATCCTGGATATCGACACCACGCGTTTCTAACAGCAGTTCCCGGTATTTGTCAATCACACTGCTCCCCGTTCGGCGCTTTTCCCGTTGCACTGCTGAAGGGCCCCCCTGAATTCTGCTTCTGAAGGAACCGGGAAGCCAAAGACCACCGTTTTGGCAGGGGAAGATCCCCATCATGCCGAAAAATCGGACAGCGCCGCCTGCTTTTCTCTCAACTCCTTGAGAAGCTTTGCCATTTCTCCTTCTGTGAGGCCCCTTCTCAGCCCGGCTATTTCCCACGTGTAGCCGTAGAGATGCAGTCCTTTGCTGGAAAAGATCATCTCACCGTCTTCCACTCCAATCTCGCCTGCCATGTACTCCTTCATCAGCTGTATGCCTGCCAGGTTCTCCGGCAGTCCACTCCAGAGGTCCCAGCTTCGAAAATAGATGATGAAATGAAGTTTTCCTTCTTCAATCCTTGTATCGATATGACGAAGACACGGGGGATCTTTCAGCATAATGTCGCAAGGCTGGCCAATCTGAATGATAAGCTGGTTGTTCCCGTGGCCGTATTGCTTGTATCGGCTGATGATCTCCTCTATTTGATTGACCGCAACCGGAACATCCGCTGAAAAATAGGTGTGCTCGCTTCCGATATGGGAGACCGCAGATGTCCGGGCTTCGATCATTCGCTCTCCATAAGTGTACTGCTCGTTTCCTTCCTTCTCGCTCGACATGAGGTAACGGGCAAAGTACTGGTCGACCTTTTCCATGTTCTCAACGGGATTGGGTATTCCCAAATGCGGTGGAATATCCGGTATCAATGGTCTGGTTCCCGGGAAGAGAACATGCGCTGTAACATAGTCAAACTCAAGGCGAAACTCTCCTTCGAAAGAGCCTTGGTCCACGAGCCTTTTCCTTGCCGCACCGGTCTCAAGGATCTTGAACACGCACTGGGCCCAAGCGTCGGGTAAATCCCTGGCTGTAATAGCCACTGGTCTTAATGTGCTCATCCTGAATTCTCCCTTGTACTCCCCATTTTCCTGCAATCGCACTCGCCGTCATGCCCCCCTTTGAGTGCGGATTCACCAGCGAGTGAGACTCCATTCCCATTCGCGTTCCTGCATCTCTATACCATTCCCTCCGTATATCAAGATTTAATCCCCGTGTCTTGACGATTGCGCTGGAGCTCCCGACCGATAGGGCGGATATACCATAGAGGGAATGGGAAGGCGCATGCAGGGTCTTTATACAAAAACAGGAACGCTCTATCGCTGTATTGACGATCGGCATCGGAATGCCTTTCAGTGTATGGTATTGATTCTGCTTTCATGTTATAGTCCCCCCAAATAATGGGTAATCCTTCTTCAGAAGGCTTGATGCTGCCACCGGTCGGAGCACCGGGTAACTGTTGATTTCCATGGAGAGGCCATGAACACGAGATCTATTTTGGCATCGATACTGGTAGCGGGAATGATGTTGGGACTACTCCCTTCGTGCACACTGATGCAGTTGATCGATCCGCCTCAGGGGGAACTCCGGTTGACTCGCCTGCGCATGCCGGCAATCACCGAGGAGGACCTTCCTTATGACATCGTTGCGACTTTTGAGGCAGAGGGTCGACCGGAAATCAAGAAAGCCTGCTTCCGGTGGTTGACGGAAAGGGGTTCTTTCTCGTCGCCGCCTCTCCATTGTTATGCGTCCGAAGTCCAGGGAAACCAGCCGATCGGTTCCGTTTGTTCACGATGGGCGACGGAAGGACCAAATGCACAGAGCTCGCCCCTTTTTTGTTCGAAAATCGAGAGGGTTGAATACGGCTATCCCAGCACGTTCGTCGTGAAGATACAGACCCGCAACGTTGCTGCATACTATAACTGGCTCGAATGTTATGCGGAATACAGTGTCGACGGTGAGGTAAAGCAAACCAACCGAATCCGGACACCAGTCCGAGTTTCGGAGTAGGCGGTCCAGAGCCTTGGGATGATGTTTGGGCACTTTGGGTTCCATATCTTCGTCAGGTCGGAAGAACAAAGCGGCGAACACTATAACGGTGAACGTTTTGCTTTTTGATCCCGGGAAGGAGAAAAGCCATGAGTGTGTACAAGATCATCGAATTGGTCGGAACCAGCGAGGTGTCATGGGAGGACGCGGCCATGAAGGCCGTCAACACTGCCAGCAAGACTCTAAGGGAATTGAGGATTGCCGAAATCACTAAATTGGATTTGAAGATTGAGGAAGGAAAGCCCGTTGCTTACCGGGTGAGGGTCAATGTTTCGTTCAAGTACGAGGGTGGAGGTGGAGTATAGTCGTTCAGGTCAATCCCACCGATCGTTTCTGCTGTCCACACGCCGTTTTGTTCTTCACTCCAGGCTGATAATCCCTTCTCACAACTTGATCCGCGCCTCTTGGAAAGGCCGGATCAGTGAGGAGGGAATCAGTGCCTCCAGCTCTTTCCAACCCCAGGGGGGGCCCTGGCGGACAGGTTGCCCCGGCGGCCAGGGCCAGGCCCTGGGCAGAGGGGACGAGATGGTGAGCTCTTCTTTGGTAATCGGGTGGTTCAGGGTGAGTTCTTTAGCCAACAGGGCAATTTGCTTTTGGGGCAGGGGGGCCGGCGCTCCGTAGCGCAAATCCCCGAGGATGGGATGCCCCAGATGAGACATCTGGACACGGATCTGGTGATGCCTGCCGGTTTCAAGATGAATATCCACCAGGCTGCAGGATGACGTGGCAGACAACACAACATAGGACAGACGTGCCTCCTGACTGGACGGTGTGGGGGCCGGCACAATGCGGCTGGAACGGTTTTCCAGGCGCTCGATGTGATCGACCAGGCGCCCTGAGCTCATGGCCGGGGACCCTGCAACAATGGCGAGATAATGTTTCCGTGTTTTGCCACAGCGAAACTGCTCACTAATTCGTCCTGCCGCTTTGGATGTACGGCAGAAGAGCATAGCTCCCGCTACCGGTCGGTCCAGCCGATGAACCAGTCCCAGAAATGCTTCACCCTTTTTATGGTAGCGCTCTTTCAACCACACCTTTGCAAGGCCCAAAAGAGACAAGGCTTCGGTGCGATCCCCTTGAACGAGCAACCCGGCCGGCTTGTAGAGCGCCAGGAGGTGATTGTCCTCGTAGAGCACAGGCCACACAGGGTCAAAAAAACATTGACTATTCATTCTCTTCCACGCCGTTCCACCCGGTTTAGGCCGCAATGGGTCGATCCAGGGCAGGATTGATCGCTGGATTGAAGACGGCAACAACTCCAAGCATAAAACATGTCATCAAAAGACGGCAGACAAAACAACGAACCGATTCGGCCGGGAGTACAAAAAATGGCCGAACTGCTGGAATCCTGCGGCTTAAGCCTCTCCGGAGCTCAGATCAACAAGCTCTGGAACTACCATTGTCTTTTGCGGCAGGTCAACCCGGAGCTCAACCTGACACGGATTCATAATTTCTCCAATATGGTTCTCAAATTATACGTCGATTCTATCCTGCCCTCAGAACTAATCAAACTGCCTTCACCTCTGCTCGATCTGGGAACGGGTCCTGGAATGCCGGGAATCCCCCTGAAGATTGCGCATCCTGAACTGGAGATCTGGCTTGCCGAAAGCAGGCAGAAAAGGGTTGATTTCTTGGAGGTTGCCCGGGACTCGCTGGGTCTACAAGGACTTGAGATCATAGGGGAAAAAATCACCCCGAATTTCAAGGACCTTGTGGCAGGCGTGATTACCCGCGCGCTTGAGAGCATTCCTTCTACCCTGGATCGCGTCTCGGGGTGTTTGAGCAAAGACGGTCTGGCTATTTTCATGAAGGGGCCAAACTGTGACCCGGAGATTCAAGAGGCCTTGCAGCGTTTCGGTTCGGAATACGAACTCCTTCAAAACCTGTCCTACAGCATTCCCAATACACCCCATCAGCGTCGCCTGCTGGTCTTTCGGCGCAAGGGCGAAGCGACGTGGATCAAGCAACGGGAGACCATGAAACGGTTCACAACACGCAGAATTGACAGTGAAAAGAATGAGCTCTTCAGAGATCTGAAGAAGCTTCTTGGAAGTCGAGGAATAAAGAAACAGAAAAGGGCCCTGGTCGCCGGGGCAAAACAGGTGGCCGAGGTTCTGAAACAGGCCCCGGACCGGTGTGAAGCCTGGATCAGTGCTGGCGTGGAATGTCCTCCGCCCGGAGATGCTCCCCGTCACTTAAACTGGTATCAGCTGGACCCGCCCCTCTTTGACACGATCGATATTTTCGGTACAGGAGCGCCGCTTCTGCTCGTCCAAGTTCCATCGATTCCCAAATGGGACCCAGGCGACGGCCTGCCCGATGGTTGCTCCCTGTTCATACCCTTTCAAGATCCGGAAAACGTGGGTGCCGTAGTCCGTTCGGCCGTTGCCTTCGGGGTGACCCAGGTGGTTCTTCTTGCGGAAAGCGCCCACCCCTACCACCCGAAGTCCCTCAGGGCATCTGGGGGAGCAGTGCTTTCCGCCCGCTTCCTCGAAGGACCGTCGCTGGGGGAGTTGCCCGATAGTCTGCCGCTGCTCGCGCTTTCAACCGACGGGAAGGATGTCTCCACATTCGAATTTCCGCAAAGATTTGGATTGCTGATCGGCATGGAAGGACCGGGATTGCCGGAATCGTGGAAGAAGCAAGCCCTGGGTATTCCCGTTCGGCCGGAAGTGGAATCACTCAACGCCGCAACGGCCTGTGCCATTGTACTTTACGTGTGGTCGGAGTCAGTGAAGCGCAGGTGTATTGGCTAGTGGCTGGTGGCTGATCTGCGATCTGTGACGAGACCAATCACTAATCACTAGCCACTAGCCACTAACTAGGCTTCAATTGGGACAACCAGAATCGTTACCCGGCGATTCAACTGCTTGCCCCCCTCCGTTGCATTGCTCGCGATCGGCCTGGATTCCCCCAGTCCCACCGTGGTGACCCGGGCTGCATTGACTCCTCTGCCGACAAGGGCCTCTCCCACCGCTCTGGCACGCTGTTCGGAGAGCTGCATATTGTAGCTTTCCGAACCGGCACTGTCCGTATGACCCTCGACTGTGACACGAGTTTCCGGATATCGATTGAGAACGCCGGCTATGCGGGCTATCTCATCATTGCCGCCCGGCTTGATCAGTGATGATCCGGTGTCGAAAAGCACGTCCGACTTCATGTTGATGCTGAGGTTGTTCTGCTGCCGTTGAACCGTCGTGCCCTCTCTGCCGGCCACAAGCTGCTGCATTTCGCGTTCCTGCCTGTCCATATAGCTGCCAATCATGCTGCCGGCTATCCCTCCAACGGCCGCACCCGCAGCCGCACCCAGCAAGGTGGAACTGGTATTTCTGCCAATTGCCTGCCCCAGAATGGCCCCGGTAGCCGCCCCGATCCCCACACCCGCGGCAGTCCCCTTTTCAGTATTCGTCATGGGCGTAGAACACCCGGATACGACAAAAGCCAGGGCGATACAGAGGATGAGAACCTTCTTGTTCATGTTAACACTCCCGATTGGTTGGTGTTTTCGACACAATTTCTCTTAGGCAACGGTCTTTCAGCTCCGTCGCCGCCTGTTTGAGGGCAATTCTTGGGATTGCGAATGAATTGCCACTCGGAATTTGATAACAAATTTCGGCAACCGTGACAACAAGTGAAAGCGACAACCGGAGACTGGCGGTTTCGCCCAAAGCAACCTGGAACCTGCCCAATCCAAGAGCTCTATCGGGCTATCGTCCAAGTGTGTATAATGGCCGGTACGGAACAGGGTATTGGAAATGGCGGCAAGGACCTCGAAAACAGGACTGCAGGATGGAACAGGGAAGCGATATCAAGCGATGGGATGCCTATTTCTACAGGATAGCCAAAGAGGTGGCTTCGAATTCAAGGTGTTTGAGCCGGCAGATAGGAGCGATTCTGGTACGTGACAAGTCCATTGTTTCCACCGGTTATAACGGCCCCCCGCGAGGCGTTCCCCATTGTGCGGACAGGTATTCTCTTGACCCTCATCTCATGGAAACCTTGAAGAAAATTCAAGGGACTTCTCAAATCGATACCCATGTCTGCCCAAGGAAGGTCCTCGGCTACCAGTCCGGGCAGGGCCTGGACCTGTGCATTGCATCGCACGCCGAGGTCAATACCATCAACAATGCCGCAAGACAGGGAATCCATACCCTCGGGAGCACCATGTACCTGTCATGTTCGATTCTCCCCTGCAAGAATTGTCTCTGTGAGATCATCAACGCGGGCATCGTCGAAGTGGTCGTTTTACAGTTCCAACCCTACGATCAGACGAGTCTCTTTATTATCAAACACAGCGGAGTGAAAGTGAGGACCTATCAGTTCAATGAGCCGCCATCCGAGTGTAGGGGCTGATCTTCGACGAGACGCTGAAGCGACAAGGGAGACATGCTTGACCTCCTCAGCGGGTATTGCTACCCACATTCCTCGAAAAGCGTTTTGTTATCACCCCGGCTCATCACCCCACCCTCCTCATGGCCGGATTGCCGCCATCAGCGGAAGCCATGGATGTGACCCTGAGGCTTCTTCTCTTTGTGATCGGGGCCGGGATTTTTCAGTCGCCCAACACGAGCGCCTCTATGGCCAGTGTGCCGCGGCCTCACCTCCCTCATCAAGCAACCGGGGAATGACAGAAAGGCCTGACCGGGTCTTCGGCTTCAGCCGGCTCAGAGCACAACGGCGCCTACAGATTGCCCGAAGGAGTTGCCCAAACAAAAATTGCAGCAACCGGATTGAGTCGCTGCAACGTATTGTTCTTATTGGTGGAGATGACGCGATTCGAACGCGCGACCTCAGCCTTGCGAAGCCAACGCCCTGCGCCTAAGTGGTTGAATTGATTGCCTTGTTTATCCTCTTCATTGGGACTATGGACCTAATAGTCCCAAGGTCTTCCGCAGGGGGGATAGAGTCCACTACGGCGCGGTGCTGGTCCCTTGTGACGTGTTGGTATTCTCGGAGTGTCGTATCTGCTCGGGAGTGTCCCAAGACCTCTGAGACCGATTTTAGATCCACGCCCAGACGGAGCGCTGTCGAGGCGAAGGCATGTCTCAAATCGTAAGGGCGGATCTTCCGGGTTATCTTGGCGCAGGTCTTGGCTGTCTTCCATGACCTCTTGAGCGATTTGACCGGGTGTCCTTGGTAATGCACTATGGCCAGACTCCACACGTTTGAGCCCTTCCTCACGGTATCCTCTCGCAACCATTGCCTTAGATCCGACTCTAGCCCGGCAGACATCGGAACGGTGCGAATAACTGGCCCGCCCTTGTGCGCCGAGTAGACGCGGATTTCTCGATTATCGAAATCAACATGCTCCCACTTCAGGCGCTGCAGCTCTCCGCCGGGCCGAATTCCGCAATGCCAGAGAATCTTGATCGCGCGGGCAAGATGGGGTTCCGCATGGGACAGTATCCGGCGAATCTCATCGAGTGTGGGGGGCAATGGTACCTCCTTCTCATTGGTGCCGGTTTTGAGCTTGTAGGCGGCAATCAGGTTGCGCCGGATAAGCGGGGGCTCTTGAGACTGAGCCCACGAGTAGGCGGCCTTGAGCAGGCGTATCTCTGCTGATACGGTCGCGCGCTTCACGCCGTCCCTGTCAATGCGTCGGCGGATGTAGGCGTCAATGGCCCTGGTATTGAGCCGGTCTGCGGCGTGTTTGCCGAGGATCGGCAAGAGGTGGTTGATAAATCGGTAGTCGTTCTGGCGGCGGGTGGAGGGGGCTACATCGTGTCGTTGTAATCAATCACGGGGTATCTGGCGAAGGTTCAGCAAATCCAGGCCAAGTCCG
>CAYTWB010000058.1:0-24291 GCA_964441945.1 uncultured Syntrophobacteraceae bacterium
TCCACCCTCCCCCAGATTCCCCGACCATGGGGGCAGGTGTGGGTAATTGTCAGCTGAAGGTGGGGGATCGCCTGCTCATGCTGCTCTGCCTCGAGGAATAAATACCCAAGCGGGATTCCTCCTATGATCGATACCGTGCAGGCGGGGCTCGTCTGTTCGATTTCTTTGAGCATTCCTCGAAAAAAGGCCTTCTTCTGTTCGGAAATCAATCGGTCATGGGGGTTCATCGAATTGGATTGAACACAATCCTCAAATCGGTCCCACAACCGGCAAAGGTATGGGACCCGTTCAGCAAGATCATTGGGGGCTTCTTGCAGTCCCTTCAGCAGGAATTCGGCCAGGGCTGTTTTAGCGGCAACATCATGCCCTCGGGGAAAGGTTTTCCGATACTTTTGGAAGAGCTCCACGGCTTGTTCCAGTTGGAGGCTTTTGAAAGCATGTAGGGCCTGATTCATCAAGATCATATCGTCTTGTGAGAAAAGCGAAAGCTGCCTGGTCGGGTCCGGGACCGAGGCTGCTGTTGGACAGGGGCGGCTGTCCCGAGCAGGACCTTTCCAGACACCTGCCAGTTGCGGACTATTCCGGAGAATGCTTCGCACAAGGTCTTCGTCAAACCCGACAATGAGAGCTGTCCTCTTGAGGCTCCCGCTATCTCGTACTATCCGGTTGACCGTCCGGGCAAGAGCGAGGGTAACGGGCAGATCAGCATCAGCAAAAGGTGGGGTGATGGGCTGTCTTCCATGTTCCGGGCATTCTGCCACGGGCAGCCTTGCCTGTATGAAGGTTTGTTTCCCGCAGGTGTCCAGATGGCGCCAGGTCTTCTCTTTGGTGTGATCACAGGGCATGCAGCGATACCCGCAGCGAGGACAGGCATGGAGCGTTGCCTCCGTTCCTTCCAGGCGAACCAGTACCTTTATGGCGCCATCTTCTACAAGGACGGCTTTTACGCACCACGGAGCAGCGAGATTCAGCAGGTCTTGATAGAGTTCTTCAGTTTCCATGATTCATTCCTTAAAAGAGGCCACGGCATATATACTCTTTCAGACGATAAATTTCACGGATTTGCTCATGTGGGGCAGGCTGGAAAGCCTGCCCCACACCCATACACTGATCCTGGCTTTTGTCGCTTTTTTTCAAAACAAAAGGATATCGAAAAACAAAAAAGGAGTGTAAAAAGCAGGGCAGGCAACCCGTTTGCAGGCTGAGTTCATCACTGTCCGCAAGTGGGTGTTTGGCAGTCTGGAAGAATCCGGTTTGCAGAGTCGGCAGGTTTTTAACATTTATTGGAAAGGAATGGCTATGAAAGGGTATCTCTGGAAGCTCAGCGTGGCGGTAGTCTTATTGGCCGTGTTCTCTACTCCGTCGTTTGTCGGTGCGGATGTCTTTATGAAGGAGAAACATCATACGGACGGCATGAACATCATGGGACAGGTTCAGCCGCCGCAGGACAAGATTGCCACCATATGGATCAGCCAGGACAAGATCAGAATAGACCAGGGGAATATGGTCAGCATTGGGAAAGTCGAAAATGGCAGTTTGGTACTCTATCACATAGACCATTCGAAAAAGACCTATACCGTGTTGGATTCCGAGGCTATGCGGAATTTCGCCTCGGGCATGGCGGGAGAAACAAAGGTGAAAATAACACCGACGGGTAACAGCAAAACGATCGGCAACTGGAACTGCAAGAAGTATCTACAGGAAATGGATATGGGGATGATGCCGATGAGCTCCGAGATATGGGCCAGTGAGGATATCAAGATGCCTTACAAAGACCTCTACGAGAAGTTCGCTACAGCAATGATGCCTCAACAGCCCGGCATGCAAGCGTCCGCGCAGGCAATGCAGGAGGAACTAAAAAAAATCAAGGGATTTCCGGTACTGACCACCACCACGATGACCATGATGCAGAACTCCACCATAAAATCCTCGCGAGAATTGCTTGAGATAAAAGAGGATACCGCTCCGGCCGGCACCTTTGATATCCCGGCCGGATATGTGAAGCAGGAGCTGCCCCAGGGGATGAGCGGACAAAGAATGCCGGGAAAACAGAAACCGAAACAATAAAGACCTGAACGGGCGTGGGCTGTTCATCTCATTAACGCCTCACGCCCGAAGCAATCTGGCGCATCAGTTGGGAAACGAACGATACACCACGTCTGCGGATTGCAGCAGGGAAACCGGCAGTTCCACCCCCATCAGCTCGGCTGCCTTGAGGTTGATGTGGATACGGTAGTCTTCGAGCGACTCAACAGGCATCGACGAAGGGGCCTCTCCCTGGAGAAGGCGTTCCGCCATTCGAGCTGTTTGACGTCCCATACCATAATAGTCGATGGCCAGTGAAATCAGTGCCCCATGCGGCACGGATTCAACATCCGCTGAATAGAGAGGCAGGCGGTTCTTGCCACATATCGACGCCACGGTCTCCATTGCCGATACCACGGTATTGTCCGTAGGGACATAGACTGCATCACACCGGCCAACCAGACCGGCAGCAGCTTCGGCAACACCGTCCTTCCTCTCCACCGTTTTGCCGACCACCTCAATGCCCCGTTTCCGGCATTCTTCTTGAAAGACCCTGAACAGACTGAGCGAGTTGGATTCATTGGCATTGTACAATACTCCGATCTTTTTCAGTCCGGGCTGAAGTTCCCGGATGAGGCTGACATGGCGGTCAACCGGGCTCATATCCGTCATGCCGGTGATATGAGGGCCGGGGTGGTTGAGATGAGACACCAGGCCGGCGCCAACCGGATCGGTGACAGCCGAAAAGAGAATCGTGGTGTCGGGGAGATGCTTAAGACAGGCCTGGGCGGAAGGAGTGCTGATGGCCAGCACCAGATCAGGATGTTCGCCACCAATGCTTTTTGCAATCTCTGCGTTGGTCTTCTCATCCCCATTGGCAACATGAATGCTGTACTTGACTCGAAACCCTTTCCCCTGGAGGGTTTCCTGGAACCCTCTGAGCACTGCATCCAGAGCGGGATGCAAGATAAACTGGCTGACCGAAATGAGTTGCTCTCTTGGTTGGGCAAAAAGCGTTGTCGGCAACACCAACATGCAGACAACACAGAATGCAGATAAGACCTTTTTGCCCCCTCTCTGGGAGTCTTGCCTGAAATTCACCATCATACACACCCTGGACCTCTTTGTTGAAGTTTGAATCGGCAAACCATAGTGCCTGCCGGTGCTTCACTCGTTGCCTCACTGCAACGGATACAGAAAAGAGAAACGGCTGCTTTGACACCAGCACTACCATTGCTTGTCCGGATCTGCAACCGAATAGTTTTGATTTCATTATACTTATCGCATAGGAATATGTTAGAGTCGCCGCCAGAAAGATGATCTGTTTATGGAAAAACAAGAAGGATCTGCCGGAGAAGTCGAGCGACCGATGAAAATGTTGGGCGGCAGTATCAATCGTTCGAGGGGGCTGTGATGTTGTTGTCAGGAGAGAAGACTGTTTTTCGGTATAGCACATTCTTCGCCATATTCCTTCCAGTGCTTTGTTTGCTCACCACTGCCGGTCAGGCAGTCGGCGAGACCCGCAAATACAAGATCGGCTACATCGAAGCCGGGACTTTCTGGACCTTCTCCGGCACTATGAAAGCAACCAAAGAGGCACTCGGGAGATTGGGCTGGCTGGACAAGATCGAATTTCCTCAGGACGCCCACTTCAGCCCTGGATGGGAAGCAGAGAAGAAAGAAGAGCTCCAGGCGGATGCTCAACAGCTTATGGCAAGGACTGATCTCGATCTCGTCATTTCAGCGGGCACCGATGCCACCAAAGCGATCCTCAAAGTCAACAACGGACGCACTCCAATCATCGGTATTGCCATTTCAGACCCCATCCGTGCGAAATTCATCATCGATGAGAACGATTCCGGAATTGATAATTTTACCGTATACATGGAAAAAGACCGATTCAAGCGGATGTTCAGGATGTTCCACGAGGTTGTCGGTTTCAAGAAACTGGGACTTGTCTATTCCGATACGGAAAACGGCAGACTCTATGCGAATGTGGATGACGGGCTGCAGATTGCCGCAGAATGCGGTTTCCAGATCATTGAGTATTCGAAAGTGAGCCGCGCCGAAAAGACGGAGGAATGTCTGGAAGGCATTGACTGGCTGATCAAGCAGGGTATCGATGCCTTCTTCATCACGCAGATCAATTGTTATGATTGGTCTGCCAGTGATGTCAAAAAGATCCTGGATGTGCTGGCAGACCACAAGATTCCCACCTTTGCCCGCGAAGGGACCAAATATGTCAAGGGCGGGGCCCTGATGGGTCTTTCTACGACCGATTTCACGTCCAGAGGCAATTTCATATCAGACAAGATCGTAAAGGTCCTTCAAGGGGAAAAACCTCGGTCGCTTCCGATGGTGGATCCCACCAAGCCCAAGATTTCCTTGAATCTCGCTACGGCACTGAAGATCGGCTTCGATCCGCCCGTGGATTTGCTGGGTTCATCGGATGAGATCTTTTCAGAGGTCACCTTGCCGGAGGATCGGCTCGTCAAGTAGACCTGTCCGGCTGAGCGTTCGAGTTCATCCCATGGATTGACGCATGCGGTTCCAGTTAAGAATCATTGCCGTTACTCTGGTCATTCTGATCACGGCCCTGGTGCTGAACTCGGTGTTGAGCCTCGCCTCCTTTGAGAAACTCTACCTGAGCTCCCTGGTATCCACGATCGAGCTGGCCGGAAAGAACCTGAAACGCAAGATCGAACAGGCTTTGCGCTTCGGCAAACCCTTTGAGACCTTCAAGGGATTGGATTCACTCCTGGCAGAGGTCCTGCGTGATAATCCCGAAATCTCATCAGTAGGGGTGAGCAATCCTCAGGGCAAGATTCTCTACAACACCGATGAGGATAGGATCGGGAAGGAATTCCCCCTGCCGCTCCCGGTTTTCCAACGCCAGGACACCACGCGCAGCCGGCTGGTTGATGAGACCTACATCACTTTCCTGCCGCTTTTTGACCGATCCGAGGCGTTGGTGGGTGTGATTCATCTATCCTTCCCGCGAACGGTCATCACCAGGCGACTGCAGTTCATGGCAACGGAAAACGCGAAGGTCCTGGCGCTAGTGGTTGCGCTCACTTCTCTCGGGCTCATCATCGGAATGACCTTGTGGCTCACCCGCCCGCTTCGGGGCAATATTCTCGAGATCGGCAACCGCCTGATCGCGGCGAAAGAACCGCAGGAATACGATAGACCGCCGGGCGACAACGATGAAGTCTCAGAGCGGGATAAGGAGGTATTGGAGGACTCGTCGGTACCGGGACCGGCCATCGAGCTGCCCTTGCTGCAGGAGGACTTCCTGCAGATAAGAAAGATCCAGAATGAAATCAAGCAGCTGGAATGGACCGTGGACATGATGGTCAGCCACTGCCGCAACCTGGTTTGGCAGGTGCGTGCCTTTGAGGAGCGAGGGCTCTCCGTCGCAACCGGCTGCGATGAGCTGGAGAGCAAAGCCCTGGCTATTCGCAAACTTTTGAACCAGATGCAAGAGACCCTTCCTCCTGACCAGCAATCAGTCCTGGGCCGGCTTCTTCAGGAGAACGAGCTCCTGGTCGAGGGGCTCCGGCAGATCATGCAGCGAGCGGGAGGGGCCCAACCGTGAAAGTCGACATGAGTCTTCGCATCAAGGTCTTCCTGGTTGCTGCCCTCTTTATCGTGCTGGGCCAGGCCGTCTATTCCAGGAGCAATGTCGAAACCTTTCAGAGAAGTTATGTGGATTCCCTCAGAGATAAATCTGCCAAAGTGGGGACAATCCTGAAAAGTGAAGTGGAATATATCTTGAGTCTGAAGATCCCTCTGACCAAGCTCGTTAAAATGGAGAACATGCTCAAGGAGGTCCTGGAGACCATTCCCGAGCTGGAATTCATCGAAATCACGGATAATCAGGACAACGTCCTCTATTTTGCCGACCATCAAAACATCGGCCGGTTCGAACCCGGTGCTCGCCAGTCGCTCACCGGGCAGGCCGAGGGGCTAACACGGATCAGCGGCCTCGGCCTGTCTCCAGAGCTCACCGATGCCTCATTGCCGCTCTCCTGTTGCGGAGATCCATCTCCCGTAGGCTCTATCAAGATGCGCCTTTCCGCCGACTTGATTGTGAGCCGGTCGAGGGAAATCCTCTTTGACATGATCACAGCGATTCTCACCTCTTTGCTCTTTACATTTGAATTTCTTACCTTTTTTGCCGCCTACAGCATCAGCAACCCCATTATGGGCGTTCTCCATGATATGCGCCGGGCTGTCACCACTTCATCGTTGCTGCCTCAGCAGAGTTTCCTCTTTCTGCGGGAACTGAGCCAGGTATCCCTGCGTTTTAACCAGCTTTGGGAAAGCACGCTGCAAACCGTTGCCCGATTGACCCCGGTGAAAGAGGAGGCGCAAGCCTTGCCGGAGAATTCATCGGCGGTTCTTGAAAAGCAGGCGCAGACGGTAAGGCGCCTGCTTGCCGGCTGCCCTGCCGGTGCCCAATCATCGGTGAGCGCTTCCCTGAATTCACTGCTCGAGCAATTCCTCTCTGGGATTATTGCCTTGCAGCAGCGTCTGAATGGGTATTTTTCGCAACGCGCCTCTTTGGAGGTCCTTTCCACAGCACCACAAGGTCTCGCTTTGGAAGAGGAAGAACGATCCGTTCCGGAGAGTGCCATTCCGTATGCCTATATTCGCCCGGTGATTTTTCTCTTCCTGATCGCTGACGGCTTCTCGGTTTCATTCCTCCCGCTCTACATCAATACGCTTTATCAGCCGCTTTTAGGGCTTTCGCGAGAAGTCGTCATTAGCCTGCCCATTTCCTTTTACATGCTGTTTTTCGCTCTGAGCATGCCGCTCTGTGGAAGCTGGGCCGATGCGACTGGATGGTGGAAGCCCCTCATCGTCGGAACGGTGCTCAATGCTGTCGGAATGCTGCTCACGGCAGTCGCCACGGACATTTTGCAGTTGACCGTGTTCCGCTGCCTCACGGCTGTTGGTTTTGGCATGGTGTTCATGTCCTGCCAGCAGTTTGTGATGGACAATACCCTGACCGGCAGTCGCACTGCCGGGATGTCGTCCTTCCTGGCGGCATTTTTTGGGGGCGATCTGTGCGGGACCGTCATTGGGGGAATGCTTGCCGACCGGATTGGCTATCGTGCGGTTTTCCTGGTGGGCGGTTTCATCGTTCTCATCTCCCTGGCCTGTGCTGTTGTCTTGTTTCGCAAACTGCTCCCCGCACCCAGGGAAAAAACCTCCATACCGTTTCCACTGAAAAACCTGTTCCGCGTGCTGGGTGACCTGGAGTTCTTTTCGGTCGTATTTCTCCAGGGCATCCCCGCCAAGATTGCCCTGATCGGATTTCTGTACTATTTCGTGCCCCTCTACCTGAAGGGTCTGGGTACTCTCCAATCCAATATCGGTCGTGTGCTGATGTGCTACGGAGTGACCCTGGTTTTTCTCAACCCCGTTTTCTCAAAACTACTCAAGAAAACCGCCTGGCAGAAACACTTCATCGCCCTGGGCGGCCTTCTCACCGGACTTTCGATGATCTCTTTTCATTTCTTTTCCGGGTTTGAACCGATTCTTCTGCTCGTCATCACGCTTGGGATCGCCCACACCTTCTCGGTCCCTTCCCAGGCGGCTTATATTGCGGAAACGAAAATCGTCAAGGAATTGGGTACGGGCACAGGCATGGGGCTTTACCGCTTCTGGGAACGGGTGGGGAATATTTCAGGCCCACTCTTCTTAGGCTTTCTGATGGCCTGGGTGGGTTATGAGCAGGCCGTAGCCGCGTTGGGAATCCTGACGGTTGCCTGCACCGTCCTCTACCTCCTGATCATGGCAGTATACCGGGTACAGCCGAAGACCGTCACTCTCGAGAAGACAGAGGCACGCTCCCGGGGGGACTAGAGTCGAGAGGGGTATTTTGGTGATCGGTTGCTCTGGTGAAAGGAACCACGCAGACCCTGTCGCCGTTGGTCAGGCACAAGGACCTGAGGACCTCGTCAGGCAGTGTTGTGGTGTAAGATGATTTCCCGACGGGGAATTGCCCCCCCAGGAACTGACCTTCACGGATCAATCCCACCAACGCAGAGGACCGGCAAACCTCTATCGGTGCTGGAGTAACCCGGCACAAAACCCCATCTCTCACGATGCTGATCTGATCGAGCATGGCACCATACATGATTCCACCATCCAAAGGATCAACTCTGTTCAAATACCGAAAACCAACACTTTCCAGGAGATGCTGCTCGGCCTGACCGGAACCGGGAACCACCCGCTCACGACAGGGCCGGATCTCCGGGTCCAGTCCACTCAACTGGATGCCCTCCCTGGGAAAACGGTCCAGATAGCCCTTCCTTTTCTGGGCAGCCATTTTGAAAGCCTCGTCATACGGAAGTCCCGTAAACCGCCTGCCGAGGGCTTCCCAGAAGGGATTGATATTCTCCTCGATCGTCGGTCCCACAAGCTCTGAGAGGACCTTTCTTTCAAACCTCTCGGGGAACATGCACATGTAAACGAAGCGAATGAGGCTGATGCTTCTGCCAAGTTTCTTCCCGCGATAGTCGGCATCCACAATCAACCCCCCGACCGTCGAGATCCCTCCGGTATCCGATCCGAGTTTGAGACAGTCGTATCGTGAGCCTGCGGGCGCCGTTTCATGGAGCTGAACCTGGGGCATGATATCGAGATAAAAATGGGGACTTTCCAGGCAGGCATAGTGGGCAATAATTAGTGAAGAGCCGATGACTCGATTGCTTTCCAGGTCCTCCAGAACAAAGACGTATTCCGCATCGGCGGGTGGGGGACAAGAGGCAAATGAACATACACTCAGTTCGACCTTCCGACGAATGATAGCCTTGTCCGGGGGCAGATTCAGCAGCTGAGCCTGCTCCGCCAGTCGGCAGAGATGAGGGACATCCGCCGGTTTTGCACTTCGAATCAAAAAACGCATGGTGAAAGCACCTTTCCAAATCATTCTTGAGCGAAAAAACTGCCCGCATTCTATCGTTCATCCGCATATTTCTCTTGTTTCTCCTGAGATTTGCGTGGAAAGTATTCTAACATGATCGAAGTTGGGTGTTACCAGAAAAACAAGAGGTGAGGTCTGTGGCCATGCGTCAACTTTCCCAAAACAGCCTGCTGAGACTCTGCCCTGGAGGTTTCTCTGCGGGGTCTCCCCTTGGATCCAGTTCTACCAATGCGGACGATGTCTACCCCAGCCGGGTGCAAATCGAAAGGCCAGGGTTTCCATCAAAGCATTTCTCCGGGAATGGACGAAGGAAGATATGGGTGAAAGGGATGCTCTTCTTTTGGGTGCTTGCCGCATCGTTGAGTATCGTGTTCTTCCCATCTTACGCCCCAGCACAACAGCCTTCACACCAGAAACCGTGCAGTGAATACTCAGACCCTTTCGACACTTACAATCCGGAACGCTGGAGCGAGGTCTTATTGCTTTCCAGGGCCCGGGGGGGAATCTCGGTTGAGAATGGCTGGCTGGCACTCACAACACCGAAGGACCAGCCTTGCGAGATCCAGCTCTATTCGCTTTTTTGTTTTGTAGGGGACTTCGATATCCAGGCGCAATACGACTTTTCCAGCCCGCCAAAACTGCCGCTATGCCGCTTCAATGCCGGGCTGGTCGTACAGACCCTTGGCGATGAGAAAAGCTACAAATGCTACATCGCCGCCGCCCTGAAAGAGGACTTCTTCTTCCGTGCCCGTCTGGATGCCTCCGGGGAAAAGAACCTGGAAAAACACAAAGGCCGAAGGGCATCACATGAGGGATTCATCCGTGTTGTTCGAAAAGGGGGACGGATCTCCTTCTTGACCCTTGAGGCCGGTGAATGGCGTGTCATCCATGGGTTCTCCGAACCCTGCAACGAAAAGATGCGAGTGCGATTCAAACTGCAAACCAGCGGCGAGGACGAGGGCATGCAGCCATGTCCGGTAACCGTGAAGTTTGACAATTTTAAGGTCAATGCCTGCGATGGGATCGTGGAGGAATAGCCCTGCACGATCTCTGGGGCTTTGCAGAGCAAGAGCGCAACTTGCGTGCGATCCAGCCGGTATCTCTAAGAGTCTATCTCAGAACTCGCGCACACTGTCACCTCGGCGAAGGCCCATATGCGCCAACTTAAGGATTTCCCGTGTAGTACTAAATGCTTACAAAACCGGGAAGTCTCCCGAACGTCATTCCGGCATGTTTTTGGCCGGAATCCAGGTACTTGAGAGTCTTCTGGGCCCCGGCCAAATGCCTGCCGGGGTGACGATGCGTGTTGGCAGTCGGATCCCTATCTATTCGAAAGTACACTCGAATTCTCTTAAACAGATACCCATGGGCGAAGGCCGGGGTCCGGAACTCTTATAAAAGCCTGGATTCCGGCTTTCGCCGGAATGATGTTCAACGGCCTTTGTGCCGTTTTGGGATAGTCTCTAAAGATTGCCATAATCGCTTCTTCCACGGTATTTCAGAAGCATCATGGTGATGTCGTCTGATTGCTGGGCGCCGTCTGCGTAGTTCACAATCTGTTGCATCAAACCCTCGCCGATTTCTTGAATCGAACCGTTTCTTAAGGCAAACAGCTCCTCCTGCAACCGTTTCTCCGAGAATAGCCTCCCTTCAGGATCCATGGCCTCAGTGACGCCATCGGTATAGGTGAAGAACACATCGCCGGGTTGCAGGACGAGCCGGGCAATCCGGTAGGGGGTATCCTCCATGACACCCAGGGCCATTCCCTTTGGCATGCTTATGTATTCGACCGCTTCCGAGGAGGCAATGGTCAGCGGTGGGTTATGGCCTCCGTTGGAATAGACAATCTCACCGGAAGCGATATTGAGAATGCCGCAAAAGACGGTCACAAAGACACAGGTCTCGTTGTTCTCGGCGATTTTGTTATTGACTCTATAAAGGATTTGGTCCGGCGGAGTATCGCTCGATGCATGGGCCTTGAGTAGTGTCCTGGTAATCGCCATAAAGAGCGATGCAGGGACCCCTTTTCCTGATACATCACCGATGGTGAAAAACAAATGATCATCATCAATAAAGAAGAAATCGAAGAAGTCGCCACCCACTTCCCTCGCGGGTTTGATCGCTGCAAAGACATCGAATTCGGTCCGGTCCGGAAAAGCGGGAAAGCTCCTGGGCAGGATGCTCATCTGGATATCGCTGGCAATCTTGAGCTCACTTTCGATCCGCTCCTTTGCAGCCGTCGTCTCACGAAGATTGATAATGTACTGGCGCAGGGCCTGCTCCATAAAGAGAAGTGCTTCCGCAAGATTGCCCACTTCATCACGGTATCTGACCGGCAGCGCCAGGATCTCGCCGGCAGTCTCCGGGACGGAGAAATCATGTTTCGGCAGGTCTCTGGCATAAGCCGCCAGTTTCTTGAGGGGCTGGGAAATCCGTCTCACCAGAAAAAAAGTGATGAAAATGCTTATGACGAAGATCAGGGCAATGAACGAGATCTGTCGGAGCACAGCTTTGTTGACCGGAACCATGAGCTCTTCTTTGAGAGTACTGGAGGCGATATACCAGTCAAGGGTTTTAAAGTATTGTACATAGGATACATAGGGCCCAAGCCTCTCATCTGCCGATCCCTTCAAAACAAATTCAATTGGGTTGTCCGGGTCCTGCGATGCCGCTTTCAGATCGTCCAGCAGTGGATTGCCGGTCTGAAGGTTGACGGCATTTGACAGGGCTTCGCTAGAGAATCCGGGATGGATGACCAGCTCATTCTTGCCGTTGAAGAGGAAAAGCGTGCCCTTCTCGGCGATCTTCACATTGGAGAAGGTCCGTTTCAGATCACTGATGATGGCGGCAAGCCGTTTTTGCGCATCGGATTCGATGTCTTCCACGTTCACTGCTGTGGCGATCATCCATTTGAGGGGGGGATAGTAAGTGAAATGGCCCAGTTTTCTTGATGGCCTGGAACTGTCAGCACAGTGCCATGTGAAGATAGCGGTCGCATTGCCCCTGGTTTTTGCGCTCTCCTGCATGGAGTGGAAAAGCGACACGCCCTTGATGTCTTTGAGGTTCGACAGGTCCTTCCCGATCATTGCACCGTCCGGGTGGGCAAGGACGGTCCCATTCTCATCATAGACAAAGAAACAGGAATCCTCGTCGCATTTCAGGGTTGAAATCCAGTCCAGGGCAAAAATCCTGGCCTGCTCTTCCCCCAGGAGGCCTTTCTTGGATTGTTCCTGGTATCGGTCGATACTGGAAACCACCACCGTCATGAGCTTCTTCATCTCGTTCTTACGCTTTTCCAACGTGGTCAGTTTGTGGAAGAGCAGACTTCCATACTGGTTTTCGATGTTCAGCTTCACCAGGTAGATAACGTTCTTGACCGAATGTTCCTCGGTCTCTAGAATTTTCTTCTGGAGGTCGCTTTTGGTGAAAAACATCAGGACAAATGCTGTTGTGACCAGGATGCCGAAAACGAGCAGGAGCATTTTGGTATTGATAGAGCGAATCATATTCTCACCTCTCAGTGATGACGGGTGCCGGAGTAACCCCGCCAATTCTCAATCGCTGACTGCCGGGTGTCGCCTCAAGGACCTTCAATGAGTTTTGCCGTAGGCAGAAGTATCCTACACAAAGTTGCATTCTTTCTCAATGCAATCGATCAGAAAGAAAAGACAACGGTGATGGGTCCTTTGTCGGAATATTCTGCCGGTTCAACGAAGAGACTGAGATAGTCCACTCACCAGCCCTGACCGAAACAGGCTGTCGAGGGTTCCCAACATTTGTAGCTGGAGGAAGATGGTGAAATTCCCTGAGTTTGTCGACATCACGGAGTTAAGGGAGCTATGCGATAGCTTCACAACTCTAACTGGGGCTGTGACGGCCATTCTCGACCTGGAAGGGAACATTCTCGTGGCAACCGGATGGCACGATATCTGTACTCGCTTCCACCGGGTCCATCCGGTGACAGCGTCTCGATGCCGGGAAAGCGACACCGTTCTTGCCGGTCGTCTAGGCCAAGGAGAGCCCTATAACGTCTATATGTGCAAGAATGGTTTAGTTGATGTCGCCGTACCGATCAATGTCGGAGGCGAACACGTTGCCAACTTGTTCACCGGCCAGTTCTTTTTCAATCCTCCCGATGAGCAGTACTTCATCCGCCAGGCCGAGGAATTCGCTTTCGACCGGACGGCCTATCTCAAGGCACTCAGGAAGGTCCCCATCTTCTCGGAAGAACAGGTCAAAGTGATGATGGGTTTCTTATCCAACCTGGCGCGTCTCATTGGCGAGATGGGACTCGCCGCAAGACACCTGGAAGAATCTAATGTGGAGCTGCGCAAGCACCAGGAGCACCTCGAAGAACTGGTGAAAGACCGGTCTGCCGATTTGAAGCGGGCCCAAGAGATAGCCCATATCGGCAGCTGGAGATGGAATGTCGAAACCGGTAGCATGGAATGGTCGGATGAAATGCACCGTCTATTCGGGTTACAACCTGGGCAACCGGCTCGCATCACGCTTGAGACCTTTCTGTCGCGTGTTTGTGAGGCGGAACGAGAGGCGGTCTTTGCGAGGCTCAATGAAGCCAGAAACGCAAAGCAGTTGTTCGATTTTGAGCTTCGCACCGTTCCAATCGACAATCGTGAGCGAATCGTCCGTGTTTTTGGAGAAGTCCGCCGCGACTGCAACGGCGAGCCGAAAGAGTTGTTCGGAGCGAATCAAGATATTACCGAAGAAAAACACGCCAGGCAGTCTCTGGCCGAAGCCAAGGAGAGGGCCGAAGATGCCAGCCGGGCCAAGAGCGTTTTTCTTGCCAATATGAGTCATGAACTCCGCACACCAATGAGTGTCATCCTCGGGTACTCCCAACTCATGCAAAGAGACACTTTCCTTTCGCCCACTCAACAGGAGTTTCTCGGCGCCATCAACCGCAGCGGCGAACACCTCCTGGCGCTGATCAATGAGGTCCTGGAGATATCCAGGATCGAGGCTCGACAAATCACCGCAGACCTTACAACCTTCGACCTTCAGGCCTTATTCCGTGACCTGGAGCTTATGTTCAGAGTCAGAACGGATGTTAGTGGGCTTTACTTCAAGATGAACGGTGTGGATGCAGTTCCTCGTTATGTAGTTGGTGATGATAACAAGCTGCGCCAGATTCTGATCAATCTCCTGAGCAATGCCGTCAAATTCACTGAGCAGGGTGGCATAGTCGTGCGAGTCAGGACTCGATCCGGAGTAATGGGGAAAGTGTGTCTCCAGGTTGAGGTGGAGGATACGGGCATCGGCATCTCAGAAGACGAACTGGGCAAGGTATTTCAGTATTTTGAGCAAACGGCGAGCGGGCGCAGGAGTAAAAGCGGTTCCGGCCTTGGACTGGCCATAAGCCGCAGCTATGCTCGTGTGATGGGAGGCGATATCACGGTCACAAGCAACCCGGGGAAAGGGAGCACCTTCCAACTGGAAGTAACAGTCGGGGAAGCCGAAGGGGCCCCTATGGAGGAGAAGCCCCAGCCTCGGCGGGTGGTTGGCCTGTCGCCAGGCTGTCAGGCACCTCGCGTTCTGGTTGTAGAAGACATGGAGGAGAGCCGCGTTCTGCTGGTGCAACTCCTTGAGGGAGTAGGATTTCAGGTTCGAGAAGCGGTCAACGGCACACAGGCGATTGAGATCACCGACAGCTGGCGACCCCACTTCATATGGATGGATGTCCGGATGCCGGTCATGGATGGACTTGAAGCCACGCGGCGCATCAAGGAGAGTGAGGCGGGCAAATTCTCCGTCATAGCGGTGCTCACCGCTCATGCCATGGAGGAGGAAAAAGAGAAGATCATCGAGGTGGGCTGTGACGACTTTGTGCGCAAGCCCTATCGCGAATGTGAGATCTTCGATGTCATGGCCAGGCATCTCGGCGTGGCATACAGATACGAAGAGGAAGAGGAGCTGCAACTTGAAGAGGAGGGACCATTGCGGCCCGAACACCTGGCGGCCTTGCCGGCGGATCTCCGCAAGCAGTTGTGTCAGGCCGTTCTCGCACTGGACACCACCATGACTCTGGCCTTGATCGAGAAGATCATCCACCATGATGCCGCCATCGGCAGCGCACTCAATACAATTGCCCGGAAGCTCGATTACAAGCGCCTGTTGAGCTTGCTGGAAGGCGATGAAACCTTAGAGGTGAAAGCAGAACGTTAGGATATTGCTGCCGTCTTGCCGCTGATAGGAGAGCTCATCGACCATATGGCGGACCAAATGGATACCCAGACCCCCCACCTGCCGTTTGGACAGGTCATCAGACAACTCCGGATCGGAGCGCTCAAGTGGATTAAAGGGGACTCCCCAGTCCTTGATAACAAAACAAAAACTCCGATCAGCTTCTATTGAGCATCCGATCTCCATCTCCCCTGTCGATTCCGGGTAGGCATAGTGAATAACATTCGTCAGCACCTCCTCGAGGACCAGTTCGACTTTGAACGTGATTTCCCGAGTAACGTCCAACTGTTGCAGCTTCTCCAGAACGAACAAGCGGCAGGCTTCCAGGGATTCTATTGTGGCAGGTAAAAGCAGAGTTTCCATGGCGTCAGTTCCAGAATATTACCACCGTTGAGAACATAGTAAGGCGTCACGTCCGGCGCTCATTGTCGAGGTCCTCGAAAGGCCACAGCCATGGCCGTGATATCATCCGACTGCGGCGCTCCCGATGCATGGATAGTAACCGACTGGAAGATTCGGTTCACAATCTCTTCTGAAGATTCGATTGGATTCGACCGCACCGTGGCAAGGAGTCTTTCCGCCGTGTACATTCGATACTCCTCATTCATGGCCTCGGTCACACCATCGGTATAGAGGATGATGGATTCGCCCGGTTCCAGAAGGATCGTTTCAGTTCTATACCGAGCTGCCTCCTCAACCCCCAGGGCTATTCCGGCAGGAATTGTGAGCCATGTTATGTCACGATCCCCCCGTATCAACAGCGGAAGATTATGCCCTGCATTGGTGAAGCATAGTTCGCCGGACACGATGTTGAGAATAGCGCAAAATACCGTAGCAAACATCGCAGCCTCGTTATCCCGACACAGTTCCTGGTTGGTCCTTTCTATAACTCGGGAGAGCTCCGTATCACTCCCGGCAATTCCCTTGATGAGGGTTTTGGTGACCGCCATGAAGAGTGCAGCCGGAATGCCCTTTCCCGAAACATCACCGATGGCAAGGAAAAGCCGATCTTCATCGAGAAGAAAAAAGTCATAGAAATCGCCGCCTATTTCCCTGGCCGGCTCGATGGCCGCATAGATCTCAAAGGCCTCCTCTCTCGGGAATGGAGGAAAGCGCCTGGGAAGAAAGCTCATCTGTATCGCACGAGCGATCTTCAGCTCACTTTCAATGCGCTCCTTGGCAGCAGCGGTCTCAGCCAGATTGGCAATATACTCTTTCAGGGCCTGCTTCATTTCGATGAAGGAATGGGTCAGCGAAGCAATTTCGTCGTTCGAAGAGGGTTGCGGGAGCTCGACATCCAGGTTTCCCCGGGCGATCTCCTCCGTGGTTTCGGCAAGCTGTCGCACTGGTCTGATGATGGTTCGGGCAATGAAGACGATCACAACAAAAAGCATAACAAAGCCAGCCAAGCCAATGAAGACTACATCTCTGGCCAACAGATGCTGCTCCTCGAAGAGCTCTTCCTCGGGGAAAACGACCGCCAGCGACCAGCCGGTGGATGGCACGGGCGCATAATAGATCCACGACTCTTGCTCTAAAAAGATCGTCCTGCAGGGGACAAACCCTTTCCCTCCGCTGACCATGCTCCTGCCCAGCTGAAGGGCTTGTGCATCTCCTCTGGCCTCAGCGAGATTGAAGATACTCTCTCGCATGATGAGTGGTTCATTGGGATGCGTTACCAGGACACCGTTTCGGGAGATGAGAAAAGCATAGCCTGATTCATAAATTTTGATTTCAGAGATCATTCTCGTCAGCCCCGCCAGCGAGATGTCCGCCGTGATGACACCCTGGAAAGTCCGCTCGCCATGGACCTTTCTGTAAAAAGGTGCGGAGAATGTGGACATGATGATATCCCCGCCGCCTTTGTCATAATAGGGCTCACTCCAGAGTGCTCGCTGCAGATCCATGGGTTGCCGATACCAGTCCATGGAGAAGTAGTCATAGTCCTCGCCGCCCAGAAATACGAGCCTGGGCTGACCTTGATTGTCACAGCAAAAGTAGGGTGAAAAATAGTAGAGCTCAGGATCGAACGCAAATGGTTGAAAGGCTATGGCTGACCCGTATACCTCGGGATTGTCGGATACGGTCCTTCGAGCCAGCCGGTAGATGCCTTCTCGATCGAAGGAGTGTTCCTCGATGAGGACGGCATTCTGCAGGGTGATTTTTTCGATTCCGCGAAGAAAAGCCTCGATCTGACCGATAGTTGCCGCAGAGAGAAGCTTGGCGTTTTCTTCGACTACCTTGAGAACGGCATCCTTGGAAGCCTGATGATAGTAGTAGAAGGAAGCGAAGAAGATCAGGGTCGTGCCGGTCAGGAAAAACACCGTGAGTTTGAAAGTGAGGTTGGGACCCTTCATCGCCTGCACACGCCTTTTTCATTCCGATCGAGTCTGACGATTCTCAAACCAGGCTGACGCCAACCCTTTTCCGGCAAGGTTCACACATCTGAACGTGCTCCACCAGGTTTCTCTCCTCCCAGCCATGTATGCTCATCAGGATTGCCTGGATCATCCTAGTGCTGATTTCAGGAAATCGTTCCAGAACTTTCTGAAACTTTTCTCGCGACAGCATCAGGCAGATCACTCTGGTCTTCGCTTTGAGAGTGAAAAGGCGTTTGACATCGCAGAAAAGCGACATGCTGCCGATGAATTCGCGTTCCCCAAATTCGGTGAATTGGGCTTCACCATCTGTTTCGGTGATCAACCCCGCTTTCCCCTCAAGGATGTAGTATGCGTTGGGATCCACTTCGTGCTCGTGAAAGATAAGCTCTCCGGGCTTGAAGGTCACTCTCCTGCAAAGATAGGCCAGGACCTTGAGCGGCTCGATCGGGAGCCCGGCAAACAACGGCAGCTGAATCAGGATTTCAAGGTTTTCCTGGTACTCGCTAAGTGGCTGTTTTGGCTCCATGGACGAGCTCATAGAGCACCCCCTTCTTGTCTAGCAGTTCCTGGTAAGGGCCCATTTCCAGTATCTTGCCGGCTTTCATGACGGCAACCTTGTCGTACCCCTTGATCGTGTCCAGGCGGTGCACCACGGAGATGAGTGTGCTCCGGCCCTTCCATTTGGTTTCAAGCAGCGTCTGGATGCGCTTCTGCGAAGCATTGTCGAGGGCTGACGTGGCTTCATCCATAATCAGAATGGGTGGGTTCTTGAGAAAGGCCCTGGCAATGGCCAGTTTCTGACGCTGCCCGCCCGAAAGCCGGTCTCCTTTCGTCCCCACCCGGAAATCCATCCCGATTTCAACGATGCCTTCCAACAGATCTTCTTCGATGAGCAGGTGAATAATACTCTGGTTGATGCGATCCTGCGCATTCGGATGGTCGGTGGTGGTCTTGCCGAACAGAATGTTGTCCAGGATGGTCTGAGAATAGATGTATTCCGTCATTCGATAGAAGGTCAACGCACCGGGACGGTCCTTCTGGATTTTATCCATAAAGAGGAAGCGGCCTTCAAGGATCAGATTGCGCAAAACCTCCGGCAAGGTCGCCATCTTATGGACTCCCGGTATAAACCGGAGCGCCAGGCGGAGCAATAGACGCTGATCCGGTTCGGAGAGCTCGTGGAGCCTCGAGTGCCCGATGTGTTCCACCAGCGCCTTGTAGTCATCGAGTTCGTTGGGAGTAATCGGACTTTCCTTGAAGAAAATCTCATCCGGTGGCAGGTCTCCCAAGATATCAAGGAACTGAGTGGCCAGCTCACGACCCAGGTTCAAGAGGGGTCTCTTGAGTTGAGCCTCATCCAGAAATTGAAGGAAATAGGCGTTTTCAGCAAGCCGCTCTTGAGTGAACTCCTCTTCGTTTGGACTGCCGAAGGTGATGTTGGCTGCAATCGAAGAGAAGTTGAGATACCGTGTTTCCTCGAAAAACTCCACGTAATCAGCCAGTTCTCCACCGAATCGGGCCTGGAAATTCTCACGGATACGAATGATCTTGACTGCCAGTTCGTCTTTGTGATCCACCGGCAGGACCGTGTTGAGGCCAAACCGCAGTACGTCAACAAACAATCCTACCTGCTGGATCACCTCGATCATCTCATCCAGATTCGGCAGTTTCACCTGCTTTTCCTCACCCCTATCATCAATCAGGGCTTCACAGGAATAACGCAGGTTCTCCTTGATCGTTCCGTCAAATATATAAGGAGATTGGGCCACAATCCCCATATTATGCGAAAGGTCCTTTTTGGTCAGCTGGGACACCTCTTTCCCATCGATCAGGACACTGCCTCCGGTGTAGGAGTACAGCTGAGAAATGCATTGAGCCAGAGTGCTCTTGCCGCTCCCCGAAAATCCAACCAGTGCCAGTTGCTCCCCTGGTTTCAAGTCGAGATTGACCTGCTTGAGCAATTGAATCCCACCGGCCACCGCGAACGAGAGATCCTGTGCATGGATACTTCCCTGGAGCTCGTAAGGATCGCGATCGGGCGGCGGTTCAATGGCATGCTCCGGAGCGACGTCGAAGTATTCCATGAGCCGCTGGTATCCCGTCGTGGCATCCTGGTAGACCTGGTAGAACTCCATCAATTCCTTCCAGGGATCATAAAGCTTCTCATAGGCGGAAAGGAAGGCCACCAAGGCGCCCAAGTCGAAGCGCCCCTGAATGGCAAGATAACCACCGACAATGAAAAGAATAAACGGACCCAGGTTCTGGAACAGGTTGTTGAGGGCCTTGATCCCTTGCTTGTAGAGGTTCCAGACGATTCGGATCCGAAAGAGGCGGTCTACGAATTCCCCGTATTTTCGGTTTTCGATGCGGTAGCTGGCATTTCCATGGACTTCGTGGATGCCGGTAATGGTCTCACCGATCTTGCTGCTCAAATCACGCGTCACGTCGACCCGCATCTTATTGGCTCGATTAGAACGCTTCTGAAGCTTTGGCACTACAAAGATCACGATGGGATAAATACCGATGCTTATGGCTGCCAGGAGTGGATTCAAATAGAACATATACCCGGCAAAGGCGAGCAACGTCAGGATGCTGTTGATCGGAACAGCCACGGCCTGACCCACCAACTCACCGGCCGAAACAACCTCGGTCACCAGAGAAGAGACCACCATACCCGAAGATGCCTTGCGGAAGAAGCTGATGGGCAGGGTGAGGATATGAGCGTAAAGCTCCTTTCTTAGCCGGGCCAGGGTTTCCTGTCCCAGATAAGTCTGAATGGCGGTGATGGCGAACTTAAGACCGCTGGCAATGAGCACCGCAGCCAAATACAGAGCGCAATAGAGCAGCAAGAGATCAACTTTCCTCAAGCCAATTGCCTCGTTTACGATCTTTCTTTGCATCTGCAGCGGAAATACTCGCGCCACGATATTGAACGCAATCAAGCCGAGAAGGAAGATCTGCAACTTGATGCTGCTGGTTCTGACCCAATAGATGAGAGGACGTTTGGTTATCATTGTGACACCTCGAAACCAGAAATCATTCCACCTTAGGTTTGGGGCCATCGGGGAGGTCGCAATGCCCATGCCGGGGTCCGCGCTTGACGGCTTTGCATGGAAGGGAAAACATTTATGGCACGACTCCATCCCCTGAAGATCAACAATTCTGGCAATTGTTTATATGTTTATTGACGAATGGACAAGCTTTTTATATGCTGTGAACCATACTTTTTCCCTATGCGTGAGGATCTTTGGGCCCTGTTTAGAACTACAGCATTTGCGTGGAGGAGAGTAAATTGATGGAGGTCGCACAAACACAAAAAGAGGGTATTGTCATACTCGGCCTTAAGGGACGCCTGGACTCCAATACCTCAGACGATTTCGAGAAGAAATTGCTAGGTTTGATTCTATCCGGCGAAACCCGGCTGGTGCTTGATTTTAAGGACCTGGATTACATCTCAAGTGCCGGCCTCCGCGTCCTCCTGAAAGCTGCAAAGGAGCTGAAGCGAAACAACGGCCGGCTGGCTTTCTGTTCATTGAAGGACTATATTCGCGAGATCTTTGAGCTTTCCGGTTTCGTCACCTTCTTCCCGATCCACTCGACATTGGAGGAATCCCTCGCGACGTTTTGATGATACGGAGAAGGGCTCGCGACAGCCTCTCCATCCCTGAGTCGCTGCCACCCCCAAAGCCTCTCTGATCTTTTCAGGGTATTGAAACGTTGATATCGCTTCGCTTCCATTCACCTTTCTGATCGCTGCAGGCCGGCCTGGCAGGTGACGCCAGGACCGGGGTAAGATTTGCAGATCCATGGCCTCACCGGATAGATCCCGCACACAGCTGTTTCTTTATCATAGGTCAGGAATGGACAAGCGGTGCCGTCAAAATCCGGCGGATGTTTGATGCCGGTGGAGCACGGGTCTCTGATAAAGCCATGTCTGCTCAGGAAATCGTTCAGATCGATATCGAGATAGGCCGCAACCTTACGAGGGTCCAGTGCAGACCAGGGAATCCCGATCTGTTTACAGCAACGCCCACAACGCCGGCATTCAAATGATTGCATCTGAAGAGCTCCTTTATGGCATTTTCAAACTCCTGTGCGTTTCGAAGGGTGGAATCTCTTTCTTCTCAGTTGACACTCGGTGGTCGACGCTCCGGATTTCAGTTAGACTAGGAACGCCAGGGCCGGATCAAACTCAGTGATTACATTGCGGGAGCAGTATGTGCCCGGAGGAGAAACCGAGTCAAGAACAACAAAGAGTTGTCAGCAGCCTCATATGGAGATCTCATGTCAATTGCTTACAAACCGTCCGATTTTACAAGATCAGCTTCCCCGGATCTGAGCAAGAAGAAAGTGTTGGTGATAGAGGATTTCGCCAGTTTCCGTCATACGCTCAAGCATATGCTGCGGTCTTTTGACATCACGGATGTTGACGATGTGGCAACCGGGGAGGAGGCCGTGGCCAAGATCGCAACGAAACGATACGACATCATCCTTTGTGATTACAACCTTGGTCCGGGCAAGGACGGCCAGCAGCTTCTTGAAGAAATCAAATATCGTGAGTTTGTCAACTACAGCACTATTTTTATGATGATTACCGCAGAGAACACCATGAACATGTTCCTGGGAGCCATGGAATATCAGCCGGACGATTACCTGATGAAGCCTTTCACCAAGGGAGCACTCGAAAAGAAAATACGCGATCTGATAAAGAAGAAAGAAAACGTCGAAGAAATCGACAAGGCGATCGAAAAAAAAGAATTCGCGAGGGTGATCGAGTTATGCGATCAGCTGATTGCGAACAAAGTGAACAATCTCTCCGAAGTGCTCAAGCTGAAGGGTGAGTTTCTCATAAAGACCGAGAACTATGCAGAAGCGGAATCCTTTTATAAGAAGGTGTTGACAATGGGAAACCTTCCCTGGGCTTTGCTTGGGCTCGGGAGGATCAAATTCATGACCGGCCACTTGCATGAAGCGCTGGAAGTGTTTGAAGATATCATTTCCAAGAACAAGAACCTGATGGCTGCCTACGACTGGCTGGCAAAAACACAGGAAAAACTGGGAAACCTCCAGGAAGCCCAGCAGATTCTTATGGAGGCTGTCCAGATATCTCCAAGAGCCATTCTCAGGCAGAAGGCCCTGGGAAATCTGGCTTTTGCCAACAAGGACCTCACCGTTGCAGAACAAGCCTTGAAAGAGGCAGTCAAACAGGGAAAACACTCCTGTTTTAAGGACCCGGCCGACCATGTCACGCTTGCCGAAACCTTGGTGGAGAGTGACCAGCCCGCAGAGGGAATCGCAATTCTAAATGAAGCCCAAAAGGAATTTGCAGACGTTCCTGATGCTGTTTTGCCCATCGCAATTGCCGAATCCCTGGCCTACAGCAAAATGAACAGGAGAGAGGAGGCAAAAAGCGCTGCCAGGAGAGCCGCAGCGGTCCTCGCAGACCCCGACGTGAGAATTCCTCGCGAATCGGGACTCAATCTGGCAAAGGCCTTTTTGCTTGCCGGTGACTCGGAAAAGGGGCGTGAGATCGTGCGGCATCTTGTGCAAAGCAATCACGAAGACCAGGACTTCCTGGGGGGCGTTCAGGATATGTTTACAGAGCTTCGCATGGAGGAGAAGGGGCGTGAGATTGTAACCGCTGCCAGGAGCGAGGTCACCAGACTCAATAATCAAGGCGTTCAGTTGGTGCGGGACGGTAGCCTCGAAAAGGCAATTGCGTACTTCAAAAAAGCTGCCCAGACACTTCCTGAGAACAAAGTCATAAATGCCAACACAGCTCAAGCGATCATGTTGCACATGAAGAAGAATGGCACGAATGACTCCTGTTTAAAGGACGCTATGGAATATATCAATCGAGTCAAGAGTATCGATTCATCATACAAAGGCATATCGAAGCTGCTTAATATGTACAAAGAACTGGCAGGGAAGGAATAACAGATATGAATATCAATATGGATTTTTCAGACATCCTTGCATCTACTTTACATGATACAAAGAATTCTCTCGGAATGCTGTTTAACACACTAGAAGATATGATTGGCCAATGCAGAGATCAATCATGTGATTTATATACTAGATTTTACTTACTCCAATATGAAATCAAGAGATTGAATCATAGCTTGATCAGATTGCTTACTTTATATAAGGCTGACAAATCTCACTTGTTGATTAATATAGATTATCACTGTGTATCAGAATTCATTGAAGACATCATTATTCAAAATAAACCAATACTGAATTCAAAAGGTATCCGCATTGAACACGAATGTCCGGAAAACCTCTTTAGAGCTTTTGACAGGGGATTGATTGAAGGTGTACTGGATAATATATTGAACAATGCCTTTCGCTATACGAAAGACAGGGTGAAGATCACTGCCAGAGAAGAGAACGACTATCTGGCCCTTAGCATCGAGGACAATGGTGCAGGATACCCTGACCATATGCTTGTTTCCGACATGCCAGAAACCCACCGATTCAAGAAGAAAGTCGACTTTAGTACAGGCAGTACCGGACTCGGATTGTATTTTTCCTTCCTGGTGGCGGGCTGTCATAAAAACAGAAATAGACAAGGCTATATCTCCATTGTAAATGGCGGCACACTTGGTGGCGGCGTATTCACAATATTCATTCCTTGATACCCTGCATTTCGCTCTTTGAAAAGCTGATGTGTTCCGGTTTGTATTGATTCTTGGTAACCGTTCACCGGAGGTGGTTTTCAGGCAATCAGGGATGGCCGTGTCGAAC
>CAYTWB010000059.1:0-23885 GCA_964441945.1 uncultured Syntrophobacteraceae bacterium
CATCGTTTTTCTCAAAAATGGAAAACGCATCCAGAGAAGAGCGAAATGTGAGTTACAATAGAGATCTGCATCTTTCCAACCATTTCCGACCAGCCAGCAAGGGTGACACATTGCATTTGGAAGGGGCTTGCAGTGATGGCAAGGCTACCACAAAATTCAGTGTGCAAACCACAGCAAGAAGCAAAGATGAACGAGATGCTGCAATGGTCGATCTCATCGAAAGATTTTGCAGATGAATGTAACTGGCCCTGGAGAGAAGAGCGAAACAGGAATAGCAGCAATGCCTTTCTTATTGTGTTGTGGTGCCTTGAACTATGGCTGACACGAAGCCAAGACTTGACCAAATCTGGGGCACCTCTGAACTATTGCCTCCCGGCAGAATTCTGGATCTCTCCATTCTGGGTGAGGGAATCAGCTGGCTGCCCCCGGTCTTCTGGCATGAGAGAATGTTCTTTCACGGGGCGCGGGACAGGGACCTTCGATCGGTCACGGGCGCTTTTCCGGCGACGTTCGACAGGCTTCGTCACACCCACCCGATCTTCGTTGTCAAGCTCCTGGGCGACCTCGGGCACAGGGTCTGCCCCTGTTCGTCCAAGAATTGGGGCGCCGCCCGCTTCATCCGAAAAGGGTGCATCCTGGAGGTCACCGGGAGAGAGCAGGACCGGGATTCCTTCCTGGTCGAGCAGTACTCCTTCAATCTTCCATCCGACCCGGCTTTCACCGAAGGTCTGCGGTTCATGGGTGTCGTTCCCGAGATCTGCCTGGAGTGCTGCGACTGATGGATGCGGCGGCGGCCTGGACCGACTGGCTCTCCTCCCAGGATTGCCGGCCCGCCCTGACCGGGGCGGCCAGGTTCATTTACCGGCAGGCCCTGCGCCTTGCGCTTCCTTCGGAACTGCTGCCGTGTACCGACCCGTGGAGCATGCCGCCGGATGAAAGGGAGGATTGCTTCCAGGCCCTGGCCGACGACATCTGGATTTTCCTCCGTTCGCGTCCGGCGAACTGGCCATTGAAAAGCCGGTGGTCCCTCCTTGCAGTTCGTGGTCAACGCTTCGTCATGCTGAAAATAGCCCAGGAGTTCCTGAATCATCTGAAAGACAAGGCCCGTACCTTCGGCCATGATCCCTCGCGAGCCCTCTACCGGCATATCCGCCATGTGCTGCAGGAGGAAGAATCTGAGGCCTATCGGGCTACAGGCCTGGGCTCTTTCTACAGTCTGGACCCGAACGCGGCTCCTTTCGACTCGCTGCAAGCGCTTGAAGCCGAACCGTACGGTCAATGGGATTCTCCCCTTGCATTCGTCAGCCTCAAGGAGATGGAGAGGAAATCCTCCCTGTTGACCATTGCCCGATTCTTTTGGGAAGAGGCCTGCCGTCGCCTTGGCAGATCCGTTTTCGTACCGGTCAGAGCGCTTGCCCGGTTCATTGCCGCACATTATGCCGTGCCTTCGGCGACCCCCATCGTCTCTCCGCCCGCAGCCGACGATGAATCCCGGGAGCCGCATTCCTTGGCATTGGAGAGACCCGGTGAAACATGCTCCGGGGAGGTGTCATACGTTTCGAACAATCTGGAAGCCCTGGCCCGGCAGCTGGCAGCTTCCTGGTCGCCACGGCAGCGGGAGGTTTTTTGCCTGGTTCAGGGCGACGGATTGACCCTGGCGGAGGCTGCCGGAAAGCTGGGCTATCGGAGCGCTGCGGGCGCGGCCTATGTGCACAAATCCGCTCTCGACGTCCTTCGGGACTTCTGCCTGCTGTGGCCCGGCCTGTCACCCCCCGACCTGGATGAAAGGCTCTTCGAGGCTTTTGTGCTCCAGGTGGTCACCATCTGCAAAACGGATGTTCAAGGCCGTATGAATGGAATGAAAGCGAAACCTTTTGGAGCATCATGATCATGTCCGGATACGATTCCTGGGAGGTCCGGTTCGCCTGGCAAATCGCCCGTCAGGTTCGCGGTTGCCCTCCCGATCAGATGGTTCTGGCGATCAGCCCCGACGATTGTCTCCTGGCGCATCTCGAGATCTGTCCCTTTTGCCGTGATCTTCATCGTATGGGAGCCTCTGCCGAAGAGGAATTCGAGTTGTCCAGGCACCTGGTGCCAATAGATGAAGGGGGTTCAACCGTTCCGATCCGGAAAGGGCAGGTCCGGTCGCTGCAACAATCCCTGGCCGGATGGGGCCCGAAGAAGCTGTTCTACAATCCGCCGCTGGTCCTGGTTCTCGATCAAATCAGCAACCCCGGGAATGCCGTGAAAGTGGCTCAGGTCTACGACGACCCGAGGCTCATGGGCCCCGGAGACATCATGATCGGCGAAGGGCTCTTCGCCGAAACCTGGAACAGCTATACTCTGCGGCAGAGCTACCTGGATTCCCTGGTCGCCACGATTCCCGACGACGTCCTGCGGAAAGTCATTGAACTTGAGGCAAAGGATATCACCACGCTGGATGAATACAAGGCGCTCAAGGCCTTCCGCAGGCTCGAGTTGCAGGTCGGCGCCTATTTTGCCATGCGAGCGGTTTCCGAGCTCATGTCGCAGCAACGCCCGAACCTCGGTGAAGGTTTGTTCGAGGCCTTTTCAGAAGAATGGATGATCATCGAGCAAGCCGGCAGGAAAAACCCGGCCATCGTCTGGCCCTGCACGCGACTGCCCCTGCTTGAGGAGCTGGCTCTGGCCCGGTTCCCGGACGATCAGGTCCCCCTTGCGGCGTCAAGCGAACAAAAGGCGGTTTCGGTCAACGTTCTGAGAACTTACTCCGGGAAATCCGAAGTCGATTTCTACCCTTCGATTGCCGTCATCTCCATCTGGCGCGACCATGAGAACGGAATTCTTATCGGCGGTCGAATTGTGGGGCCGTTGATGACGGAGGCGGAGCTTTTCGCCCGCCTGGAACTTCCGGATGGGAGTCTTGCCGAACCGGCAGAGTCATTCATCGTTGCCGACAGCGGTCATTTCCGCGTTTTCTTCCCTGACCGGGATGCGGGATTCAGCCGCGACGATAGACTTCTTTTGCTTGTGCTGACTCGATGATTCCTCAGCGGTGGTCAATTCGCGAACTGAATGACTGGGCACGACGGGGCTACCTGGAAGAGCGAATTCGAGACCTCCTCAGACCCCACGAAATGTTGTGGCCCTCAAGTGAAGAAGAACTGAACCGCTCTTTTGCCTCACTACAAGGACTCCTGCCGCTGCCGCGGCGGCACCTGCTCCCCCAGTCCATCACGGCGGCGGCCCTATGCCGATCCAATGCGGCGCCATCCTGGATCTCACGGTGGATCACCTCCAACATCGACATTCAAGCACTGGGAATATCCATTCCATGGCCGGCGCTCTGCTCGATGCAGTGGGCGTTGTTCCCGATTGCCGCAGCGGACGACAGGAGGGCCCAGCTCTATTGGGTCCTTGTCGGCGCATCGGGGGACGGAGGGATTGCGTCACACTTTCCGGCCTGGTGGTCCACCGTGGTGGACCAGGAAGCCCGAGAGAGTGTGACTATTGCTCTTGATATGTTGGATAGGCTAACCGGGAGCGGCTTCTTCTGGCCGCTCCTGCCTTATCTCGATCGGCCTCTGGTGCAGGGGCCGTCGATTGCCTTGCCCTTCTACCTTTCCGGGCACGGACTCGGGCAAGGACATCGATTGCGGGGTATTCTTGCCACAGGAAAAATTGAAGCGGACGGGTCCTTGTCGGCAGCCGGTGGGCTGTCCTTGAAGGCTGAAGCGGCATTTCGCGAAGGCCTGAACGCCCTGCTTTATCCCAGACCGGGGATTCATGCCGGTGGAGATCCTTATCCGATAGAGCGACTTGAAGTGGATACCCTTCACGATGCCGTATTCACCTGGGAGACCTACCGGGCCGGTCACGGAGAATCGCTTCTTCATGATCTCAAGGTCCTCGATGACCCGAATCGGCTGGCCGCCGCTGCACTCCTCTTGTCGGATTCCGCTCTGCAATGGAGTGGCTTTGAAAGTGCGTATCGGGCACAAATTCAGTCACTCGTCGAGCAAAGGCATCTCATCCGGCAATACCTGGATAACCTGGAACGGGAGAGCGACAGGCCCGATTATCGTGTGGGAAGAATGCAGGTCCTGCTTGCCCCATTTCATGAGGAGGAAGTCCTCCGGCTTTCGAGAACCAATCCGCTTGCCGCCTTCCGAATCGCACAGCTTCACCTGATCAACAGCAACCGCCAGGGCCGCGTGGAGTCTGCGGATGCCTGGTCAAGATTGAGCTCGAAGCTCCTGGGTCGGGCCATGGCGTCCGAACGGGGCCTGGACCTGAAGGCGGGTTATCTGAACCGGGAAATCGTTCAGCGTCATGGTCGATACGATTTTCGCCCCAACCTGCCGGAGGCGGTCTGGGAGATGCTTGAAACCCTGAAGGAGTTTGATCTCCTGAAGAGGCGTCATGCAGCGGGTACGGTCTCCGTTTCGCTTGCAAAGCTTTACGGGACCATTGCCCAGAACTACGGCTTCTGTGGACCTTCATACCTCGGCAAAGTGGAGGAATATGTCGCTTTGGCGCAGCAAGCCTTCGGTGGAGGTCTGGTGCAGGAGATGACGGACGATTGGCGGCGGCAGTTTTGCACCCTGTTTTACGCCCTGGTCGATGCCGGTGAAATAACCCGGGCCGGGAAGGTGTTGGAGGACTATATCGGGACGGCCCTGGACGGGTGCGGCGAAAGCGAGTTTACCGGCTTGAATCCTTATCAGCATGCGGCTCTGTCACGTTTTCTCGCCGAATCGGGGGAGGACCTGCCGGAATACGTGAAGTGGGGTTCTCGAAACAGTATTGAAACTCCACCTCAGCACCCGTGGCAACTCTGGCTGAACAACGCGGGGCGTTTCCTGGATGATGCAGTGATAAAGAGAGCCATGTGGTCTCGTTCAATAGAACTCTGTCTGAAGTTGGGCGTAACCGCCCGACCCATGGCTCTGTTGCCGCTGTCCAACCTGTGGCGGAGTGGCCTCTGGAAAAGGGACAGGCTGGAAAGCCGGACACGCGAAGCAATGGAGTCGGTTCATTCCCCGGAGCTCTGGATGGATCACTTTGGGGACCTTCCGAAAGACTCCCGCTGGGAGGATGTCCTGGCGGCGGTTCAGGGTTCCCGAAACCGGCTGTTCCCCTTCGCCTATCGATAACCGCCCGGATATTTCAGAAAGGAACGGGGCTTCACTCATCGCGCCAACCGCGCCTCACCCCGTCCCATTCAAAGACTTCCCGGGATGCTTTTGGATGCGCTGCTATTTCCCGATACAGAACTGAGCAAAGACCCGATCCAGCACATCATCGTCTCGAACCTGGCCGAGAATCGATTGAAGCTGCCGGCGGGCGGCGACGAGCTCGATAGTTGCCAGCTCCCCGTAAGCCCCGGTCCGAAGCAGGTCCCGAGCCCTAAGGAGCGCCTCCAGGGCACGTTCCAGGCATTCTTTGTGGCGAAGGTTTGGAACAATCATCGAGTGGCCCATTTCCAGTGGATTTCGGAGAAAGGTCTCCGTCAGGAAGTCCCGAAGGCCCTGGATACGATCGGGAATCAGCACGGAAAGACCGAGTATCGGGGCGTTACTGCTGAAGTGTTCCCGGAGGTCCTTTGCAGAAACCTTTGCCGGGAGGTCGGCCTTGTTCAGCAGCATGACATGGGATTTGGCTGCGATTCCGGCAAATACGGCATCGTCCTCCTCCGTCAAGGGCTGGCTTCCATCGATCAGCCAGAGGACAACGTCCGCTTCTTCCACCGACTGAAACGTCCGCTCAATGCCCAAGGACTCAATGCCATCGGCCTTGCGGCGAATGCCCGCCGTGTCCAGGACCCTGACCAGTATCCCGGAGAGGAGAAAGCTGTCTTCGATAACGTCCCTCGTGGTGCCGGGAAACGGCGTGACAATCGCCCGATCTTTTCTGAGGAGGGCGTTCAGAAGAGACGACTTGCCGACGTTTGGCCTGCCGACGAGGACGATGGTGAGGCCTTCCCGAAGGATACGCCCTTCTTCGTAGTGATTCAGGACTTCCGCCAGCGGACCGAGCACCTCTTCTTGAAGCCGGGTCAGCAGAGCGAGCGAATCGGAAGGTTCGTCTTCGAGGTCTTCACAGAAGTCGATAGCGGCTTCCAGTTCCGCCTGCAGGCCAAGGATGCTGTCACACCAAGACTCCGTCCTCCGGCTGAAATCCCCCTGCAACATACGATTGGCGAGGAGCAGACCCTGCTCGGATTGGGAACGGATGAGATCGATCACGGCTTCCGCCTGCGAGAGATCAATGCGTCCATTTAGAAAGGCCCTGCGGGTAAACTCCCCGGGTCCCGCCAGACGGGCGCCGGCCTGCAGGACCAGTTGCAGGATCCGGTTCAATACGGCGTAGCCGCTGTGGCAATTGACCTCTACCACATCTTCCCGCGTGTAGGTGCGCGGTGCGGCCATGAAGCTCAGGAGCACCTCATCGACCACCTGATCGGCAGCGGGATCGCGGATCGAGCCGTAGTAAAGGCGGTGGGATTCCAGAGGGAAGGCGGCATGACGGGGTTGAAAGATCCGCCGTGCAATTGCCGACGCCTCCGAGCCGCTGACTCGAATGATGCCGATACCCCCCTCGCCGACGGGGGTTGCAATTGCACAGATCGTCTCTTCCAGTGAATCAATGTCCATTGTGCGAGCAGAACCGACCGATCAGCAATCAGTCATTCCCAACGGCTAACTTCTGCGGTTTTCTCCCTTTCTTGACTGGATAGATGATCACCCGGCGGAGATTTCCTTCCCCCTTGCTCTTCGTCCGGACTTCTTGATCTTCTTTCAAGGCGAGGTGAATAATACGACGATCCTGGGCATTCATCGGGCCGGTCGTCAGAGACCGGTGAGACTTCTTGACTTTGTCGCTGAGCTGCTGGGCGAGTTCCGCGAGACTTGTTTCTCGCTTCGATCGGTAATTCTCGGTGTCGACAATCACCGTCACACTTTCACCCATTTCCCGGTGCACAATCTTCGTGACCAGGTGCTGCAGGGCCCCAAGGGTCTTTCCCCGTTTTCCAATGAGCAGGCCGGTACCGTTGCTGATGATGTTCAAACAGATTTGATCGTCTCTGACTTCCGATTCTATGACCGTAGGCAAATCCACGTGTCTCAGGATTTCCGTCAGGACCTCTTTGGCTCTTTCCGCCGAGGCTTCGAGGGGCATTGCCTTGGGGACAACTCGAATCCTGGCTTTCTTCGCGCCCACAATTCCGAATATGCCAGAAGATCCTTTGGAAAGAATTTCAATTTCAAGTTTTTCTCGAGGCAGTTTGAGTTCTTGGCATGCCACGGCGATGGCATCCTCGACTGTTTTTTCTTCAATTTCAAGAACTGACATGCTCTCCTCCGTTGGCTCTCCGAACCGAGCGGGTTGTCGCAAACATGAAGCGGGGAGATCGGGACTACGCACTGCGATTGATCCAGTACTGCTGCACGATGGACAAGATGTTGTTCACTAACCAGTATAACACAAGACCAGACGGAAAGTTGATAAAGAAAACCGTGAAAATCAAAGGCATGAGCAACATCACCTGCTCTTGCCGAGGATCTCCCGTCGAGGGCGTCATTTTCTGCTGAACAAACATGGAAACCCCCATTAGAATGGTCAAAACCGGGATTCCGCCCAGGTAGGGAATCTCTATTCCGATGTGGAGGCGGTCAGGGGCCGTGAGGTCGTTGATCCACCAGAGGAAAGGCTCATGCCGAAGTTCAACGGCCGCATTCAGCATGTTATAGAGGGCGATGAAAACGGGGATCTGCAGGACCATGGGGAGACAGCCGCCCATGGGGTTGACCTTATAGGTTTTGTAGAGGCCCATGAGCTCCTGGTTCAGCTTTTCACGGTCGTCTTTGTACTTCTCTCGAACCTGCGCAATCTTGGGCTGGATCTTCTTCATGGCCTGCATGGACTTGATGCTCTTTTGGGTGAGCGGCCAGAAGACGGCCTTGATGAGAATCGTGAGCAGGATGATCGCCACGCCGTAGTTGTGGATATAACCGTTGAACCATTTCAGGGCTACGAGGGCGGGTTTGGCCAGGAAGGTGAACCATCCGAAGTCCACCGCATCAACCAGGTTGTGTTCGGCTTTTTCCAGGTGCTCCAGTTCCTTTGGCCCGGTGTAGAGCCGCAACTTGAAAACCTTTCCCTGTCCTGGTTCGATCTGAAAAGGCCCCGTCAGATAGACCAGCTGCAACAGGCCCTTGTCGGCGTCCAGGACCCTCGGAACCACTTCATATTCCCGATCTTCCAATGGAATGAGGGCCTGCAGGAAGTAGTTGTTCCCATAGCCGACCCAGTCCAGCGGCGGCTTCCAGACAACCGGCTTCGTGGAAAGATCGCTAACCTCATAATGATTCAAGGAACCGCTAAAGGATGCAGCCGGTCGCGATCGGTTGTAGGAGCTCTCGTCCGGTCCCTCGGACAGAGGCTGAAAAAAAAGACTGACCCCCAACTGGTCCTCTAAGGGGTCCGGGGAGAGATTGTTCAGCTGGATCTCCACATCCACCGCATAGCTTTCCGGACTGAAGGTGAAGACCTTCGTCAGCCTGATCTTGCCGGGGAGCTCCTGGAGGAGTGACAGGGTCCCAGCCTGACCGCCCGCAGAGAGCGTTGTTTCCGGCGGGGCCTGACTGGAATAGGGGATCGTTGAAAGCTGCCAGGCTTTGTGGTGCAAGAGATCGACAGACAGAGGCAGATAGCCGCTCTTCGAGGAAGCAATCATCTCCACCGGCGGAGAGTCTTCGGCAACGGTCCGGCGAAACCCTTTCAACTGATAAGAGCTCAGGCGTGCGCCGGGCGCGAGGATTTCCGTCTTGTAAAGCGGGGTAGAGAGAGTCCATTTCTGGAACTGTTGATCGAGAGGAATGGAACGCTCCTGAGGGAGGGTGTCGGGAAGAACCGGTGGCGGCAGATCGACTGGGGGAGCCTTGGGCTGGGTCTCGCTCGGGGCTGGAGCCGTCACGGCAGGTTTCTCCTGCTGCGTCTCCGTGGGTCGCATCAGCCCGAAGTAATACTCCCAGAACAGGAGGACAAGCAGTGACAGCCCGAAGGCCAATAGCGCTCTCTTTTCCATTCAGAAACACTCCATCTACTTAAAAGAGACTGCTGAAGGGGGTTCAATGACAGGGTCGTAGCCACCGGGGTTGAAAGGATGGCACCGGGCCAGGCGCTTTGCACCCATCATGAGGCCCTTCAAGGGTCCATAAAGCCGGATCGCTTCGTACGTGTATTGGGAGCACGTAGGAAAAAACCGGCAACTGGAAACCTTCAGTGGAGAGAGTAAAACCTGGTAGGTTCGAATAAGAAACAGCATCAAAAAACGGATCATACAGACCGACCATCCCGCTTCAAAAAAACCGCGAGAAGTTCCTTCGTCATGTCGTTGAGTGAAAGGCCCTCGGCCCCGGGCCGGGCAATGAGCACGATGTCCTTGCCTGGAAGCGGCAGCGCCCATTTGTGCAGGCGAAACCATTCTCTCAGCCGCCTCTTGATGAGGTTTCTACCGACGGCCGGCCAGAAACGCTTCTGAACCACCATCCCCAGGCGATGGAAGGAGAATCCGTTCTCAGCACAATTCACCCCGAAATGGGGGGTTCGGCAGCGCCGACCGGTTCTCTTCACCCGCAAGAAGTCCGAGGATGACCGCAGTCTTTCGTGAGGCCGGAAGCAATTCAATCCGCTCAAGTTGCTCTCTTGCTCCAGGGACCGGTTGTATGGCTGTTCGTGCGGTGTCCTCGCACAGCGTTCGCTCATACGCTGAGGCGTTTGCGTCCCTTGGCCCGCCGCCTCTTCAAGACAGCTCTTCCGGATCTCGTGGACATCCGTTCCAAGAACCCGTGAGTTCTCTTCCTTTTTAGATTACTGGGTTGAAATGTCATTTTCATGGGGGTCTACTCTATAACCATTAGGGTGATCTTTACAATATTTCTTCGAATCCTTCGCGTTCTCTTCCTGGTTTCGACGAACCGCATCTGCCGGGTTTGACCTTAACAGAAAGCGTGTTCATAATCAATTTACCTGCTCGTTGTCAAGCTCCAAAGAAGAAGAGCGTTCACAGGTCGTGGCAAAAGCCCCGCAGAGCGTTTCTCACGCGGCTGCGCAACCGGACAAGGTCCTGCCAGTCTTCGAGGGTGTTTTCGCCGTGGTGCGGGGGCCACAGGCGAAAGTCTTTGAGCGATTCAAAGAGGGACGGACTGATCCGTGACGAAGCCAGATTCGTGTGGAGACGCAACCGGTGTTCCAGGGAACGGAGGGTTTCAAACGCCGTCAGGACTTCGAGAAACGAACGTTGGAGACGAGGTGAATTCTCGAGTGCTCCGCTTAAGGCAGACCGGACGGATCGCGCTTTCAATGAGGGAATCCCGTGACCCTCCACCAAAGCATGCCCTTGAGCCAGGAATTCCAGGTCCGCAAGCCCGCCCATTCCAAGCTTGATATCGATCCGGTCTCCCTTTTCTTCGCTGCGTTCCCGCTGCATGCGCCCGCGCAGATGACAAAGCCTGCTCCAGACGTCTACCGGGTTTCTTTGCCGATAGCAGATTTCCCGGGCCTTTTCCTCGATCCAGATGCCGAGCGCTCGATTTCCCGCAACCCATCGAATCCGGAGCAGGGCCTGAATCTCCCAGAGGTCCGCCTGATGCCGGTAGTAGTCCAACCATGCGCTGCGGGTGACGATCAAGGGTCCATAGGTTCCCGTAGGCCGCAAACGCGCATCGACGGCATATCCGGGACCCTCCTGCAAAGGCGTGCTCAGCATGCGCATCAAGCGCTGTACGAAGCGCACAACCTCGGTCGGGATGCGGTCCTCGGGTCCCTCCTGGCGGGGCTGGTAGACGAAAACCAGGTCCAGGTCCGAAAGGTAGCTCATCTCCCGGCTGCCCAGCCGGCCAAGGGCCAGCACTGCGAGAGGCAGATCCGGACCCACACCAAGGTTTGTAGCGACCCGATCCGTGGTCTGCTGAAGGACAAAATCCGCCAGGCTGCTCAGCTCCCCTTCAAGCGCCTCACCGCTGATATCCCCGCGCAGATCGTTCAGGACCACCTGCAGAAGGCGTTCGTTCCTGAGGCGGCGAATCCATTCCAGGCCCTCTGCATAATCGTCGACCTCCTGCAACAGCCGAAGACTCCTCTTTTCCCATGAGGCAAAGCCGGGGAAGCTCTCATCGGTGGTTGCCACCCCTTCAACGAGCCCGGGATGACCGGCAAGAAGGGCGGCGAGCAGTTCACTGGAAGCGAGACCTCGGCAAAAATCCCCAAGCCAGGCGGCAGGATTGAGGAAGAGCCTCATGAGGCCCGGACGCCGTGACACCTGGCTGAAATAGCGATCGAGGCGAAGCAGGACCTTTTCCTGAAGCGGCGGGTTGCTCTGTGGGCCAAATGCTTTGAGCGTCTCGATAAGGGGTTTTTCAAGGACCGGTGAAAGGGCTTTGAGGGAAGTCCTGAGACGGGCGAGCGCCTCGGCGGGAAAACCTTCAGGTATCACCGAATCGTCCGAACGATCCGTCGGCGGTTCCCCTTCCTCATCCAAACAGTGTGGAGCGACACGGGTCCCTGATCCAAAGAGGGCGAGGAAATGCTCATGGACCGATTCACAGCACGCTTCGAGTCTATCCAGGAGCCTTCCCTCATTCCGGCCGAAACCCAGGGCCAGGGAAAGCCGTTCCAGGGCATCTTTGGACTTTGGGAGCTTTTGAGTCCGGCGGTTCTGATCCAGCTGCACCCAGTGTTCAGCCCGCCTCAGGAAGATGTAGGACGATTTCAGCTCCTCCACAACCTCATCGCCGAACAACTTGAGCTCACACAGCCGATCCAGACAACGCAAGGTATTGGGTTCGTCAAGCTCCGGGTGACGTCCTCCGTAGATGAGCTGCATGGACTGGACCAGGAACTCAATTTCACGAATACCGCCGACTCCCAGCTTCACATCGAACGGCACAGTCGTTGAACGATGCCGATTGGCTTCACCAATGATCCGATCGCGCATGGTTCGCAGTTCATCAATGGCCTGAAAATCGAGGAACCGCCGGAAAACAAAAGGGCGAACCTCTCTGAGAAAAGCCAGGCCAATCGAGCGATCCCCCGCTACGGGCCGGGCTTTGAGGAGCATCTGGCGTTCCCACGGTCGACCGTAATCGAGGTAGTAGTCTGCGGCGGCAGCGGACGAAGGCACCAGAGGACCATCCTTGCCATGAGGCCGCAGGCGATGGTCGACCAGAAAGACTCGATCCCCGTCTGCGCTGTCGCCCAACAGTCGCGACAGCTGCTGGCAGAAGCGGCTGAGGAGCGGAATGGTTTCATCGGCATGGTCATTTCCGTCAGCTCTGAGAGCATGAAGGTAGAGGAGATCAACATCGGAAACGTAGTTGAGCTCATGGCCTCCCAGCTTGCCCAGGCCCACGACAACGAGTTGAACCGGCCCTCCGATCCCGATCCCGTTCCCGGCTTTGCCTGGAGTCGACCACCATTCGGGATGGCGGGACAACAGGTTCATGCCGGCCTGAAGTGCGACACAGGCCAGATCACTCAACTGCGACGTGGTTTCCTTGAGATCGGCCCAACCCAGGAGGTCCCGGCCCCCAATGCGCAAAAAGTGTCGCTGTTTGAAGCGGCGAAAGGCGAGCAGCAAATCGGAGAAGGCCTTCGCGCCCTCAGCGGCATTCAGGAGATCATCATAAAGCTCGGTCAGGGGATAGCGCCGGTGAAGGTTCTTCTCGGCCAGCAGCCAATTGCGGCAATCCGGGAGATTTCTCAGAAGAGTTCCCAGATACTGAGAGGATTCCTGAATCCGCTCGCTCTCGTTCACAGCTTTTCCCTCCCGGGGGCCCTGAAAAAGGGGCACAACACCTGCGGAGCAGCATGGAAAGCCAGCGCCGAAGGGAGAGTCCCTTGAAACCGGATGCCGGCAGGAATGGTGCCTTGCCGGTCGTTTCATAAATACCATGGATTCGGGCCCTCAAGGAGACTTCAATTGCTTTCCTGCAAAAGACGGCCCTCATTTGTGATTGTCTTTTTTCAGATCACGGCTACAGTGCAGAAGATTCCCGCCGTGGGGCGAGATCGGGAACCATCCTGGAAGCGCGAATACCTTACAGAAACGGGAATTGGGTTGCCATCTATGCGATTATCGGTACAATTGCAGTGCTTAACTATTCCATGGGCTACAAGACAAGGAAACAACATGTCACCTCTCCGGAAACGCACCAAAGCGGTCCTCCTGCTCGAAGACGGCGCCGTTTTTCGCGGCCATGCCTTTGCCGGTCGGGGGTGCGCCGTGGGCGAAGTGGTGTTCAATACCAGCATGACGGGCTATCAGGAGGTCCTCACCGATCCGTCCTACAAGGGCCAGATCGTGGCGATGACCTACCCCCTGACCGGGACCTACGGCATAAACGATGAAGACATGGAATCGGCGGCGATCCGGGTCGAAGCCTTCATCGTCAGGGAATATCAGGGTTTTGTCAGCAACTGGCAAAGCAAGAGAAGCCTCGCCGATTTTCTGAACGAACACGGCAAGATCGGGATAGAAGGGATCGATACCCGCGCCTTGACGCGACACCTCCGGGTGGTTGGCGCCATGCGCGGCATTGTTGCGACGGATACCGATGATATGCCCTCCCTCATGCTGGCGGTACAAGCCTTTCCCGGGCTCAACGGCGTCGATCTGGTACAGACCGTCACCTGCCGGGAGCCTTATCGATGGGACCACGGACCACAGCCCGTGGAATCGCCTGCCGGGTGGAGACCGGACCTTCCAGGGTTTCGGGTTGCGGCTTTGGACTGCGGGATCAAGTACAATATCCTGAGAATGATCCAGCGAGCAGGATGCCAGGTCATGGTTTTTCCCGCTCACACTCCCGCCGATCAAATTCTGTCGGCCGACCCCGACGGGATCTTCCTTTCCAACGGGCCCGGCGATCCATCCGCAGTGCAGCAGGTCGTTGACACGGTGCGGGGCCTTTTGGGAAAGCGGCCCATTTTTGGGATCTGTCTCGGCCACCAGATCATGGGGCTGGCTCTTGGCGGCAAAACATTCAAGCTCAAGTTCGGTCACCGCGGTGCAAACCAGCCCGTAAAGGACTTGACCACGGGAAAGGTTGAAATCACCTCTCAGAACCACGGTTACTGTGTTGACATCGAATCGCTCGCTCACGTCCCTGTGCGGCTCACCCACCTCAACCTCAACGACAATACGCTGGAAGGGATGGAGCACGTGGAGGTCCCTGCATTCAGTGTTCAATATCATCCCGAAGCCTCCCCCGGCCCTCACGATGCGTCCTACCTCTTCGACCGTTTCATCTCGCTGATGAAGCGCAATCCGCAGCAAGGAAGATGAGCTCATGCCCAAGCGGACCGACATCCATAAGATCCTCATTATTGGCTCCGGACCGATTATCATCAGCCAGGCCTGCGAGTTCGACTATTCGGGAACTCAGGCGTGCAAAGCCCTTCGAGAGGAAGGCTATGAGATCGTACTCATAAACAGCAACCCGGCGACCATCATGACCGACCCGGAAACGGCGGACCGCACCTATATTGAACCGATCACGCCGGAAGCCGTGGCCAAGGTGATTGCCCGGGAGCGTCCCGACGCCGTGCTGCCGACCCTGGGGGGCCAGACAGCCCTGAACGTCGCGGTCAGAGTGGCAGAGATGGGCGTCCTGGAGCGGTACGGGGTGGATATGATCGGGGCGCGAGTCGACGTGATCAAGAAGGCGGAAGACCGGGAGCTCTTTCGGGAGGCGATGAAGCATATCGGCCTGCGCGTTCCCGCCAGCGGCATTGCCCGTTCCATGTCGGAAGTCGAAGCTATCGCCGAGGCAATGGGCTTCCCGGTTATTGTCCGCCCGTCCTTTACGCTGGGTGGAACGGGCGGGGGGGTGGCCTACAACCGCGAAGAGCTCTTTCACCTTGCCCAGGGCGGTCTGGATGCCAGCTATATCCACGCGGTCATGCTGGAGGAGTCGGTTCTGGGCTGGAAGGAATATGAGCTCGAGGTCATGCGTGACCATATGGACAACGTGGTCATCATCTGTTCCATCGAAAACATGGACCCGATGGGTGTGCATACGGGTGATTCCATTACCGTCGCTCCCGCTCAGACCCTGACCGATCGGGAATACCAGCGAATGCGGGACGCATCCATCGCCATCCTCAGGGAAGTCGGCGTGGAAACCGGCGGTTCAAACGTCCAGTTCGCCGTCAACCCGAGGGACGGAGAGATGGTCGTGATCGAGATGAATCCCCGCGTTTCCCGCTCGTCGGCACTCGCATCGAAGGCCACCGGCTTTCCCATAGCCAAGATTGCCGCCAAGCTCGCCGTCGGCTATTCTCTGGATGAAATCTCCAATGATATCACCCGGGAGACCCGAGCTTCCTTCGAGCCGACCATTGATTACTGTGTGGTCAAAGTCCCCCGTTTCACTTTCGAGAAGTTCCCGAGGACTGAAGACATCCTCACCACCTCCATGAAATCGGTGGGAGAGACAATGGCTGTCGGCCGAACCTTCAAAGAATCGCTTCACAAGGCCATTCGGTCTCTCGAAATCGGTCGGTTCGGGTTCTGCGACCCTCCGGCAGACGCCGGCGAAGACTATGTCGAACAGCTCAAACAGAGCCTGAGGCGCCCCAATTCAAAACGCCTTTTCCAAATAGGCGAAGCCCTGAAGCTCGGCCTTACCGTTGAAGCCGTTCACCGGTTGACGCATATCGATCCCTGGTTTCTGCACCATATCGAACAACTCGTACAGATGGAAGCAGACATCAAAGAGACGTCCCAGGCTCGCAGTTTTCTGGAGGATTCCGAACATCTGAGGTATGCAAAATCCTGCGGCTTTTCAGACCGGCGCCTAGCCGAGCTCTGTGGCGTGGAGGAGGAGGTCGTTCGCCGGAAAAGAACGGACCACGGTATCGAGCCGGTCTACAAGCTGGTAGACACCTGTGCCGCCGAGTTTGAAGCCTATACCCCCTACTACTATTCGACCTACGAAATGGAGAATGAAGCCAGACCATCGGATCGACCCAAAGTGGTGATTCTCGGTGGCGGCCCCAACCGCATCGGCCAGGGGATCGAGTTCGACTATTGTTGCGTACACGCTTCCTTTTCACTGCGCGAAGAGAATGTCGAATCGATCATGGTCAACTCCAACCCGGAGACCGTCTCAACGGACTATGACACCTCCGACAAGCTCTACTTCGAACCGCTCACGCGCGAGGATGTCCTGCACATTCTCCAGACGGAGAAGCCGCTCGGGGTGATCGTTCAATTCGGCGGGCAAACCCCGCTCAATCTCGCAGTTCCTCTGGAGAAGGCCGGCGCCGCCATCCTTGGGACCTCTCCGGATGCCATCGACCTGGCCGAAGATCGCAAGCGGTTCCAGCAGATGCTCCAGAAGCTGCAGCTTAAACAGCCGAGGAACGGCATCGCCCTGACTGTCGATGAAGCCCTGGTAGTGGCCAATACCATTGGATATCCGGTGGTTGTGCGCCCTTCTTATGTCCTGGGCGGAAGGGCCATGGAGATCGTCTATGACGACTCCATGCTGAGAGAATTCATGCAAACGGCGGTGCATGTCTCCCCGGGACATCCGATTCTCATCGATCAGTTCCTGGAGGATGCGATCGAACTGGATGTCGATGCCATAAGCGACGGCCGGATAACGGTTATCGGCGGAATCATGGAGCACATCGAACAGGCCGGCATCCATTCGGGTGACAGCGCCTGTGTCCTGCCGCCCATCAGCATCTCCGGAGCGGTCCAGGAGGAGATCAAGCGGCAGACCCGGCTGATGGCTGGTGAGCTTGGGGTGGTGGGGTTGATGAACGTGCAATTTGCCATGCAGAAGGGTGAGATCTATGTCCTGGAGGTGAACCCTCGGGCCTCCCGTACCATTCCCTTCGTGAGCAAGGCGATTGGTTTCCCCTTGGCAAAGCTGGCGACCAAGGTTATGTTTGGGAAGTCCTTGCGGGAGCTGAGATTTGACAGGGAAGTCGAGCCTCGGCACCTTTCAGTCAAGGAATCGGTTTTTCCGTTTTCCCGATTTCCCAATGTGGATATCCTGCTTGGGCCTGAGATGAAATCCACGGGTGAGGTGATGGGCATTGGTTCAAGCTTTGGCATCGCTTTTGCCAAGAGCCAGGCAGCTGCAGGATATGAGCTCCCGACCCGGGGTACGATCTTTATCAGTGTTCACGATCATGACAAACCACGGGTGCTGCCTGTAGCGGAAAGCTTCAAAAGACTGGGTTTTCATTTGATCGGTACCATCGGCACGGCAACCTATCTGAGAGACCGTGGCATACCGGTTGACACCGTTCATAAACTCAGGGAGGGCCGTCCTCATGTGGTGGACCGTATCAAAAACGGCGAGGTGCAGCTCATAATCAACACCAGTCTCGGGAAGAAGACTTCTTCCGACGCCTATGAGATCAGAAGGGCTACGCTCGTTTACAATATCCCCTACACTACCACGATCGCCGGAGCGAAGGCACTGGCGGAAGCCGTTGGCGCGCTCCAGAGCGGCGACTGGGATGTGAAGACATTGCAGGAATATCATTTGGTTAGTGGTTAGTGGCTGGTGATTTGGATGATAGGATGGCCGGGTCCTGAGGTCCGATCGGATGGAGGAAGGATCGAACCCAGGCGGCAGAGGGATTGAGGATGACAACGGCAGGACTTCCGACTCTCCACCCGTTCCTCCCGCACAGGCGGGAAGAGTGCGGTATTTTCGGAGTCTTTGGGAACCCTGAAGCAGCCAAGCTGACCTATTTCGGCCTTTACGCTCTCCAGCATCGAGGTCAGGAAAGCGCCGGTATTGCAGTTTCCGACGGTCGACAGGTGAGAGAGTACAAGCACATGGGATTGGTGCACGATGTTTTTGGCGAAGACATCCTGCAGGCCCTGACGGGACATCTGGCTATCGGCCATGTGCGCTACTCCACCACCGGTTCTTCCCTGCTGGCCAATGCTCAGCCCTTCGGGGTCTTTCTCGGCAATGAATACTATGAGATTGCTCATAACGGCAACCTGGTCAATGCCTATGCGTTACGGCGGAAATTGGAGAAGAAAGGTGCCATCTTTCAGTCCACGATGGACACCGAGGTGGTCATGCACCTCATGGCGCGGCATCTGCGCTACGGCCTCGAGGAAGCCCTGATTGAGGCCCTGAGCCAGGTCCAGGGAGCCTACTCATTGTTGATGTGTACCAAAGACAAGCTGATCGGGATCAGGGACCCGCTGGGATTTCGTCCTTTGTGTCTTGGTACGCTCAACGGGAGCTATGTTCTCGCTTCCGAGACCTGTGCCCTGGACCTGGTCGAGGCCACCTACGTTCGTGATGTCGAGCCCGGGGAGATTCTCATTATCGATTCGAACGGCCTGCGGTCCCTGCATCCTTTTCCCAGGACGCGTCCGGCATACTGCATTTTCGAGTTCATTTATTTCGCGAGGCCTGACAGCAATATCTTCGAACAGAATGTATATTTGTTCCGGAAGCGATTGGGACATCTCATGGCCGGAGAAAACCGAAGCCTCACTTCAGATCTCGTAATGCCCTTTCCTGATTCCGGGAATTATGCCGCTCTGGGATTTGCCGAGGTATCAGGGATTCCCTTTGAGATGGGAGTGATCAGGAATCACTATGTGGGAAGGACCTTTATCCAGCCCAGCCAGGCCATGCGGGATTTTGGGGTTCGCGTCAAACTGAATCCGGTTCGTGAGCTGCTCCGAAACAAGCGGGTCATCCTCGTTGAGGACTCCATCATCCGTGGTACGACCACTCGCACCCGTATCCAGGCGCTCCGCAACAGCGGGGCAAAGGAGATTCACATGCTGGTCAGCTGTCCGCCCCACCGCTTCCCATGCCCGTATGGGATCGACTTCTCCTCGAAAGGAGAGCTCATCGCCGCATCCCAGTCGGTCGAGGAGATTCGCCGGTTCATAAGCCTGGATTCCCTGAATTATCTGAGTCTTGATGGGCTCCTTGAGGGTGCCGGCGCATCAAGGGACAATCATTCGTTTTGCCTCGCCTGTTTTACCGGCGACTATCCGGTGGCGTTCGAAGGAAGGGTTCGGAAAGACTGCCTGGAAAGCCACAATCAAGGTCCCGAGCCGTCGCGTTGACAGGGAGAGCAGTGGATGTGGGGAATTTAGCGTGAGAGGCGAAAGACAAAAGGAGGTCCTGGACATTGCCAGGGAGGTCCTGCGCATCGAGGCGGAAGGGATTCTCCATCTACTGGATAATATGTCCGAAGCATTTGCGACCGCCGTGCAATGGATCTTCGAAGCGAAGGGGCGGGTCATCGTCACTGGAATCGGCAAGTCCGGAATCGTCGGCCGCAAAATTGTCGCAACACTGAGCAGCACCGGCACTCCGGCACTCTTCATCCATCCTGTGGAAGCCATGCATGGTGATCTGGGCATGGTGCGCGGCGAAGACATTGTACTCACATTGTCCAACAGTGGCGAAACAGACGAACTGAATATCATTTTGCCCAGTCTCAAGGGAATCGGCACCCGCATCATAGCCTTCACCGGGAGCCTCACTTCCACTCTGGCTCAGTACAGTGACCTGGCGATCTATACCGGGGTCCCGAAGGAGGCCTGCCCTCTCGGACTGGCCCCCACGGCAAGCACCACTGCACAACTGGCTATGGGGGACGCCCTGGCTGTGGCACTCATCAAACTGCGGAATTTTCAGATCCAGGACTTTCAGCGCTATCACCCGGGAGGCCATCTCGGTGAACGTCTGCAGGTGCCTCTTTACGATGTAATGCGCCAGGGGGATGATATTCCAAAAGTCGGCATAACGACGGGGATTTCAGAAGCCCTGGTCGAGATGAGCCAAAAAGAGCTTGGGGCAACACTCATTGTTGGTCCGGAAGACGAACTCCTCGGCATTTTCACTGACGGGGACCTGCGACGCGTCCTCAGTCAATCCACCGATCTCAACGGCAGGCTCATCCATGAGGTGATGACGCCACGCCCTCGATCCGTCTGTTCAGATCGATCGGTTGCAGAAGCTCTGGAGATCATGGAACAGTATTTGATTACGGTGCTGCCGGTTGTGGATGCATCAGATCATCTCCAGGGCATCCTGCATCTTCATGACCTGCTGGGTAAGGGCAAAATACGATTCTCTCGATCGAACAACGGCCATTGAGCAGGGTTTGCAGTGACCCGGCCGCTCTTGTTGAAAGTGCATGTATAATCAAATCATCTATTTCATCATCGCCCTGCTCCTTTTTTCCATTCAGCAGCCGGGCAGTGAACCGTATTTTTCCCCTCTCGGGACGCTTCTCCTGGCTGCAGGCTTCTTCCTGGTATATGTCCTGACCTGTTCCATTGTGATGCGACGGCTGAAGCACGCGCTGGCTGGCGGCATGTCAGACTCTGCGGTCGTATCGCGCTATCTCGGCATGCAAGGCAGGCTCTCCATCCTCGCGCTGGTGTATCTGGCTGTCGATGTCTATGGGCTGAATATCAACTATTACCTCCAGAACATCCCCGGCTATGACAGATCCCTGACCGTACAGGGCTTGACCGGCCTCGGGTTGTTCCTCATCCACCTGGGCGTGATCTGGCTCTGGAGCTATCCGGTCTACCGGCACATCTACCAGTCGAGCACAAAGCCATGGGCTTTTCTTAAGGGAAACCTGGCATTCAGTGCAGCCCTCCTGATTCCCTGGTTCCTCATTTCGATGGCTATGGACACCCTGCAACTCTTCAATATGCCCGGCTTCCTTAAAACAGAAGCCGGGCAGTTCCTGCTTATGGGAGTGCTGCTGCTCCTTTTCGTCCTCTTTGCACCAGGGCTTGTGGTCCGCCTGTGGGGCTGTCGAGCCCTGCCGATGACTGCCCTGCGCATGGACCTGGAGAGCTTTGTTGAAGCGAATCATTTCAAGGTGGGCAATTTCATGCTCTGGCCTCTGTTTGGAGGAGAAATGCTCACTGCGGGTATCATCGGGGTCTTGCCGAGATGGCGCTATATCCTGCTCACCCGGAGTCTTCTGAGAGTTCTCAATGAAGACGAGCTCCGGGCGGTGGTTGCCCATGAGATGGGGCATGTCCGTCGCCATCATATGCTCCTTTACCTGGCTTTCTTCCTCCTCTTTTCGATCCTGGCCTATGCCTTCAACGATCTGGTGCTGCTTCTGCTGCTGCAAAACGACGTTGTCCTGGAATGGGCCCTCTACTCGGGAACAATGAATACTGCGCTCCTTTCCGCCGTCTATAGCGCCCCTATGATCATCATGCTGGTGGTATACTTCCGGTATGTCTTCGGGTACTTTCTCAGAAACAGCGAACGCCAGGCCGATCTGCACGCGCTTCAAGTGATTGGAAACCCCTTCCCGTTGGTCTCGTCTCTGCGAAAGATCGCCTTTTGCAGTGGACGGATTGAAGACCTTCCCAGCTGGCACCACTACAGCATCCGTCAACGCATCGAATTTCTGCTGAATGCCTACGAAAAACCCGACCTTATCCGAATACACGAGAAGAGATACTACGCCTCGGCGGCGCTCTTCTTTCTTTTGGTGACCGGTCTGATTACACTGGGTTTTGGCCTGGAAAGCAGCAAGGTCGTCCGGCACTGGCGCTCCGAAGTGCAGCTAGGGGTGATCGAGCAGGCAATCAGTCGCGGAGGTGGAGATCATCGACTGTATTCGGTCTACGGAGGATTGCTTCTCGATCTAGGTCAGTTTGGAGTTGCGGAATCGGTCCTTCGGAAGTCCCTGGAATCGGCACCTGAGGATGCCAACGCTCTGAACAACCTGGCCTGGCTCTATGCCACGTCTCCACCGCCCTATTTCAACCCCCAGGCAGCCCTGGATCTGGCACTGCGTGCAGCAGCCCGCGAACCCGATCCCACAATCCTGGACACACTCGCGGAGGCCTACTATGCCAACGGGCTGGCGGAGGAAGCGCTTCGCACAATCATCAGGGCCCTTCACAAAGGGCCGAAAAACCCTGACTACTTTCTAAAACAGAAACGGAAGTTTGAGTCCGCAGTGAAAAGCGAAATGGAAAACCGGGAGACAGGCTGGGAGAAGGAAGAATAACCTGCTCCCAGCCTGATTGACACGGTTACCCCTCCAAGGTTGGACAGGGAGGGGGAGTTGCCTTGCCGCAAACTAGAGTTGACTCATTACCACCATGAGATGCGCGACTTCACTGAGCGGTCCGTTCATGTTCGCGCGGTGGTTGGCAAAGAAGCCATCCAGATCGGCGTTAAGAATAAGCCACGGATCCATCTCTTCCACCCGGCTCAGTTCATGCAGTATGGTGTCCATAATATCGATCCCGTAGAGGGTGGAGCTGAGCTGGGGCTGAAATCCCACCCGTACGACCCGGAGGACCTCGTAATAGACATGAGCAACCCCTTTTGCATAGTAGAAGTAGTCATCCGAATCCCACCAGCTCACCGACCCGTCGACCAACGCCTTGTTCACGTTACCCAGGAGATCTTTGTAGTTGTTGATCAGTGCAACAAGGTTGTCCTTGCGATAATAAAAACTGCGTTTGCCTGTCTTGAGTTTCTCGAGAAATTTTTTGAGATGATCGACCGCTTCCCCGTAAGAGCCTTCGGCTGAGGGAAACCAGAATGATGTGGCACTGTTCATAAAAAGATGGAGTGCCTTTTCCAGATCTTGGTCGTAGGTGTCGGCGTCGCCCATGCGAGTCAGGCTGTCTTTCAGACGGCCCGTGGTGAAGCGAATCGCCTCCAGGACCCCAAGCTGATAATTGTTGATGTTGTCCGTGAAGCGGCCGATGATCAGGTCGTTCGGGCGCCAACCCAGGATTCTTCCGTGGAGTTCGTGATCCATCAGTGAGATCATGGTTTCCACAAAGGTGACCCCGGGAATGGGTGAGAGCTCGGGCAAAGCCGGCCCATGCCCATGCCCTTCACCATGAGAATCATGTGCCGCGGCTCCCGTGCCATGTGCAGCCGCGGGTTCATGGCCCGTCGGAGCAGCCTGGCCGGGGCCGGTTGTTGGATGTGCAGCCGGAGCTGCCGGGGGATGTGCGCCACCATGAGGGGGCGATGCCGGCACAGAAACCGATCCATGTCCTTCAGCCGTCCCCTGTTGCACCGGGTGGTGCTCGGCAGCCGGAGCAGCACTGCTTCCCGCCTCTCCAGAGCCAATGCTGTATTTCTGCAATGCCCAGCTATAATATGCGCCGCCCAACCCCAGCATCAAAACCAGCACACCGATCACACAAAGGAGAATGCTGCGCCGTCTGATCGAACTTCCACTGCAGCCTACCGCTCGTTCATTTACAACTCCCATCGTTCGTGCTCCTTTTCTATGTTCAGCTCAATCCACCAACTCACTCACTCATAAATGTCGCACAGGCGTCAGCCGATTCCCAGGCTGACACCCTATATAACCAGCGGTTTTCATTGTTCAAACGCTGCGCCAGGCATTCAAATAAGTGGCGGGCAATGTTTTCCGATGACGGGTTAGCGCCCTGGAAAGATGGCAACTCATTCAGATAGTGGTGGTCAACCTCCTTGAGTACCTCCCGGGTGGCTTCCTTTACTTCCCTGAAATCGATCAGAACACCGCTTTCCTCCAGTTCCTTCCCGCGCAGCACCACTTCCACCTTCCAGTTGTGGCCATGCAGGTTCTCGCACTTGCCTCGAAAGTTTCTGAGATTATGAGCTGCAGAGAAATGGCTGGTGATTTTTACTTCATAAACCGCGGTTTTCAAATCAAACTTCCCCCGACCGGTCAACAACCTGAAAACCCATGAAAAACAGCAAAAACCCCACAGCTGAAGGGGCTCACTACATTTAGCTGAAAGGGGCCTCTTTGTCAAATGCAATCCCTGAGCCGTCCACGGTGAACCTGTTCTCAAATAGTTCATAATTTAAATCACGACCTTGCAATCA
>CAYTWB010000060.1:0-23327 GCA_964441945.1 uncultured Syntrophobacteraceae bacterium
TTGTCCCGCCCTAAATGTTGTCATGCACCAAAATCTTTTTCTTGAGAGCTATAGATACTCTTCCCGCAGGATCATCGGGTCACCGGTTTGCGGCAATTCTGACAGGCGGGGGGCATGCTCGGCCCACCAGGCACCATAGGCGTCCAGCATGGCCTGCTCCCGCGCCTTGATGCCCGGATCAAGGTCCACGGCCTTGCGGAGATCGCCATTGCCGGACACATCCGGGGCGAAATCGAGATACCGGGCGTCACGCTCGACAAAAAGCCGGGCCTCGTCCAGACCGTGGGCCTCAAAGAGCGGTTTGAGGGCTTCGACCTCGGCTTTCGGCACGCCGCCTACCAGATGGGCGCGCACGTCCTGGGGTTCGGGCGGCGGGGAGTTGTCGGCATAACGGCGGATATTGAGGTTGAAGTCCTCGGCCGCAATCTGGGCGGTGGTGACGATGCTGGAATAGCCGGGGATGAACTCGAAATTCTGAAAAGCCTGGACGATCTTTTCGGCATGTTCGGCCCGGAGATAGTTTTGGGCTCGGCCCTCTTCAAAATCCCGGTCGGCATTGATAAAAAGGATCTTCCCCTGTCGTTCGGCGGGTTTGTCACCCTCGCGCCGCATGACCAGGATGCAGGCCGGGATGCCGGTTCCGAAAAAAAGATTCGCCCCGAGGCCGATGATCGCTTCGATATGGTCCTTTTCCACGAGCTTTCTGCGGATTTCATACTCGCCGCCGGCTCGAAAGAGGACGCCGTGGGGCATAACCGTGGCCATGACACCGCCGGAGCGCAAAGATGCCAGCATATGGAGAGCGAAAAGCAGGTCGGCCTTCTTCTTCTCGGGTGGAAAGCCGTAGGCGCTGAAGCGTTCCTGATGACTGAGCTGCTTCTTCTCATAGGGCAGGCTGAAAGGGGGATTAGAGAGGATCCGGTCAAAGCGCATCAGCTCGCCGCCATCGAGATGCTGGGGAGAGGTGAGGGTATCGTCGTTTTCAATGAAGGCCCGTTCGAACACACCGTGCAGGATTAAATTCATCTTGCAGATGGCCCAGGCGGAGCCCTCGTTGTCCTGGCCGTAAAGCGAAAGATCGTCGGGGTTGCCGCCGTGCTCTCCCACGTGCTGTCGGGCGTAGATGAGCATACCGCCGGAGCCGCAGCAAGGGTCGTAGATGCGCTGCCCTTCCTTGGGATCAACCAGTCGGACCATGAGCCGGACCACACCGCGCGGGGTGTAGAATTCGCCCCCCTTTTTGCCGGCCGACTCGGCAAACATATAGACCAGGTATTCGTACGCCGAACCGAGCAGGTCGCGGTGTTCGAAATCTTCGTTGCGCATGCGATGCTTGCGGAAATGGGTGATGAGCTGGCGAAGCCTGGCGTCGGGAAGGGGCTTCTTGCCGATCTGCCGGGCAAAATCAACCTGATCGAGAACGCCGCGCAAGACTGAGTTGTTTTCGGAGATGGCCCAAAGCGACTTGGTCAGAAAATCGCCAATGTTGTGGTGGGCGTTCTCATCGATGTATCGAAAACGGGACTGGGGCGGCACAAAGAGCGCATACAGGTACGGATCTTCCGCCCGCTCCTCCGCTTCCTGCTGTGTCGCACCAGCGGCCAGCTCATCACGGATCACTCTTTCGCGCTCCTCCTCGAACACGTCTGAGCAACGCTTGAGGAACAGCATGCCGAAGATGAAATCCTTGTACAGGGAGGCATCCATCTTTCCGCGCAGGATGTCCGCAGCGGCATACAGGTGGCGCTTGAGCTTTGGGAGAGTCAGGCGAGCCATTGGAACGTCTTCCTTGTGCGACCCTTCCAGGCTTTGTCTTTCCGCCTGTGAGGCAGGTCTTTTGAATAGACTGGGCGTGATTCCAGTCACTCAAAAGCTATACTACAGTTGTACAGAATGCCCAAAATGGAAAAGCCCGCTTTTTGCGGGCTTTCAAAAGCAAGCTCAACATCCTTTTTTCTGTTGATTCTACAATTTTTTCTGAGATGGCGGGGCCCAGAATTGAACTGGGGACACGAGGATTTTCAGTCCACTGCTCTACCGACTGAGCTACCCCGCCATACGCAACGCGTTAATTAGTAATGGATTGGCAGGGTGGGTGTCAAGATTTTTTTGATCCCAGGACTGAGGCATTGGGTCCTCAGGAGGGCATCCTCGGCAGCGAAGAGGCTGGTCTCTGCCCGCCCATGGCCTGAATTTCCTCGATGCAGCCGTCTTGCCCGAACAGGCGATTGAATCCGAAACTCATCGCCGCAGAGATCAACATGCGGGCAGACAGAGGTTTCGGAACCAGTCATTACGAATAGGGCTTCTCAAAGGGCTGCAAGTGGACGTGTTCGATTTCCGGCTTGAGGAAGAACCTGCTCTCCTGGACCTTCTTCAGCAGCAGACCGGTCGTAAAGATGACCTTGTTCGCCGCTTCAAAACTGCTCAAGCTCTTGACAGCGGCAAGCGTAACAACCGTGTCGATGCAGATTGCATAGACGATTGCGTGGTCGTCATCCACCACAATGAGATCGATTTCTCGATCCTTAATCCGGGGAGGCATATAGTCCGCTACAATATGATACCCTGTCTCGATCAATTGCCGGTACAGACGGCACTGCAAGGTGCGCCGGACCGAGTGGTCATTTCTGAATGGTTTCGGTATCTGCAGCCATGCCTTTTCGAGATCTCTTTTCCATTCTTCCAATGTCTGCAGCCGCTCTTCCTGCATCCTTCCTCCCTCAACCCGTCAAAAATCTGAAATAGATGACTCGTCCAACCATGATCGTACGGACCAGTAAGTACTTCTGTGAATTCCGGAAGTCAAAGAAAATCAGACCCACCGACAAGACCTCTCCCGCCCCCTTGCAGCAACCGATCGCCTCAACGCCGGTGAGGGCCGACGGATTTCCAAATTGTATTCCGATGTCATTTGGACTATGTTGACAGCGTAAAGCCATTGAGTTTGTTGACAATAAAGGAACGGCATTCCCAGCAAACGCCGCATCGCCGCGGTTAAGAACCGGAAGCACCCCCGCAATGAACCGAGATTCAAGGATATACGTAGCCGGACACCGCGGACTGGCAGGTTCCGCCCTGATGCGCGGTCTCCAGGGAAGAGGCTATCACAACCTCATAACACGCACTCATGCCGAACTGGATCTCGAACAGCAGACGAGAGTGGACCGCTTCTTTGCACAAGAGCGCCCGCAGTATGTGTTGCTTGCTGCAGCAAGGGTCGGGGGAATCCATGCCAACTACACCTACCCGGTGGATTTCCTGCTCAGAAATCTCAAGATCGAGATCAATGTCATCGAGGCAGCCTGGCGCTATGGAGTTGATGGCCTGCTTTTCCTCGGCAGTTCCTGCATCTACCCGAGGCTTGCGCCGCAACCCTTGAAAGAGGAATACATTCTTTCCGGCCCCCTCGAAGCCACCAATGAAGCCTATGCCGTCGCCAAGATCGCCGGGATCAAGCTTTGCGAGGCCTATAATCGGCAATATGGCACCCGTTTTTTGAGCGTCATGCCGACCAACCTTTATGGTCCCAATGACAATTATGACCTTGAAACGTCCCATGTTCTCCCCGCTTTGATCCGCAAATTCCATCTCGCCAAACTCGCCCGAGCGGGTGACTGGGATGCCGTCAGAAGAGATGAAGCCGTCCATGGGTCTCTCCCATCCGGTTTTTTCAGTGCCGGTGCCGATCCGGAGCAGACCGCACAACAGAGGGTCCAATCTTTTCCACACCATTTTTCGAACAAGGAATGCCATCCCATTGTGAAACTGTGGGGAAGCGGCTCTCCTCGACGTGAATTTCTGTTTGCCGACGACCTCGCCGACGCCTGCATCTTCTTGATGAACCGCCTCGACGAGCTATTTGGGACCGACCGTGAATGGTCCAAAATTCGGAATACGACAGACAGCACTCAGCAAAGTCCTGCCCCCGCTCATCATCTCATCAATATCGGTTGTGGTGAGGAGCTGACCATCCGTGAACTGGCTGAGATGGTGGCAGGAATCGTCGGCTACGATGGGCCGGTTGAATGGGACGCCGAAAAACCTGACGGCACTCCCCGAAAGCTGTTGGATGTGAGTCGCATCACGAGCCTTGGCTGGAGGCCGAAGACCACTCTTGAAGATGGTATTCGTGTGGCCTACCGGGACTATCTACTCAAAGGGAAATCATGACCAGCGGAAAAGTCGCACTGATCACAGGCATCACGGGCCAGGACGGAGCATATCTGGCGAACTTCCTTATCCGAAAGGGATATGTCGTCCACGGGATCAAGCGCCGAGCATCGCTTTTCAATACTCAACGCGTGGATCATCTTTACGAAGACCCTCATCAGAGAGACCGGCGTTTCATCCTGCATTACGGAGACATGACGGATGCCACGAACCTGATCCGTATCATCCAGGAAGTGCAGCCCGATGAGATCTACAACCTGGCCGCACAGAGTCATGTGAAGGTTTCTTTCGAGACCCCCGAGTATACCGCCAATGCCGATGCCCTCGGGACCCTGCGACTTCTTGAAGCGATCAGGATATTGAAGCTTGAGCAAAAGACCCGCTTTTACCAGGCGTCAACTTCGGAGCTCTACGGCAAGGTGCAGGAGGTCCCTCAAAGGGAGTCCACCCCCTTCTATCCGCGCTCTCCTTACGCTGTGGCCAAACTGTACGGCTACTGGATTACCGTCAATTATCGTGAGGCATACGGTCTTTTCGCCTGCAACGGCATTCTCTTCAATCACGAATCCCCCCTTCGAGGAGAAACCTTTGTCACCCGGAAAATCACCCGCGCTGCAGCCAGGATCGCTCTCGGACTTCAGGAAGGACTCTATCTCGGAAACCTGAACGCGCTCCGGGACTGGGGCCATGCGCGGGACTACGTTGTCGCCCAGTGGCTCACGCTGCAACAGGAAGCCCCTGACGATTATGTGATCGCCACCGGCGAACAGCATTCCGTCAGGGAGTTTTGCTCACGAGCCTTCGAGCTGATGGGAATCGAACTGGAGTGGCAAGGCAGCGGGGTGGACGAACGGGGAATCGTGGCCTCCCTACAGCCGTCACCGCTGCTTGAACACTATGCGGAATACCGCGGCGCGAAGCCCCCTGAGCCAGGGAAAGCCATCGTCTGCGTCGATCCGACCTATTTTCGGCCAACGGAAGTCGAGACCCTCCTCGGGGATCCCGGTAAAGCCCGGGCTAAGCTCGGCTGGCAGCCCCGAATCACCTTCGGAGAACTGGTCGAGGAGATGGTTGCCGGCGATCTAAAAGAAGCCGTTCGCGAACACATCTGTAAGAGTGAAGGCTTTCCCCTGCCGGCCAGCTGCGAAGTGCACATGTAGAAAATTCCGGGCACCTCATGCAAGGATTCATTTTGGGATCATTCCTTCGTGTCCTCGTGTTTGAGCGGTTCTGTTTCGGGTCCGCCCAAAGGGCGCTGACTCGATCTCGATCATTTTGAGCCATCCTGCTGGAATGCCGATGGAGAAAAAGGATTCAGGCAAGGAGCATTTCCCGGACACTGAAACGTCGGAGCTTCAGCGGTGCCGCGAACACATCAGGCATCTCAAGGAATGCTTCCGGGTATCCGGCCTGATCAGCTCGAGCCTCGAGCTCGACGAGGTCCTCGAACACATCATGACGACTTCCAGGGCGATACTGAAGGCGGATGCCTGCAGCCTGATGCTGGTGGACGAGCAGACGCAGGAGCTGGTCTTCGAAGTGGCCCAGGGCCCCGTTGCCGACAAGCTGAGACGAGGATTCCGACTGAAAAAGGGAGAAGGCATTGCCGGCCATGTTTTTGATACGGGCGAAACGCTTCTCATCGAGGATGCCTACGATGACCCTCGCTTTCATCGAGATTTCGATCTTCGGACCGGTTATCGAACGCGCTCCATCCTCTGCGTACCGCTCAAGACGAAGGATCGGATGCTTGGGATTTCACAGGTCATCAACCGGCTTGACGGAGGACCCTTTACCGCTGAGGACGCGGAGACGCTGACTCTGCTGAGCACCCACGCAGCCATCGCCATTGAAAATGCCCGGCTGCACCGTGCGCTGCTTCGCAAACAGCAGATAGACAGCGATCTTGCTTTCGCCCGAAGCATCCAGTTGAGCTTTCTCCCGCAGGAACTGCCCGACATCCGCGGCTTCCGTTTCCAGGCTCATTACCAGGCGGCGCTTGAGGTAGGAGGGGACTTCTACGACTTCATCCCGCTCGAAGAAGACCGCCTGGGTGTCGTGATCGGGGATGTCTCCGGGAAGGGGGTCGCATCGGCCCTGTATATGGCCCGATTGACATCCGATCTGCGGTTGCTCGCGATTCGCCAAAGAGACCCTGCCCTGCTGGTCGAACACATCAACAACCTGCTTTGTGTAAGAAGCTGCAGGGGTATGTTTGTGACACTGCTCTATATGGTGCTCGATACCAGGGAACAAACCATTTCCTATGTCAACGCGGGGCACCTTCCGCCGGTACTCTGGAACCACAGAGAGGACCGCTATGAACTGCTGCGGGATGTGGGCGGTCCGCCTGCGGGCATTGTTGAAGGGCAACGCTATGCATGCTGTACAATCCACCCTCGTTCGGGCGATTGTTTTTTCCTCTCGACCGACGGATTGATCGAAGCCCGAAATGCGCAGGGGATGCACTTTGGATGGGAGCGGCTGAAGGCTGCCGTGAGGTGCGGGGATTCCAGTGTGGAGGGGGTACACCTCCGAATAACTGAATCGCTGAAGCGTTTTGTGCAAGAGGCCCCGCAATCGGACGATGTGACCATGGTCCTCCTTGGCGTAAACTGATGACAAGTCGTGACAGCATTGACTGAGATCAAAGGCCCCATTATCCTGGACATTCCTTCAGACCCGGCATCGCTTTTCCTGGTCCGTTGCCTGATGGAACGGCTCGCGCAACGCCTGGGATTTCCTGAAAAAGAAGTCGAACGCATGGTGCTGGCGGTTGACGAAGCGTGTACGAATGTGATCCGGCATGCATACGGGGGACGCACCGATGAGAGAATACTGCTGACCATCATGGTCGGCGGCGACAGGCTGGAGATTCATGTTCGGGATTTCGGCGCACCCGCCGACCCCAACTTCTTTCAGCCTCGAGAACTGGAAGACCTGCGTCCGGGAGGTCTGGGCATGCATTTCATCAAGAGCGGCATGGATGAGGTGGATTACCGGATCCACCCCGAAGGCGGGATGCTGCTCAAATTGGTCAAGTTTAGAGTCGAAAAGGAGACCGTTGACAGGTGAAGATCTCTATCGAGGAGAAAAAACCCGGGACCTATGTGATCACCCTGGAAGGTGAAATGGACATGAGCACCTCACCTGATGTGAGGGACCATCTGGTACCGATCTTTCGAAAGGAAGCAAGGTCCGTGATTGTCGATCTTTCAGGGGTTTCGTATACCGACAGCTCGGGAATTGCCACGCTGGTCGAAGGCCTCCAGCTGTCAAGGAAGGGGAATGTGGACTTCGCCTTGGTCGGGGTAAGGCCTTCCGTGGAAGCGGTCTTTGAGCTGGCCTACCTCAAGGATGTCTTTAAGATGGTTCCGCAGCTGGAACAGGTGCTCGAAGGAGGTTAAGCCGGGTGGGTGAAGCGACAACTCGCAGTCGACCTTTCGGGATGGCAATCCTTTTCCTCAACCATCTTTCGAGTATTGCCCGCCTGTTCGCCGAGACATTGCGATGGATCGTTGTAAAGCCTTTTCAGGGCAAGCCGCTGCGCCTGAAAGCCGCTCTTACCCAGATGGAAGAGGTGGGCGTAAAATCGATCCCCATCGTATTTCTGGTCTCATTCGTCATCGGAATCATTCTGGTCCTTCAGACCGCCTACCAGCTTCAAAAGTTCGGCGCCGTCACGTATGCGGCCAGCCTGGCGAGTGTCGCTCTCACCCGCGAGATGGGACCTCTCCTCACGGCTATTGTCGTTGCAGGGCGGGTCAGTGCGGCGTTTACCGCTGAACTGGGGACCATGCTGGTTACGGAGGAGATCATGGCCCTGGAGGTCATGGCGATTGCGCCGGTTGCCTACCTGGTGGTCCCAAGGTTTATTGCCATGCTGGTGATGCTCCCCTGCCTGACCGTACTCGCCGACACCATCGGGATGATCGGAGGGTATGTCGTCGGGACCAGCGTCGTCGGTATCCGGTCGTCTCTGTATATCCAGCAAACCCTGGACAGCATGCTCCTGAAGGATATTCTCACCGGGCTTTTCAAGAGTGTTGTCTTCGCCGCCATCATTGCGATGGTGGGATGCTATATGGCATTCGTGGTTCGAGGTGGGGCCGAAGGGGTTGGTAAGTCCACCATGATTTCTGTAGTGACCTCCCTCATCTGCATCATCCTGGCGGACTGCTTCTTTACAGCGGTTTTCTATGTCTTCTTCTAACGCCTGCAGGAGGCAAGTGTTCAGCAATGGACTGTCGAAAGGGCACTCTGACAAGTGGATCTGCACAGGATGGAAACCGAACCGATCATTCAGGTGAATAATCTCGTCAAGAGCTTCGAGGGAAGAGTCGTCCTGGACGGGATCAACCTGATCATCGAAAAGGGCAAAGTAACGGCCATCATGGGAGGCAGCGGCTGCGGGAAGAGCACTCTGCTGCGCCACCTGATCGGAGTCATACGTCCCGATTCCGGTGAAATATGGGCCAGAGGCAAAGACATCACCCGGTTCGACGAGAGTGAAATGGAGGAGTATCGGAAGCATTTCGGGATGCTTTTCCAGGGAGGGGCCCTGCTGAATTCTCTTACCGTGAAGGACAACATTGCTCTGCCCCTTCGCGAGCACACCAGGCTGGATGAAAAGATCATCGGTGTGATGGTCAAGATGAAACTGGAACTGGTTGGACTTCGCGATTTTGAGCACCTCAAGCCCTCGCAGCTGAGCGGGGGAATGCAGAAAAGAGTGGCTCTTGCGCGAGCCCTGGCCCTTGACCCTGAAATCGTCTTCTATGACGAACCCACTTCCGGGTTGGACCCCGTGGTGAGCGGGGTGATCGATGAGCTCATCATGAATTTGAGCCGGAGGATGAAGATCACCTCGGTGGTCGTTACGCATGATACCCGGAGCGCCTTCAAAATTGCCCACAAGATGGTCGTGCTCTACCGGGGGAAGGTGGTGGCGGACGGGACCCCCGACCAGATCCGAAATTCGCAGGACCCCCTGGTGCAGCAGTTCATCGCAGGAAGCCCCGATGGCCCGATACCGCTCCGCCAGTCGAGCCGGGATTACCTGGAAGACCTTCTGGACATGGAGTGACGGGGAAGAGCTTGCTTCATCAGGATTGGGCACAGTCCCGAGGCGGGTAGCTCCGCGCCAGGAGTGCATGCTTCGATGCGGTTATTGTCCTGGGGGTCCTGTCGGAAGCGGGGAAGAAGACCGCATCGCCGGCCGCCCATGTTTCTCTTCTGTCATCGATCAAGACCGTGACCTCCCCTTCGAGGATGACAAGATCGCAATAAGAATGGTCGAGGGGCGCGATCGTCACCTCGGCGGGTGCCTCTTCCGAGCCGTTCAGCACCATGATGTCTAAAACAAACGGCATGGTATCGATGACCGGGTACGAGCCCTCGACAACGCATTCAACCCTGGCATGCACGGCCCGGTAATCGTCGCTGACATGATGCGCCCTGCCGCTTACGATGAAGTCCTCCGGTTTTGTCGGCTTGAACCTGACAGTTCGCTCGGCAATGCACCGGATGGCCGCCAGATCGTCTTTCGGCGGTCCTTCGCCGGCGCTAAGAATCGCCTCAAGGCCCCGGGTGAGATCTTTGCGCATCTCGACCCCGGTGTTTCCGTAAACGAGCGGCGTCGGAAAGTCAAAAAGGCTGTAGGTTGTATTCGAGGTCTGCTGGGGTTCGAAATAGAAGAGGACCTCCTTCCCGGCTCCATGCTTCCCACCGGAGAAAATATACCATGCCTCGGTTTTCGCTTCGTTCACCAGGGGATGGGTCTGATGGGAACCGACAATGGAGTGGATATAGCCGACCGGCGAAATGATGGTCCGGCCCACCTGGAGCTCTATGGTATTCAGATACCCCGTGAGCTCCCTCCTGGTATCGGTTAGACGACTAAAGATGCCGGAATCGAAGCCGGAGTCTTTCATCACCGCACAGATTCTTGTCCCGCTAAAGTCGGGGCCGCACCCAGGCGTCCACCCTGAAGCGATCCCCTCACTAACCCAGCTCTCATAACCCTTGCGGTATTCTTCAAAGGCATCCCGCCTGGCTGTTTCATCCTCAATTGAGGCGAGTGCCCGGTTGAGCTCATCCTTGAGTCGAATGACGAGGCGCCGTTCTTCCTGCATGCGGCTGATGAACTCCTGCTTGCGCCCGACAATCCTCTCGCTGAAGCCGATTTGAACAATCTGCGGCTGGTCCTGATCTTTCCCGAGGACCTTCGAGAAAGTCGGCTTTGTTTCAAAGCCCGCCCCCAGCATTGCCTTCGGGTTCGCCGCCACGATCGAGGCCAGCGACACGCCATTTATAGACGAAAGCCCGTCGCCCTGGGTGGAACAGAACCATATCTCGGCGATTCTCTCCTCCGGCCGTTTGAGCCAGCGGGCCAGGTCCCTCCCGCCCCAGGCGTAATGCTTGAGCACCGGGTCCACACTCGCCCGAAAAAGGATCGGCTTCCCCGCCTTCGCTATCATCAGGGCATCCGTTGCCGGTGTCACAGTCGGTCCGCCTCCGGTTTCGAGTCTCATTCTTCCATCGGGTTCCTGTCACGTCGCCGATCCGGGCAGGGATCGTCGAAAGTGTGTACAGGTGAACCATAATCATTTAAGATAGCTCCTATTCTCCCCTTTAGGTCACTCTCAGTCAAGCGTTCGAGTTGTGCCGGCCTACCCACATGAGATTGAAGAAGACGAAAGGACTTGCCCGTGCAATGTGCTATGCAGGGAAGACTTGCCCGGATGGGATCATCCCGACTGTTGACATGGAGTGACCATGGAGGTTTTTCGATCGGAGATTAAGGTTGGTCTGCTGATTCTGGCGGCCGTTATCCTCCTGTGTGCCGGGATCTTTATTGCCAGCGATATCCGCACCCTGTGGGAGAAGAAGAAAACCTTTGTGCTGCTGTTTCCCTATGCGGACGGCATCACTAAGGGCTCTCCCGTATGGTATGCCGGGTTCGAAGTGGGAGAGGTCACCGGCATTCAGATCGCCCACGAGGCGAGAGACCGCATTGCCGTTACCGTGAGAGTCGACCTGGAAGCGCGGGTGCGCAAGGATTCACGGATCGACATTCGCAGCCTTGGGATGATGGGGGAAAAATACGTGGAAATCACCCCGGGCTCTTCCGACTCGCCGGAACTCTCTTCCGCAGAATCGCTCGAAGGCAAAAGCGCGGCATCTTTATCCGAGGTAATAGAAACGGGACAGCAGGTTGCCCTTCGGCTTACGGACCTGATTCAGGAGACACAGGGCCTGGTCCACGAAGTGCGTGCCGAATCCTCGATCAAGGATGTTATTCAAAATGCCAACGGCTTACTGGTGGAGCTTCAAGACCAGGCAAAAAACCTCAAGCCTCTCATCCACAAACTGGGGAAGTTTTCGGATTCTCTCGATGAATCGGGCAGACACATCAAGAAGGCCGCAGGTGAGGGGGGAAAGGAGCTCACCGCTCTGTTGAAAGAAATGCGCGATACGAACCGCTCACTCCAGAAAAGGCTCGAAAACGTGGAAGGGTACCTCGCCAAAACACTCGGTCAGGTGGACCGGGGCTTCTCGGAAGCGGAAGGCTGTTTGAAGGGTGTGCGCACCATGCTCTCCAACAACGAACAGGACATCAACTCCCTTGTGCGGCATCTCAGTGAAACCTCCCGTCACCTGGAAGCCTTGAGTGAAGATCTGCGGGCACACCCGTGGAAAGTCGTCTGGAAAGCGGACGGCGGCTATGACGCGGTATCCGCGGCCGGGACCGAACAGTGGCGAGAAAAGGGAAGGATCGGCCCGCATGGCAAGGAATAGGGTGGTCATATCGCTGTGGATCCTGATGCTTTTGGGATGTGCTTCCGGCCCTTCCAATCACTACAGTCGTGGAGTCGATGAGTACAACCGGGGGCATATTCCCGAGGCGATCTACGAGTACACGCGGGCCATTGAACTGAACCCGAGGGACCCGCTGCCGCGCTTCAATCTGGCGGTCATCTATCAGGACCAGGAAAGGAACGAAGAGGCGAGACGACTTTATCGGAGCATCCTCGATCTGCACCCGGACTATGCGCCGGCCATGGCGAACCTGGCTTCCATCGAGGAAAAAGAAGGCAATTGCCAGGCTGCCGAAACGCTTTATGTCCGCGCTCAGCGTATGGAGAGCCGCAACGCCGTTGTGTCCTGCCAATACGGTTTCTTCCTCCTTCGATCGGGTCGAATCGACGAGGCTGAGAAGACCTTTCGAGAGGCACTGCGAAGGGACCCCGGCTGCGCAAATGCCTTCTTCGGGCTCGGGATCATCGCGAGCAGGCAGGGCAATGAGACACAGGCCCTCGACTACTTCAAAGCAACCACCCGGCTTAATCCCTCCGATGTGGAGGCATACCTCAAGGCTGCGGACCTCATGACCCTCCAGGGCAACCGCACCGAAGCCATACGGTTCTTCCGCAAGGCCGCCGCCCTCGACCCGAAGCGCGGGCTGACCTATCTGCAGATGGGCCGACTGTTGCACGAAGAAGGAGAGTTAAAAGACGCCGAGAAAGCGCTCGATCAGGCCCTTTCGCTGGGTGCCCCCAGGGAGGAGTGCGAAGCGGAGCTGAGCGGAATCTACAGCAAACTGGCGGTGGAGGCTGCCCGCAACTGCCGGATGGAGAGAAAGGCCCCCGCCGTTGCGGTCACCGACCCATGAGATATACCAAGCAATTCCACAACTGGCCTTCCATCTATCTGTTGCCCCTCCTTTTCGGGGGTGCCTGCCTGGGCATGATCTTTGTCTGGGAAAATCCTTCCGAAAAGCCGAAAAGGTCGAAAAGGGTAAAGTCGAAAAGGTCGAAAAGCGAAAAGGGACGGACCACACTAACTTATCAATTTGACTGGAAAAGGCTTTATGAAGAGGCCCCTTTTTGACTTCAAACATGCATTTTCGGGGTCAAATTTGCTCGTTTAAAGGAGAGGTCGAAAATCATCTAGTTGCTGGGTAGCGTGCCCGTGCACGCCGATCCGAACCATGCCGAGTGCATTAAGTGGTGCCCTTTTCCAGTTCATTGGCGGCGAGGTCTTGGTCGGTGATGGGTGGTCGTCAGGAGTGGCCCTATTATCGGGCGGTTTTCAATGTTTCCCGATAATTTCAGGGAAACCACTGTTCCAGGGAATCGGCAACTTTACGTGCATGGCGTAGAAGTCGCTTGAAATAGTCAAATAAATCCACTCCTGTCAACTGACAGCGGATGCATCGTTTCGACCATGCCCCTTGGGCCGGGGTTTTTTCTCGCTTCGGGGTTTCTCCGAAGGCGTGGCGCCCTGATTTTCGAACCCGTCCTCGGATAGGACGTTTTGGGCGGTTTCTGTCGGAGCACCGAAAAGGTAACCCAGCAAACGTTTTATGGATGTGGCCTTCTCATCCAGGGCTTGGCTCAGACACTGGATGGTTTCTGTCATGGCTTTGATGATATCATAGGTCTGTGAAGGCGCGATCCTTAGCTCTCTTGAGAAAGGACTGCATCTCGGAAGGAGTGAGATCAATCCGCCTGGGTTGGGGAGACTTCCCTTTGGTTTTCTTTTTAGCCATGCAAACGGTCCATTTTCAGCAGCACGTGATGCTTTGAAACACCACCCAGCCCATGCCTGCCACGGGCTTACAGGGTATGTCTAGCACGCTTTGGCGAAAATGTCCCGTAGAATAATGAGCTAAAGTTTCGCACACCTCTCAGATTGACAGTCGATAAGTGAATTCTCAAGCATATCAAGCAAGTAGAAGGAATCTTGGATGCTTATCATCACCTAACCCTCTCAGATGGTGTGCGAAACTTCAGTAACCGAAAATCAAATAAGAATCGGTGAGACTCAGTGCACCGGGGGCTGAAACGCATCAAGCCCTGTTATGTCCCGGCCGATGATCAGGGTGTGCACGTCATGGGTCCCTTCGTAGGTGTAGACGGACTCGAGATTCAGCATATGGCGAATGGCATGGTAGTCCAGGGTAATCCCATTGGCCCCCAGGATGTCGCGAGTGGTTCGGGCAATCTTGAGCGCTTCGTTGACGTTGTTCATTTTCGCCATGGATATCTGGGTATGCCTTGCGCGCCCCGCATCTTTGAGTCGCCCCAGCTGGATGCAGAGCAATTGGGCCTTGGTGATCTCGGTCAGCATCTTGACCAGTTTGGACTGGACCAGTTGAAAGCCGGCGATGGGTGCTTCGAATTGAATTCGACTCCCGGCATATTCGAGCGCGATTTCATAGCAGGCCATGGCTGCCCCGACAGCCCCCCATGCGATCCCAAACCGCGCTTCGTTGAGGCACATCAATGCCGATTTGATTCCGGCCGTGCCCGGTAAAAGGTTTGTAGCCGGGACATGGACATCATCCAGAACAAGGCTGGAAGTGACCGAGGCGCGAAGCGAGTACTTCCATGGAATGGGATAAGCATGAAACCCAGGCATACCCTTTTCGACGAGGAAGCCTCGAATCCCTTCATCGGCGCGGGCCCAGATCACCGCAACGTCAGCCAGTTCGCCGTTGGTGATCCACATCTTGTTCCCACTGATGATATACTCGCCACCCTTGAGAACCGCCCGCGTCCGCATGTGCTGCGGATCGGAACCCGCATCGGGTTCGGTAAGACCGAAACACCCGATTTTTTCACCGCGAGCCAGGGCGGGCAGCCATCGTGCCTTCTGTTCCTCACTGCCGAACGCATCAATGGGATACATCACCAGGGAATTCATTACGGAAATGAATGAGCGCAGAGCACTGTCCCCCCGTTCCAGTTCCTGGCATACCAGACCGTAGATGAAGCTGCTCATCCCGGGGCAGTCGTATCCGCTGATTTTGATGCCGAGAAGGCCCAGTTCAGCCAGTTGGGGAACCAGACCGACATCGAAAACCCCTTGATCGAAATCGGATTTGATCTTCGGCAGGTACTGTTCTTCCACCCAACGGAGGACGGTATCGCGCACACTCCGCTCTTCCTCCGTCAGAAGACTGTCGGTATGGTAGTAGTCAACACCTCGAAACGGCTTCACGGCGCACCCCTCCCTATCTCAGTCTCTGCTCCACCAGCTTCCGGGCCAGCTTGAGCGCGTCCGCCAGTTTCTCCGGGCGGGTGCCGCCCGCCTGGGCCATGTCGGGTCGCCCTCCGCCGCTGCCTCCTACCTCTCGGGCAATTTGACCGATCACCTGCCCCGCATGGACGCGCCCGGCCAGGTCCGGAGTGACCCCGACAAGGAGGAAGACCTTTCCCTCTTTGGCCGCACCAAGGACGATAACACCGCTTTGGAGCCGCCCCTTGAATTGATCGTTCATCTCCCGCAGGGTCTTCGGGCTGTCGGCATCCACCTGAGCAATGAGCAGTTGGGTCCCCGCCACCTCTTCCGCCTGCTCCAGGAGATCCGCAGAGCGTTTTGTCGTCAAGGAAGCCTTGATCGCTTCCAGTTCCCGCTCATGCTCCTTTTGCTGCGCCAGCAGCTTCTCGACACGTTCCACGACCTCGGAAGGGCTGCTTTTGAGGAGACCGGCGACCTGCTGGAGGATGCCCTGTTGTCTGCGAAGATAGTTCAAGGCATGCCGTCCCGTGAGCGCTTCAATCCTTCGCACCCCGGCGGCGACACTGGTCTCCTGAAGCAGCACAAAAAGCCCGATATCGCCCGTTCGATGCGTGTGGGTGCCCCCGCACAGTTCTCGACTGAAGCCTGGGATTTCGATCAGCCGCACCCGATCCCCATACTTCTCCTCAAAGAGCGCCATGGCACCGGTTTTGAGGGCTTCATCCAAATCCATCACGTGCACTCGAAGATCGTGATTCCTGCGAATCTCATCGTTCACCAGCCGCTCGATCTCCGAAAATTCCTCCTGTGAGAGGCCGGAAAAATGAGTAAAATCAAACCGAAGCCGGTCCGATGAGACCAGCGAGCCCGATTGTTTGACATGATCTCCCAGGACCTTGCGCAGGACGGCATGGAGAATGTGAGTCGCCGTGTGATTGAGCTGAGTGTCCTGACGGAGCACTTCATCGACCTTCAGCCGTACCGGATCGCCCACAGCAAACTTACCCTCCACCACCCGACCCACATGAACGAGCAGGTCCCCCGGCAGTCTCAAGGTACTGGAAACCTCCAGCCTGCCGGACGGCCCGGTGATTTCTCCCCGATCTCCGACCTGGCCTCCCGCTTCGCCGTAAAACGGTGTTTCCGCGGCAATCAGCTCGACTTCCGTTCCCGCCTCAGCCTGCTCAACCATTTCACCATTCCGGACCAGGGCCATAATGGAGGAAGCGGCATCCAACCGTTCATACCCCTGGAAGAGAGTGGAAACCCCCCGGGCCGACAACTGACGGTAGGCTTCGGAAATCTCTCGTTCTCCGCTGCCCTTCCAGCACATCCGGGACTGCTCTCTTTGCTTCTCCATGAGCTCGTGAAAACCCGGTTCATCCACGTGAAGATTCAGGTCCCGGGCCATATCGGTGACGATGTCGATGGGGAAGCCATAGGTGTCGTAGAGCTTGAAGATGAGGCTTCCCGGGATAGCGTCCGCCCCTTCATCCTGGAGGCGCTTGATCTCGTTTTGCAGGAGCTTGAGTCCAAAGTCGAGCGTGTCATTGAACCGCTCTTCTTCATGCAGGATGACCCTCGTAATGTAGTTCCTGTTTTCCAGCAGTTCCGGATAGGCATCGTCCATGGCCTGCATCACCGCGACGGCGACTTCATTCAGGAACGGGCGATCCAGCCCCAGGAAGCGCCCGTGGCGCAGGGCCCGGCGAATCACCCGCCGCAGCACGTAGCCTCGCCCTTCGTTGCTGGGCAGCGCGCCGTCCCCGATTAGAAAAGCGGCCGCGCGGCTGTGGTCGGCAATCACCTTGACCGAGACATCCCGCTCGGCATTGCCGCCGTAGTGGTATCCGCTTATGTCGGCGATTTTGGCCATCATCGGCGCAAACAGGTCCGTGTCATAGTTGGAGGGGACCTTCTGGAGTACGGCGGCAGTTCGCTCAAGCCCCATTCCCGTATCGATGCTGGGCTTGGGAAGGGGTCCCAGCACGCCGTTCGGCTGACGATTGAACTGCATGAACACCAGGTTCCAGAGTTCGAGGTACCGGTCGCAGTCACAGCCCGGCCGACAATCCGGTTGTCCGCAGCCCATCTCCGGCCCCTGATCGATCAGGATCTCGGAGCACGGTCCGCACGGTCCGGTATCGCCCATGGCCCAGAAATTGTCCTTGGTGGGAAACCGGAGGATGCGGTCCGCAGGCAGATATCGGGCCCAAAAACCGCCGGCCTCTTCGTCCGGGCCCAGGTTCATTTCGGCATCCCCTTCATGGATGGTGGCAAAGAGCTTGTCCCTGGGAAGACCGAGGAGCCCCGTAAGAAAATCCCAGGCGTACTCGACGGCTTCCTCTTTGAAATAGTCGCCGAAAGAGAAGTTTCCGAGCATTTCGAAGAAGGTGTGGTGCCTGGCTGTGCGGCCGACATTTTCGAGATCGTTGTGCTTGCCGCCGGCCCTCATGCATTTCTGGCTGCTGGTTGCGCGCCGATACGGGCGCCGATCTTCTCCCAGAAAGGTGCGCTTGAACTGGACCATTCCGGCGTTGGTGAAAAGCAGGCTGGGATCGTCATGAGGAATGACGGATGCGCTCTTGACGATGGTGTGACCACGGTCCTGGAAAAAATCTAAGAAAGCTTTTCGGATCTCCTTGGCTTTCATCAAGCTGGCCTCCTCACTGTTCTGGAAGTCATCGCTCAGCGGCGACTGCAGGCTCCGGACTTCCGGAGTGCTTCAGGTCGTGCATTTGCCGGAGCTTTTGTTCAATTTCAGCAAGCAGTTCAGGGTGTTCGCGCATGAAGGTTTTGGCGTTTTCCCGCCCCTGTCCCAGCCTTTCGCCGCCGTATGAATACCAGGTCCCGGCCTTGTCCACCAGTCCGGCATCCACCGCCAGGTCAAGGATGTCCCCTTCCTTCGAAATCCCCCTGCCATAGACGATGTCAAATTCCACCTCTTTGAAGGGTGGAGCGATCTTATTCTTGACCACCTTGACGCGAGTTCGATTCCCGACGATATCCTGCCCCTCCTTGATCGGGCCGATGCGGCGAATATCCAGGCGCATGGTGGCATAGAATTTCAGCGCGTTGCCTCCGGTCGTTGTTTCCGGGGAGCCGTACATTTGCCCTATTTTCATCCGGATTTGATTGATGAAGACGACACAGGTCTTCGACTTGCTGATGGAGGATACGAGCTTGCGCAGTGCCTGGCTCATCAGCCTGGCCTGCAACCCCACATGGGGCTCACCCATTTCGCCCTCGATTTCGGCCTTCGGAACCAGAGCAGCGACCGAATCGATCACAATGACGTCAATCGCATTGCTGCGAACGAGGATTTCAGCAATCTCAAGGGCCTGTTCTCCATAGTCCGGCTGGCTGATCAGCAAGTCTTCCGCCATGACACCCAGTTTCCGGGCGTATTGCAGGTCGAGAGCATGCTCCGCATCCACGAAGGCCGCCAGCCCACCGCGTTTTTGAGCCTCTGCAATGATATGCAAAGCCAGCGTGGTTTTGCCCGAAGACTCGGGCCCGAAGACTTCAATAATACGCCCTCGAGCTACCCCCCCAATCCCCAATGCCAGATCGAGCGACAGGCAACCCGTGGAAATGACCGCAATCTCAACCGGCTGAGCGCCTTCTCCCAGTCGCATGATGGCGCCCTTTCCACACAATCGTTCAATCTGAGATACGGCTGCATCAATGGCCTTTTGACGTTCATCTGTGGCTGCCATAGCGTTGGTCCTCGTCCTTTTGTTTGAGCGGTGATTGACTATAGGGAGTTTTAGCCTGTCTTTCCCTCCCTTGGAAGAACCCCGGATTGTTCCCCGGAGGGCACCGGGGCATGGCTGAAATACGCGCGACCGGGCATGAAAGGCTGACCGGACTGGTTGCATTCGTCTGCAAGCGAAGGGCAACAATCTCGTTCCCGGAAGACCCCTAACTATTACCCGCCGGGGATTCCTGGCCGAATGTCTTCCGAAAAAGGGGAGTATAACGGGCGCCTTCCGGTCTCAGCTCACTCTTATACAATACGAGTTCCGTGACGTCAAAAGCTTCCGAATCGAAGTCCAGACGACCCAGGAGCGACTCCTGCAAAGACCGGAGATGCTGCCGGCCCTTGACCCGGCCCAGGGTAAGATGCGGCTTGAAAGGACGATTTTCTTTCTTGAAACCGAGCTGAGCCATAGATTCTTCCACTGCGTGCTGCAGGCCGTTCAGTGCGGCTATGTCCCCCTGCAAGCCCACCCAGATGACCAGCATCTGTTTCATGGAAGGAAAGGCGCCGCAGCCGGAGGGCTTCAGATGAAAGGGTGAAGCCGCTTCCGCTACTCTTTTCAGGCCCTCCCGGATTTCTGAAACCCGCTCCGGAGCAACATCTCCTAGAAATTTCAAGGTCAGGTGAATCCGTTCCGGCTTTATCCAGGCAACAGGGGCCTGGGCCTGCTGAAATTCCTTCTCCAAACGCTCCAGCACCTCCTGGACGGCAGTCGGAAGATCAATGGCAATGAATGTTCGAAGCATCCTCGAGGTTCCTCCACAAAAGTATCAAGGCTGCCTGAGCGGCGCGTTCCTGAATGAGTTCACGGTTCCCGGCAAACAAGTGTTTCTCCACTTCACTCCGCTTCGGTGTCGTGCAGGCAATATAGACCGTACCGACCGGCTTTCCCTCGGTACCGCCTGTCGGCCCCGCTATCCCTGTTACGGCCAGGGAGACCTCCACCTGCGCCTGACCGCCGACTCCCTGTGCCATGGCCAACGCCACCTCGTGGCTCACGGCCCCGGAGGCAGAAATCATCTCTCCCGGCACCTTCAGCAATTGTTCTTTAGCCTCGTTGCTATAGGTGACGAGGGCCCGGTCGAGGTAATCCGAAGCGCCTGGGACCGCGGCTATTCTTCCGGCAACCAGGCCTCCGGTGCACGATTCGGCGATGGCCATACGCCAGCCTTTCGCTCTCAGCTTCTCCCCGATGACCCTTTCCAGGGTTTCCTCGTTTCGCCCGATCACATGCTCGCGGCCAATCAGCTCAACGATCTTTCTGTCAAGGTCAGCTATCCGATCCCGAGCTTCTTTTTCACTTTCAGCGGATGCCAGAAGCGTCAATTGGATTTCGGCGTCATGAGGCAGATAGCCGATTTCCACCCCGGAAGCCTCGGTTTCAATCTCCTTCAAGCGCTGATTCAGCTCGGATTCGTAGAAACCCTGTATACGGATGACCCGTTTGATGCAGACCGGACGATCAGGAAACCGTTTCTCGAGGTCCGGGATAACCAGTTCCGCCAGCAAGGTCTTCATCTCATGCGGTACACCGGGGAGAAAATAGCAGGGCACAGAGTCATGCTCCAGGAAATAGCCGGCCATGCCCACCCCAAGCTTATCTGCTCCCTGGGGGAGTTGAGCCATCTTCGCCAGCTGGGCCGACCAGGACCTGCCCCGTTTTGCCAACCGTTCTTTCAACCACCGGGTGTAGCCTGGATCAAGCACCAGCTGCCGGTTGAAAGCGCTGCACACCGAGGCATTGGTGCGATCATCGTCGGTGGGACCAAGACCTCCCGTAACGATGAGGAACTGAGATTCCCGATGACACCGGCTAAGGGTCTTTGAGATCTCATTCTCGTCATCTCCAACAGTGATCATCCGCTCCAGCCGAAAGCCTCTGGAGCGGAGCTCCACGGCAATGTGGTGGGCGTTGCCGTTGGGTATGTCCCCGAAAAGTATCTCATCCCCGATGGTTATAAGCGAACCCGCAACAGATCTTAATCGTTGAGCCATAGGATCTCCTCGATCATTCAGGTGCAGTCCCGTCGTTTCGCCAGGAATCAGCTGAGACACTCGGCCGTGAGTGGCTTCGTTTGAAGCTCGTTGACAACAGCCGGTACTGTCATACTATTGAATAGATGAAATGTCACTCTCCAGAGGGAATCTGTGCATCATTCGGTGTTTGATCGCTTCTCGATCCAGGGTCCATCCTGTCCGCATGGTGCTTCCAGGAGTTGACAGCGAGCAGTTGGACAAATTAAGCATAACACGGCCCATTGATCCCAGAGGAGGGAAAGGAGGAATAAGATGAAGGCAGGAATTATTTTCACAGGAACAGGCCCTATCCTTATCCTGACAACCTATGACTCGCTCAAGGAGCCCCGGCTGGCTGAGAAGCTGGTTGCCAGGGGAATGAAGAAGTTCATCGCGTTCGAAGTACCGGTAGACATGGTGAAAAAACGTTATGGAACGCTCTTTTCCATCGTCCTGGGTGACCTCTCTCAGACCGATGACCTGCGCATCCTCGATATCGACGGCCACCACGTATTCATGAACTTCTCCTTCGACGAGATGGGCGAGCCCTTTTACTTCTCCTCGTGATTTGCCCGGTACCGGCCGGACGATCACGGATTTCGGACAGCTGAAAAGCGGCGTGGAATTGGCCCGCCCGCAGTCCGAAAAGCGGAAATCATTCCTGGCCCGGCGAAGCGTTGCCGGGTTAAGAAATACCCCCCGTGCCCGGCTCCAAATTCTTTTTGGGGGGCTTATTCGGCCGATTCGCCGGGAATACCGGCCCTGCACACTGAGTCTCACGCCGCAGAATAAAGCGACCTTAACCCTGGCCGTCATTCCGGCATGCTTCCGGGCGGAACCCAGCGGGGGCCGCCCAGTCTATGGACAGGGTTTGAACGTGAATGAAACCTCATGAAGTGTCATACAAGAAACGCTTCCTGGATACCGGCTCAAAACCTGCCGGTATGACGAAGGGGAATTCGGGCACTCATTTGTGCGGAGCAGCACCGAGTCATTTCGAACGAAACAACGCTTCCGGATGACTCAGCGTTTCAGTGCGGCCAGAATATCCGCCTGCATGGATTCGACCACTGCTATCGGGTCCGCGGCTGTACTGATGGGCCTTCCCACCACGACATGATCCGCACCGTTTTCTATGGCTTCCCTGGCGGTAATGATGCGCTTCTGATCGTCTTGTTCGGTTTCCCGGTTGATCCCCGGCCTGATGCCCGGTGTCACCACGAGGAAATTCTCTCCCAGCTTGCTGCGCAGGCGCCCTGCTTCCAGTCCGGAGGAGACCACCCCGTCACATCCCAACTCAAGCGCTCTCCTGGCCCTCGCATAGACCAAATCTTCTATATTCACCGGGGCTCCCAGCATTTCTTCCATATCTTCCTGGCCAAAACTGGTCAGCACGGTAACCGCCAGAATCTTCACGTCGGCTTTGGCTTCAACAGCAGCCCGCAGAATCGGGTCATTCCCGTGTACCGTGGTGAAGGTAACGCCTCTGTCCCTCAGCTGCCCAACCGCCCGCTTCACCGTTTCCGGAACATCAAAGAACTTCAGATCGACCATGACCTTGTGGTCCCGCTTGAGAAGCCAGTCAACGATATGAAACCAGCCGGCAAGAAACAACTGCAATCCCACCTTGTAGAACTTGATATGGGATTCCAGGCGTTCCACCCAGGTTTCCGCAAGCTGGACTGAAGCCACATCAAGAGCAAAAATGATTCTCTCGTTCAGCGGAATGTCTTTCATTGTTCCATCCTTTCCCTCAGCCCCGGTGTCAGAACCCTCGGCTTCCGCGGTAGATTTCGTAGAGTGCCCCTCCCTGGAACTTCAGCGTATACACAAAATCAGTCGGTCCCATGTTGTAGAGCCATTGCTCCACATCCCGGAACTCTCCTGCAGGGTGTCCATACAAATAGTTTGTCCCAATGAAATCCCTTGCGCTGGGTGGTCCGCACTTGGCCAGCACCCTGTAGTTGCTGTCGCCCAACATAATCACGTCGGTCTTGCAGCGGAAGGAATCTTCATACCCTCCCCATGCACGGCCTGGAAACCACACAACGACCTGCAGCACAACCAGAAGGACAAACAACCTGATGCACGTCATAGAGACCTCCTCCTTGTTCCTACCGCTCAACCAAAGGATGACCAGGCGTAACCCCTCAACAATGATGGAATACCGAAGATCAATAATGGAACCTAAAAAACCCTCACCCATGGCACCAGGGTTCGGCTGGAGAACTCAGAACAGCGATCCAGTGCCGCCGGAGGCCGCCAACTGCGATCAGGATACTGTGAGTCCCTGCGGTTGTCAACGAAAGCGGTGTGGGGACAGTGCTGATTTGTTCTCTCATAATTC
>CAYTWB010000061.1:0-23012 GCA_964441945.1 uncultured Syntrophobacteraceae bacterium
GAACAACGCCTGCCCATCCCCCATCCCTTGAAAGGAGAACAAATTTACCGTGGCACATCAAGGGTTCAAGGGAGTCAACTGGCCGTTCAGGATCTGAAAGAGCATATAGTCCCGTTCCAATTCACCCCGCTGATTAAAGGAATAGGTTCCTGTAAGACCATTAAAGCCCCGAATCTGAAGCAGGTTGCGAAGCAATGAGGGGCGGTCCTTTGCTTCGGGAATAAAGCCGGAGCGCGCCTGGAGAAAAAGCATAAGGGCATCAAACGCCTGAGCCTCCAAATAGGATGGAGAGGTATTATACTTGGTTTCGAATTTCTCCCGGAAGGCGCTGACATCAGGCTTCGCACTGCCCGCCATAAAAGGCGTAGCAAAAACAGCCCGATCGACATACACTTCCCCAGCCTGCACCAGGGGTGCCTCTCCCCAGAGGTTTGTCCCGAGCAATGTTACGCCCACCACGTTGTTATAGGGCAACTGAGGTGCAATGAGGGCGACTGTCTGCACTTGATCAGGGATGAACAACACATCAAAGGGGGTGGTTTCAATCCCCTCGGGGGGGCTGTTCTTCTTGGCAATACTGAGCAGTTTTTCGATTGGTTCTTTAAAATCGGTACTCTTGTCCTTGTAAGAAACACTTGCCAGGACAGTGGCTCCCGATTCCTTCACCACCTCGGAGAAGATCTTGGAAAGGTTCTGACCGTAACGATCTTCAGGATATAGGACCGCGAAACGAGTGAAGCCCAACTTGTCCTTGCAGTAGCTCACGAGCGTTTGAACCAGTTCTCGATTGTTCAGGAAAACATGAACGACAAACCGGCTGTCTTCAATTTGTTCATCCTGCTGAGTCAAAGCCAGAAGCGGTATGCCCCACTTGTTGGCTACCGGGGCAACATCTTTGGTAGATTGCAGTCCAAGCGGGCCGACAACCGCCAGCACATTATCTTCTTTGATCAGCCGTTCAAACGATCTGACCGTCAAAGCGGAATCGGATTGAGCCTCCCTGATGACAAGGGTTACCCGTTGATTGGGATGCATCTCATTCCATTCCTCCGATGCCAGGTTAAGTCCTTTCAGAACCATTTCACCATACTTGGCATGAGGACCGTTCAGAGGCACAAGGCATCCAACCCGCTCCGGATTGACCGGAGTTGAAGGCTCTGCAGGGCTGGGGACTGGACCTGAAACCGGCCTCCCCCCCGCCCGAATCTCCGGAGCCAATGGATGGTTGGGATTCCGGCTCAAAAGCTCGAGCAGATTCCGGCGAGCGGCATCGGCCTGGTCTTTTGGGCCATCAGACTGCGCCAGTCGATTGTACAGGAAAATCCTCATGAAATCGGGTTGGTTCTTGTTCAAGAGTCTCTGGGTGGTGTTTGGGTCCGCACTGTTCAGGAGATCGACGGTAGCCTGGGTGAGAGATTTGTTCTGTTCCGGCGTTTTGGCAACTCCAAACCCTGCAGTGAGCCAGTCAAAACCCGTGCTGAGGTCCCCTTCACTTCCGTAGATACCAGCCATGAGGCCACAAAGACCGACCTGGACTTCCGAGTTTCCCTTGGAAGCATCCCAGAGGGGCATGGCTTCTTTCATGACCTGCTTCTTCCTGCCCATTATGGATAACGCCCGCATCCGGTCCAATTTGGCCGGGCCAATCCCTTCCCAAGCGGGATAAGCGTAAACAAGGTAGTCAAGATATTGGAAAGCACGCTCTGCCTGTCCTTGACCCAGGTAGATGCCTCCGATGGTGTAATAGGCTTTTGCGGCAATCGAATAATCCGGATACCTTTGGATAATACGCTCCCATGAGCTGATGGCTGCGGCAGAATCACCCGCTTTCTGAGCCTTTTCGCCTTGTCGCCACAGACTCTCAGCCTCAGGTGGTGTAGTGGTGGAAAGCTTAGCGGTGGGCATTGTTTCGGCAGGACGTTGAGGGCCTGTGGCGCAAGCTGCCAGGAATCCCAAAACGATAAGGATCAAAACCCACAATTTGACTCTGTTCATAACGTGCCTCTTATGAGATTGCATCGACCCCGGCATCCGAACCCAATCATTTGGACATTCCACATACTCCGGAATAGCATGAAAGGGCACACTTTTTTGTGTGCCCTTTGGCAACTCATCCACAGAACATGTTTTGACTGGGCAGCAGGCAGCCCCCGTCCCTGATCCTCCTGTTACTTCACCAGCGAGGGGGCCCTTCACCAACCGCTCGCAAGAAACTGGCAAGAACCACCTACTTGTCTTTCACTTCTTGAAAATCGGCATCGACCACGTCGTCGTCCGGTCTTTTCCCGGCACCGGAAGCATCCGGCCGGGTCCCGTCTGCCGCAGCACCGGCGGCCTGCTGTTCTGCTGCTCGCTTGTAGGCCTCTTCGGCAAGCTTATGGGATACCGAAGTGAGCTGGTCCATTTCCCTCTGAATGGAATCTCGATCCGTACCCTCCATGGCTTCTTTCAGTTTTGCTATTTGGGCTTCGATGTCTTGCCGCATCCCGGCATCCACCTTGTCTCCCATGTCGCGCATGGTTCTTTCGGTATTATAGATGAGCGCATCCGCATGATTCTTCGTTTCAATGAACTCCCGCTTTTTCTTGTCCTCCTCGGCATGGAGCTCGCCTTCCTTTATGAACCGCTTGATCTCCTCTTCCGAAAGCCCGCTTGAAGCGGTGATTTGAATCGACTGCTCCTTCTGTGTGGCAAGGTCCTTGGCGGAAACATGCACAATTCCGTTAGCATCGATATCGAAAGTCACTTCGATTTGCGGGATTCCTCTGGGAGCCGGCGGGATCCCCACCAGTTCGAAACGGCCCAGGGTCTTATTATCCATTGCCATTTCCCGCTCACCCTGAAGCACATGGATCGAAACCGCTGTCTGACTGTCGGTTGCCGTGGAAAAGATCTGGCTCTTGCGGGTGGGAATGGTAGTGTTTCGCTCGATGAGGCGGGTCATGACCCCTCCCAGTGTTTCGATTCCCAGGGAAAGCGGCGTTACATCGAGAAGCAGTACGTCCTTGACATCGCCCTTGAGCACCCCGGCCTGAATGGCTGCCCCGACGGCTACCACCTCATCGGGGTTGACCCCCTTGTGGGGCTCTTTACCAAAGAATTCCTGCACCTTCTGCTGCACCCGGGGCATTCTGGTCATGCCCCCAACAAGGATGACTTCGTCAATAGCACTTCGAGCCAGCCCGGCGTCGCGCAAGGCCTTCTCCATGGGCTGTCCTAGTCGATCGATGAGATCATCGACAAGGGATTCCAGCTTGGCCCGGGTCAGCTTGATGTTCAAATGCTTTGGGCCTGAGGCATCCGCAGTGATGAAGGGAAGATTGATTTCCGTCTCCATGGTCGACGAGAGCTCAATTTTTGCCTTCTCCGCAGCTTCCTTCAAACGCTGCAGGGCCATCTTGTCGGTGCGGAGGTCAATCCCATAGTCCTTCTTGAATTCGGAAGCCAGCCAGTCGATAATGCGCTGGTCGAAGTCCTCTCCCCCCAGGTGGGTATCACCATTGGTCGCCTTGACCTCGAAAACCCCGTCTCCAATCTCCAGAATGGAGATGTCATAGGTCCCCCCACCCAGATCAAAGACAGCGATTTTCTCATCCTTTTTCTTGTCCAAACCATAGGCGAGCGAAGCTGCCGTCGGTTCGTTGATGATACGCAAAACCTCCAACCCTGCAATTTTGCCGGCATCCTTCGTCGCCTGCCGCTGGCTGTCATTGAAGTAGGCGGGTACCGTAATGACCGCTTCCGTTACCTTTTCTCCCAGGTAGTCTTCCGCGGTCTGCTTCATTTTCATCAGGATAAACGCGGAAATTTCCGTTGGGCTGTAATCACGGCCTCGTATCTGCAAATGCGCATCCCCATTGGAGGCTTTCACGATCTTGTAGGGCAGGATCTTTGTGTCCTGTTGAATCTCTCTGGTATCGAATTTGCGGCCTATGAGCCGCTTCACAGCAGAAATCGTGTTTTCGGGATTGGTTATCGCCTGACGCTTGGCAACCTGGCCGACCAGCCTCTCCCCGCTGTCGGTAAAAGCGACCATGGAAGGGGTCGTTCGGCCACCTTCCGCATTCGTGATCACCTTTGCTTCTTTTCCCTCCATGATGGCAACCACCGAATTGGTGGTCCCAAGATCAATGCCTATTACTTTACCCATTGGTTTTGCCTCCTTGAACACTATCCGATTCGAACACTCCAGGTAAATTCTTCAATAATCATTCTTAGTCACCCCGTTTCTCCGGCCGTGCCTTTCAGGAATCCTGTGGGGTCTTGGAGACAACGACCATTGCGGGGCGAACAAGGCGTTCACGTAGCGTATAGCCCTTCTGCAACTCCTGAATTACTGTTTTTTCGGGATGCTCAGCGGATTCCTGCTGCATGACAGCCTCGTGGTATTTTGGGTCAAATGGCTTCCCCATGGACTCAAAAGAGGCACACCCGAATTTGGCCAGAACATCCCCCATGTTCTTCAATGTCATCTTCACCCCTTCAAGCAGGCCCTGGCAACTTGGGCCCTTTTCGCCATGCTGCACAGCGCGCTCCAGATTGTCCATAACCGGCAGGAGCTCCCGAATCAGGGATTCATTGGCATAGCTTATGCCGTCCGACCTTTCCCGTTCAAGGCGTTTTCGCGTATTGTCCATCTCCGCCGCCATACGCAGAACACGGTCCTGAAGTTGTTTGATTTCCTCGTTCTTTTTCACCAGGGTTTCTTCACTTTCTTCTTGCTGGATTTCTATCGGAACGGGAATCCCCGCCGTCTCGCCGCCGGCAGCTTCCGGACCATTGTTTAGACGCTTATCCTGGTCACTTTCCGCAAGCATTGGTGTTGTACCTCCATTCTCCAGGACAGGGCAACCCTTCAGGCTCCCTCCGGTTCCTCCAGGAGTTGACTCAACAAGCAGGCTGTAAATTCCACAACGGGAATGATTCGTGAATAATCCATCCGTAAGGGGCCGATTACCCCCAGGACCCCCAGCAGTGCATCCCCACGGCGGTAGGGCGAAGCAATCAAGCTGATTTCACCGAGCTCCGCGAGCTCACTCTCTGGTCCCAGAATGATACTCACCCCCATGGTCGTTCTAAGGGTCATGTCCAACAAACGGATGATTCTCGATTTTTCCTCAAAGGCGTCCAGAATGCGGCGCATCCGATCAACATCAGCGAATTCAGGATTGTTGAGCAGCCTGGTCTGCCCATCGATGTACACATCGGCATTATCGAGCGTCGTTTCAAATGCACGCTCAGCGATCGCAAGTGCCCGCGAGTAGAGCTGATCAAAAAGGATCTTTTCATTGTGCATTTCATCAAGGACCCGCTGTTTGATCTCTCCGAGCGGGACATCCTGCAAGAGCTCATTCACATAGCGGCCGTACCGGTCCAACTCGTCCTGCCTGATGTCATCGTCGACATCCAGAAAATTGTGATGGACCAGCCCCGATTTCGCGATCAGGATAACAGCCACATGATTGGGCCGCAGCCGGATGAATTCAATATGCTTCAGGCGTGTCATCGTCAGCTTCGGCCAGAGGACAACCCCGGCCTGCCCGCAGAACCTGGACAGGATTCGGGTCGTTCGCCGCAACAGTTCGGCAATATCTCCCTGCGATTCCCGGAAGGCCTTTTGAATCAGCGCTCTCTCCTCCTTCTCCAATTCCTTGAATTTCATGATGGAATCAAGATAGAGCCGCAGACCTCTGTCAGTGGGGACCCGGCCGGCAGAAGTATGTGGCTGGTAGAGGAGTCCAAGATCTTCCAGATCAGCCATTATATTGCGGATTGTGGCAGAGCTGACCTTGAGTCCATATCGTTTGGATACCGCGCGCGATCCAACCGGTTCTCCACTCTGGATGTAGTCATTCACCACCGCTTCAAGGACCTGCTGGTCCCGTTTTGGAAGATCGATCACCGACATGCTCCCCATGACGAATTAGCACTCTTCCCCGAAGAGTGCCAAGCTAACCTAGTAATGAACGCCAACTTTGTCAATAACACAAAGCTGTTGCCCACAAGAATTCCGGAATGATGGAAAGCGATCTGGACGCCTCAGGCGGGTGGCTGCCGATTAGTATTTCTGTAAGAAATCGTCCATTACGTCGATGCTCTTCTTTTCGACAACCAGTGCAAAGATTTCATCCTTCACTTTTCTTGGCAAGAGCTCAATGCTGCGGGTTGTTGCGGAGTCGAATTTTGCGGTCGGAAAAACCCGCAAAATTTTATCTTTCTGGGCCTCATCGGCATAGACATAAATGACCTTGAGCCCGGCCATCGCTTCCTTGGTCATGTCAGCAAGGCCGGCCGCCTGCAGTTTCTCATAACGCTCTTCATTCACCCAAAGGTTGATCGGGTATTTTCCATTATACATCGTGTCACTCCTCTTGAGCCTACAGTGGCAGAATCGAGAAAACCGGGATCCGCTTCTCAAGATATTCGTCTGTGACAAATGGCGAGCCGAAGCCGTATTGTTCGGCGCATTCCATCGTCAGATCGAAGACCTCGGGGCGAAAGATGAGTCTCGGGGGTTTCACTCCATCGTCGACGATACTCCTAATGAGAGTGCCGCTGAATTTCTGCCACTCACTCTTGTGGTTGCACAGGCCTTCCGAAGTCACTTCACCGCAATGTGGACAGTATAACCAGTTCATGGAGTAAACCGGAGTGATGGCCAGCTCATTCTGTATGGTGGCCAGCAGTTGATGGGCATCATAAGGTCCGTAATAGGTGCCGACCCCGGCATGGTCTCGGCCAAACATGTGGTGGGTCACTCCCAGGTTGGTTCTCAACGCCGAATGAAAAACAGCCTCCTTGGGACCAGCGTATCGCATGTCCCAGAAAGTAAGTGATGTCAAATGGTTATGGTCGCCGAAGTAGCCTGCTTTTCTGAGTTCGTCCTGAGTCAGGATGATGGCCTCATCAATATAGTCGCCTTTGCGCTTCTCACCGATGATGGCATTGACAAGCACACCGACGTAAGGCTTGTCAATGGGTAGCTCGGCGTAGGTCTGGGACCAGGCGCCTTTCATCAGCCATTCGTGACCGGTATGCGGAACGTTTCGCGTCTGATGGGCTACAATTCGCTTCCACCCTCGCTCCTCGAACTTCTTCCGCATCTCAAGCGGCGGTATGAAATACCCGGTGTAGGGTTCATTGATCTTCGGGCGATTGAGCAGGGTTATCTTGCCTCCGATAAACCTATCCCCGTATTCGTAGGTCCTGGCAACACCAGGGTGTTTTGCTTCCGTGGTGCCATAGATGGCCTGGGCCATCGCTCTCTTATCGTACGTGAAGATCTCTTCTACCTCAAAGAGGGCCATCGGGTTGCCTGTATAGGTCAGAACAACGGGCTTTCCCGGCTGAATTCCGTACCCGGCAATGTCCGCGTCGGTCATGTCGAAAATGATGGGAATACTCCACACGATGCCGCCGGCCAGTCTCATTCTCCTGCAAACGGAATCGACATCCGCCTTGCTCATGAAACCTTCGATTGGACTGAAGAACCCGTATGAAATGCCGATCACTTCATTCGCAATCTGGCTGCGGATGGGCACCTGAGTGAGTCCATGAATCCTCCTTCTTGCTTCGTCCGGCCCCAGAATCCTTTCAACAATTTGTTTGCCACCATGTCCAATTGCGGCCATGCCTAACTCTCCTCTTTCCATGCGATACGGGCCAATTCAGAAAAAACACCTCCAGTGCCATGTCGGACGTGGAGGTGTAACATGTTATCGCTTTTCTTCAAACAGACAGATTGATCACGGGTACTTTTTTCACGGTCCACTCACCCGTCTGCGGGTCCCAGACGGAGTTGACGAAGCATCTCCAGTTCGCTTCATCCATATCGGGGAAGTCCGCACGGAAGTAATAGCCCGGCCAACGGCTTTCCTCGCGGAATAAAACATGGCGCAGGTGGCTTTCGGCAATCCACATGCGATGGGTGTTTTCCCATGCCCGCATCAATTCGTGCAAGTCGGAAGCCGCCAGTTTTTCAGAATCTTCCTTCAACATGCCGAGCAGCTCCAGGCCCCTCTCGAGAAGGGCTTTGCTGGTGGTGAACTGTGCGGAAACCCCACCGCAGTATTCATCCATGATCTTTTGAAGGCGGGACATGAACATCTTGGGCTTAATGAAGTTCGGGTTGATATCCGGATCGCTCGACATCGCCGCATATTGCTGAAAACGAGCCATGGGAGCTAGAATGACTTCCTTCCACTGGTCGATGGTCGCATCATCGACCACTGGAGTCGCGTTGTTGTCCAGGATATAGGCGATGGCACCCTTTGCAGCGATGCGGCCTTCTGCATGAGATCCTGAGGAGAACTTGTGGCTGGAAGCACCGGCACCATCCCCGGCGGTGAAGAGCCCCTTCACAGTGGTCATATGGTTGTAAACTCCGATGGATTCCCACTGTTTCCGGTATTCTGCAGGCATCAGGTCTTCAGGACCGCATACCCAGGCGCCGGAGGCCCCAGAATGAGAACCGGCAAAATAGGGTTCAGCAGGAGCGATTTCCGATGCCTTCTCCTGGGGCTGGATGTTCATCCCGGCCCAAAGCAAGGCCTGGCTGACGGTCATATCCAGGAAATCTTCCCATGCTTCGTGCTCGAGTTCCTCCATTTTTCGCTTAGAGGCCTTCGGGTCATCCTTCTGCTGATCAACCAGGCTGCCCATGGCCTTTTCCGTTCTCATATAGATGGGCCCTTTGCCCGCCATGATCTCTTCCATGGCCAACCAGTTGCGGAGGTTGGCAGGGATGGGCTTGCCCGTGCCGTAAGGGGCCCACTTGGGCAGCTCATCGGCTCGGGTCACCAGGTATTCCTCACCCATAGCATTGGTGGCACGGGACTTAAAACGCAAGAACCAGGCGCCCACAGGGCCATATCCGTCCTTGAAACGGACCGGGACGAAACGAACTTCCTGGCAAGTCATTTCGGCACCGGCACGGATGGTGTAATAAGCGGTAGAGCCGGCATTCCAGGGAGGATACCAGGCGCGGCCGAGACCCTCACCTACAGAGCGCGGCCGGAATATGTGCACGCCGCCCCCCATGGCAGCGATAGTGGCTTTGGCCTTGAATACATAGAACTTGTTTTCGCGAACGCTGAAGCCTACGGCACCGATGCACCGGTCCCCGTCCATCAGAGGCTCGACAATAAAAACGCGTTCATATAGCCAGTGCTGAAAACCGGCCTGATTCATGGCGTTCTTCGCCGCTTCGGCCACGATGACCTTGTAGGACTCGCCGTTGATCATGAGCTGCCAGCGCCCCTCATGCACATACTTGCCCTGTTCATCTTTCCAGATGGGAAGTCCCCATTTTTCGAAAAGATGGACGGAGGAATCAACATGGCGGGCAATATCGTAAACAAGATCTTCTCGGGAAATTCCCATCAGGTCCTGGCGAACGTATTTTACGTAGTCTTCGACGGAGTTGTCTCCCGCAGCATAGCCAATATACTGATTGATAGCCGAAAGGCCCATGGCTACGGCGCCTGAACGGTCCATAGCGGCCTTATCGACGACTGTCACCTTCAGTCCATGCTTTTGAGCCCAGTACGCAGCTTCAAAAGTGGCACCGCAGGCAGCCATGCCACCACCAATGATGAGGAGGTCGGTATTGATCACTATGGTTTCCAGATTTGGCATATCATCCCCTCACTATGGTTGTTTCTCCAATGCTGGAAGTTCGCAAGCCCCTGTCGAGGCGGGTTCGGTACAAAGCAGAGGGCTTTTGATGTCATCCGTTCCCGTCTCATACCCCCCCAAAGGCTCAGCCCTGCCTTTCGGGGTGGTGCGGGTGAGGAACTTGAAGTGCTTGGAAGTTCCGTTGCGAAACGTGACCGTCCACAGGATATGGTTGGAAGCACGCTGAGGTACCGCCGAAGCTCCCATGGGAACAAAGTCGGCATAGGAGCGACAGTCCATTGCCTGCTGGGGACAGATCTTGATGCAGTTGTAGCATTCCCAGCACAATTCAGGGGCCCGATTATAGGCCTTCATCTTCTCCTTGTCCAAAACCATCAGGTCATTTGGACAAATATATGTGCATGCAGTCCTGTCCCGTCCTTTGCAGCCGTTGCATCTCTCCAGGATCACATAACTTGGCATCGTATCCGTCTCCTATATGGGTTCTCATTTTTCCCCGCACGATCGGGCACAGGCGGAGCCGTCATAGTACTTCTGCTCTTCCGATCGGATTGAGGCCAGGCCGATAAACCGGTTAAACTCTTCAAAACGCATCATCTGTGCTTGAAAGGCTTCCGAGGTCCCATCTTCAAAGATTGCCTTCATCACACCCGTCAGGGCCAGTGATGAAGCATAAACGGCTGAAGTCGGAAAGGCGACCACGCTGTATCCGATTGCCTCCAGCTCGCCGGCTGAGAGAACCGGCGTTTTCCCGCCTTCCACATTGTTTGCCATGGTTGGTGCTTTGACCCTGCCGGTTATCCTGCGCATTTCGGAGATGGTTGTCGGCGCCTCGACAAAAATCATATCTGCCCCTGCCTCTCGATAGCAATTCGCCCGGTCTATTGCCTCATCGACACCATGGAGGGCAAGAGAGTCCGTACGGGCCATGATCACAAAATCCTGATCCGTCCGTGCATCCACAGCCGCTTTGATTTTGGCGATCATTTCCTGGGCCGGAATCACGCTCTTTCCTTCCATGTGGCCGCAGCGCTTCGGGAACAGCTGGTCTTCGAGAAACATGGCCGCAGCGCCGGTTCGTTCAATTTCCTTCACGGTACGAATGACGTTGGTGGCATTCCCGTGCCCTGTGTCACCATCCGCAAATACGGGGATGTTTACGGCGTCGGCAATCCGGGCGATGTGGTCCACCATCTCCGTGAGGGTGAGCAACCCGATGTCCGGCTTCCCGAGATAGGAGGCGCTGACGGCGTATCCTCCCACGGCCAGGGCTTTGAAACCCGTCTGCTCAATGATCTTCGCACTCAGTGCGTCATATGCACCCGGCATAACCAGAATATGTCTATCCAGTACCAGTCGTTTGAAAAGAGTGGTCTTTCTCATGAGATTTCCTGTTCAGCAGGCGATGGATAGACGAGATCTTCACCGGCGGGCAGGCTGCCTAAACGATGGGCCTTCCGCACTCCTCTCAGAATTGCCTGAGCTGTCACCTCGGCGGCAATGGCCCCGACGACCGTCACGTCCACAGGACCCATGTCTCCGCAGCTCAAAGCAAAGATCGTATCCCCATCATATTGAGTATGCGCCGGGTAGACTGTCCTTGCAAGACCGTCATGAGCCATTTGGGCAACCTTTGTGAGTTGCGTCTTGTTGAGGTTTACATTGGTGGCCACCACGCCGACCACCGTGTGCTGTCCCTCATGAAAAACACGCAGCCTGGTCATGCGTTGGATTTCATCTTGCGAATCGAGCAACTCACAGCTCCGAACGCTCTTGCGACATCCCGCTATGCGCCGGCACAGGGCAGGATCGACAATGTCACCAAAAGCATTCACGACTATCAGTGCCCCGACCTCCACTCCAGTTGCCGAGCGGAAAAAAGCGCTTCCCAGCCCGCTCTTCACCGCCCTGTCAAGGCCGTAGAGTTTTCCGACTGTTGCTCCCAGACCCGCCCCGACGCAACCTTCGGCCACCAGTTCCGAAGAGGCGTTTTCGCAGGCGGCATAGCCAAGCGCAGCATCCGGGTATCGATCTGAACAGTTGATTCCCAAATCGAAAATAACGGCGCCGGCAACAATTGGAATCAGGCCGCTTCCGCTGTCGAAACCAACGTTGCGCTCCCTGAGAAAGCGCCTCAAACCATCGGCAACGCTCAACCCAAAGCCGCTCCCTCCGGTGAAGAAAAGTCCGTGGATGCGCTCCACAAGATTGATTGGGTTGAGGGTATCGGTACCGTAAGTACCCGGGGCGCCGCCGCGGACGTCGACAGCGGCTACAGCGCCGCCTTCCGGGAGGACAACGGTACACCCGCTGGCGGCATCGGGTAAGACTGCATGCCCGACGGCAATACCTTTTATGGCTGTCAGTGTTGTGTTAATCATGAGCAGACTGCCTGAAATGTTGGAGAAGGTAACGAAATATTTCTTTGCCTATGGCTACCCCGGTCTCAATGATATCGGGGCCATACTGTCGACCGGTGGGTGTTCGAAAGGTATCGGCAATGCGATAGATACCGGTCATCCCCCAGGGAAATCGCTCGATGAGCTCCTGGGGAGACATACCCTGATGGTTCACCATGTGCCAGAGTGTGTGCGTAAACGTATCGGGCCCCCAGCGAAACTTGTCGGCATCGTAGAGACAGTCGCTCACCAGCTGTGACCACGGAGGATCGCAGGGAAGCGGAGCAAAGAACGCTTCGTGGTTGCTGATCGCCCTGCAGACGCATGTGTGCTCCCTGTGTCCCAGGGGGAATTTCCTTAAGATCCTGGCTGCTTCTTCGGCCCCAGCCTCGGCGTGCCTTTCTTCGTTGCGGCAGATGTCGTGCAGGAGACCACAGATGAGCCCCAGCTGCATCAATCTTTCGCGTTTGACCTGGATAAGATGGTCCGATTCGAGTTCAACATAAATCAGCGTAGCCGTATCGATGCTGACCCGAGTGCTATGAAAAAGCCCATGCCCCATATCCTCACGCAAGATCGGCTCGACAATTTTTCGCAACTTCACCAGCACCGGGCAGGTGAAGAGGAGCTTTCGAGCGAGAGCAAGCGGCGCCTTGAACCGGACATAGAATTCCGGCGGTGGATGTTTGGATGCAATCCGCTCCGCTTCTCGCTGCAGCCTCAATACCAGTTCGTTCATTAGAAAACACGGCTCCCCGGTGGCACTCTCTCAGTAAAAGGCAATGGATATCCTGTCCGGAGGAGAGTGCGAAAGCCCCCCATGCACTCTTGTCCTGACTACCATCCCCTCTGCCGATTGCAAAGCGAATTTTGAGGAAAAAAATCCACCAGTCTCCGCAACCGGCGAACGCGCCTCACTTTTTCCTGCCGCTCCAACTCAGACCAGGATTCCGGCGGCTGCAAGGTCTTTTCCTCTTAGCGTCAGCTGCATGTGCACTCTTCAGCCCCGGCCTGGATCAGCTTCTCTTCCATCAAAACAAACCGTCTGACCAGGACATTGAGCATTTTGATGCCCACTTCCGGAAATTGCACAAAGAGCTTCTGGAACGTTTCACGATTCATGGTGAGGCATTCCAGATCTGTTGCGGCCCTGACCGAGAAGAGCCGCGGCACTTCCGAAAAGAGCGCAAAGCCCCCAAAGAAGTCTCCCTCCTGGAATTCGTGCAAGAAGACCGAGTAGTCCTTCAACTCTCTGATGACCTGAGCTTTCCCATGAATGACGACATAGCCCAGGTTGCCGCATTCCCATTGCCTGAAGACAAACTCGCCTGTTCCATAGCGCATGCGGGTGCTCAGATACGCGTAGAGCCTCAGTCTCTCAATGGGAATCGACGAAAACATGGCCACTCCTCGAAGAATGTCCAGATTTTCGTCCAATTCACAGCGACTTCTTCCTCCGGCATCCAGTTCACAGGCTTTCTCGTGATCCAAAGGCGAGTTCATGAAACAGCCCCTTTCTCTCTATCAATGCTTTATATTTGCCCATCTCAATAATTCTTCCGGCCTTCATGACAGCAATCAAGTCGAAATCTCGAACCATTTCAAGGCGGTGCACAACAGCGATCAGGGTGTGCTTCCCTTTGAGCTCGGAATTCAACAGGTCCTGTACCCGCGCCTGGGAAGCATTGTCGAGGCTTGCCGTTGCCTCATCGAGGATGAGAATGGACGGATGTTTCAGCAGAGCACGAGCGATAGCGATCTTTTGTTTCTGACCACCGGATAGTCGATCCCCCTTGCTGCCGACCTGAAATTCCAGCCCCACTTCCGACACATCGTTCAGCAGTCCGGCTTCGGCAAGCAAGTCGACAACATTCTGCCTTATCCGTTCATTGATCTGTGCATGCTCTGTTTTCAGGTGTCCGAAAATGATGTTTTCCATCACACTGTGTGCATAGAGGTATTCATCCAGTTTGTAGAAGCTTATCCCGTCCGGTTCTTCGCTGCCTATCTTCGCCATGAAACGCTGCCTGGCCTCCAGCAGCTGACTCTCCAGGGCCGGCGGGAAAATAGTCATCTTGTGCAGTGCCGGGGTAAAACGCAGGGCCAGGCGCAGCAGCGCGTCCTCTGTTTCTCGTGAAAAATATTCCCTTCCCGAATGAGCCAGCCGGTCTACTATTTCGCTGTAGTATTCGAACTCGTCCGCCGGAATTGGGCTCATCCTGAAAAAGAAGTCGTCTTTCTCCACCCCCTTCAACAAGGCTACAGTGCTTACCGCCAGCTCTTCCCCGAGCTGAACGAGAGGGCCACTCAGGTCCGTCTCTCGGAGGAATTTCCTGAAACGACTGTTGGAAGGCAGTGCATCGGTTTCATAAGATGCTTTGTTGGGGCGTCCAAAAATGAGGTTTTCTGCTATCGTGATATAGTGTTGGAATCGGTTCACATCAAAGAAGTCAACCACATTGGCCAGTTCCGTTCCCCATCGCTGAAAGAAGACCTCTCTCAACGAGAGCAATCTTCCGGCAGTTTCCGGATGATGGTCCGGCGAGAGGAGTGTGTTGAGGCCCATTGCCAGAACGTCGTCTGAAAAACCGACTCGATCCAATACCCTGAAGATCTCTTCCCGTGCAGGAAGAGGCCCTCCGCTTCCGTAATCATTTCGGCCGAGAGACCGGCAGGCATAGAGAAGGTTTTCGCGAATGGTGCCGTCGAAGATAAAGGGATACTGCGCTACGTACCCTACGCCATGGCTGACATCCATGCGGGTGAGGGACCTCAGCTCCATGCCGTCCATCAGTACCCGGCCGGTGCTGTATTGATAGAGCTGTCCAAGGACCATCGCCAGACTGCTTTTCCCGCTTCCGGACAATCCCACGAGAGCCAGCTGTTCACCCGACCGGAGATTCAGGGAGACTTGATCCAGGATGCGGATCTGTCCGTCAATAATCAGGGAGAGGTCTTTCACCTCGATGTTGCCGGCAATCGGGAGGGGTTCGCGATCCTCTTTAGGCAGGCGCTGAAACTCCGGCTTCAGGTCGAAGGAATCCATAATCTGGCGGTAGCGCACCTTGCTGTCTTGATAACTCTGATAATAGTCCATCAGCTCTTTCCAGGGGTCGTAGAGCTTTTCGTACGCCGAGAGAAAGGCTACCAGAGCGCCCAGATCGAATCTCCCACGAATGGTGAGGTAGCCTCCGACGATGAAGAGCACAAAAGGCCCCAGGCTTTGAAAGAAATTATTGGCGAATTTGGTTAGAAATTTATAGTGGTTCATATGTTGACGAATATCAAACAGCCTGGTCGAAAAACGTGCCAGCTTTTGATTCTCAAGTTCATAGCCTGCATTGCCCTGGATCTCGTGCATTCCGGAAATGGCCTCACCGATGACGTTGCTCATCGATCGAGTGACGTCTATGCGCTCCCGGTTGAAGCGATTGAAACGCTTCTGGAGTAGCGGGATTATACAGATTTCAATGGGATAGACGGAAAAGCTCAGGACCGCGAGCAGCGGATTCAAATACGCCATATATCCCGCAAACGACAAGAGTGTCAGGATGTTGATGACAGGTACGGCAATCGCTCCCCCCATGAATTCGCCGATGGAGCTGAGTTCCGATGTCAGCGATGCTATGACCATCCCTGGGGGAGTGCGCCGAAAAAAAGGGAGCGGCAGGCTGAGGATATGATCGTAGATCCGAGTGCGCATTTCGAGCAGGATCTTCTGCCCGATGTAGCTCTGCAGGAGATTGATGATGTATTTGAACAACCCGGCCAGAACCACGGCTCCGAGATACAACCCGCAGTAGAGAAAGAGCTCGTTTGTCTTTCTGAGCGCGATGGCTGAATTGATGATCCTCTTTTGCATTTCCAGAGGAAAGACACGGAGAAAAATTGCCCCCAGGATCAGGAGGAGCAGAAGGGCCTGCAATCCTCGACAACGCTCAAGGACCCATGAAAAAAGGGGTTTTTTGGTGATCATGGAAGGATACTCCGCAGACGATCTAAGCCGTTTCAGTCGATTTTGGACCCTGCCCGCATAGTCTTTCCCAGCGGTAAAAGAAAGTCAACATTCCATTCCGCCAATTTCGACCGGGCAAAAACCCTTGCCGGGAATCAGTGATCCGCAACCTTGACACCCAGGCATCAGCCGCCATGAATGCCAGGGAAGGGGCCCTTTGATCTGAACACCCCATACGAGGAAAGGCTATGCAGCCTGTTGAAATCAAGAGAGGGATCTATTGGGTTGGAGCAGTCGAGATAATGGCATGAAGATCATGCTATGCCCCCGGCCCAAGAGGATCTCAAGAAGTATGCCGACCTCGGCAAAAAAGCCGGTCTTGAGACCAATAACCGGGAAGAGGGTCAGCCTTTTCACCCCATCCTCCCGGGTTGTAAAGGATTCGGAATTCCGGTGGGATGGGGTGTGGATCGCAGAAGGCCGGGCGGTTTCCTGCCCAGACCCATGCTCCTTGAAACAAGCAGGACACCAGGGCTATTTTACGGTTCCTTTGCCCGCATTTCTCACCATTTTCTCGACTTCGGACTTTGCCTTTTTCGTCAATTCCTCTTCGCTGATCTTCCCCTCAACAAAGTCACTCCAGGTGGCGAAGTCGCTAAGAAAGCAGAAGGTCAAGCCCGCTGCATCGCACAGCTTCCGGTAAATCCTGTTGGCACGCTTCACCCGATTCTTCTTCTCCGTATCGTCGGATGAGGAAGGATCCTCCCTATCAATTACCAGATACTTGCCGAAACTCCCGGCAAACTCTGTCAGCTCTATTTGAGCCTTATCGGTGAGCGTGTCCTCGTTGATATCTCCAGCCACGTAATCCAGCCAGGCATCGAAATCCTGCCAGGAGGAAATCTTGACTCCAGTTCCCTCACAGGCCCGGCAGTAAGCCTGAACCGCCTGCTCTGCTCGTTCTTGAGCGCTTTCGCAAGCCATTCTCTTTTGGTCCTTGGTGCTTTGTGACGAACAACCCATCTGGTTCTCCTCGTATTCCCGTTATTCCTGGGGAAATTGGTGTCGAATTCAGGCCGTATCTGGTTTTTCGCACCGTAAGTTCGTTTCCCCCTCGTTCCCATGCTCTGCCAGTATCCGGCATCCTCCGCCTGCAATCAAGCAATCATTGGAAAACAAGCGCTCTGGCTCAGCCGGCATGTCTCGCCAACTGTAGCAAAAACCACACACCCGGTGTGCTCTTTATGCCACGTCCCCGGCCGGGCTTCTATCGAATTCGCCGGTTGACCTCCTGCGCAAATCTCTGTAAAAGAGTCTCTGTCTTGCTTTTGCGGGCACCCCGACATTCGCTGCATGAGAGCGGTTCTCGTGGCACGATTAGTGCTTGGTGGTGATCGGTCGAGGAGGATAAGGGGCTTGAACTTAAAACTTCGGATGCAGAGCACTATCCAGCGAGAAGTGTCCTGCAGGGGGATTGGTTTACATTCCGGCGCCAAAGTGACCATGAAGCTGCGACCGGCACCGTCCAACTTCGGTGTGCGATTCCGGCGAATGGACCTGGGGCGGCACCCTGCGGTTGCAGCACACGCTCACCATGTCATCAACACTTCACTGGCTACCAGTATCGGGACCAACGGAACAACCGTGTCCACGATTGAACACTTGATGGCGGCACTCTACGCCAGTTGTATCGATAATGTTTTGATCGAACTGGACGGCCCTGAGGTCCCCATTTTTGACGGCAGTGCCGGGCCTTTCCTCGACATCATCAGGGAAGCGGGGATCAAAGAGCTGAGTGTGCACCGACAGTGCATGATTATCACGAGACCGATTCTCCTGCGTGAAGGAGATGCCTTCGTTAAAGCGACTCCTGGAGAGCACTTCCAGGTCCGCTACACCATAGACTTCCCTCATCCTCTCGTAGGAAAACAGACCCTCCTGTGGTCTTACAACGAGGCTTCTTTCGGCCGAGAGATTGCCCGGGCGAGGACTTTCGGTTTTCTGAAAGACGTGCAGAAAATGCAGAGCCATGGCCTGGCCCAGGGCGGATCACTTGCCAATGCAGTCGTCTTTGACGACTTTGGAATCATTAACAAGGATGGCTTCCGCTACATTGATGAATGCGTGCGTCACAAGATCCTGGACTTCATGGGGGACCTGGCCCTGGCTGGAAAGCCGATGATCGGATGTTTCGAGGTCCATAAGGCGGGGCATGCCTTGCACACGGCGTTCATCAAGCAGCTTGTCTCACGGCCGGGGTATCACGCCGTTTCACCTCAGGCATATCAGCCGGCTACATTCTTTCCCTTTGTTTCCCCCCACCGTTTTGTGGAGTCCATGCCGGCACTGGGTGAGCTCCGGTAGCCGAAGAACGCTGTGAGCTCAGCGTGCGCGGACAACAGAAAGCGCTTGTCAGCATTTTCCGCATCCGATAGAATCCCTGCCGTCTGAAGGTTCATCTTTTGTCATTCCAACAAGCGTCTGGAATCATGAAAAAGACTCTATCGGCCATTATTGCCTGCTTGTGGTTCTTCCTGGGCGGACCGGCTTTGCCCCCGGCTTTCGCGAAAAATATGGCCGAGATAGTCGATGTTCAGACCGGGCAGAAAGCGGACAGTCTGAAGGTGAGCTTCTTCATCAAGGACTGCTTCACGCCGAGTATGGAAGAAGCCATCCGCAGTGGAGTGGCCACGACTTTCCGGATATTGACGGTGCTCGAAAAGCCGGGGGTGGTTTTCCAGACTCAGATCCTGGATATCGTTCTGGAGCATACGATCAAATATGACTATCTGAAAAACGAGTACCAGGTTCACCTCCCCGAAAATCCCGATACAACCCTGATCACAAAGGATTTTGGCGAAGCCAAGCGCTGGATGAGTACGGTCAAGGACCTGCCTTTGATCCCACTGTGGCGCCTTCAGAAGGACGAGGTTTACCGGTTGCGCATCAAGGCAGAGCTGTCGAAGGTGGAACTGCCCCTTTTCTTCCGGTACGTCTTCTTTTTTGTCTCCTTGTGGGATTTTGAGACAGACTGGTACGATACCTCTTTCTCACTGAGTTCGCTTCACCGGGAAAACACCCGCGACATGACACGATGAGACTCCGGGGACCCGATGCCCCGGGCAGAATGCATCCAGGTGAAGTCGAACCCATTTTTGATAAGCCGCCGTTATGAAGTTCCCCAAACTCCCTTTCTTCAAGGATCGTCGTACCAAAGAACGGTTTTGGATCGTCCTGTTATTCTTTCTGGTGATATTCTTCGGGTTCCTGGAAGGGTGGTTTTTCCAGCTGCAGCCGAATCTGCCCTTATCCGGCAACATCCTTCTGTTCGCCCTCATCAACCTGAACGTTATTCTACTCCTTCTGCTCGCTTATCTGGTCATCCGCAATATCGTCAAGTTGGTCTTTGAACGGAAGCGCAGTCTTCTTGGAACCAGGATAAAAATCCGCCTGGTTGTAGCCTTTGTGGGATTGAGCATCATTCCCATGATTCCCCTTTTCTGGCTTGCGACGCAGTTCATTTTTTCGAGCCTCGACTACTGGTTCAGCCACCGGGTGGAGCAATCGCTGGAGGAATCCGTCAGCTTCGCCAAGGATTACCTGGAACAGGCAAAGAAGGATTTCCTCTCCGACGCCCAGCTTCTGAAAGCCGAACCGGATCTTCTGGTTGAAAACCTTGCTTCCTTCCCAGGCAAGATGGGGCGGCTTCTCGAATCCTTGATGCAGCCGTATCACGTGGATGCCGTCCTGCTGTTCGACACCTCCGGCAACTTGATCGGGGAGGCAAGGCGAGCCGACAGTCCCCAAGTCGACCTGGCGGCATTAAAGAACCCGGACTCCCACAAGGAGCCCGGTCTTCCCGAGGTCCAGTCCGTCACTCTCGATAACAGACAGGAAGGCTTTGTCATTCAGTTCGACCTGCCCCCGGCCGATCCATCGCATCCGGAGGCCTCTGCGAAACTTGTGGCGGTCAGGATGCTGCCGGCCCAGATCACCGGCAAACTCCTGGCGATCCGTTCCGGCTATGAAGACTATCTGCAGCTCAAATTGCTGCACCACCCTTTGAAACAAAGCCATTTCATCACCTTCTCGATCATCACCCTGCTCGTTATTTTTGGCGCCATCTGGTTTGCTTTTTTCCTGGCGAAAAACATAACCGTTCCCATTCAGGCCCTGGTTTCCGCAACACAGTCCGTGGCGGATGGAGATCTCAGTCTGCAACTGGATACGGATCGCAATGACGAAATCGGTATGCTGATGACCTCCTTCGATAAAATGGTGCGTGACCTGCACGACAGCCGGCAGCAACTGGGTGATGCCTACACGGCGCTGCAGCAGAGCCACGTGGAGTTGGAGAACCGCCGTCGCTACATGGAAATAGTGCTGAAGAACATTGCAGCCGGGGTAGTGAGTGTCGATGCCCGGGGCACTATCATGACCATGAACGAGTCTGCCGAAGCCGCGTTCGGACTTCAAGCCGACCAGGTGAAAGGCCGTCTTTTCTCGGAATTCCTCCAACCCTCCCACATGGAGGTCGTCGAATCATTCGTGCAGGCACACCGCCTGAGTCGGCAGCCTTATCTGGAGCAGCAGGTCCAGGTGATCATCGGTAATCGCCCGATGGTCCTCCTTGTCAAGGCCTCCGTGTTGAGGGATGACCACAATCAGTTCATGGGTGTGGTGGTCGTGCTCGACGATCTGACCGACCTGGAAAAGGCGCAGCGCATGGCTGCATGGCGCGAAGTCGCCCGCCGAATTGCCCACGAGATCAAGAACCCGCTGACCCCCATCAAGCTCTCCGCCCAGCGTCTTCGTCGCAAGCATGCGAACCTTGCGGTTCCGGAAGGGTCCATTTTTGACCAATGCACTCGAACCATTATCGAACAGGTGGACCATATGAAGCATCTGGTCAACGAATTCTCCAGGTTCGCAAGACTTCCCCGGGCTCAGCCGATCCCCTGCAATCTCGCCACTATCGTCGAGGAAGTGCTCACGTTCTATCAGCACACCTATCCTCGTGTCGTCTTCATGCTGGAGAAGGAGGCTGCGCTGCCGCCGCTGAAACTGGATCGGGACCAGTTCAAGCAGGTGATGAACAACATTCTGGACAATGCGCTACATGCCTTGAATGGCGGCAGAGGCGCTATCAAGATCAGATTGTCCTATGATTCGGTCCTGAAGATTGCCAGGCTGGAATGTTCGGACAACGGGCACGGACTTTCACCGGAAGACAAGCTGCGGATGTTTGAACCCTACTACTCCACCAAGAAGAAAGGAACCGGGCTGGGGTTGGCGATTGTGGCCAGTATCATCGCCGATCACAATGGTTTCGTGAGGGTTCGAGACAATGAGCCTCAGGGGACCGTTATCATCATCGAACTGCCGGGATAATCGGATGAAACCCAAAATTTTTGTTGTTGACGACGAAGAGAGCATCCTTGAATCCTTGCGAGGCATTCTGCAGGATGAGGGATACCTGGTCCACACAGCAACCTCGGGGGAACAGGCCCTGGAGGAAATCCTCAAGGACCCTCCCGACCTGGTGCTTCTGGATGTCTGGCTTCCGGGTATGGATGGGTTGGCGGTCCTGGGCGAGATAAAGAAGGCTTTTTCCGGTCTTCCGGTCATTATCATCTCCGGACACGGAAACGTCGAATCCGCCGTCAGGGCCACCAAGATGGGGGCTTTCGACTATGTGGAGAAGCCTCTTTCTCTTGAACGGATCGTGGTTTCGGTCCAGAATGCCCTGGAATTCTCCCGGCTGCAGGAAGAAAACCGGTTGTGGCAGCAGAAGGCCAATCGCCGGGCTCAACTCACCGGGAAGAGCCCCGCTGTGGAATCCCTCCGGTCGGAAATCTGCAGAGCCGCTCCCACCAATGCCACGGTTCTCATCTCAGGAGAGAACGGCACCGGTAAAGAGGTCGTCGCCCGCCTGCTGCACCAGTTGAGCCGCAGGAGCCGGCGGCCCATGGTCGAGGTCAATTGCGCAGCCATTCCTGAAGAGCTCATCGAAAGCGAGCTTTTCGGCCACGAAAAGGGGGCCTTCACGGGGGCCCACGAACGGCGCAGGGGCAAATTCGATTCGGCCAACGGCGGGACGCTTTTTCTGGATGAAATCGGAGATATGAGCCTCCGAACGCAGGCGAAGATTTTGCGCATCATTCAGGAGCAAAATTTCGAGCGCGTAGGGGGAGCACGGGCGATTCAGGTGGATGTCCGAATCATTGCCGCGACGAACAAGGACCTCCAGAAAGAGATCGAGGCGGGGCGCTTTCGGCAGGATTTGTACTATCGCCTGAATGTCATTCCCATTCACCTGCCGCCACTCAGGGAAAGGCTTCAGGACATTCCCCTTCTGGCGGAGGATTTCCTGAACCGGGTGGCTGATGAAAGCACAATGGGCCGAAAAGAGATCGATCCCGAATTGCATGCCGTTCTGCAATCCTATCACTGGCCGGGAAACATAAGGGAGCTGAGAAACTTCATCGAACGGCTGGTCATCATGACACCGGGACAGGTCATCAGACCCCGGGACCTCCCGGTTGATTTTCAGCGGAACCTTCAGACCACCCCCAGCAGCAACAATGCCTATCAGATCTCTTCCCTGAAGGAAGCCCGTACCGTTTTTGAGAGGGAATACCTCCTTGGCAAGCTCGAAGAATGCTCATGGAACATCTCCCTCACCGCCCAAAGAATCGGCATCGAACGAAGCCATTTGCATCGCAAGATGAAGACCCTCGGCATCAAAGAAGTATCGGAGACTTGAGAAGCCGTCTGAAAAATACCCGCATACGTCATACCGGCGAAAGCCGGTATCCAGGTTTCCTAAAGGTTCTGGATCCCGGCCTTCGCCTATACGCATCCATTTAAGATAATTTGAGTGTACTTTCGAATAGATAGGGCTCCGGCTGCTAACACGCATCGTCACCCCGGCAGGCATTTAGCCGGGGTCCAGAAGACTCTCAAGGACCTTGTATCTTAGTGTTGTGTTACTTACAAGGGCACCACCCCCTTTGAGTTGT
>CAYTWB010000062.1:0-22275 GCA_964441945.1 uncultured Syntrophobacteraceae bacterium
AGCCGCTTAACAATGTGAGAGATGGACTCTCAGAGTCAACGTGTAAGAATCTATAAGTTGTCGCGTATGGGCGTTCGCCGGGGTGACGGTGTGAGCGAATTCTGAGATAGTCTCTAATCGGTTTCCTCCTGTTCGGTTTGATCATCCTTTTCGACCAGCACTTTATCCACTCGATGCCCATCCATATCCAGGATTTCAAACCGCAGTCCACAGATTGTGAAATGGTCTCCGGCAGATGGAATGCGCTTTAAATGCGTCATAATGAAGCCTCCCAGCGTCTGGTAGTAACCAGCTTTCTCTTCAGGCAGCATTTTGATTCGGAAGACTTCCTTCAGTTCGTCAATCGGCAGCAGGCCGTCGACGAGCCATGATCCGTCCTCACGCTGGAGAATCCTTGGTTCTTCCTGCTCATCAATTGAGGGCAAATCCCCGACGACTGATTCCATGATGTCCGTCAGCGTCACGAGGCCTTCCACGGTGCCGTATTCGTCAATGATCATGCCCATGTGCATGCCGGATTCCTTGAACATCTCGAGCAGTCTGAGAATGGGCGTTGTCTCCAGGACAAACAGCGGTTGCTTCATGGTTGCCCTTAAGTCGAGGGGTCGATTGGTCAGACTGCGAGCGAGCAGGTCCCTCACATGCACAATCCCGAGGGTGTTGCTCAACTTGCCCTGGCAGACGGGGAACTCGGAGCAGGTGCTCTCAGCGATGATGCGTCGATGTTTATCATCGGAGTCATTGATGTCCAGCCAGGTGACACGTTTGCGCGGCGTCATGATCATGCCGACCCGCCGATCGGCCAAACGGAACACACGCTGCAACATCTCCTGCTCAGCTTCTTCAAACACTCCAGCGTCTGTTCCCTGACCGATCAGCATCTTGATCTCTTCCTCCGTAACGGGGGGGTCGACAGAAGGTTTCATGCGGATCATGCGAAGGATCAAATCCGTCGAGACGCTCAGCAGTCGCACGGCGGGAGACGCGACAGCCGAAAGAAAACCCATCACCGGGGAAACAAGGAGGGCAATGCGTTCGGGATTGTTCAGGGCCAGTCGCTTGGGTACGAGCTCTCCAACAACCAGGGTCAGAAAGCTGATGGCAAGGACCACAGCTCCTACTGCAAGTGTGTGGCTGTAAGGCGCGAGGACCGGAATGCGACTCAGCTGGTCAGCCAGGCTGCCGGCGATCTTAAAGCCTCCGAAAACCCCGCTTAGCACCCCGACCAGTGTGATGCCGATCTGCACCGTTGCGAGGAAAAGGTTCGGGGAATTGGCCAGTCTCAGTGCGGCGGCAGCCTTCTTGCTGCCATCTTCGGCCCACTGCTGAAGCCTGGCTTTCCGTGCTGAAATGACGGCGAATTCAGACATGGAGATGGCTCCATTGGCGAGGATCAGCACCAGAATGAGCAATAGATCAAGGCCTTGTGACAACATCTTGTCGTTCCCTCCGCTGTTTTGCCTACCTTGTCATCGAAGGTTCATGGCAAGGAGTTTCAAAAACGATCTCAAAATGGCACAAAGGCTGCTAAACGTCATTCCGGCAAAAGCCGGAATCCAGCAAGGTTTTTATAGGTCTTCTGGACCCCGGCGTTCGCCGGAATGACGGTCCGAGATAATCTCTTGGCAGTCCACCGGATCTATCCTCACTCACTCCGATCTTTCCGGAAGAGAAGAGGGGCACCTGGCAGTGGCATGGTCCCTCCGGAGAGACGGTCGCCATTGCCTCGAGATTTAGAACAATATCATACAGATTGGCTCTGGAGGACAAAATAAGTGCAGAGTTCCAAATAGACTCTTGACAGATAGAGCGGGATTTCTCTAAAATGCGGATCAATTTGGCCTTATTGGAGCTGGTGTTTTGTTTCCTAACAGTATTGAAAGGAGGAGAGGAGAAGCGATGAGAGGAAAGTGGATTTCGTGTTTGGTCTTGGTAGCCTTCGTCGTTGGAGCAGGAGCTCTGCTGGCCGTCGCTGCCGACAAGGGGCAGGATGTGATCGAGTTCAAGGGCGGAAAGGTCTGGCCGACGCCTACCAAGCAGAACGTTCCATTCACTCACAAGAAGCACTATGAGGATTACAAGGTCGCCTGTGCTGAATGTCATCATGTCTATAAGGATGGCAAGAACGTTTGGAAGGAAGGCGATCCTGTAGACAAGTGCGAAAAGTGCCACACCGAAGGTACGATCCAGGGAGAGAAGAAGCTGCCCCCGGATCAGCAGAAGCTCAACCTGAAACTGGCCTTTCATGACAACTGCATCAAGTGCCATCAGAAGATGAAGAAAGAAAAACCCGATTCAAAGATCCCGGTGACCTGTGCACAGTGCCATCCCGGAGCAGGCAAAGAATAGGATCGAAGTCGCTCTTATTGGTCATCCCGCCGCCGGCGCCCAGCGTGCTGGCGGTTTTTTTTTGCGGGATTTGTCCCGCGAATGAACTGCCCCCCAAAAAGCAACGAGCCGCCCATCCGTTTCCGGTTGAGCGGCTCGTCCTGAGACAAGAGATCGGGGGGTAAGCTAAACCTCTTCCACGGTGATTGCGTTCTGCTCACAAACTTCCACGCAGCTTTCACACCCGAGGCACTCTTCCTCGTTCACGGGCTCTGCCTTGCCGTCGACCATTTCATAAACATCCACGGGGCAAACATCTACGCATTCAGCGTCGCCAACACACTTGTCCTTGTCAACTGTCACCTTCCAGGCCATGTTTTTTCCTCCATTTTCGATTGAGACTAATAAAGTGGCATTCCTAGCACGGCTCAACAGGGGGGAAGAACTCTTTTCGCCCCGCTAGTCCAGCTTGGGACGAATCTTTCGTATCCTCTTCTCCTGTGGATGTCAAGTCGAATTCAGCACGACTTGAATGAACATTTTTAAACACATTAAGAAGACTGCACCGGAACGGTCTAACGGGTATGGGGCGGGATGTGTCCAGACTCCAGGGGCTGGACTCGCCTCATCCTGCGCTCAAACACATCCGGTGGGCTTGGGCAACCCTGCCATTTTACAGGCACCCCTGCCAGGTCCGGAGGGGAACAGCTCATAAACATGCCTGAGCTTATAGCCGGTTGTCTGGGTAAGGATGCGCACCATTGGGGCCCTTCCTTCTTTCCGGTAGTAATCCTGGAGAAAACCGATGACCTTCCAGTGCTCTTCAGTGAGCTCCCCAATTCCCTCGGATGTCTTCACGTACTCCACCCACTCCGGGGACCAGGAGTCAAGACTGACCAGGAAACCGTCGTCGTCTATCTCGAAAGTCTTTCCCTGGAATTCGACTCGCTGCATGAAACTTCCTCCTTCTCTAATTCCGTCGCATAGGGTATGGTCTCAAAGCCGGGATTCATGTGAATCCATTTGCCGCCAACCCGCTCAGGTTCGGGCCGGCCCTGCAATCAGGAAGAAAGGCGACCCGCTTGAGGCGAAACGATCGGGCGTTGCGGATCATCGCCTCGGCCCAATCCGAGTTCCCTGTCGCGTGGATATGAGAGTAACCGGCCAGCACATTTTCATAGCATATCCCATCCCATCCAGGCACGATCCCATGGCCCCTCAGCAGGCGAAAAACGAAGCGAAAAGCCGGATAATTACCGACTATCCTCGAATAGTGGAATTCGTGTCCTTTTATGACGGCGCCTTCAGGGAAAAAGGGGTTGCTGTTCACGCATTCCATGACCGTATATCCGTGCCCTTGAGGTTTCTTCTCCAGCACGGCATCAAAGGGAAAGATGCCTGTCATCGGAAAGGTGCTGTCATTGCGGAGGATCCCTCGACAGAGGAACATCAACCCCCCGCACTCGGCATAAACCGGCAACCCCTTCTCAATCTCCTCCTTCAGGGACGCCCGAAGGACCGAATTCCCTGCCAGGACTTCAAGATGAGTCTCCGGGAAGCCTCCGCCAATGTAGAGGGCGTCGATGGGAGGCAGGGGACATGATTCGAAGCTGGAGATTTGACGGAGAATGGCTCCCCGGTCCTCCAATGCTTCAAGGTTCTCCGGGTAGTAGAAGTGGAAGGCGGCGTCACGAACCACACCAATTACCAATGGCGGTTCCGCCGGTTCGGGCTTTAACCGGGCGGTGAGCGGATTGACTGGCCCTTCCAGGCGTTCCGCTGCTTTCGCTATCTGCCAGAGCGACTCGAGGTCCACGCTTTTTCGTAGCAGTTCTGCTGCAAACTGAAGCGTATTGGCGTGGCTGGTCGATTCCTGCGGGGGTACGAGCCCGAGGTGGCGTTCGGGAAAAAGATCAGACTTCTGCCTCGGAATGATACCAAGAACAGGAATACCGCAGTAGTACTCGATTGCACCCCGGAGTACCGTTTCATGGCGACTTCCGGCAACCCGATTGAGCAGCACGGCAGCGATTCTCACCCTGGGGTCAAACCTCATGCAGCCCAGAATTTGAGCCGCCGCAGTTCGAGTGACTTTGGTTGCGTCCAGGACAAGAATGACCGGTGCCTTGAGGAGCCTGGCAAGTTCCGCAGTGGAAAAAGTGCCGTGGATGTCAACCCCATCGTAAAGGCCCCGGTTGCCTTCTATGAGGCTGCCGTGTCCTGCTTGCGAGCGACGCACAAAGGAATCAAGGATTTCGTTTTCCGTCATGAGAAAGGGGTCAAGATTATAGCAGGGCTGATCGGCTGCTCTTGTCAGCCAGCCGGAATCGATGTAGTCCGCCCCTTTTTTGAATGGGATCAACCGCAGATCATGGTACAGCCGGTAAGCCGCCAGAAGGCCCGTCGATATCAAGGTCTTTCCTGCTCCACCACGCAATGCCGCAATGACCAGACGCGGTTTGTGAAATCCCATGGAAGGCTCTCCCGGAATAGACTGCCGTCTCTTCCATCCTGATTCGCTGTGATAAGGTTCCGTACCGAAAGGGCGGTATCTTGTCAAGGAAATCCGGTCTGCGGCAGGGACACAAATCCTTCTGCGTTTCCAGGTTGCCAAGTGTTCACTCATATGTAATAAAAAACAGAGGGTTGGATGGTGTGATAAACAGATCCACAATAGTGGAAAAGGAGGTTTCAATGACCGACCGATCTAGATTCACACTTTTCGGTGTCCTGCTTGTCTTCCTGAGCTTTATCCTCAGCGCGTGTGCTACAGCTCCCTATACCGGCAGATCGCAGCTTATGCTCATCGAACCGGCTCAGGAGCTTGCTTTGGGGCAAAAGGCTTCTGCGTCGGTCCTTAGCCAGTCCAAACTGAGCAAGAACCCTACCTATGTCGGCAAAGTGGAACAGATAGGGAGGAAGATTGCCGCAGCCGCAAACCGTCGAGATTTTGCGTGGGAATTCCGTGTTATTGATGAGCCCAAAACGGTCAACGCGTTCTGCCTGCCGGGCGGCAAGGTGTTTGTCTATACCGGGATGTTCAAATATGCCCAGTCGGACGGGGAGCTCGCTACAGTCATAGCCCACGAAGTGGCCCACGCGGTTGCCCGGCATGGGGCCGAACGGATGAGTACCGCTATGATGGCTCAAGTCGGGCAGCAGGTTGCAGCAAGCGCGCTGAACATTCAGTCCCCCGTGGCCTTGCAGGCCTTCAATACCGCCTATGGCGTGGCTGTTGGAGTTGGAGTCATTCTGCCCTACAGTAGGACCCAGGAATATGAAGCCGATCGCATCGGACTCATCCTCATGGCCAAGGCCGGGTACGATCCCAATGCCGCAGTCGGTTTCTGGGAAAAGATGAAGGGTTCAGATGACGGACCGTCGGTCCCGGCCTTTCTCTCTACCCATCCCACCGACGAAGCTCGCATTGAGGAGATTAAAAAGTTCATTCCGGAAGCGATGACCTATTATCAACGCCGGAACCGCCGATTTCCTGCGCTGGAAGCAACGGCCTGAAGACCGGGAGTGGCTAGAGGAAACAGGCGGGTTGAACAGGGTTACCGGCCGAACATCTTCTTCAGCTTGTCGCCTACAGCCTCCGTTGTCTTTCGAGCGGTATCCTGAACCGCATCCAACTTGCCTCCGGAGGGTTTAACCCCTTTGTTTGATGCATCTATGGCGGCGAGGCAGGCATTTTCTTCTGTCGGGCTTCCGCCGGCAAGGAAGGCTGCAATGCCTGCAGGGCCAAGCAGGACCGCCTCACCGACAACCTTGCCAATGGTTAAGGCCGTCTGTGTCGGGTCGATGGTCAGGGTCGGCTTTGCCAGTGTGCCGCTCAGCTTGAGAGGCTTTGCCAGTTCGCTCAGACTCACGCCGGTCTTGCCAATGCCAGTCACACCGGTTCCTTCCTTGGGTGACGGTCTGAACGAAATATCCAATCCTTCAGTTTTGAGGTTGATCTTACCCTGTCCGACCACACTGACGTGGTTTGTGTCCAGGACCAACGCGGTGCTTTCCGCCATGCCGTTGCTAATTTTGAAACCGCTCACAAAGCAGTTGATCTCAACGAGTTTGGCGTCCTGGCTGAAAGGATTGAGAAGGCGAAGTGCGCTGCGGCTGAGATCGGCGCCGAGAAGATCCAGATATCGGTTGTGAATCCGAGCATTACTCAAGACCAGCAGGGTCTTGCCGTTCAGTCCCGCCATGATCTGAGCAACGGAGCTACCGATACCCTTGAGATTCAGGTTGAGGTCAAGCTTGCCTCCGAAGCTCTCTTTGAAGTCCAGTTCCCTGGCAACCAGATCGGCATCGAGTTTCGTGACCTTCAGCACGGTTTCGACACCGACTGCTTTTCCTTTAGGCCACAAGAGGATGCGACCGTCGAGCGTTCCACCGCCCACCCCGGCCTTAAATGGGTCCAGGGTGAGAGCTTCGTCCTGAATCTTCACGCCGATGTTCAGGTCCTTGATGGCCAGACGCGGAGTGAACAGTTGCCGGGCCTGGACCTGGATATTGGCGTTGATGGGCTTGAGAGCGTCCAGCGACAGGGGATCGGAGGGAAAAACCTTGTCTTTCCTGACCGGCCTGGCAGACTCTGCCGCCGTGCCTTTCACCTCCGGGTCGGGTGGCAGAAATGGCCGTAAATCCAAATTGTTGGATGATAGCGATGCTGTTATGCCCGGTTTGGCTCCACTGAGATTCACCTCCGCCGATCCCTCAAGATCGTTATCTCCGGCAACAACCTTGAACCCGGATACCTGATAGACCCTGTCCCCACTGTCACTCAAGCGGCCGGAGGCCTGAAAGGGGCCTTGAATCGTGATCGGTTTGCCAAGAATCACCCCCAGTCGGGCCAGGTCTTTGCCGTAGACTTTAAAGTCGATCTGAACGCCTCTCTGTGACAGGGGTTCTTTGATGCTTCCTGACACGCTGAGAGCGGCCAGTTCTTCCACACCCGACTGAAAGTCGAACTCATCGACAGAGAGGGTGTCTTTCCTGCCCGTTATCTTCCCAGCAGCCTTGAACGGACCGAGTTCCGGCACGCTCTCCGCACCCGCCAGGCCGGCCAGATCCGCTACAGAGTTTCCCTCGGCATGGATGTCAAACGTATATTCCGCTGTGGTCAACGCATTTTTGATGCCACCGGAAACGCCGGCGGTAGCGCCGGCCGCCTGGACCACCACCTTGACGGGCCAGGCCTTGCCCGGCTCACTCAGCGCAGCCGGCGGACCAAGGGTGGAGAAGACCGTAAAGACCTTGCCGTTACAGGCGCCTTTGCCTTCCAGTTGAATTGGGCCGTCAGTGCCGGATGCTTCAACGGTGAATCGATCGAGAGCCACCCTGAACGTCTTCCCGGATTGACCGTCCCGGTATTCGATGCTTCCCTTCTCGATCTGTATTTCCTCAATGGTGGGTATCGTCGGCCGGCTCACTTCTTTTTCCGGCACCTCTCCTTTCGGCAGGGCAGGGGAGGGCTCTTTTATGGCTTCGAACGTGAGGTTCGATCGGCCGGATGGGTCGGTTTCGATCAAAATATCCGGTTCCACCAGAACAAAGCGCTTTATTTCGATCGTACCCCTGAGCAGTGGGATGAGTGCAACATTGACCTCGAAATGCTTGATCCTGGCCAGTTCCGGCCGCGATCCCCAGGGAGCGTTCTGAAAGGTCACGTTCTCCACCGCAAGGACCGGTGTCAGCCCGAACTGAAGATGGATGTCACCCTCTAAAGTCAGTTCTCGGCCGGTTGCATCTTTTACGGCCTGAGCAATCTGTGGTTTGAACTGGTTCAGGTCATAACGCGACAGGATGACGTAGACCGACACAAACGACGCGATCATCAACCCGGCAGCAATCATGAGGACCCATTTCCAACGCATTCTTGTCTCCATTCCATACAAGGGACATGTTACACAGCCTGAGAGCAGGCCCTTCTGCCTCGCTGTTCCATCGCCGGGGCTGCAGGCTTCGAGGCCAGGCCCCATGAATACCACCCCGCAGAATAAAGTGATCATAACCCTGGCCGTCATTCCGGCATGCTTCCAGCCGGAATCCAGAAACGGTTCCTGGATACCGGCCTAACGGTCATGAACTGTGGGCACTGGTTCACCCCCAGTGGCAGCAATCCCCCCCAACCCTTTTCTAGAGGGAGGCAGGGGGGATTTTCACGGCAAAACCTGCCGGTATGACGAATGGGAATTCGGACATTCCTTCACACGGCGCTGCAACGAGTCGTTGAATAATACCAGGAAAAAAGCCGATCGTCTTCCATGAAGTCTTGCCTGCCTTGAGCCAGGGATTCAAAACGAGCATCAAGGCTATTCAGCCATTCAGCAGAGTGCTTGACAAAAGTGGACTGTCGGTCTACTAGATGAGCCCGAATTGGCCCATTATTTGTGAAATTCAGGAACCATACGGGATTGTCGGTGATTTGTGCCACGCATTGTAACCGAGTATGCGGAGCTGTATAATAAGCGGGTTCGATTGAACGGGGTTCCGGCTTTGTCTTCTTTCCCATACCCTACCGGCCTTGTCATGGTTCGAGCAGTTTCAAGAAGGATGAATAGATGGACATAAAAGGAAAGCGTTTTCTGGTTATTGGCGGCGGCGGTTTTATCGGATCCCACATTGTCGATGAGCTCATTAAGGAAGAGGTTGCGGAGGTCCGCATATTCGACAACTTCACTCGGGGCAGCAGGGAGAACCTGGCGGGAGCACTGAAGGGCCCTGTAGTGAATATTTTCCCCCTGGGGGGCGAGCTGTTGCATCGGGACCTTCTGGATCAGGCTATGAAAGGCATCGACGGTGTCTTTCATCTGGCTGCTCTGTGGCTTCTCCACTGCTATGACTATCCCCGATCCGCCTTTGAAGTGAACATCGGCGGCACGTTCAATGTACTGGAAGCCATAGTCAACAACGGGGTCAAGCGCTTTGTGTTTTCCTCGTCGGCATCGGTTTACGGGGACGCGGAACAGGAGCCCATGACCGAAGATCATCCGTTCAACAACACCAACTTCTATGGAGCGACGAAAGTGGCGGGCGAACAGATGTGCCGCGCTTTCTACCATCGCTACCGGAATACGGATAAGGCCTTTGATTGCGTCGGGCTCCGCTACATGAACGTCTACGGACCGCGGCAGGACTATCGAGGCGCCTACGTGGCCGTCATCATGAAGATGCTCGACCGCATCGACAAGGGGCTCCCGCCCGTCGTCTACGGTGACGGCACTCAGGCCTATGATTTCATCTACGTGGGGGATTGCGCAAGGGCGAATATCTGCGCCATGAAGGCCGATTCCACGGATGCTTTCTACAATGTGGGAACAGGGCGTAAGACCACCATAAAGGAAATTGCCGAAATGATTCTGGAATTGACCGGATCGGACCTTCCGATTCAATATGAGAGCGCCGGTACCACCTTCGTCAAGAATCGAGTCGGATGTCCAAAGAAGGGTGAGGCCGAAATCGGCTTCAAGGCCCGGGTGGATCTGAACCACGGTTTGAAGGAATTGATCGAGTGGAGGAAGAACCACATGGATCAGGTTGCATCGCGGCGTGGAGTAAAGTAACAGGTCGCAGAATAAAGTGACCAAAAACCCGGCCGTCATTCCGGCTTGCTTTTAGCCGGAATCCAGAAACACTTCCTGGATACCGGCCTAAAACCTGCCGGTATGACGAATGGGAATTCGGACGCTCATTGGTGTGGAGCTATACTAAGATGGACGATACACGACGTAACATCCCGATCTCCTCTCCTGTAGTCGGTGACGAGGAATGGAGGGCGCTTCTCGAGCCCCTGTCCACCGGATGGTTGACCCAGGGACCGAAAGTGGCCGCATTTGAGAGTGCCTTCGCCGCGAGGCACGGCGTGAAACACGCCCTGGCCACCACGAGCTGTACAACGGCCCTCCACATCATCCTGGTTGCCCTTGGCATCGGACCCGGCGACGAGGTCATCGTTCCAGCCTTTACGTGGGTGGCGACGGCCAATGTGGTGGTCCACTGCGGAGCCACGCCTGTCCTGGTGGACGTGGACCGCTCAACCTACAACATCCTCCCCGAACAGGTGCGCGTAAGGGTAACGGAGCGCACCAGGGCGATCATCGCCGTGCATCTTTTCGGCCTTTGCGCGGACATTGACCGCATTGCCTCGTGTGCCCCGGGCATTCCCATCATCGAGGATGCGGCGTGTGCGTCCGGCGGGGCCTATAAGGGCCGTTCGGCGGGCTCACTGGGACTTGCGGGAGCATTCTCCTTCCATCCCCGCAAAACCATTACGACCGGTGAGGGAGGAATGGTGACCACCAACGACGGCAAACTGGCTGAAACAATCAACGGACTGCGGAACCATGGTGCCACGGTCTCCGAAGAGCAGCGCCATCATGGCCCGGCGCCCCATATTCTTCCCGATTTTGACCTGCCGGGGTTTAACTACCGCATGACGGACCTTCAGGGCGCAGTCGGCCTGGTGCAGATCGGAAAGCTGGACTCGCTGATCCGCGAGCGCAAAAAGTGGGCTGAATACTACAACAGTCACTTCATGGATGTGCCGTGGCTTTCAGCGCCCGTTGTCCCCGACGGCTATGAACACGCCCGGCAATCCTATGTCTGCTATGTTGACGAAGAGAAAGCCCCCATGCCGCGAAACCGTATCATGGATCTTCTATACAAGAAGGGGATCAGCACCCGCCCGGGGACCCACGCCGTCCACATGTTGGGGTATTACAGCAAGCGATTCGGATTCAAGCCGGATGATCTGCCGGGAGCCAGGGACTGCGATCGCTTTACCATCGCCTTGCCGCTCCATAACAGGATGACCGGGGAAGACTTCGATTTTGTCGTTCGGGCGATAAAGGAAATCGGCTGAGTTCCGCAACCGTCTCCATCAGGTTGTATAGCAGGTGAACATGACCTTCGGTATTCAGTTGTGTGTGGCATAGTCGGCATATTCAATCTGGACGGTGAACCCGTCTCGCCCGTGACGCTTCGAAAAATGGCCTCGACCATTGCGCATCGAGGCCCGGACGGCGAGGGTTTCTTCATCGACAGCTTTGTTGGGCTCGGGCATCGCCGCCTCGCCATCATCGATCTTTCCCCGGCAGGACACCAGCCGATGATGGCTCAGGACGGTCAGTTCATTATCACCTATAACGGAGAAGTCTATAATTTTCAGGAACTGCGAACGGAGCTGGCCAGCCTGGGGTACCATTTCCGATCGAAAACGGACTCCGAGGTCGTTCTATACTCGTATGCCCATTGGGGGCCCCGATGTGTGGAGCGGTTCAATGGCATGTTCGCTTTCGCCATATGGGACAAGACCCGCCAGGAGCTCTTCCTGGCTCGTGACCGCTATGGAATAAAGCCGCTATACTACACCTGCCTCGGCAGCTACCTGCTTTTCGCGTCCGAGTCCAAGGCGTTTGCAGCCCATCCGTCATTTCAAAGCGAGCTCGATGCGGAAGCCCTTCTGGAATATTTTTCGTTCCAGAACCTCTTTACCGACAAGACCCTTCTTAAGGGGGTGAGGGCCTTCCCACCCGGGTGCCGTGCGAGCATTCCGCTGGGGCGTATGATTAATGAGCTCCCTCTTGTCCGGTATTGGGATTTCAATTTCCAGGAGCCGGAAGACCCCGGATCGGAAGATGAGCTGATCGAGGAGCTGGACCGGCTGCTTCGCAGGGCGGTGAGCCGGCAGCTGGTGAGCGACGTGGATGTCGGTTCCTACCTCAGCGGCGGTATGGATTCCGGTTCCATCACGGCGATCGCCGCCTCGCAGCTCCCGTATATGAAGACCTTCACCTGCGGCTTTGACATGCATTCTGCGAGCGGACTCGAAGCTGCCTTCGACGAACGCGAAATGGCCGAGCATATGTCGTATCTTTTTAAGACCGAGCATTATGAGATGGTCTTGAAGGCGGGCGACATGGAACGAGTGCTCCCGAGGCTCTCCTGGCATCTGGAGGAACCTCGAGTCGGGCAGAGCTATCCCAATTTCTATGCGGCACAACTTGCCTCCAAATTCGTCAAAGTGGTCCTGGCGGGGACGGGAGGTGATGAACTGTTCGGCGGCTACCCGTGGCGATACTACCGAGCGGTGGTGAACTGCGACTTCGAACAGTATATCGATAAGTACTATGCATACTGGCAGCGCCTGATCCCCAACAAGGCCATCCAGGCTGTTTTCCGGCCTGTCTGGGATGAAGTGAGGCATGTGTGGACACGAGACATTTTCAGGAACGTGTTCTCACGCCATGCCGAGAACCTCACCCGGCCTGAAGACTACATCAACCACTCGCTCTACTTTGAAGCGAAAACCTTCCTGCACGGACTCCTGGTAGTCGAAGACAAGCTCAATATGGCTCACAGTCTCGAATGCCGTGTACCGTTTCTGGACAACGATCTGGTCGATTTTGCCGTACGGCTCCCGGTCCATATGAAGCTTAGGAATCTGGACGAGGTTGTCCGGATAAACGAAAACGAGATTGGACCCAAATCGACCCGGTATTTTGAAAGGACACGGGACGGCAAGGTGTTGTTGAGGCGGGTTATGGAGCGGTACATCCCGAGGGAAGTCACCCAGGCTGTCAAACAGGGTTTCTCCGGGCCCGATGCCTCATGGTTTCGAGGCGAGAGTATCGACTATGTCCGCAATATTTTGCACGATAAGCGAGCGAGGATTTACCGGTATCTCGATCCAACAGCGGTGAACGATCTCGTGAACGAGCATCTGGAAGGCAGGCAGAACAGGCGTCTTTTTATCTGGTCTCTCCTCAATGTAGAATGGTGGCTGAGGATGTATTTGCCCGACTGACGAGCAGCCCGGCGAAAGCGGTCGGCTGCCGGCAGCTGTTACGGGGTCGTGAGCAAAAGGTTTTATCGCAGTCCGGAGCCCGGTATTCACCTCATGCAGTGCGCATACGCGTCAATTTAAGAGGATTCGAGTGTACTTTCGAATACATAGGGCTCCGGCTGCCAACACGCACCGTCACCCCGGCAGGCATTTAGCCGGGGTCCAGAAGACTCTCAAGACCCTGGATTCCGGCCAAAAACATGCCGGAATGACGTTTGGGAGACTTCCCGGTTTTGTAACCAGTTGGTACCACACGGAATATCCTTAAGTTGACGCCTATGATGCAGTGCGGGATTGTTTCTGTGGGAATTCATATCGATCTGCTGACGGATGATCGGGAAGAGGAATATGAGGAACTGCTCCTCGCCGGCCGGCACTCCCTCCTCTACGCCTCTGCGGTTTACAGGAGGTTCCTGCGCCGTATCCTCGCAAACGGCCGGGACCGCTACCTGTTGGCCTTCGAATCGGGGCGGATGGTGGGGGCATTCCCTACATTCCTTTGCGAAAACCGGACATACGGCAACGTTCTTAACTCACTCCCCTTCTATGGCAGCCATGGTGGGATCATCACTCGACCCGGCCTCCCGGACCCCTATGCGGTCAAACGAGCTCTGATCGGAGCGTTCCGCTCCCTTGCCGATGAAGAATCGGTCGGCGCATCGACCATCATCTCCAATCCATTGGAGTCCGATGCGGATTTCTACGAAAGTCACACCGAATACACTCTGCGCGATGAGCGGATCGGACAGATGACATCATTGAGGCCGGCCCTGGTGGATAAAGCCGGGTCCATGGATGCTTTGATGACTGTTTTCGAGCCGAAGGCAAGACAGAATATCCGACGCGCTCAGAAATGCGGCGTTGTGGTGTATCACTCGGGATCCATCGAATCACTCAAAACGCTGGCCGGGATGCATCAGGAGAATATTGAGGCTGCGGGCGGACTGGCCAAAAACTGGGAAGTGTTCGCGGCAATCCGGGACACCTTTGCCTATGACCGGGACTACCGGGTATACCTGGCCGAAAGCGATGGATTGCCTGCGGCCGGTCTCCTAGTATTCTACTATAACCGAACGGCGGAGTATTTCACGCCTGCTGCGGACCCGAGGTTTCGCAATGCCCAACCGACAAGCCTGGTGATCTTTGAAGCGATGGAGGATGCCGTCAGGCGCGGATGTACCACCTGGAACTGGGGCGGCACCTGGCTGACTCAGGACGGGGTGTACCGATTCAAAGCGCGCTGGGGAACGGTTGATTATCCCTATTTCTACTATGTTCGTGAGTATGGGACCGAACGGCGGTTCCGGCAGCTGGGCCGTGCAACCCTGCTGAATGAATACCCTTATTTCTATACAATCCCTTTCAAATACCTGGAAAATCCGGAAGGTTAGACTCCCGTCAGAGAACGGATGGTATGGATTTCAAGAATACAATCTCGACTATCAAAGATATATACGATCGACTGGTGGAACAGCATGGCGATTCCCTGATATCGGTGCAGCGTCCTAAAGGGCGGCAAGATATAATATTTGATGCACTCATGGGAATCACCAATTCAAAGGAATTCTCTTTCCTTGATGTCGGCTGCGGAGTAGGGCATCTACTGGAATATTTTATCAAAAATGAATCTAAAGTGAAATATACAGGAATAGATGTTTCGCTTAAAATGATAGATATATGCAGAAACAAGTTTTCCGGCAATGAAGATACATATTTTCATTGCTGTAATCTGTTTGAATTGCCGGGTCTGAATGCTTTTGACTATGTAGGTTTATCAGGGACCTTGAACAATAATCCTGAACAGCTTCCTTATCAGAAATACTTGTCTTATGTAACTCATACAATAGATCATATGTTTAGGTTGTGCCGTGTCGGAATATCATTCAATCTAATGACCACATATGTTGATTATCAGACTCCCGGGGCCTTTTATGCAAACCCTGTAGACATAATTGAATTCGTAAGAACATTAACCAGAAGATTTGTCCTTCGATGCGACTATATGCCCTATGAATTCACTGTATATGCATATAAAGATCAAGAAATAATTCGTCCTGATAATATTTATCATAGAGTCTAGCTATTGATATTGATGACGAGACAGATTCCATGACTATTCCCTGCAATTGTCCATTCACCCTGGTGGAATACCGTCAGCTCGTTCGTATGGCAAAGCAGCGATTTCCCGTGATTACCTACAAGGACTACCGCTCTCATCCGCGTTTTGTCATCTGGCGGCATGATGTCGACCTGAGTGTGGAGGAGATGCACATACTCGCAGGCATCGACACCGAGGAAGGGATCAAGTCCACCTTTTTCGTGCTGCTGCACTGTGACAGCTACAATTTCTGGGACCCCTACGTCCATTCTCGGATCAGGCAATGGATTGAATGGGGGCACGAAATCGGGCTTCACTTCGATTGCGGCTTCTACGGCGACGAGGCCTTCAACCGGATGGAGGAGTTGATAGAGTACGAGACAGCCATCCTCGAGAGGGTCTATTCGACGAAAATCCATGCTTTCTCCTTCCACGACCCCACTGAGCGGATACTCGAATGCCGGGAAGACTACGCCGGGCTAATCAATACCTACAACAGAGATTTCTTCAACGGCCCGATCACGTATGTATCCGATTCCAACGGGAGATGGCGGGAGAAGACCGTAAGGGACGTTCTCGAGGACCCATCGACGATGAGGGCTCAGATCAACACGCATGACACCTGGTGGTCGGACATCAGAATTCCCCAGGTGAGGAAGCTCGAAAGCGCCTTCCTCAGGGCTGCCTACGAACGGATCGAGCGGTATCGAAAATGTGCCAACGTTGTGGTGGAAGATGTCATCTGAACTGCGGAATGAACCGGCCATAGTATTCAGCACGGTCAACAAGACATTCCTCATTGGGACATTTTCCGATGTTTTGAACCATATGTTTCATCGCCCGGTGAAATGTGCCAGAGTCCATGCGCTGGCCGACATTTCTTTCAACGTGGCCCCTGGAGAGCTGCTCGGTGTCCTGGGTCGCAACGGGGCCGGAAAAAGCACACTTCTGCGGGTTGCTGCCGGTGTGTATGCCCCGGACGACGGGTTCGTCTCACTCAGCCAGTCCCCTCTGGCCATATTTGAAATGGGTTTGGGCGCAAACGGGCACATGACGGGCAGGGAGTTCTGCAGGGCATACTTCACTTTGCGAGATGTCCCCAGACGAGCCCAGGAGAAAACGATAGACGATGTGGCCGAATTCTCCGAGCTCGGGGACTATTTCGATATGCCGATCTACTCTTATTCCTCGGGAATGACCGCCCGGCTCTATTTCAGTGTCGTCACGGCTCAAAGTGCCGGCATCATTCTCCTGGACGAGATCCTGTCTGTTGGGGATGAGCATTTCAAGGGAAAATGCCTTCAAAGGATCCTGGGGATCATCGATAACGGATGTTCCGGCATTCTGGTGTCGCACGACTGGTTCTCGACGATCCGGATGTGCAACAGGATCATGATCCTGGAAAAGGGCAGGGTGGAGTACCTTGGTCCGTCTGTCGAGGCGGCACGCCGGTTTCTCCATTCCATAATTCATGTGAGCAAACGGGTCTTCTTTTCAAAAAAGGAAGAGCTGATCGGGCAGGTCCTCTCATACCGGAGCGGGTCGCTTTTCTCCTTCACTTTCGAAGTCGAGGCCACGTGTGATCTGCCGGTTACTATTGGTTTCGCGGTTGAAATCCCAAAGCTCTCCCTAATCGTTCTTCTGCAGAACGACTACACCGTCACCATGCAGAAGGGGACCCATTCCATAACACTGCATATTCCGGCATTCCCCATGAGCTGTCGTGAGTGTTTCCTGAGCCTCTTTCTGTCTAAGCCCCGCAAGCCGGGCCAGGCATCAACGGAAGAGGGCTACGATCTGGTATCGTGGACAAGCGGTGAAAGTGTGACCATGAAAAACGCGCAAACCTGCAAACAATTACCGGAGCCGGTTGTGCACGTTCCCCTCAAGTGGCGAAGGGTAGAGTAGCGGTTTCAGCGAATGAATATTTTTCTGGCCAACATTACGAAGACCTTTGAAATCAGCAGTTCGGCGGCGGCCGTCACGCCTACAAAGGTGTTATTCAGAAAAATGGAGGCGCCGCCCAAAGAGACGAAGGTCCTTTACGCCCTGAAGGACATTTGCCTTGAAGTGAGGGAGAACGAGAGGGTTGGTGTCATCGGCAGAAACGGCTCAGGCAAAACGACCCTTCTTCAGACGATTGCCGGAATGATCGAACCCAACTCCGGCACGGTGAGGGTCGATGGCCGCGTGAGCTGCGTCATGACACTGGGTGTTGGGCTTCGTGAACAGCTTTCCGGGAGGGAGAATATCTACATTGACGGGGAGATCAATGGAAAGAGCCGCAGGGAAATCGACACAATCATCGATGAGCTCATAGCTTTTGCAGACATCGGCGAGTTCATTGACCGACCGGTTCGAACCTATTCGACCGGGATGAAGTCGAGGCTGGCTTTCTCGATGATCACCCATATAGAACCTCAAATCCTGCTGATAGACGAGGCCCTTTCAGCGGGTGACAAGGATTTTGCCGGAAAGGCCTCTGAAAAGATGCGGGAATTGTGTGCTAAAGGGAAGATCCTGATGGTCGTCTCCCATAGCATGGCGACCATAGTCGACATGTGCAACCGCTGCATCTGGCTCGATCAGGGGCGTATCATCATGGATGGGGACCCTTCGGCAGTCACGGAAGCTTACCTGGAAGCGGTGAGAATAGCCGACGAAGATGAGATGCGGAAGCGCTTCAGCAGTCGTATGGGAGCAGAATCCTTTGTTCCGGGTTGCGAGGTGTCGAACCTGGACTTTATTGACGATATGGGTCAATCGCGTCTCATTTTCAATACCGGTGAAGAGCTGACGCTGGCTGTGGGGGTCCGAACCGCACTCCCCGTGGAGAAGCCGGATTTCAGGCTGTCGCTTTTTCGGCTCGACGGTCTCCTGCTCATGCAGAGCCTCGCCGCCGAGGAAGGCTTCGATCCCGGCCCCATACATGGAGAAGGGCGTTTCGAGGTTCAGGTGGGTCCCATTCCATTCCGCAAAGGGACCTACGAAGCAAAAATCGAATTCCTTGATCGATCGAGCGAAGCGGAATCCCCGATTCTGGCCGCTGTGAGCACAGTGCTGAAAATTGACGATCCTGAAGAGGCACCGGGGGCCTTCTTGTTCAATACCTTTGCGGAATGGCACGTCGAAAGAAAGTGAGTGGCTGGAATGAGGAACGTCTCTTTTCTGGGCTTTCAAAAGCAGGACATCCGGCTCATTTGGAACCTCTCCAAGATGAGTCTGCGCGATCGCTTTCTCGGCTCGAGGCTGGGATTGATATGGGCGGTCATTCACCCGATGATGCTTTTGGGCATGTACACTTTCGTCTTTGGTTTCGTCTTCAAGACAAAACTTCCGGGTGCGGAGACGACCCTATCCTATGTGATCTGGCTCTTGATCGGGTTCGTTCCATATCTGGCGATAGCGGATAGTATCACCAATACCGGAAGCGCTGTCATATCCGGGGCCTCACTCATCAAGAACCTTGTTTTCAAGTCCGAAGCCCTTCCGGTGGCTGCAGTCATGGTGGCTTCCATTCCTTTCCTGGTAGGCATGACTTTCGTCATGATCCTGCTCATCGTGGACGGGAATTATCCTTCCTGGCATGCCGCGGCGCTTCCCCTGGTCTTTGCCGTTCAATTCGGCTTTTTCGTGGGATTGGGCTTTTTCCTGAGCGCCACGTGCGTTTTTGTGCGTGACATTGTGCAGGCGCTTCCCACGGTGAACTTGCTGATCGTTTTTTTCACACCCATTTTCTATACACTCGAAATGATGCCCTCAGTCGTGCGGCAGGTAACCTTTCTCAACCCTTTTTACCACATTGCCCAGTTCTATCGTGACATTCTGCTCGATCATGCCCTGCCGAACGGGTATGCCGCGGCATACATGGGAGCCCTTGCCTTGATTCTGCTGGTGGTGGGGTTGAAATACTTTCGTCGGCTGAAAGGGTATTTTGAGATAGCCATGTGAGTCCCACATAGCCGGCCCTGTTCCTACCAAGGATTGTTCATGCACCAAGTAAAAGCCAGCGCTATCGATACTCCTTTTCCGAAGATCCGGACCACTCAGGAGAGGCGGTTCGATGCCGTAATTTTTGTCATATTCTTCCTGTCCGGGTTTTCCAGCCTGATGTATGAAGTCGTCTGGCAAAGACTCCTGACGCTTCACTACGGCGTGGGACCGATCTCCATCACCCTCATTGTCTCGGCATTCATGGCCGGTTTGGGCATCGGCTCTCTGGTCGGAGGGCATCTTTCCGAGCGCATCCGGGCCAGGGTGTCGGCATACGCTGCCATCGAACTTCTGATAGGCTGTTTTGGAATCGTAAGCCCGGCTTTCTTGAGCAGCATCGCACTCGCCACGGCGGGTAGCGACTATACGGTTTCTTTCCTCTGCATGTTCCTGTTCCTCATTACCCCGACCTTCCTGATGGGTGCCACCCTGCCGTTCCTGACCAAGATACTCAACACGTATCGTCGGGATCTTTACAGCACCGTAAGCTATCTGTACTTCACCAATACGATCGGCGGTGCGATCGGGGCTCTGTTTTCAAGCTACATTGCCATTTCGTTCTTCGGGTTGGCGGCAACACTCTATATAGCGGTAGGAATCAACATTGTGTTGAGCGTGATGATTCGACTGATCCTGCCTGGATCGTCCCCCCGGGAAGAGTCTCTCCCAGTTCACCCGGCACCTGCCCAGGAGAACGACATCACGGAAGATAGCGCGGCTAGTACCCTGGGCCGGGTTGCCTTCGTATTTGCCTTCATATCAGGCTTTCTGGCCATAGGATATGAAATAGTCTGGTTTCGCATCATTTCTATTCTCGTAAAATCATCACCATACTCTTTCTCCACGTCATTGGCTGTCTATTTGATTGGAATTGCGGCGGGTAGCTTCGTGATCAACCGGTATGTCAGCTCCAGAAGCCGGCTGGACAGGAGGGATGTGTTTTTCCAGATCCAGGTGCTGATCGCTCTGTCGAGCGCCATCACGCTCCTGTTGTATTTCTATCTGTCTAAATACACATCGTTTCTTTCGCTAACCAAACTGTCTTTTATGAACGAGCTCCATCCCCAATTCCCAGTTTCATTCTCGCCCGCCTTCACTGATTTTCTGTTGGGATGCTACAAGCTTCTTGATGTGTTCGTCTGGCCGATCTTTTTCATGCTGGTACCGACGTTTTTTATCGGCGGAAGCTTCCCTGTGCTCTCCTCCCTGACGTCGTTCGATAAAGAGCAGGAAGGAAGGACGGTGGGAACGGTCTATTCGTTCTGCATATTGGGGAATGTCCTGGGAGGGGTCATCACGGGGGTTGTATTGCTTCCGTTTGTCAAGACAGAGACAACCCTGCTGCTTTTTTCCCTGGTCGGTCTTTTTCTGGGTTGTTTTGCCTCCGGTGGCGGGCGCTTTTTCCTTGGGCGCCGCAGTCTCGCTTTTTCCGCTATGGCTCTTGTCATACTTTTCCCGAGGAACGGCGATATCTACCGGGTGATGCACATACCGCAGTTCGCTGAATACGAAACCCATCTTGAAGAGGGGATTGACGGCATCATCATGACGTTTCGCGACAAAGACACCTATATGACCTACATAAACGGTCTGACACACGGCACCAGACCGAATCCGTGTTTCTATTTCGAAACGCTCGAAGCCATCCGATATGCTCCTGATATCAGAAATGTCCTGATCATCGGCTATGGCCAAGGATCTATCACGGAATCCGTTCTTTCAATGGTCGAAGGCAAGCATGTCACCCTGGTGGAAATCAATTCCACCCTACTAACGAACCTGACCAAAATGGAGCTCTTCAGCTCGATGCTCTCTCACCCGAAGCTCAAGGTGGTGGTCGACGATTGTCGCAGGTTTCTCTTGCGCACGGATGAGAAGTATGACCTCATTTTGATCGACCCTTTGCGAACCACCGAAGCCTACAGCAACAACCTGTACTCCATCGAGTTCTTTCAGGCCCTGGAGAGGCATCTGGTGGATGATGGTGTGTTGATGGTATGGATGGATGAGTACAGAGTGATGCGCAAAACCATAGCCTCCGCCTTCCGGCATGTTCGGGCCTACGAATGGCTCTGTCTGGCTTCGGCATCCCCCTTTCGTCCGAATGACGGCAGGGCGGCTCTTTTCCTGGAACAGTTTTCTCAACAGGTGCAGGAGAAGATCATGGCCTGCAGATCTGAGTGCCTTGGGGATGAGAACTTTGTGAGGGAGACGACCGAACCTTACCCCATCAACACGGATCTCCATCCGGTTTGTGAATACTACCTGGGCCTGCGGGCAAAAGAGCGCTTATTCTACTGAAAAGAAAGTGGTCAGGGCTCGACATGTACCGAGATCGGCCACAATCTCTGGGCTTTTGTAGGAGCGGCTTCCAGCCGCGACAGTCGCGGCTGGAAGCCGCTCCTACGAGACCACCCGGAAGTCCATTTCTGACCCGTGTGTTTTAACCTCATCTGTGAAAATTCCGACCTGACATGACACTGGTAGCAATCCATCAACCGAATTTTTTCCCCTGGCTGGGCTTCTTCGATAAGATTGTCAGAGCGGATATCTTCATCCTACTGGATAACGTACAGTTTCAAAAAACCGGCGGGACCTGGACGAACAGGGTGCGGCTGTTGACCGGCCCCAAGGACGACTGGGTCACATTGCCGGTTCAGCGGGATTATCACGGAGTGCTGGCAATCAGTGAAATGCATCTGCAAAAGATCGGGTTCCCTCGCTGGAAGGAGAAATTTCCAAAGACATTGCGGATGAACTATGGAAAACATCCCTGGTTTCCGGAAGTCTTCGATCTGGTAGAGGATTGCCTGGATTATGACGGCGACCGGCTGGCCGAGTTCAATATCCGGAACATAAAAAGGATCATGGAGTTCGTGGGCTGGCCTTGTTCTCATCTGATAAGGGGAACAGGAATAAATTGCTCCGGGAGCGCTACTGATCTGCTGATTCGGTTGACCAGGGCGGCGGGCGGATCTGCCTATCTTTGCGGCGGCGGTGCCGGCGGATA
>CAYTWB010000063.1:0-22255 GCA_964441945.1 uncultured Syntrophobacteraceae bacterium
CCACCTCAGACATGGACCATAGCTATGGGGGCATGTGTGGGTAATTGTCAGCTTTGAAAAAGGGGGGAACAACCACTCAGATGACCTTAGCTTGATGCATATGTGGTTCTCCCCCCAGGGCGTTGCCCTGGGCTGGTATGTTTCACCCCATTCCGGGCTGAACCGGTTGCGGGAGCGCCCTCATTTTTCGCTGGTCCAGAGTTTTTCCAGTGCCGGTGCAGTCCGCAGGTGAATGTCGCTCTGGGGATAGGCGATTTCGATCCCGTTTCTCCTGAAAACACGGTCAATTTCATAGCGGATATCGGAGAGGACCCGCATATCGTTGCCGACGTCTTCAATCCAGAACTTGACCCTAAAATCGAGCGTGCTCGCCCCGAAATCCCAAAAGAGCACTTCCGGAAGAGGTTGGGACAGAACACTGGGATGACTCATGGTGGCTTCCCGCAGGAGCCTCGTCACTTTCTCCGTATCCGATCCATAGGCTACGCCCAAATTGATCACGCGAACCACCCTCCGGTCTCGATGACTCCAGTTGACTAGCCGGTTGGTGATGAGGTCGGAATTCGGGACGAAAAGCGTTGCATTTTCGCGGGTCTGCACAACGGTGTTGCGTATGGTGACCTTGCGGACATCGCCCAGTACATTCCCAATCTCGATCGTGTCGCCCGACTGGATGGATCGCCCGGCCAGGAGGATCAGACCGCTGAAGAAATTGTTAACGATGTGCTGGAGGCCGAACCCGATCCCCACGCTCAACCCGCCGGCTATCACAGCCAGGCTGGTGAGATCGATTCCCAGCAGAAAAAGCATGTACAGGCAGAAAAAAGCCCACCAGACATATCTCGTCAGGGTCAGCAGCGATTCGACGACCACTTGATCCAGGTCCGGGCGGAAGTGCGGCAACCTGGCAAAAAAAGCGTCCGAGAAAAAGATCGCAGTCTTGGTGAGATAGAACCCCATGACGATGAATGTTATTTCTTTCAGACTCAAGCTAAAATCCCGCCAGTTCACTTTGAATGACAGGATCTCAAAGAAGACCTGGTCCCCGCCGAACCGGAAAGACAAGAGCCAGACATTCAGGAGAAAGAAGCCCACGATGCAACCAGGAAATCCGATGCCGGAGATACAACCGATGAGAAACACCGATTGACCGCTTTCTCTTGCCCTGGCCTCCCAGATGATCAGTAGCCTCCGGACTTCGATCCCAATGGCGACAGTCAGCAGGAGATAGAAGAAAATCGCCGTAATGGTGAAAGAGATCGTTGCGAAGCCGGCGAGGGTGAGAAAGGCGATGCCGGAAAAGAGGGCGATGCTCCATGAAGCCAGGGTCCGCTCCAGCTTCCCCATTGCTTTGGCCGTTGCCCACCGCAGCTTCAAACCGGTGGAGATGAGTGCCAGTAACCATAGGACGACGCTGACGCCATAGGGCAATCCCAGTGCCTTGATCCACAAACCGGAAGCGAGAAGGACCCAGAAGTACCAAAAGGGGTTTCTATTCGGTGGTCCGGTCTCATCACCTCGCACGCACAAGCGCAGGAAGCTCGACAGGGAAACCATTCCCGCCGTGAAGAGCATTTCGTTCAGAGCGGCCGTGAAATTGTAGAGGGTAAAAGGGACCGTCCCGCTCACCAGGATGGCCGATGCACAGAGAGTCATGAGGGTCCATCCCGGCATCAGCTGAGCCATCAGGCCGGCGGCTTGCATCTTGCTCCCGACTTTCTTTGTCAGCCACCTCCCAAGGAACAGGAGAACGACGGCCAGCAACAGGCCCTGGATGAGAGCGTTTCGAACCTCCATCCATTCCTTCCTGCCCCGCAGCGATTCCTTCAAAATATCCAGACCGGAGAGCCATTGGTCCATGTCTTTCCCGAAATGGGTCCAGGCATCCTTGGAAAAAACGGTCGGATTAGACTCCAGGTAGAAGATTCTCCAATAGGTTGGGATCTTGTCCCGAGCCGATCTTTCAGATTCATCCAGGCGCATCGTATACTGGTCATAGATCTTGCGAGTCTTTCCAACCCGGTCGACCAGTTTGCCCAGTTCGCCTTTCAGCGTGGCGATGTTCTCCAGGTTCGAGTTGAGCGCATCGCTGTACTCCGGCGTTGGGACCTCATCCAGCTGCCTCCGGATTTCCCCCTCAATCTCGTCCAGCTTGGCCCCAAAGATTTCCAGACTCCTTTCAGCCTCACCGAACGGCTTGAAGAGGTCCTCGCCCTGGTGTCGCAATCTTTGAATCCCTTTCAACAGATGATGGATGTCCTCCGGATCGTAGGAACCTGTGAACCAGAGCATCATCTGGCCTTTCTTCTTCTCCAGCCTGGCCAGTCCTTTCTTGAAGCTCTTACTTTCACTGCTGAGTTTGCCGGAGTAGTAGCGGACATCCTCTCCGGCCGCCTGGAACGCCGCCTGAAACTGCTGAAGCGCACCTTTCCAGTTCTCATCCTCCAGAGCGGAAACGCTTCGAGCCCCGGTCCATAATGCCAGGGAAAGGAGCAGCAGGCAGGCAACCGCCAGCCGGTATCCTTTGTATCGACTCGGCAAAAAGAAGGTCCTCATGGGCTGAATTCCAACCTTCTCAAGGTTTGCTTTCTCATCTCAGTGACCAGGCTATCAGGATCACCAGGGCCAGACCGATGCGGTACCAGAAGAAGACCCGGTAGCTCACGGTGCTGACGAACTTGATCAGCGATGCTATGGCACAATACCCTGTGAACGCAGCCGTAAATATTCCAATGATTTCCGTATATCCAACGCCGGCAGAAAGGAAGCTCTTCAATTTGAGCACGGTCGCACCGAAGATTATGGGCGTTGAGAGAAGAAACGAGAACCGGGCTGCACTCACCCGGTCGATTCCCAGCAAGAGCGCACTGGAAATGGTCGCACCGGATCGAGATACGCCGGGAATGATCGCCAGCGCTTGTGCCAGGCCGATGATGGCTCCCTCACCCCAAGAGAGGTCCTCCAGGCTTTTTCCATTCTGCAGCCTGCGGTCCGCCCAATAGAGGATGAATCCAACAACACTCAGCGTCACGACGATGAGCAGCGGGTTGCGGAAAACGGTCTCCGCCTGGTCCTCCAGGAGATAACCTGCAGCCGCTCCGGGAATGGTGGCCAGGACCAGTATCCAGAGTGTGTTCTTGGGGTAGCGGGTCCCCGACGAGTTGTTGACGGTCCAGCCGAAGCCTGACGCCACGATCTCTATCCAGTCCTTTCCAAAGTAAAGAAGGACCGCAACCAGTGTCCCGAAATGCAGTGCCACATCAAAGGCCAGCCCCTGATCATGCCATCCAAAAAACCACGGTGCCAGGATCAAGTGAGCGGATGAGGAAATGGGAAGGAACTCCCCAAGCCCTTGTACCGCACCCAATACGATTGTCTGCAACAAATCCATCAGGGTATCCTCTTCATTGTCTATGGTCAGCTTTCATTCATGGTCAAAAGTCCTGTGACGTTCCGATGCCGCATGCTCTTCCATAGAGAAAAGGTTGCTGCAATTCAAGAGAAATAGAGTGAGAGACTACCAGGTCCTCCCTGCTGAATTCACGAAGAAGAATCTGAGGCGGCAAACCGACACTGTCTCTACGGCATGCGCCCGGCCGGGACCCAGCCACACTGCCGGCTTTATGGATTCCGAGTGAAAGGATGCCGGAATGACGGCGAGGAGAGAAGCCCCATCCACCCATCCACGATGGTCTTGCATTTCAATTCCCGCCGGGTATAGTGAACCGGAAACCCTGCACAATAGACATGGAGGCTGACGTGGTGAAGAAAAGGCCGGGTCCATCGAGAATCATCGTCATGGTTGCTGTTCTGGCCGTCGGCTCCCTTTTGACGGCAGGATGTGTTCCCCTGGAATTGACACCCGCTACACCCGGAAAGCAACCACGCGCTGACCGGACCTCACGCCCTTCCGCCGGTGCAAAGCCGACCATCAACATTGACCGGTTGGAGCAGCGCATACACGAGCTGGTCAATCAAGAAAGGGCAAAGCACGGGCTCATGCCGCTGGCATGGAACTCAAAGCTGAACCGGATTGCCCGCCTGCACAGCCAAGACATGGTGAGGAGGAATTACTTCAGTCACTACAGCCCGGAAGGAAATGATTTCTCCCACCGGTATTCACAGCAGGGATATGTCTGTGAAGTGGCTGTGGGTAAGGAATACTATACCGGTGCCGAGAATATCTTTGAAAACCACCTCTACGAATCCATCGAGTACATCAACAATGTCCCTTCATCCTACCGCTGGAGGAGTCTGGAGCAAATCGCCCAGGTCACCGTGGCAAAATGGATGAACAGCCCAGGCCACAGAGCGAACATTCTTGAGCCAAACTGGAAAACGGAAGGTATCGGCGTGGCCGTCTCAAACGATTACAAGGTCTTGATCACGGAGAACTTCTGTTAGACCGTGAAGGGTCCGCCGCCGTCACCCCGTTTTGCGGGAGCGGCCGGAATAGAACCCCTTTACACCTCCCTGCAATCTCCTGTCAGTCAACCAGTTCGATGAGCAGGAGATGATTAGCCCCCTAGATGTTGGATCTGACAAGGCTAGTACAGCCTGGCAGAAATGAATGCCCGGTTGTACTGGTGAGCGGCCACACCTTCTTCCCTTGACCCTATTGGTTGGAATGAAGCTGCGATATACTTGGCAGTAGAGTGATGGAAAGGGGCATCGTTCGGCCCGGCACGCTGCGCATTCAGAGATTCGGCTGGGGCTGTGTATACGTAAAACCGATTCATTCCGGCAGGAGGCAATACGATGTCATTCAAGATGAGATTGTCTTTTATCCTTGTTTTAACGACCTTCCTTTTGCCGGTCAATGTACTCGGGGCTGTCCAAATCGGCATCATGGGACCACCAAGCCCCAGTGACGAGGTCGAGCAGAACATGTACCGATACCTCGGGCAACGGGCTAACATTGATTATGTTCTCTTGGTGAACACCAAAGAGCAGTTCTTTAGGGATTTGGAAAGAATCGCCAAGGGCGGCAAGAAAATAGACTATCTCATCATCGCCGGTCACGGGTCGGGCCTTCAACCTCATATCGCCTTGGGCAGTGAAGCGATTCTTCCGGGCGACGTCGACCTTTCTTATTGGAACAACGAGCTCAAAGACATGTCAAGGCGCAGAGTGGAAGCATGGAGAGAGAAATGTCTTCTCCTGCGAAAAGAAAAACCTACTCCTGAAGACCAAACGCGGATCGAGCGACTGTCCAAGAACATAGAGATTCAGGAGAGAAGGATCAATGCGGCTGTACAGCAAATGGAGCTGTTTGACAGTGTTTCAGAGATCATGGCGGAGGATGCCGTGATCCTCCTGATCAATTGCTCGCCTGCCGCTACGGAAAAGGGGCTTGCGTTCGTTCAGGACCTGGGTCGACTCTTTCTGGCCCGAAAAGGAGGGAAAGTCATCGCATCGACGGTTGATGTGAGTGTGGACCAAGTGACGCGCCTCTCCGAATCCATTCGAGTGTGGCTCGGGTCTAGCAAGGAAACGAAAGATGACGCTCGGAAAGGAATCGGAGAAGTGTTTATCATGGGCAACTGGAAAGAAGTGAATATCCCCGGGGATGATCTGCTGCTCCAGTTTTTGCCAATCTCCGTCCAGGAACCTTGTCTTGTGGCACCGCAGTTCTCCTCGGTGAATGTCAAGTGCCAGGCCAAGGGTTGGAAAGACAGTGGAAAGCTCACTTATCACTGGAATCGAAGGTCCTCCGGGACCTCTCAGCCGTCTTTCATCCTGGAGATTCAGGACGCCGTCACAGATCTCATTGCTGTCGAAGTCCTGGTGAAAGACGAGCGGGGAAGACAGGGGATGGACACCGCTTTTGTGTCCATAGAACCGCTGAGTCTGAAGATCGATGTCTCCGATCCATCCCCGGTGCAGAACTCCCGGGTGACAGCACGAGCTCAGCTTGTGAAAGGCAAAAAACCGGATGAGAGCTCGTGGTATTGGAAGGTCGAGGGAGGTCTCAAGATTTCCGATAAAACAAAAGAGGAGATCGAGGTAGAGGTCAGCACGGAGGGTTTGCTCACACTGCAGTTGATTGACATTGGGCCCTTCGGAAAGACACGGATACTTGGAGAAGCGACGGCACGGATTCAGCCACAAGCAGAGATCCCGGTCTCCATTTCACCCCAAAGCGCTACCATCGATGAGGACGGCCAGATTGAGCTGACTGCCACGGCTACGCCCTTTGAAGACAGCGGCCGGTTGAGCTTCAACAATGTCGCCTTGCCCAGGGGGACAAACAACTACAGCTTTACGTTTTACGGCAAAGACACAATCGGTGCTCCCCCCGTCACAGCTTCCATTGTTGTGACCGTGAAGGATGAAAAGGGGCGCACAGGGGAGGCTGTAGCGAGCATCCATGTCACGAAAAAGGACGAGCAGAAGGATGAGGAAAAACCCGTTGTTTCCACCGCTTTTTCCTATTCTCTCCCCGGCAACTGGGAAGGGGGAGTGGACGCGGCGGGGGTTCTCAATTTGAAGCGGAAGCCTGCCAAAATCAAGGGTCCCTGCGGCTGGGACTCCGGCGTGACGGCAACCCTCACGGCCAGCCACAAGGCGCTCGGGCAGCAGGGGGAGATCAAGAGTGCGGGGGATTGCACGGCCAGGGCCGAACAGGCCTTCAAGGCCAGGCGCGTGGGTGACACCCCCAGCGATATGGCGACAGGCCTCGATATGGTCGGAGGCGTGGAGGGCGTCTCGTCCATCACAATGGGGGACTACACCGGTGCCATAGCCGACTTCGCCATCTGGGTGAGACGGGGGACCGGCGGCATGATGGGCTACACCGGTTCCTATATGCGGTCCAGCGGCAAGGGTTGCACGTTCAAAGAGGGAGCCGGTCTCATCGATTTCAACTACGGTGTGGGAGGAGGCGGCTGCTGGGACAATTCGGACCGGGCTTACCTGGTGACCCATTGCGCTGCGGCACAGCAGGAGGCCAAAGCCATCCTGTCGAGTCTCCGTGCAGACGGCAAAGGACAAATCAATCAAGGACCCTACAAGGGTCCCAAGTACGACGGCTCGGACCTCCCGAAGGTTACGCTCTCGCCGCCGTCGCTGGAAAAACTGAAGATCGGCGATACGGTGAATGTCCTGGCGGAGGTCCACAACGCCAGGCCCGAAGACAGTCCCTTCACCTACAACTGGGGCGGGACTTTCGATGGGAAGCCCGAGGAGATGAAGCAAAGCGCCACGGCCACCATCAAACCCCAGAAGCCCGGCAAATTCGACCTCTCGGTCTCTGTTGACGGCGCACGGTACGGCATCGGTTCCGCCTCGCTCCAATACGAGGTGGCGGACTACAAAGTGAAGATAGAAAGAGTCCCGGCCGAGACCAAGCCGGTCCCGGTCGGTGTCAAGGTGAATTTCAAGGCAAGCCTCACTGTGGATGGGAAACCCGCAACCGGGACCTTCATCTACCGCTGGCAGCCCCACCCGGAAGTGACTTTCGATAAGCTCGACGCCTCGACCCCCGACGTGGGGGCCGTGTTCGGCAAGCCGGAAAAAGTAAAGGTCTGGGTCCAGGTGTTGGAGACCCGCGATGGTCGCGAAGTTACCGTGGCCGAGTCGCAGGAGATCGAGATCGAGGTGGTCAAGCCGCAGCTTGAGCTGACCTTCGATCCGAAGGACCCCTACGTGGGGCAGGAGGTGAAGGCAAAGCTCACGGTGAAGCCCGAGGTCAAGGAGATCGACTTCCGGTGGATGCCCGTGCCCGACAACGCGAAGCAGTCCATGGAATCGCAGGATGGGAGGGAGATCACCTTCTTCCTCAAGGACGATAAACCCGCCGAAATCAAGGTCCTGGCCCGGGTCCCGAAGAGCGGCGAAGACCTGGGCGAGGCCAAAAACACGATCAAGGCAAAGAAGTATAACGTTTCGGTGAAGGGACCGAAGGCCATGGGGCCGAAGCCCAAGGTCTGGAAGGAGGGGGTGGGACTGGTTGACGTCGAGAACGCAATCGCCGTGGACCAGATTGTGGAATTCACCGCAGACGTTCAGCCCGCCCCGACCACGGGTCCCGTCAAGCATCAGTGGAACGTGACGAGCGGCCCCTGCACGGTGAGCAACCCCATCTCCCCGGAGGTCCGGACGGTCGCCAATGCCGCCGGAGGCTGCGAGCTTTCCGTCGTGATTCGGGACAAGAACGATATCGAGCTCGGTCAGGGAAAGGGAAGCTTCAGCGCTACGGTCTCCCGTGAAACGATCAAGCAGGGCCAGGATAAGGCAAAGAATGTCGACGAGGCGAAAAAGAAGCTCCAGTCGGCGAAAGGAAAGGCAGCCAAAGGCGATTACGACGGGGCCGTCAAGGATGTCGATGAGGCGTGCAGGCTGGATCCCTCCAGCAAGGAAGCAGCCGATACCGCTCACAGGTTCCGTCAGGACAAGGCCACTCTGGACCAGCAGATCTCCAAAGCGAAGAAGCTCATGGATGAAAACCGCTACGCCGACGCGCTGAAGGAGCTCACCGCGGCATCGAACCTGAACCGCAACTACCCTCCGATCCGACAGGCCAACAAGGAACTGAATGAGCGCTGGGAGCGATACAACAACCAGGTTCGGGAAAAACTGTTGGAGGTTCGTTCGGCGAGCGAGAAGAAGGAATTCGGCAAGGCCCTGGAGATCGCTTCCGCCTGGCGGGCCTCGACGAAGCTGGACCCTGCCGCCGATCAGGAACTGAAGAAGCAGGAAGACTTCGCAAGACAGCAGAAGGCTCAAAAGGACAAACAGATCGGTATCCTGAAGACCGCCGCTGAAAAGGCGAAAAACTACGACTATGCCGGGGCCGTCAAGTCTTTCGATGAGGGATTTGCCAACTCACAGGACCTCTTCAACGGGACGGAGCCCGAGTACCAGGAGGCGGTGAAGCTGCGCGAGTCGGCTGTTGCCAGGAACAAGCGGCTCAGCGAGCTCATCCCCGGCATACGCAAGGCTGCCGAAGACAAGAGCGGGGTCTGGCGAGTGGACATGCTCGAATCAGCCGCACGGGATGCCGACGAGGCCATTGGCCTGCAGCCGAACAACGGAGAGTTGAAGCGATACAAGGAGCTGATTCTGACCCGGCTCGCAAAGACAAAGGAGGAAAACGCACGTCTCGCGGAAGGGAAGAAATATCTTGAAGCGGGACGGGCCGCTCATGGCACTGCACAGAGTCAGCTCTCCCGCCTGCAGTCCTACCCCAATGAGTGGGGTGAAAAGATCGAGGAGAGCATCCAGGATAACCTCCGGAAAGCCGTCGACAATTACAGGAAGAGCCTCCAGTACATTCCGGACCCGAAACTGGAGGCTGCCATAAAAGAGCTCCAGGCCAACCTGGACGGGCGCAGCAAGTTCCTCACGGATGTCCGAAAGGCCAAGGAGCTCCGGGCGGAAGGAGACACCCTGGTCCAGCAGGCGGGAGCCGATCCCGATTTCGAAGGGAGCCAGGGAAAGTATACGAAGGCCGTCGAGAAGTACCGTCAGAGCCTTGCCCTGTGGCGTCCTCCCGATGCGGAGACCCTTGGGCGGATCATCTGGGCGACGGAGGTCAACCGTCACGACCGGGCGGTGAGGAAGTACTGGGCCGACGGGCAGGCCCTGGAGACCGAAGGGCGTCTAGTTGAGGCAATCGGGGCCTACGACAAGGCTGTCGCCTCCTTTCATCCCTCGGTGGAGCAGAAGGACCGGTTGTGGATCACCCACCACGTTCAGGAGCTCCGAAACCGGGTTGACGGCGCAAAACGGCTGCGCGCCGAAGGCGATGCAAAAGAAAAGGCCGGAAAGATCGCCGAAGCCATTGCCAGCTTCCGCCAGAGCCTCAAGCTCGTGCCGGATGCCACCCTGGAGGATCACGTGAAGGCGCTCGAGGCCGGGATGACCAGGGAGAATGCGAAGAAAGCCGCAGCGGACCGCCTCTGGGAAGAGGGCACAACTCTTCTCAACGGCGGCAGACTGGGTGATGCACTAACAAAATATACGGAAAGCCTCCGCATTTGGTCCGACGAGAGCCGCACCAAGACCGTCCGGGATCTCGAAGGCAGGAAGGCGGCAGCCCAGAAGCTCCGGGATGAGGGAAGCGGTCTCGAAAAGGCCGGCCGTCTGAAAGATGCCGCAGGCAAATACCGGGAGAGCCTGAAGTCATGGCCCGACCCCGTTCTTGAAAAGCATATCGCCTCCCTCGATGCAGCCATCGCCGCGCAGAATCAGATCAAGACAACACCTCCCGTCGGCTCCGGTTCCACTGCGGGCACAACGTCTTCATCGGGGACATCGGGCGCGGAATCGGTTCCGGTGGACCCTGCGAAGGCCAAAACCATTTTCGACAATGGAAACAAGGGCGGAGTTGACAACAAGCCTACAGCGGCCACGACCTTCACCCTGCAAACCCCCCATGTGATCACCCTCATCGCGAACTACCACTGGAACAGCGGGCGGGGATCCAGGCCGGGAACCATTTCCCTTCGAGGCGGCAGCGGCCGGACCTATGGCCCCTGGCAGGCGACCGGAAGCCCCGGGCAGGGGGGCGTGCCGAATGCCAACTGGACCTGCAAGCCGAACATAACGCTGCCGCCCGGTACCTACACGGTAGTAGACTCGGACCCTGCAACCTGGGCTCAGAACTCCGGTTCCCAGGGCCGGGGCTTTACGCGGATCGAAGGCTACCCGGTCTCGGCGGCGGAAGCCGCAACACCTTCAGTGCAGACTTCTTCCGGCACGCAGGCGCCCGCTTCGATCATGGCGGAGATCACCAACCGAAGCACGCAGAATGCCCACATTTTCACTGAGGGCGAATCCTTCGGGCCTGCCAACCGCTTTGCCCCGGGGGAAAAAAGAAAGACCCCGGTCCGAGTGCCGCCGAATGGGTTGCTCACATTCAAAGCGGGGCGGAACGGTAAAGTGATGGCAACAAAGACCTGGCAGAGCGACCCGGGAGCGACCGGCCGCGTGCCCGTCGTTGTCTTTGACGACAGCAACCCGTTTGGCATGCTGACGATCTCCACGGGACTCAGGTAAGAAAACGGGCGGGCCGGAGACGAAAATCCGTCCGCAGGCTTGGATTTGATCGTCGTTTCGTGGTAGCCTGGACCGGTGTAGCGGTTCACTCACATGTTATTCTACCATTCAAAACATTCGGAGGGTCAATGATGGTCAGATGGAAGATACCACTGGGAATCGGTATCGTTTTGCTGTTCGTGTCCACGACATGGTCGGCGTCAGGCACCATGAGTGTCCAGGTGCGTGACGGACAGCTTCGCTCCGCACCTTCTTTTCTGGGCCCTGTGGTGGGAGGGGTGAATTACGGGGACCAGGTGATGGTCCAGCAGCAGCAGGGGGATTGGGTGGAGGTCAGCTGCAAGAGCCAGAAAGGCTGGATCCACAGTTCCGCGCTCACAAGCCGCAATATCGCTGCCGGCAGCGGCGGCAAGGACGCTCAGTTGAAGGCGTCGGGCAAGGAAGTGGCCCTTGCGGGCAAGGGATTCAATGCCGAGGTGGAAGCCCAATACCGCAAAGGACAGAAGAACACGAACTACGCAGCGGTGGACCGGATGGAACGGATCAGCGTCAGTTCTCAGGAAATGGTGACCTTTCTCGATAAGGGTGAACTGAAACCCGGCGTGGGAGGTGGCAAATGAAACTCAAAGGGATCAACCTGCTCCTGATTGCGGTTTTGCTGATGAGCGGCTGTGAAACGATGCAGCCCATGGTGGACGTGGCCACGGCCGTGGGTGTCGCCAGCGGACAGATCACTCAAAGCCAGGCGGATTCGATAAGCCGAAGCACCAAGGCGGTTGCCAAGACCTTCGAGGACATCACCCCCGAACAGGAGTACTACATCGGGCGGGCGGTCGCCGCATCGGTCCTCTATCAATATAAACCCTACGATTTGGCCGAGCTCAATCAGTACGTCAACCTGGTCGGCCAGACCCTGGCTCAGGCGTCCAATCGCCCCCAGACGTTCGGGGGCTACCATTTCCAGGTGGTCGATTCCATGGAGATCAATGCCTTTGCCGCTCCGGGCGGCCTGATCCTGGTGACCCGCGGCATGCTGCGCTGCTGTAAGACGGAAGATGCCCTGGCCGCAGTGCTGGCCCATGAAATCGCCCATGTGCAGAACCAGGACGGACTTCGCGCCATCAGCACCAGTCGCCTGACGTCCGCTCTGACCATTATCGCCGCCGAAGGGGCGAAGCAATACGGCGGTCAGAACCTGGCACAGTTGACCCAGGTCTTCGAAGGATCGGTCGGGGATGTGGTGAATACCCTTGTGGTCAGCGGCTACTCTCGGGAACAGGAACGGCAGGCCGACCTGGCCGCCATCACCATCCTGGGACGTGTGGGCTACAACCCTTATGCCCTGGTGGACATGCTGACCGTCATGAAAAGCCAGCTCAAAGCGGGCGGCGCCGGCTTCGGAAAGACCCACCCCGATCCGCAGGAACGCATCGATGCGGTCAAGTTATCGGCGGGGAGCCCCGGCAAGGCCTCACCGCCGGCCACGACGCGACAGCAGCGTTTCGAACGTGCTCTTGGAGCCGCATGACAACCTGAGATGCCGTCTGAAAATTGGCTCACGGTGCCCTCAAGGTCATGCCGGTGAAAACCGGCATCCAGGAATTACGCGGCTTTCTGGATACCGGCTTTTGCCGGTATGGCGTATGCGGGTATTTTTCAGACGGTTTCTGGGCCGGGGTTGGCTGAAATGGTTATCAAGAAGAGCCAAAAGACCCTGCTGGGACTGGCCATAGGAACGGGAGCGGCCCTGCTGGCTCTGCTCCTGTGGACTCAGGGGTCCCTGGACCGGTGGGAATTCGCCACCTGGGCCTGGCGAGTGGAAATGCTGGCTCGTCCGGGACCGGCAACATCCAGGGTGAAGATCATTCTTCTGGATCAGGCGAGCCTGGACTGGGGGAAGGAAACCAACGGCTGGCCCTGGCCCTGGCCGCGCCAGGTTTATGGCCCGATCATTGACTTCTGCCGGCGCGGCGGCGCTCGAACCATCATTTTTGATGTGCTCTATACGGAACCGTCCGTCTATGGTGTCGCCGACGATGAACTGCTGGCGGCCGCCATCCGGAGGGCCCCCTCTTTTGTGGCGCCGCTTTCTCTTGGAACGGAAGCGGGCGCCGCGACATCCTGGCCTTCTGACATTCCCGGCCGGTCCCTCCGCTTCACCGATGCCGGCCGGGAATGGGTAAGCCTGGCACTGCAAGACCTGACTGCACCTCACTGTGCCTTTCCCATACCCGAAGTGGCCGCCGGCACCACGCTCCTGGGTAATGTCATGGACGACCCCGACAGCGATGGTATCTTTCGCCGTGCCGGCCTGTTCCGGGTGTTCGACGGTCGAGCCGTCCCCTCGCTCGGTCTGGCCGGCTACATTGCGGGTGGGGGACCGAACGGGGACGGCAGCGAAACGCTCGATTCGATGTTGGACAGTGCGCGGCTCGATCCGGGCCGGCTTGGCATCGGCGGGCGCCGGTTTCCGCTGGATGAGAGCCACCGGGCCATCCTCCGTTTCCGCGGTCCGTCGGAAACGCACGAAACCTTCAGTGCCGCCGCCGTGATTCAATCGGAGCTAAGGCTGCGGGAAGGCGGGGGACCGCCGCCCGTTATCGGAGACCCGGCGGTATTCAAAGACTGCCATGTGCTCTTCGGCTTCAGTGCCCAGGGGCTCATGGACCTGCGCCCGACGCCGGTGAGCCGGGTGTTTCCGGGCGTGGAAATCCATGCCACCGTGCTGGATAATCTGTTGTCCGAGGACTTCCTGCGGGATGTTCCACGATCCGTCGTTGTTCCGGCGGTGCTGTTGCTGGCGGTCTTCAGCGCTTTGACCATCGTGCACAGCATGAAAGCGCGGCACTCTGTTCTGTTATTCGGAGCGTTCCTCCCGATCCCCGTGCTCCTGGGGCTTGCAGCCTATGAAGCGGGGTTCTGGTGGCCCATCGTCGTTCAGGAAGGCGCCCTGGTGGTTTCCATGGTCGGGGCCCTGGGGTTGAACTATGCTACGGAAGGAAGGCAGAAAGCCTTCTACAGGCACGCTTTCAAACACTACCTGAGCCCCGTAGTGATCGATCGCCTCCTGGATGATCCGTCGAAACTGAAGCTGGGCGGAGAGCGGCGTGAATTGAGCATCTTCTTCTCGGACCTCCAGGGCTTCTCATCCATTTCCGAGCGCCTTGATCCGACCGACCTCACCACTCTTCTGAACGACTATCTCTCCGACATGACCGACATCATCCTCGAGGAGGAAGGTACCGTCGACAAGTATGAAGGGGATGCCATCATAGCCTTCTGGAACGCTCCGCTCGACCAGCCCGATCATGCCCTGCGCGCCAGCCGGGCTGCCGTGCGGTGTCAGCAGAAGCTTCTGGAGCGGAGCGAAGAATTCCTGCGGCGGGCGGGTGTTCCGATGAGAATGCGCATCGGCATCAACACCGGTGCGGTCGTGGTCGGCAACATGGGGTCCCGCCAGCGTTTCGACTACACGGTGCTCGGCGATGCGGCCAATCTGGCCTCCCGTCTGGAAGGCGCGAACAAGGCGTTTGGCACGGCCACGATGATTGCGGAATCCACCTGGGAGCAAACCGGCGGCCGGATAAGAGGCCGTGAAATCGGGTTGCTGCGCGTGGTGGGTCGCCAGACCCCGGTTCGCGTGTTTGAGCCCCTGTTGTCCGACGATGCTTTGCCGGGCGATCAATGGCCGCTGTTTCATCGTGGACTGGCCTTCTGCTATGAATACCGATGGGCTGAGGCATTGGAGGTTTTTTCGATGCTTGAGAACGATCCGGTGGCGAAAACCTATGCCGAACGCTGCCGGGATCTCCTGGAAGACCCCTTTGCAACCTGGGACGCGGTGTGGAACCTGACTCAAAAATAGAGAGAAATCCTTATCATGGGATCATCCCCGGAAGAGGACGCCGATGATACGATACGAATGGGAGGTCCTGGAAAAATCGAAGCCCACGTCGGTTGAGGATATCCGGCAGGTCCTTCTTCGGAATCGGGGCGTTGATGCCTCATTCCTCCATGGCGATCTCAAGGACCTGGAATGCCACCTGAGCCTGAGCGGGATGGATGAAGGGGCGGACCTGGTGGCAGGTCATCTGGCTGCCGGCAACAAAGTGGTGATCATTGGCGACTACGATTGTGACGGCATAACCTCGGTGGCCCAAATGGTTCACTTTCTGAGGGACATCGGCCATGGCCGCTATGCGGTGGTTATCCCCCGGAGGGCGGAGGGCTATGGAGTCCCGGAGAGGGCGATTCACGCTCATCTCGATGCGAAGCTCTTTGTGGCCGTGGACTGCGGTACGCACGATGTCCGGTCGGTGAGTGCGGCTCGTCGGATGGGAGCCGATTTCATCGTCATCGATCATCACGAAGTTTCAACGAACGGATTGGCCCCGGCAACGGTCCTGGTCAATCCAAAGCAGCCTTCATGTCCCTCCGTTTTCAAGGATTTCTGTGCCTCCGGACTGACCCTTCTCTTCCTCAGCCGGCTGCGCAAAGCGCTTGGAGACGGGTTTCCCGTTCCCAGGCTGGGAGGGAAGTATCTCTCACTGGCTGCAATCGGCACTGTCGCCGATCTTGTTCCGCTGGTCGATGCCAACCGCATCCTGGCTCGAAGCGGCCTGAACTGCATGAACCAGAAAACGTTTCTTCCCATCAACAGGCTGGCCGAGGCGGCAGGTCTCAGCGGAAAGGTCCTGACCGCCGGGCACATCGGCTATTATCTGGGGCCGCGGATTAACGCCGCGGGCCGCATGGCGGACGGCAGTCTCGCTCTGGAGCTTCTCACGGCTGAGCAGGAGGAGGCCCTTGGTCCTCTTTCCGATGAATTGAACAGCCTCAACAGCAGCAGGCAGTATCTGGAGGATCGTATACTCAAAGAGATCCGTAATCGATACACCGATGAACACGCCGGGAGGCGGACGCTGATCATGGGAGATCCCGACTGGAATCACGGAGTGGTTGGAATCATTGCATCCCGCATTCAGCAGGACCTCCATTATGGCCCAACGATTGTCTTCTCCATTGACGAGGGCACCGGAGCGGCTCGAGGCTCGGCGCGCAGCGTGCCGGGGTTTGACATCTATTCGGCCCTGGAGTCGTGCGGGGATCTCCTCTTGAAGTGGGGTGGGCATAAAATGGCTGCTGGAATGACCATCGCCGTCGAGAATCTGGACAAGTTTTCCGCGCGGTTTGAAGAGGTGGCTCGGACCTGTCCGCAAGAGGTCTTCGTCCCGCGTAAAAAAGTCGATATGGAACTGGATCTGAGTCTTCTGTCGCCGGAGCTTTCAACCATGCTCAAGCAGTTCGAGCCTCACGGCCTTGGAAATCCCCTTCCCACCTTTGCCGCACGCAACGTCGGCGTAGTGGTTCACAGAACGTTCGGTAGAAAGACAAAACACCTGCATCTCATTCTCGACAATCGGGTGGACGGCATCTTCTGGCGAGGAGAGCGATGCCTGCCCGCAGACTGGAGAAACGGGGACCACCTGGATCTGCTGTTTCAGATCGAATATGACGGTTTTCGTCGAAAAACGATGTTGAGCATCAAGGATGTGAGGAAGCCTGAGACGTTCTCCTAGGCGGCTGTCCAAAAAACAAAAGGGCTTCTTTTACGACGAAGAGCACGAAGGATACGAAGTGATTTCTTCGGACTCTTCGTGGTTTTCGTGGTTCGAAAAGGGCTGAAATAGGTGCACGTTTTTGTTGGACAGTCTCTTAGAGACTATCTCAAAATGGCACAAAGGCCGTTAAACGTCATTCCGGCATGCTTCTAGCCGGAATCCAGGTTTTATTAGAGTTCTGGACCCCGGCCAAATGCCTGCCGGGGTGACGATGTGCGTCTTCAGCCGGATCGACGATTATCGCCGAAACACCACTTCCAGCCAGGGGACCTCCCAAGAGTCGCAATGGCAGTATTGCCGGAACTCCTCTCCCGAGTCCTTGATTTCCCGCCGAAGCATCGCCACCACGCGGATGGTGCTGACTTGCCGGGCGCTGCGCAGCCAGGCCTTGGCCGCACTTCTGGAGAGCATGGCAACAGTAATCCCTTCTCCATCCAGGAACTCCACCCGTTCACCGATTGTTCGGGGGGTTAGAAGACTGCCGGGCTGAAGGGCTGCCAGGTGTTGATGCACGGGATCGTTCAGGGGTCTCCGCCCCGCGAAGTCAAGAAACATATCCTGCATGCCGAGGAGCTCATAGCGTTGCTGCATGATTTCCACGGGAGCATCCTCAATTGCGGCTCCCTCTCTTCGCAGCAGAAAATCCCCCGCAAGCAGCGGCAGGTGAGGGTTCTTGACATCCTTTCGCTGAAAGAGGCAAAGCGTCTCTTTGGCCCGGGTCATGCCTACATAAAAGATCCGCCGCTCTTCCTCCCGCTCCTGCGGGTCCTTTCTCCGGGTCCAGCCGCCATCCGGGATAAAGACATGAGCGAATTCCATCCCCTTGGCCGCATGCACGGTGCCAAGAAAGACTCCCTGGCCGAGGACATGCTCTCGGCGCTCTTCGGCAAGGGATTCACAGATCGCTTCAACAGTGTTGCCGATCGGCAGCTCTGCGTCACCACTCTCATCGGTCCAATCGGCAAGGATTTCTTGAAGAAGCCTCCACCACGGGTTCCCACGGCTGTCGGCCGCCTGCCTCGAAAGCAGGTCCTCGAGCTGAGAGGCTCGAAGCAGTTCGGTGCGGCGGGCTTTGAGCTCGTTCAGAAACAGCCCTATTTCGCGAATGCGATGAAGGGATGGGGTTTTTTCCCGGTTCAGGTTCACGACCACTGGAATGCTATGGTATTCCAGCAGGCCTCGAATGGGGGCCAGGGTTTCGTGAGCACGAGCCATCACGGCGCAATCCGACCAGAGCAGGTCCGGCTTCAGTTCCTTGAGTCTCTTCAGCTCCCCTGCCAAAGCGGCAGCCTGGTCATAGCCGTCAGCCGCATCCATCAGCTGCACTCGACCCCTGGAAAGCGGGTCCCGATCCTCCCATTCACCTCCCGGCGGCTCGTGCTCCCGCCCCTTGTTGATCCCGATTGCGTGCTGAGTCTTCATCCGGTCCCGGTTATTCCCGATCAGGTGATTTGAAGCGGCAATGATACGAAGGGTCGAGCGGTAGTTTTCCATCAGGTAGTGGATCTCTGCCCGGTAGTCGTCGCGGAATTGCCGGATGAACTTCACGTTGGTCCCGCGCCACGTATAGATGTTCTGGTCATCGTCGCCCACAGCAAGAATGGTGAGCCTGCGGTCCTGGTCATGTTCGGTGCGGCCGGTGAGTGATGAAATCAGGTCGTACTGTTCCTGATCGATATCCTGGTATTCATCGACCAGGATGTACTGATAGCCTGCAAGCAGACGGTCCCTCAGCTCGTCCGGCTCAAGCCCCAGGATCTCACTGCCGCTCCGCAGAAGCTTCAAAGCTTCGGGAATCAACCGATTGAATTGAGGGGATTCACCCCGGCCCCTTTCCACCAGTTCGGCAAACGAAGTGCCGGTGAGACGCATAGCAAGGCCATGATAGGTCAATACAGCCACGCCTCCGGCATCGGGGCCTACCAGATCGAAGAGCCGCCGCCTCAGACTGACCGCCGCGTTACGGTTAAAACAGAGCACCAGAATGGCGGAAGCGGGTATTCGTTTCACTCGAAGAAGCCAGGCGCAGCGATGTACCACCACTCGTGTCTTGCCCGAACCTGGGCCGGCGACAATCAACAGGTTGCCCTCCTCCGGGGAAGCGACAATCTCCATTTGTTTTGCGTTGTGAAGATCTTCCACGATGCTTCGATAGGATTCGTGTGCTGTGGCGCGATCGAGGATTTCCCTGCGACCGGGAAAGAAGCGTTTCACAAATGCCGTTTTGTCCAGGCTGAAATAGGCCAGCACCAGTTCCAGCGCCTGCCTGACCTTCTCCAACCCCAGCCTGGCATATTCATTCATCACGTGGATCTGGAATACCCGTTCCCTGTAATGCCGGTGCAAGGGCTCGTAGTCGTCCCTTGTGTAACGCTTCCGCTCAGGCTGAGGGGTAACACGGATCGTCATGGCCTGTCGGAATACGGCCAGCCCCTGCTGGAGTATGATCACTCGCTGTTCGTGGAGGAACATCAGCCCGCGGTCGATGGCGGCGAGCGGGTCCTTGATCTGCCCGGCCAGGAATATGTTCGATCTCAGGGCCCGAGCGATATCGTCACTGGAAAAATCCACGAGCACATCAGCCCTGGTCGGGGCGCCGGAGGGAATCCTCGAGAAGATGGTGTCCAGGGCGGTCTTTGCCACCGCACGGCGCCTTTTCGCCGTCTCCATCAGGGCATTCCAGTCCCGGTGCAGTTTGACCCGGTAGTGATCCTGATATGCGTGGCGCAAATCGAGGCTCCCACGGCTTCCGGCAAGGCCCCTACCGTCCATGCCGAGGCTCTTGAGAAGGCTGAGGAGTACCTGAGGGCTGCTGTCCGAATGCCCTTCATCCTGAAGGCGCTGATTGAGCTTGCGAAGAGAAAGATCCAGCCAGCCCTGCCCGACGGCGTCCGGAGCGGATTCGCGCATGAGCTTCAGCATGGCTTTTTCAAGATCACAAACCCTGTCGAAGATCACCTCCGAATGGGTCTTGACCTTGTGGCGAACGAAGGCGGTGAGCAAAAGCCCCTTTTTGATCAACCCCGCTTCGGCCATATCGTGCAGAATGCGCAGGACCTGTTCGGAGCCGCTCCGCCCGGTTCCCGGCAAGGAATCTCCAGCCTCCCGCAGCACCGGGAGCTCGGCCAGGTCGTCCGCACTCAACCCCTCATTTGGGTCGGCGTTGATCAGGGCCTCCAGGATGGCAAGCCACTTTGACTGTCGGGTAGGCGAGAGGTTGAGTCGGGCCATTAGGCGCTTGGCATCGTCAAGGTCTTTCACCAGGGGCCTTCCCTGAAACACACGGGTATTGTTCTGGTTTCGCTCGAGAAAACCGGCCCGCTCAAGCCATGACACCGCTGTCTTGACCTTGTTGTCCGCCTGCCGGTCACCGGCATCGAAGCTGGTCTCGACCTCCTCGTCTCGCAGCAGCTCTCCCGTCGTGATCACTAATTCACCCGCTTTGTTTCGGCGGGCCCGGCGCAGTCCTCGCAGCAACTGGGCAATATCGCGGTGGCTTAGCTCGGAGGCGGCCCCCAGCCTGAATTGAGTCTCGATGTCCTGTTCGTTGAAGAGCAGCACGCACTCTGCATCCTGGAGATCCCGGCCGGCGCGGCCTGCTTCCTGGAGATAGTTCTCAAGGGAGCCTGGAATATCCGCATGGAGGACCAGTCGCACGTCCTCCTTGTCGATTCCCATACCGAAGGCGTTGGTGGCGCAGATGACCCGGGTGTTTCCTTCGATAAAGGCTTCCTGGACGCCCCTTTTTTCCGGAGTGGTCAGACCGGCATGGAAGGCCGCGGCCGCCCAACCCTGTGCCCTGAGGTATGCGGCGGCATCTTCCGCCGCCCGGCGGGTGGCCGTGTAAAGGATCGCACTTCCCGTGGAGTCCGGCAGGCGCTCTGTGAGAATTGAGTTGATACGGGCGAGCTTTTCGGCCCTGTTCACCATCTGGACTTCGAAGTGAAGGTTGTCGCGCTCGATTCCGCCTTCGAAGACTTCGAGCGTTTGACCGAGCTCGCACTGGAAATAATCGATGATCTCCTGCTTCACATCGAGTTTTGCCGTAGCCGTAAAGCAGGCGATGGGAGGGATTGGAGTCTTTTGCTCCTCGGAAAACTCTCGGATGAAGCGGGCACCGTACAGATAGTCGGGGCGAAAATCGTGGCCCCATTTGGAGAGGCAGTGTGCTTCGTCAAAAACCCAGCAACCGATTTCCCGCTGAGCGATGGCTTTGCGAAATGACTGGTTTCGCAGCTGCTCCGGGGCCACATAGAGGATTGCCACATCCCCGAGCCTTACCCGATCGAGCACTTCGCCCCGCTCCGGTGGGGTCAAGAGACCGTATAGCGCGGCGGCGGAGGGAACACCCGTCTTTGCCGTCAGATTATCCACCTGGTCTTTCATGAGGGCCTGGAGAGGAGAGATGACGACAGTGAGCGATCCTCGCCTGAAATGGCGAACCAGGGCGGGCAGCTGGTAGCAGAGGGACTTCCCGGAGCCGGTCGGCAGGACGGCAAGAATCGGCCGGTCTGCCATACCGCGCCGGACGATGGCCTGCTGCAGGCTCGATCCATCCTCCGGCAATGAGGGTTTTGGACGGAACTGTGAAAAACCGAAGGTGCGTTGCAGTTGCCTGACCGGATCATGGACCGTTCGGCAATAGCTGCAGGTCGGTTTTCCACAGGGTTCATCGCGCAGCCTGTGCAGAACATCCACCACAGCCGGGAAACGATGTCGAACCCATGGAGGCAGAACCGAATTGGATCCCGCAACCAGAAGCCAGGCTATGCAGTAGGCCAGAGGAAGAGTATTGATGATTCCGGAAATGAAACCTGAAGCCACTTCTGCAAGAGCTTCCGTGCAGGCCAGATCGCTCAGACCTTGCCGAAGAATAGTCGAAGCCCCAAGCCGGTCGATGGGAAGAGCCCCAATTGCCTCAAATACAGCCCCAAAACCCCTTCGCAGTCCTCCCGCATCAGCAGCCTCCTGCTCAAAACAGAACCGATAGAATGAAAGCACGCCTCTGCCTGTCCGCGCTTCGACATCCCTCCTGCTCACCGGCTCCACGCCCTCGCGTGCCCGGCTTGCAGCCTCTCCAAGGCTTTCCCACTGCTCTTTGAAAACAGTCGCTGCAAGTCTTGCATCGGCTACAGGATCATTCAGTGATTCCTTAACCAGCTTGTAGTCTTTTACCAGCCGATGATAAGGGTTTTCGGGAAAGGCAAGAGGAGACAGATACAGGGTATCGACAATGGGTTTTTGCAGCAGATGCAGCTCCGGGAGAAGCCTGACGATTATGGGAATATCATGGTCCAAGATGTTGTGACCGAGGATATACTGCGCGTCCGCGGCAAAGCAGTCCAGATCTTTCAGTGCCCTGGTCAGGTCGAAGCGGTCCGCTCGCTCGAAGGATTCTTCTCCCCGAACGGCTCCGATGCGGTAGATTTTATCGCCGCGTGCTTCAAGATCCAGGCACAGGCATTTGGATAAGAATTCGGAGGCATCCATCGATCCAATAATAGTGGATAGACCGGTAAGATTCAAGGAAGACGGGTTGTTGTGGAAGGCCTGCCGATCCAAAGGAGATGGGTTGAGAGCAGATCTTTTGGAACAACGATCGGAAGCGAACCCGGAGGGTTCAAAGCCATTAG
>CAYTWB010000064.1:0-22193 GCA_964441945.1 uncultured Syntrophobacteraceae bacterium
AATCCCAAATATTTACACCTCCTGAGACCCTCCAGGTGGTGTGCGAAACTTCAGTGATGAAATAAAACTCACCGCTATCCGGGAAGGCATGAGGACCCTGCTGATGGATGGTATCCAGAAGATCTTTGAAGGCATTACCGACTTAGATGAGCTTTTGCGCGTCTGTCGCTATGAGGCCAGCTTTAGAACCGACGTGAAGTAAGCATCCCCCTTATCGGTTTTACCCTCCAATTTCCATCGGTTTTACCCTCCAATTTCCAACGGTTGTGCTTTGCATTATCGAAACAAGAGGCAGGGGGATAGAGGATTCTGCTTTCTGTGTTCGGGGAATTTTCTTTTTCGCATGCGTGGCGAGTACGCCAAGTCGATAGGGAAGCGTCTCAACATCGAGTATTCGTAACTTGGCGGAAGCGCATGGGAATCGAACCCACCCGAGACAGCCTTCACTACCTCGCACCGGATTTGAAGTCCGGGAGCCCCACCAGTGAGCTTGGCGCTTCCGTGCACAATGTACTTGATGTAGCTCCCTCTGGCAAGCCCGTTCTTGGCCTGTAGAGCATTGTCTTAGAGTTTGATCAGTTCATAGGCTCGATTTCCCAGCCCCAGTCGCTCCGCGTAGTCCAGCTGGTGCTGCCAGTCGATTTTGGGATAAACCGCTCTAATTCTGTCTTTATCGGCACTGGCGATGCCTTTGAGACAATAGGACTCGAAAATGGGTTGAGCGTTCAACATGTCGACCGAAACCTGATCAATGGCTACAGGGTCCCTGGATGCGACAATCCCGATATCGGGGACAATGGGTGAATCTGCGAAGGGGTAGCAGTCGCAGGCAGGGGAAATCTGTGTGAGGAAATTGACGAAAAGGGACCGCTTCTTCTTCCCCTTGAGTGTCCCGACAGTGTATTCCACCATTCCTTCCATGAACTTGGGCAGGTCGATTTCAAAGTTGATTGCCAGCGCACCTTGTGGACAGGCATGGATGCACCCGGCACATCCAACACAAAGGATCGGATCGATCCTGACGAGTTTCTCCCCCTGATTATCGGAGCGGGGCAGATCCTTCGGTCGTTCGATGAGTGTGATCGCTCCGTGGGCGCATTGGTCTCTACAGGTGCCACACCCGATGCATTTAGAGGGATTGATCTGGGGAGATACCTCTGAGTGTTGTGCCATCTTGCCCCGGCGAGAAGCCGATCCCATTCCGATGTTCTTGATCGTTCCGCCAAAACCGGCCATTTCGTGCAGTTTGAAATGGGCTACGGAAACCATGGCATCTGCTCTTGCCACAGCTGAGCTGATGTAAACCTCTCTGAAGTGCCGAAGATCTATTGGGACAGCAACTTCATCCCGACCATCAATTCCATCTGCGATGATAAGGGGTGCGCCGAGGGCCTGAAACGAAAAGCCGTTTAACATTGCCGTATGGAGATGGTCCACAGCATTGCCGCGGGTCCCAACATAGAGGGTACTGGCATCGGTTAGAAAGGGGTTCCCTCCTGCAGCTTTAATGCTGTCAATGATAGGGCGAACCAATAGGGGGCGTATGAAAGCGGTGTTCCCGCGCTCGCCGAAGTGGAGCTTGACCGCCGTCAAGCTGCGCTTCTTGACGATCTTCTTTATCCCGGCTGTTTCCACAAGGCCCTGTATTTTGTCCAAAAGGCTCGTCTTTCCGTTCGCTCTGAGGTCGATGAAAAAGACTTGGCTTGTCATGATCGTTTAATCTCCTTCTGTTCAGGTCCTCTGCCGAAGAGGCGATGTATCAGCCGGCACCGTCCCACTCAGGCCAGCAAAACCGCCAAAATGCCCGTCAAGAAAATGCCGTCGAATGTTCCCGCTCCCCCGATAGACGCTACGGGAGCATTCAAATGCTTGAGCTCGTCGAGGTGAAGGATATCGGCTCCAATGAGCGTACCAAGGGTCCCCGCCACATAGGCGGTTGGCGCCGCCCAATCAGAGTTGATCAGCATTGCGGTCAGTGCCGCCACGATCGGAGGAATGAACATGGGAGTCGCAATGCCCATTCCTTGTATTGGTCGGGCTATTCGATAGACTATGTAGGTCACTATGGCCAGGGCAAGGAGCATTCGAATGGGGGTTTCACTGTGGCCCAGGAGATAGAAGGAAAGCAAAGCGGGCAGGATCGCACCACCCAAATTCACTGCGAGCACCATTTCCCGCCGGCCCGACCAGGGAGGAGGCCGAAATCGGATGCCAAAGTAGCAGATGGTGTCACACTCTTCCGGGTCGTTTTCCAGCCGGATCCGTCGAATGGGTATGTTGATCATGCTGCCGGCGATGCAGAGAAAGAGAAATGAAAAGAGATACTCGGGAGGAATACCCAACCGGGTAAAGGCCCACGCAAAAAGGCCGAACTGAACCAGGGCGAAAACGAAGAAGAGGAGAAAAATGCAGCTGAAAAGGAAAAAAAGAAGGAATGGAGGGAAAAACATGAGGAATCCTTTCGCAAAATGAGTATGGTTCGGTCACCTGTCCAAGTTCAAAAAAGGACCGCAACCTCACGATCCATAATGTTTACGCATCATGCATCCCAGGCTTTCGAAAGGGCCATGACCGCATCCATGAGTGTGGCATAGGACTCAACCCGTTGGTAGCGGTCGTTGAGTCGGGAGGGATGCTCGGGGGAAGGAATGGAGTGCTCCGCCGGATCGGCTGTCGGAGCAACGTTTTCCCGGTTGTCATCATATGACACAGGACGAAGTTCAGGTGGTAGGTCCTGAACGCCTCCAGCTAAACGGTTTAGAAGTACCCCTCGACATCCGGCACGGCCGGCTGCCAGAAGATCGCTGGAACGATCTCCAATAAAACAGGTTTCCCTCAAAGGGATTCGAAAGAGAGCAGCAGCCGTTTCGATCAATCCCGGGGAAGGCTTTCGGCACGAACACCCCTCGTCCGGGCGATGGGGGCAATAGCAGGCCCCCAGGATGTCGCCTCCCGATTCTCGAATTCCCCTGAGCATCCAGTGATGGATGTCCCAGAAATCCTCCCAGGTTATGATGCCTCGATTGATCGCTGATTGATTGCTGATGAGGACAACGAAGATCCGGTGCTCCCGAAGCCATCTCAAAGCCTTTAGAGCGTCCGGATAGAATTCAAATTCCCGACGGTGCTTGATGTAGTCCGGTCGGTCCTTATTGATGATCCCATCCCGATCCAGAAACAGAAAGGGCCGCGATGGGTGTTTCGGGGTATTTACCCAGATAAGCATGGTCCTCCCCTTTTGCGCCTCGATGGCTCGATCGCAGGCCATCTGCCCCTTTCCATCTTGACATCGGCAGAAGATCGCGAAACAATAAAATGTTGTGTGGAATAGGCTTTCTCCCTGGGAAAATGAGCTTTTAGAGTAGCAAAAAGCGATGAGTCAGGCAAGAGATCTGGATGATCTTCAACGAGTGCTCCGGTATTCTTTTCGAGAACCTCAGACCCTCTACCGGTCCCTGATCCATCGCTCCTATGCCCATGAAAACCCGCAAATTCAACAGCCGGACAATGAAACCCTTGAATTCCTGGGCGATGCGGTCCTGGGTCTTACCGTAAGCCATCTGCTGCTGGAACGATTTCCCAATCTCAATGAGGGAGAGCTCTCCCGGTTGCGTTCTTCCATTGTCAATGAAAGAGAGCTGGCAAAGATCGCTTCAGGTCTGAATCTGGGTGACTACCTGCTGCTGGGAAAAGGCGAAGAATCCACCGGAGGGCGTCAAAAGCCTTCTCTTTTGGCGGATGCCCTGGAGGCTGTCCTGGCTGCCATTTATTTGGACGGCGGGCTTGAGGACGCTTTCGATGTGGTGAAACACCTCATTGACCAGTACTTTGACTCGGAAAAGGGCGCCGATCTTCTTAAGACACTCGATAAGGACTACAAGACCCAACTCCAGGAGCTCACCCAGGCTCGATTCAGACTGATGCCCGGCTACGTATTGGAAACCGAGGAAGGGCCGGATCACGATAAGACGTTTCGTGTCAGCGTCACTCTCGATGGCAGACCGCTTGCCGGCGGAACCGGCAAGAGCAAGAAAGAAGCCCAGCAGGAGGCCGCCCGGCAGGCGCTGGAAAGACTGGGATCCGAATGATGTCCTTCAGTGGCGATTCCCCTCATTCCCACGCTCTGCGTGGGAATGCACACGCTGGACGCTCCGCGTCCACTGGCGCGGAGTGCCTGAAGGCATGGGCCCCCGCGCAGAGCGTGGGGGCCAGTGATGGGCGCCGGACGGGGGGAACGAATTAATGTCGCGATGATTTTAAAGTCCTAGCTTTTCCGATATGTTCCGGGTCCTATGGAAGGTCCGTATTCTGATTTCAGCTGCTGGAGCTTTTCTATGGTGGCCTTCCAGGTTGCGAGAAAGAGCTCCGGACAGTCGGGGGCCGTCTTCTCATAGAAGTGGATGGCCCGGGTCAGTTTGGCAACCCACGGATCAATCCGGAACTTGAAGAGCTCGACATAGAGTTCCTTCGAGAATTCTTCGCCCAGGTAGTTTCGAAACATCGGCTGCAAGTCCTCATATCGGGGTATGAAGCCGAGAGGCGTGGGATAGGCCCCGACTTCACCATGCACCCGCAGTTCCGCCCAGCGAAGCCAGACTTTCTTTGCCAGCTTGGAGGTCAGAAACTGGCCGTCCTTTCCCCTGAGAAAGTAGTTGACGGTAAAGATGGGCGGGACCTTCTTGATTCCTTCCACGAAACGAATGTTGTTCATAAAGTACTGGCCGATCGGGTAGCTGATGAAGTCCAGATTCGCCATGGGTTGCGGCGCGAGCACCCCTTCCTGGCCTATGGTGGCAGAGGTTGTTTCTGATTCCAGCGTGCAGGCCTTGAGGATGATCCCGCTCTTCCAATCAGGTGATTCCTCGATCGGCGTTGAGGTATCACTGTCTCGACCCCCGTAGATGATTCCTTCAACCAGAACGCCGTTCTTGTCTTCGTAAGCGGGATCGATATTTTCCAGATAGCCAAGGCGAATGGTGTAACGGGCATTGCTGTGAGCGAAAGGAATACGATTTCCTTCGCTGTCACATTTCCCCTCTTCCCATTCTCCCGAATGATTCTTCCCCTTTTTCGGTGGATTGATCCCCATTCCGAGCCAGTAAGGAAGGTTATCCGGGCCGGTAAGAACATTGGAGAAGATCACCTCATGGCCGGAATCCTGGAGTGCCCGGAAGATGACCGGATCATCATCAGCATTCACATCCTTTATGATGCCGAAAATACCCCGTTCTACATTGACTGCTCTGAACTCACCCCCGATATTGCGAAAATAGGCGATATCGTCGCCAACGATCTTCTCTCCAGGGAGCATGGCTGTGGCCGTCTTTCCACAGGCAGACGGGAAGGCTCCGCAAAAGTAGGTGGCACGGGCCTTTGCCTCGTTGTGCACAGCCATGACGAACATGTGTTCGCAAAGCCATCCCTCTTTTCCGGACAGCCGAATAGCCAGTCTCATAGCATGTTTCTTCAGCCCGACACTGTTCCCGGCATATTGGTTGTTCGTGGAAAGGACTATGTAGTTGTCCAGGTCTTGATAGATTCTCCTCTTGTCCAGGTCTACCGAGCAGCCGCGCGAATCCAGCCTTCCCGCGCTGTGGACAAAGCGAAAGAACCGGTCTTTGTCTTCCATTTTCATGAAGTGTTCGTAACCTCGCCGGTAAAGAATTTCCTCTGAATGGCAGACATAAAGGGAATCGCTGATTTGAGCGCACCCGATGGAGAAGGGGCTGAGGATGGGGCCTTCGCAACTGAGCTTGACGATGGCTTCCTTCCCGGTCATGATTCCCTTCAAGATGTCTTGAATCTCTGTCAGTCCCGTTTCACGTTCCATCGCCTGAAGGCTCTTCATCAATGGAAGGTCTTCTTTTGGAACCAGGTTCTTGGTCGCTCCTGGGGCCCGTCCCTGATCGTTGTAACCATCATAGTGAATCGTATGGCCTTGCCTGGCAAGAGGCACCTCTTCTCCCAGTTCGATTGCCTTCTTGCGAATATATTCCGCATCGGCGTCACTGTCGTCACACATGTAGACGGAATCCGGCCGGCAAAGCTCAACATACTTTCCGATGAAGTCAAAAAGCTTCTCGTTTTTCAGGGCAGTTAGCTTTGTGAAACCGGCTTCGGACATCTTCTTCTTGAGCAACGGCGCATATCGGTTACTGTTCAGGTCAACCATGTCTAACTCCCTTCTCTTCTATGAAAAATGGGAAAAATCAGCATCAACTAGCATATGTCTCCATGGTGATCAACAACTATTCACGCGTCCTTTACATTTCCAGAGGTTAGACATAGAGTGCAGGCTTGAACTTACTGAACCTGTTGAAACGAACCATGCGAATGACACACAAAAGTATCATCTATCCAATCTTTCTGCCGCATGCCGGATGTCCTTTCCTGTGCGTCTACTGCAATCAGCGTGCGGTGACCTCCGTCTCACCCGCTATCTCCTCTTCCGATGTTGCTTCCTGCTTTCGACAGCAATTTGGCCAAATCCTGACCATCGCTCAGGAGAGGTGTGCTCAGGGAGAACTGGCATTCTATGGGGGGACCTTTACCGCTCTCTCTCCCCCATTGGTCGAAGAGATCCTCGAAACGGTTGCGCCGTGGGTCCACGCAGGGACCTTCAGCGGCATCCGTTTTTCCACCCGTCCAGACCGCATGACCGAAAACATCTCTTCCCGGTTGAAGGACTATCCCATTGCCACAGTTGAACTGGGCGTGCAGAGCTTTGTAGACGAGGTGTTGGCTCTAAGCCGACGCGGCTACACCGGCGAGACGGCAGAAAAGGCTGCCCTGCTTGTGCAGAGAAATGGGTGGCGGTTGGGACTGCAGCTGATGCCGGGGTTGCCGGGAGATTCAAAGAGTCGGTTTCTGAATTCTATTGCGCGGGCTATTCGGTTTCGACCCGATTTCGTGCGGATCTATCCCACGCTGGTTATTACCGGGACGCAGCTGGCCGACTGGTACCGTGCAGGCACCTACCATCCTCTGAGCCTCGACGAAGCGGTCTCCTGGTGTGTCCCGGCCTATGATGCTCTCTTCCGGGAGCATGTCCCCATTGCCCGGCTGGGTCTCCATCCGGATCCGGAGCTCCAGAAGCCGGGAACAGTCCTTGCCGGACCCTATCACCCGGCATTTGGATACCTTGTTCGTGTTCAATGGTGGCGGGACCGCGTGCGGAGGCGTGTTGAAGCCAATGACAACCTGAACCGGGGAACCAACCTGACGCTGCGGGTTTCGGCTCGCTCAGTCAGTGAAGTGATCGGCCCAGGCCACTCCAATGTTCGATACTGGCAGGAGAATTTGCACTTAAACGATGTCGGCGTGAAGATCGAGGACGATCTCCTTCCCGGCCAGTTCAAGTGCCTCTTTGAATAGTCACAAGAGGATGCTGTAGTGCCCGTTCGGATTTCCTCAGAAGAGAAAGAAGAATTATGCGATCAGGATTTGTAGCTCTCATCGGTCCTCCAAATGCCGGAAAATCGACACTCCTCAACCAGGTCCTCAAGGAAAAGATTTCCATCACCGCTCCCAGACCCCAGACTACCCGCAACAGGGTCCTGGGGATCCATACCGATCAGGATGTGCAGATCGTTTTTGTGGATACCCCGGGGATTTTCAAGACTCGTGACGAGTTCAACAGGATGTTGGTCGACGTGGCGCTTGGCGCTTTGAACGAGGTGGACGTCATCTGTTTCCTGGTGGACGCGCTCAGGGCCAGTCGGGAGGAGAGCGGTTTTGTGCTGAGGACCCTTCAGGACGTTACGGCACCGGTCATTTTGTGCCTCAATAAGACGGACCTGGTCGGCAATAAAAGGGAGCTTCTTCCCCTTATCCAGGAGTACTCTCAGATCATGCCATTCACTGCCATTGTGCCCATTTCGGCACTCACCGGAGACGGTGTTGATACCCTGGTCGACCGGATCAGGCAAATCCTGCCCGAAGGGCCCCAGTACTTCCCGGAGGACCACGTGACCGATCAGCCGGAATGTTTCCTGGTCTCGGAGCTGATCCGTGAGAAGGTGTTCCATCTGTTGCATCAGGAAGTGCCTTATGCCGTGGCGGTTTCGGTTGACCAGTTCACCGAAATGCCTGAAGAGAACCGGATCCACATTGAAGCTACAATTCACGTGGAACGCGATTCTCAGAAGGGGATTATCATCGGCAGGCAAGGGCGGACCCTGAAAGAAATCGGCAGGCAGGCCCGCGGGGATATTGAGGCCCTTCTCGGATGCCACGTGTTCCTGGGGCTGTTCGTGCGGGTGCAGAAGAACTGGCGCAAGGACCCTCGTGCTCGATCCGAGTTTGGATACGGCCACGGTCGATGAAGAAACGGTCCCATTCCCCTTGGGATTTCACAGAACCGCCCGATAGACCCTGCAGCTGCTATTGAGTGAGTCTTTGAAGGCCAGTCGCTAGGCCGGTTTTGAAAGAAAGCGCCGGGCGATGAGCTGAGCAATAAGCGGTGCGTTTCCCCCCGCTCGATTGTTGATAATGAGGTTCATGCGAACGTTTTGACGGATTCCCTCGTTGATCAGTTCTGCGGCTTCATCAATCATCCGCGGCTGAAGCATTCCGTCAATCAACCGATCGAAGGGAAATGCCCGGGCAAAAGCGTCTTCGTATCGGGTGCCGATGGGGGTCATGAGGCGAACGACAGCGTGGCGTCCCGAATTGAAAAAAGCGCAGCCGGACCTGGCATATTGAACCGAAAGGGCAGGTAGCCATGTCCAGTGCGAGAGTACCTGACCGATGCCATACTTTTCCATGACTGAGAAAACGGCTTTGTGAAGGTAAGACTCGGTCCGGAATTCAACATGATAGCGCGGATCAGCGGGGAGTGCTTCAAAGAAACCGGCCAATGCCCGGGCGAGCTCTCGCTCCGGTGTCCGCTCATCTTTGCGCTGATACTCCTGCTCGAAAATAAAGCCCCTGAGGTACGGTCCAAGAAGCTCGGTCGCCGGTTCATAGAACCGGCGCGTGAACACCTCCGGGTTCAGGTAGGTTTCGTTGGACAAATAATTGCTGCCTTGCCGGATCTTTTCAGCAAAGACGATTTGAGGGACCTTGAGGATCAATGAATCGCCGCTTGCCATGTGCTCTCGGTAGCTTTTGAGAACCTGGAAGCTTTGGGTGGGTGTTCCGTTCGAGTCGAGCAGAGGCTGATAGAAGGTGTAGTCAATCTCCAGAACCGGGAAGTGGTCGAAGTATTCTCCGAGACTATCCACCGGGAGGACCATTTCCTTGTAGGCTTTCCCGCCGACCTTCCGGGTGCGGCCGGCTATCCGTCCCCGGTAGCGTTCTTCCGAATAGACCTGGCCTATCCAACCGGCATACCGGTCGCTGGCGGTTCCGATGAAGACATCGGGGTGCAGTCCTCGGAAACGGAACGTATCCAGATCAAGATCATTCGGTCTAGACATGCGTCTGCCCTGCAAATAGTGTCATTGGCCCTCTTGAAAAGACACGCCCTGAGAGAAGTTCAACCGCAAAGACATAGTTTGCCGGCTAATGAGAATTCGCAAAGAAGCGGTTGAAGGCATTCAAATAGGCCCTGGCACTGGCTTCTATAACGTCCGGGCTGGTGCCGATTCCCGAGTAGACCGTCTCCGCAATCTCCACGCGCACCATGGCCTCACCCAGTGCATCTTTGCCCATGGTCACCGCTTTCAAGTCATAATCACGAAGGATGCCTTCCTGTCCGACGATTCTTTCAATACCTTTAAAGACCGCGTCAACAGGACCGTTGCCGGTAGCGGCATCGGTGAGCTCCTTGCCGTCTTTGACGAGCGTTACTGAAGCAAGGGGGGTCATAGAGCTTCCGCTCATGATCTGGAAGCTGTGGAACGTGAAGGTTTCCTGTACGCGGGTCAGCTCGATCTCAACGATTGAAGAGAGGTCCTTGCTGGAGATTTCTTTCTTACGGTCGGCCACATTGAGAAATCGAGCATAGACCCTTTCGAAGTCTTCCGGAGAGATATCGTAACCCAATGTCGTGAGGCGGTGACGCAGGGCCGCCCGGCCCGATCGTGCGGTCAAGATGATCTTATGTTCGTGAATTCCCAGATCTTCAGGTTTGATGATTTCGTAGGTGGTCCGGTCTTTGAGAATTCCGTCCTGGTGAATCCCCGAGGAGTGGGCGAAGGCGTTGGAGCCGACAATCGCTTTGTTGGGCTGGACCGGAATATTCATAATACGGCTGACCATACGGCTGGTGCGATAGATTTCCCGGACATTGATGTCGGTGTGGGCTAAAAATGCGGCATGGCGTGTTTTCAGGATCATGGCGATTTCTTCCAGCGAAGCGTTTCCCGCTCTTTCACCAACGCCGTTGACGGTGCATTCGACCTGACCGGCCCCGTTCCTGATGGCAGCCAGACTGTTGGAAACCGCCAGTCCGAGATCATTGTGGCAGTGTACACTGAGAATGACATGGTCCAGGGCCGGGACTCGCTCCTTGAGTCGCTTGATGAGGTCGCCGAACTCGTCGGGAATAGCATAACCGACAGTGTCGGGGATGTTGATCACTGTGGCGCCCGCCTTGACCGCCGCGTCGATGACCCGGCAGAGATAGTCGAATTCGGTGCGCGACGCATCTTCCGTGGAATACTCAACATCGTCGCAAAACTTCTTTGCATACCGCACTGACTCAACAGCTGCATTCAGAGCGGTTTCGCGATCTTTGCGCAGTTTTTTTTGAAGATGAATATCCGAAGACCCCAGAAATGTATGAATACGCGGTCGTTCAGCGAGACGCACGGCTTCCCAGGCAATGTCGATATCTTCTTTCACTGCTCTCGCCAGACCTGCTATGACCGGACCTTTGACTACTTCGGAGATGGCCTGAACCGCCTTGAGGTCGTCCGGAGACGAGCACGGGAAACCGGCTTCAATGACATCGACCTCCAGTCTGGCAAGCTGTTCTGCAATCTCGATCTTCTGCTTCTTATTCAATTTCGCCCCGGGTACTTGCTCACCGTCTCTCAGGGTCGTGTCAAAAATGTGTATCTTACGGCTCATGGTGCTCTCCTTTTTTCCAAAATCCGTTAGCAATAATTGAGTGTGCAACAAAAACAAAAAGGCCATGGGGGGAACCCATGGCCTCTGCTTTCGTTCGGTTATAAGCGCTCATGGCGCTTGCAGGAGTGAGGCATGAGTTCCCCCGGTCTGATCCCGCAGGTCCAGTAGTAGTAGGAGGCATAGCATCATAGCGGTTGTCTGCATCTTCATGTCCTCACCGGTATCCGTTCTCGATCCAGGCAGCCCGACCCATCGGCTCGGTCGGGCGGCAGGGAATGCGGTCCGCTCTCTTTTGTGTCGATCACTCCCGCGAGAACAATTATATTGAGGATGACTGAAAGATCAAGAGATAAAGAGCACGCAAGACCCAACTTGAGATAGAATTGTCGCATAATGGCAGAGAAGAAGATTTCGATAGACTTCATACCTGAGGATGTTCAGGCGGTTCTGAATCGCTTCATCGAGAACGGGTTCGACGTCTGGATCGTGGGCGGGGTGCTCCGCGATCTTCTCTATGGGTGGACTCCAAAAGACTGGGACCTGGTGACGAGTGCAACCCCCGTGCAGGTGATGGAGCTGTTTCCCCGGGTCATTCCTGTCGGCCTCCGTCATGGGACCGTTCAGGTGCATACAGGTCAAACAAACATCGAAACCACATCCTGTCCTGCGCCCGGTTTGGAAGGGATTCTTATCGATCTCAAACGGCGCGATTTTACGGTCAATGCCCTGGCCTATTCCTATCCGGAAGGGGAGTTGCTGGATCCGGCCGGTGGTCAAAGGGACCTTCACCTGGGGGTATTGAGGGCGGTGGAGGATCCCTTCCTGCGTTTCAATGAAGATCCCTTGAGAACGCTCAGAGCAGGTCGTTTTATGAGCGTCTACGGGTTTGATATCGAAGAGCAAACCTTCATAGCCTTAAGAGGAGCCTCACCGGGGCTTCAGCGAGTGGCCATCGAGCGCATTCGCGAAGAATTCTTTAAGATGCTGCTGGGTGAGCATTTCAGTGAGGCATTTGGAGCGATGCTGCGTGGCGGGGTTATACGGGAGATCCTCCCGGAGCTCTCAGGGCGGGGTAGCAGTGAAGGCGCGAACAGCGGTTGCAGGGAAGAGGTGCTCGATCACAGCGTCAGGGCTGTATTCAACAGCCCGTTTCGGCTCAGAGTCCGTTTGGCTGCCCTGTTTCACGACGTCGATAGGCTGAATCGGTGTGAACCGGGTCTTGAGCCGCCTCGCGAGCAGACCCGGTTCAGTAAAAGTGCTCTGACTGCCGGAGCGATCATGCAGCGGTTTCGCGCATCCCGCATTCTGGAACGGGAAGTGGCTTTCCTGCTGGAGAATCAGGTCCCTGACGCCATAGAAGGGTGGAGCGATAGTGAGGTGAGGCGTTTCATCGCCCGGGTGGGTGGGGATATGGTGCAGGATGTTCTGGACCTGGCCCATGCAGATCGAATGGCCGGAAAGGAGTGCTCCGGAAGTATGAAAGCGCTGGAGAAATTCCGGTGCAGAATTTCCGAGGAACTGAATGGGAAACCGCCCATTGGGATCCAGGATCTGGCTATCGATGGGCAGGATGTCATGAGAATTCTCAATCTCAGACCTGGTCCTGCCGTGGGGCAGGCGCTTCGGAGGCTGCACCGAAGAGTGTTGGAGGACCCGAACGAGAATCAGCCAAAAAATCTTATGGATTTTCTCGTGAAAGAGTATCATATGAATTTCCAATCAATGACGGAGCAAAGGGTGATCAGCGGAGAAAAGGAGAACGACGATGCTGGTTAAGAACTGGATGAGCAAGAACGTTATCACGATCGATGTGAACGACTCCATGCAAAAGGCGATCAGCTTGATGAAGGAACACAAGATCCGCATGCTCCCCGTACTGAAGCGGGGGAAGCTTGTCGGGGTCGTCAGTGACAGCGATCTGAAAAGAGCATCCGCTTCAGACGCAACGATGCTTGATGTGCACGAGCTGCTTTATCTCATCGCCAAAATCAAGATCAGGGACATCATGGTCAAAGATCCTGTCACTGTTTCTCCGGATTGCACCGTTGAGGAGACGGCGGAACTGCTATTGGAGCATCGGATCTCCGGTGTTCCGGTGGTGGATGAAGGGGGGATTGTTGTTGGAGTGATCACCCGCGACGATTTGTTCAAGGTCCTGATTTCTCTGAGCGGTCTGGGGAAACACGGTATTCAATTTGCGTTTCAGGTGGAAGACCGTGCAGGATCAATCAAGGAACTCACCGATGTTATTCGTCAGCACAACTGCAAAATTGGCAGTATTCTTAGCAGTTACGAAGGAGTTCCAACGGGATTTCGAAATGTTTACCTCAGGATCTATGATATCCCGCGGGAGGATTTGCCAGCCCTGCAAGCCGATATGCAGAAGAAAGCGAAAATGATCTATGTCGTGGACCATCGTGACAACCGGAGAGAAATCTGCCACCAGCCGGGAGCATGACGTCTGGTAGAAAGAGACTGTTTGGGGAGGCTTTGAGCGGATGAAACACACCCTTGCTGTGTTGGTGGAAAACAAGCCTGGAGTTTTGGTTCGGGTGGCTGGACTCTTCAGCCGTCGAGGGTTCAATATCGAGAGTCTGAACGTTGGGCGTACGGAGAATCATGATGTTTCGCGTATGACCATTGAGGTTGAGGGGGATGATAGTCTGATCGAGCAGGTAACCAAACAGCTCCATAAGCTCATCGATGTGATCAAAATCAGTGATATCAGCAAAGAAGAGTATGTAGACCGGGATCTGGTGATGATCAAAGTCAATGCGGAACCGGGGCAGAGAGTGGAACTGCTGCAGATGGCGGGGGTTTTTCGAGCGAGGGTTGTTGATCTGGGCCGAAAAACCATGACGCTCGAGTGCACGGGAAACGAGGGCAAGATCAATGCCTTCGAGGAAACCCTGCGGCCTTATGGAATCAAAGAACTTGTACGCACGGGGAAGATCGCCATGCTGCGCGGCAGCAGATTTGGCGGGGTGAGCGGCTCGGGAAGAAACAGCGATGACGAATGAGGGACGAAGAGGTCCCATCCGCCACAGGGGAATGCCTGTGGTTTCACGGCATCATCGACCCGCAGAAGACGGGAGGAGTTAGATTGGAAATCACTGCAGCTGAAGCTTTGGTTCGTTGTCTCGAAAAGGAGAATGTGGAAGTGATTTGGGGTTATCCGGGTGGGGCTATCCTTCCTGTCTACGATGCGCTCTACCATTCTTCCCGAATCAAGCATGTGCTGGTGCGGCACGAACAGGGAGCGGTACACGCCGCCGACGGGTATGCCCGGGTTACCGGAAGGGTAGGGGTATGCCTGTCCACTTCAGGACCTGGAGCAACCAATCTTGTCACCGGGATCGCCAACGCCTATATGGATTCCATACCCCTGATCGTCATCACGGGGCAGGTACCGACCACGCAAATCGGGACCGATGCCTTTCAGGAAGTGGATATTACCGGGATTACGATCCCGATCACCAAACACAACTACCTTGTCAAAGATCCCCATGAACTCCCCGGCATCATGAGAAATGCCTTTCAGATTGCTTCAACCGGGAGACCGGGCCCGGTGCTCATCGATCTTCCGAAAGACGTGGCACAGTCGAGAATCGACTTCAAGTACCCTGCCGGTGTCCGTCTGCGTGGCTACAAGCCGACGTACCGAGGGCATCCGACCAGGATTGCCGAAATCGCCGGTCTGATCAAGCATTCCAAAAGGCCTGTTATCTATGCAGGAGGAGGCATTCTCAGTTCTCATGCGGCAGACGAATTGCTGAAGCTTGCCGAAAAGATATCCGCACCGGTGACCAACACCTTCATGGGGCTCGCCGGCTTTCCTGGAGACCATCCGTTGTTCCTTGGTATGCTGGGTCTTCACGGTACACGCTATGCGAACCGTGCCGTTACGGAATGCGATATGCTGCTTGCCCTGGGAGCACGCTTTGACGATCGGGTAACCATGCACCTCAAGTCCTTTGCCCCGGAAGCCACGGTGATTCACATCGACATCGATCCGGCGGAAATCGGCAAGAATGTGCTCACGCACGTTCCGCTCGTTGGAGACGTAAAGCTGATCCTAAAGGCCCTGCTCCAGCAACTGGATGAAATCGACCGCTCTCCCTGGCTGGCACGTATTCGGGAGCTGAAGGCGCAGTACCCTTTATCCTACAACAGGGAAGGGGGGTTGAAGCCCCAGTTCGTCATCGAGGAGCTCAGCCGGTTGACCAAAGGGGACGCCATTATCGCCACCGACGTAGGCCAGCACCAGATGTGGGTCGCTCAGTATTACCACTTCAAGAAACCGAGGACGCTCGTTTCCTCAGGGGGTCTTGGGGCCATGGGGTTTGGACTGCCGGCGGCCATCGGGGCCAGCGTCGGGCAGCCTGGGAAAATGGTCATCCTGGTCACAGGGGACGGCAGCATCCAGATGACCATGCAGGAACTGGGGACTATGAGGGAACAGGGACTGCCCTTGAAGATCGTTATTCTCAACAACCGGTCTCTGGGAATGGTGCGCCAGTTGCAGCAATTCTACTGTGAAGGTCGCTACTTTGCGGTAGACTTCGGGTTTCACCCTGACTTTATGCAACTAGCCAAAGCATACGGTATCCCTGGCTTCGAAGTCAAAACTGAAGCTGACGTTGTGAGGACCTTGCCTCAAGCATTGTTGGAACCGGGACCTGCCCTGGTCGAGTGCCTGATCCCCCCTGAAGAGAACGTCATGCCCATGGTCCTGGCGGGCACGGGCATTGATGAAGCCATTGATCATTAGGCCCTGGATAGAAGTGTCATTGTGCTGTCACCTTCACCGCTGATGCTGGAGTATCTGTATCTCTTTACCCGGGAGAGTGTCCCGGGCCCGGTTCTGGATCTGGCGTGCGGTGAGTGTGACAATGGGATTCTGGTTGGTCAAAGAGGGCTGAATGTCGTCTGCTGTGATCGAGCCGCAGAGCGTCTCGCTGAAGCCGAAAGGATTGCCGGCAAATGTGGCACCGTGGTCTCAACATGGGAGGTCGATCTGGAAATTCCCGGAGAAGAACCGCTTCAGAAAGAGAGCTATGGCGCCATCCTGGTATTCCGCTATCTGCATCGCCCCCTGATTCCCATGATAAGAAAGGCGCTTCGGCCTGGAGGCCTGCTGCTGTACGAGACCTACACGGCTGGTCAATCGAAGTTTGGCAGACCATGCAATCCGGATCATGTGCTCCGGAAAGGTGAATTAATGAAGTGGTTTGAGGACTGGGAGGTTATCCACTACTTTGAAGGGATATTGAAAGAACCCCTGCGTGCGATGGCTCAGATTGTGTGCAGAAAGCCCTCTGACAGCTAATGCCTTCAACGTTCTGCCTGCTGTGAATTCCGTCTCCCCCTTAGCTTAGCGCAACTGTGAAAACCCCAAAGCAGAAGGCACTCCAGGACAGATAGGTGTGTCGTACGCCAACAGGAAAGTCTTTCCTGACATGGTTATCCTTGGAGGCACTTGTATGATGCCCTTCCCACGGTTCCGCCCTTGCCGGATTGAAGTGCCAAGACTTGCGACGTGAACGGATGGGGCCAAGATACATACAGAATAAGGAGTCTCGATGAACCACAGGTCACAGGCGTTTTTCTTGTCCATGGTGTTACTTCTGATGTCAACCGTCGCAGGCTTTGCGCAGGAACCGAATACAGCGCAGAAGCTGATAGAAGAAGTGCTTATGGCTGGTGGCGAAAAGGTTGCGCCCGTCATCGAACCCGGTTCCGGCTGTGCCCTGGTCAGCCTGGGTTCCTGGACGAAGCCGGGCGGCAGTTACCGCGACCCGCTGGGCAGTCATCAGCGGCCGTCGGATCACGACCTTCGTTTGGTGGTGCCGAAGGGCCTGAACAACGCCGAAGCCTTGCAATTTTACAACCAGACCCGCGCACGTGTGGCGTATGGGGTTCGGATGCGTTTTGGCGTTAACGCGAACCGAATCCTGGAATCGATCAACATCTACCCGCCGGAACAGCTGATGGCCGGCGTCAAGACTGAGGCGGAAGCCATCGAGCGTTTTGCCGAGCACAAGATCGGGACGCCCAATCTTGGCGGATTACCTCCGGATGGGCTCTGGACCAAGGGCCGTTTTGAGTTCGCGCGAGCGTACGAGCGCACCAGCGGCCGCATCTTCTTCAATGACGGAAAAAAGATGCAGTCCGGCTTTGCGGATATTATTTCGGACGTCGTCTGCGGGGCCGAGGATGCCGTGCCGTCTACCCTCAGCGGCGCTTCTCAAAACGCTGCCGCCTTTGCGGAGAAAGCCGCTCACGCAGTGGAGGCGGGAAGGCCGGAAGACGCCATCAAGGACCTGCAGCGAACGAGAACCAGCCTCGGCAAGGGCTATGGTCTTGCAAAAGTGGAGGGCTCAGCGTCGTATCTCGACGATCTCATCTCGAAGGCGAAGAAAGACCCGTTCCCTTTGCTGAACCCGTCACTCCGGGACGAGATCTTGAAGGCGACGAAACGCGCCTCACTGGAGGCCCACCTGCTCGAAAAGATAGAGACCGCAAGCGCGGCGGATAAAGAGTTGATCACGCAGTGGCTCAAGGAGCTCAATGGCCAGACCACTGTCGGCCAAAAAATCATGAATTTTTTTGAAAAGGTGCCTTTCGACAAAATCGCCCTCGGCCTGCGGACAATTTTCACCTTTTATCAAGGCTACGTTATTGCCGGGAAGGTGGACGAGAACGACATCGATGGCGCATTGCGCGAGGCCGGCGTTTGGGTCACGTTCGAAGGGATTGGCGTCGGACCCGGCATGATGGTTATGATGGCGAACATCCTCATTGAGCAGGCGAAGGCGTTTGGCTTCGACCTGGTGGCCTCCACGCAGGACTGCGTGGACCTGCTCGCCGGCGTTTTCACCGTCAAGGGGCGTGAGGTGAACGTACTCGACGACAAGGTTCGCCCGTTGACCGTGGACGACCTCGTGACCATGTACCAGCGCCCGCAGGACCTTGAGCACGAGATCGATTATCGAGCCCACCACGCCGCGGCACGCGGGCTTGGCGAAGCGACAGGCAAGAGCGACATCGAAGTGCAAAAACGGCTCAGCGAACGGTGCAAGCAGGAGATCATCATGCAGTGGTCTCAAAAGCGAAATGAACTCGACCGTGAATTCGCCACGCTTCACAATGCTTTGAGCTCGTCACCCATTTCGATCACCTACCAGCCCGATCCGGCGGTCTTCGCCGCCGAGCCGACCCCATACCGGCTCCGAGCGACGATCGCGCTGCCGATGGCGGACATACGACAGACTGAGCAGAAGATGGAGGAGATCCTCACGAAACTTGCGGGCAAGCACCAATACGCCGTGATGATCCACTACGTGTGGAAGTTGGACGGGATGACGCTCAATGGGAACTTTGACAGGCCAGAGATTGATTTCGTTGTAAACAAGGTTGGGCCACACTCTCTGTACGGGGAGATGAAGCTCAGTATTGCGTCCGGCCTCAACTACCCCCGCTCCTGGCCGGACATTCGCAAGTTCACAACGACCACCGTCGATGTCAGTCTTGCTTCCAAAGAAAATGTGGTTGATGTTGGCTGGAAGCCCGACACACTCTCTATCGTAGGCCCTACGAGTATGGCTCCGGGGCAGCGCACAACCCTTTCACTGGAGCTCGGCGAGAACATCAAGAAGCTTCAAAACGTTCAGATTCGCTGGTTTGATGTGGATGCAAACAAACTCTTGGGCAAAGGGAATAGCCTTGTATTCAGCCCAGGCGAAGAAAGAACCTATCGAATCAAGGTGGTCGTTCTCGCGAAAAGGACGAAAGGTGAGGAGAGGATAGGCGAGCAGAATCATCGCATCGTTGTGGCTAAGCCACCAGCCTGTATCTATCGCTATTCGGAATGGGGTGAATGCCATGAGGAAACGAAGAAGCAGACCAGAACGGCTCTTGGTAGAGAACCGCTGGGATGCATCGAACGAGACAAACCGGTACTTGAGCGGGACTGCTCACCAGAGCCCACCCCTCGGCCGGTGACCGGCGACACAGCCTCTCCGGTGACACCGCCTCGCAAAATTCAGCGCGGTGCGGGCGGCAGCGTCAGTGGCATGTTTCCTGCCGAAGATTTCAATGGCATGCAGATATCGTACAGTGCCTCCGGCTGTAGCTTTCCCAAGATGACGGACAAGCCCGGATTCGGCACCTACCGCAACTATGAGGGCCGACTTGGCAGCGGCACCATGTCGGTCTCCGGCACCGCCCGAATGGGCCACGGCAATGGTGCCGAACTGGTGGTTACGGTATCTGCCGGGGGTAAGACCGCCGAGCACAAAGCCTACATCAAGTCCGGCTTTCCTGGCTTTAACAGCGAGTCCTTCAATCTGTCCGTGCCCATTCCCGACGATGCCACAAGCGGAGGCTTCAGCATCCGCATGGACGGCGATTACAGCAGCGGCGGCGGTTGGCGCGGGCTGGGCGTGTCGGGCTCCTGTACGGCAGACGGCCCCGAAGGTGTGGCACCCAAGGGCACCGAGGAATTGAAAGTGGTCGTGACCGGCCCGAAGGACCCCATCCCGGCGGGACAGAAGAAGGACATCACCGCCAGGGTGAGTGGCGGCCGCTTTCCCTATGGCTTTGCCTGGTCCGGGGCCGACGGAAAGGAGGAAAAGGCCGTCTTCCAGTCCGGCAAGCCGGGCCTGCACACGGTTGGCCTCAGCGTTACCGACATCGACGGGAAACGCGCCGGTGGGAGTGTCATTGTGACGGTAGCACCGCTCAAGTTCGAGCTCAGCGGCCTGCCGGGTCAACCGGTATACGGCAGCACGGCTCGGCTGAAGGCCCGGATGTCCGCTCCTGGTTCTGAAGGCACTCGTTTCCGTTACTTGTGGCAGTGCAGTGAGCCGGGTATTGCATTCGACCCAGGGGAGAGCGGCAACGGCGAAACGACCATCACCTTCGGCCGCATGGGAGTCATCCAGGTATGGGCCCAGGTACTGGACGACCAGGACAAATCTACGATCAGCGAAACCGAACAGAAGGAAGCAAAGGTGATTTCACCGAAATTCACGGTCGTCTTTTCGCCACCAGACAAGAAGGCCTACGTGGGTATGGAAGTGCGTGCCAGGATCAGTGCGCAACCCGAAGTGCCTGCCAAGCTCATCGATTACCGCTGGTTCGATCCGGCATCCTCCAACCGGATCGAATACTCGGAGAACTCCGGGGAAATAGGCTTCCAGATCAAAGACACCAAACCCCAGGTGCTCAAAGCCCTGGCCCGCGTGCCCTTCTACGGCGACGAAATCTCTGCCGTCGATGCTGCCTATACCGGCTCCGCCTACAAGGTGACCGTAGCCGAACCGCGCTATATGGGACCCAAGCCGATGATCTGGAAGTGCGACACCCAGTTGGGCGGCCGGTGCCCGGGTCTGGTGGAGGTTGGAGATCGTGAGTTCGCGGTGCATCGTGACATTTTTGTGAAGGCGGAAATAGCGCCTGCCGTCGACAAGTCCAAGCTGCGTTATCTATGGACGATCACACCGGAAGGCTGCACCGGAGGAGGCTCCATATCGCAGGAGATCAGGATCAACTGCAGCAGCACGGGCACTTATGCCGCAAAGGTCTGTATCCGGGACACCAATGGGACCGAACTCGGATGCGGGCAACAATCGGTTGTCGTAAGCGTGTCACAGGATGATTTGAACAGGGCTGCGAACGCCAAGGCTGCTCACGAAAAACTGGCAAAAGCAAAGTCTGCGGCGGCGGCTGGGAAGCTCGACGAAGCAATCTCCCTGGCGGATGAAGCGATCAAACTGGATCCGAAAAACTCCGAGGCACAGAGTCTTCTCAACAAATGGAAATCCGACAAGGCAACCATCCTCACTCAACTCGAACAAACAAGAAAACTGATCGGTGAATCGAAATTCCCGGAGGCTCAGAAAGCACTGGCCGTTGCCAAGAATCTGCACGGCAAGTACCCACCGGTGCTGGAGACAGAAAAGCTTCTGAACGAAAAGCTAACGGAGTACAACAAGAGAGAGAAAGAAACCTCCGAAAACACAGCCCGGGCGCAGAAGCTGAAAAGTCAGGGGGATGCCTTGGAGAAGCAGGGCAAGCTGCATGAGGCCATAGCCAAGTACCGGGAAAGCCTCAAACATGTGCCAGACCCGAAGCTGGAAGAACACATCAAAACACTCGATGCGAAGCTCAAGGTGCCTGCCCCCAGCCCCAATAAGGGTTATCAGCTCTATTTTGACGGTAGGCTGGTTTCGGGGCCTGATGCTGCAGGTTACACACTGGAGCAGGCCAAGCAGAACTGCAACTCCAATATGCAGAGCAAGCCCGGCATAGCCATACGCTGTCTGTACAACGGCAAGGTGTTTGAGGAGCGGTCCGCCCGGTCGACCACCATCGAGTGGAATACAGATCGGCCGGGAGCGGATTATCGGAAGATTGACCTGCCCAAGGCGGATGCGGAGCTCTGTCGCAGTGCATGTCAACAGGATGCGCAATGCCGTGCATGGACCTATGTAAAACCCAACACGATTCGAGGCCCAAAGCCGGTCTGTTATCTCAAGAATCCCGTTCCTCAACCAATACCACATCCTCATTGTGTCTCTGGGGTAAAAGAGTAAGATCGAGATGACTCAAGCCATCGTCAATATGACCTCCCATCGCTCCCACCATTGCCTGGTGAGAACGGTCAAGCTAAATGATGGGCGGGTTTTCATGATTATTGAGGGTTATTCGAAGTGCGGGAGGTGGCGTAAATTCGGCTGTTGCTCGCAGTCCATGCCGTGAATCCCTTTGTGTTTTGATTTGAATGGCGCATTCTACCTGTCAGTGACTCGGCTGATTCACCTCACAAGGATTCTGAAACCTTTGGTCTTTACGGAAAGCCGGCATTGGTGGCAACCCGTCTCCGCCCTTAGATGGCAATCATCGCGGTGACGGTCTTGTTGACCTGGAATATTGAGTCGTTCCAAAAAGCCAAAATCTCAGCCGTTTTGAGTATCTGTGGACTGTTTGTGATGCCTCGACAGGATCCGGAAGTATATGTTTCCGGTTCCTGCCAAAGCAACAGTGCTGTCCACAAACTGTTGCCTTCAACTGACTCGACTTGCGCCATTTTCAGAAATGGTGGGCATTGAATATTATAGACTGAAGTTTCGCACACCACCTGGAGGGTCTCAGGAGGTGTAAATATTTGGGAT
>CAYTWB010000065.1:0-21883 GCA_964441945.1 uncultured Syntrophobacteraceae bacterium
ACAGGTCAACCCCTAAATACAAAAACCTCCTCTCGAAAAGAGCGAAATGTAAGATCCAAAAGGATCACTTGAGGATTTCACGAATCTCTTCCTCGAGTTCAATCTCACTCACATCTCGAACGATGGAAAGCTCTTTCAAAAGAAGCCCTCTGGCGGTATCCAACATCTTCCTCTCACCAAACGAGAGCTCCTTGTCTCCCTTAAGAACGGTCAAATCTCTCAGCACTTCGGCCAGTTCAAAGATGGAACCGGTCTTGATCTTCTCCATGTACCCACGGTAGCGCCGATTCCAGGTGCCTCCGTTTATCGAAATTTCTCTCGTCTTAAGGATTTCGAAGACCTTCGGGACGTCCGTCGAATCGATGAGCTCCCGCAATCCCACGGCACCGGCATTGCGAATAGGAATCATGATTTTCATATCGTTGTCTAAGATGCGGACGATGTAAAACTCTTGTTTTTTTCCCTCGATACTTCTTATCTCAATAGACTCTATCTTGCCGACCCCATGAGCGGGATAAACTGCTAAGTCACCGATTCTAAACATTATTTCCTCCCTGCTCCTGGATTTTTCAACTCCTTTTGCCATTCTGAGAAAAAGGCTACTAATTATACCATTAGTTCAAACACATTTAAACAAGCAAAAAGAGCACATCGAAAAGTGTGAATCCATGCGGGAAAACTCAAGGAGTGACGTGACCGTCAAATCTGGTATTCATCTTGGGGAATTGTTGAAACGGAATCAAAAGAAGTGGAGGATCGGGGAAAGGCCCTTTTGAAGTGATTCCGTCACAGAGCGGAAGAAGCTTCCGCAAGGTGATCACTCCTGTTGAAGACATTCATGGCCCTCACTATCCCTGACAGCAGGACCACCCTCGCAGCCTCTGCACCGCGAAGCATCATTTCGTTGAAAGCTGCTTCATGCTCGGGATAGGGTGAACGGAGCACATAGGCTTCAACCGGCTCGCTGTGGAGCGGCCGGCCTATTCCCAGTTTGAGCCTGGCAAAAGCCTGGTCTCCAAGGCATTCTATGATGGATGCCACCCCTCTGTGGCCTGCCGCCCCACCCTTTACAACCAGCCGGATTCGCCCGAGAGCAAGATCAAGATCATCATGGACCACCAGCATTTGATTGGGCAATATTCTGAAATACCGCAGCATCCGGCTCACCGCCTCGCCACTGCGGTTCATATAGGTGAGCGGTTTAATGAGAAGCACTCTCCGGCTGTGGATCAGGCAGGTGCCCCATTGGGCAGGGAATCGTCGCTCCTCCAGGTTGACGGAGAGGTCCAGGGCCAGTCGATCCAACACTCCAAAACCCGCATTGTGACGGGTCGTTTCATACTGTTTTCCTGGATTTCCCAATCCAACAACGGCAACAACCGAGCCCACCTGCTCAGCTTGTTCGCCCATCATCTATTCGCTCGCTATGGGCTTAACCGGTTCCACAGGGACAATGGGGGCCGCCCTCTATTCCCCTTCCGTACTCTCTGTTGCTTTCCCGGCCTCTTCTGGAGCTGCAATAGCCACTACGGCAAAACTCCCGTCATCCACCAGTTCAAACGGGACTCGACCGACCAGGTCTGAAACGTGGATGGAAGAACCCAGGTCCAAATTGCTGATATCAATATGGACCCTATCCGGAATCTCCCCGGGAAGACAACGAACGGACAGTGTGCGACGGATGAGATCCAGCACCCCACCCTTCTTTTCTCCAATCGATTCCCCATCGAGCTCTACCGGCACATCGACGACAATCGGCAAATCCAGCGGGACTTCATAGAAATCGACGTGCAAAAACCGACGGCGAACAGGATGGGTTTGGACTTCTCGGATCAAGGCCTGTCTGATTTGCCGGTCTTCCCCGTCGCCGATGACAAGGCGAAGCAGTTTGCTTTCTTCCCCCATTTCCCGCAGGAGTTTCAGCAGTCGCATCGCAGGTACTGCGAGGGGAACCGGTGCCGTCTTCGGGCCATAGAGGATAGCCGGTACGGCCTCCTCCCTTCGCAAGCGCCGTGACACACCTCTCCCCGTCCTGGTTCTCACTTGAACATTCAATTCAACATCCATGGCGATTCGCCTCCCAAAAGATATTGAGGCGGTCATGCATTCGAAAAAAGAGCACTGACCGATTCCTCATCGTGTACACATTGGATGACCCGAGCAAGCATTGGAGCGATGCTGACGATTCGGATCTTTTCTGAAAGAGCGGCTTTTTCCGACAGGGGTACCGTATCGGTAACCGTTACAGATCTTAAAGGGGAAGACCGGAGGGCCTCTATGGCATCTCCCGAAAAAATACCATGCACACAGTAGGCGTCCACAATGGCTGCTCCCGCCGCCGTCGCCCCTTCACCAGCTCGAACCAGGGTTCGGCCGGTATCGACCATATCATCGAGTATGATCACGCGGCGCCCCTTGACATCACCGACGATTCGAGAATAGGGCAAATCAGCCGTTCTCCGGTGATCCATAATCGCCAGATCCACTCTCAGCCGCCTGGCAAATTCCCTGGCTCTTCCTACTCCTGCAACATCGGGAGCCACGACGATCTCGTCCCCCCGAAGAGTCTTTTTCACATCCTCCAGAAGTATATGGGTCCCGGATATATGATCCACCGGGACCCCAAAAAACCCTTCAATCTGGTTTGCATGCAAATCAATCGCCATGAGCCGGTGGGTGCCTGCGACCTCGATCAGATCAGCAAACATCTTGGCCGCTATCGGGACCCGCGGCTTTTCCTTTTCATCTTGACGCCCATAACCATAGTAAGGGGTCACTGCGTTGATCCGACGAGCCGAAGCCCGCTTCAACGCATCAATCATTACGAGGAGCTCCATGAGGTTTTCGTTGACAGGCGGACAAGTGGACTGTAGCACAAACACATCCTTGCCCCTGACACTGTCTTCGATCTCAACACGCACCTCACCATCGCTGAAACGCCCCAGCAGCATCCGCCCCGGTGGAACACCACAACTGCTGCACACCTCCAGAAAAAGCTTCGGGTTGGAATTACCGGAGAATATTAAGAGCCTGTCTTTCATGGTTCCCCTGATTCTTCCCCTTTCTCAATTGATGCCGGACTTCTTGCAGGCTTTACTCAACATGGCCTGGCTGGGGTGGGAGGATTCGAACCTCCGAGTGCGGGTTCCAAAGACCCGTGCCTTACCGCTTGGCGACACCCCAAACACCGAAAGGCTGTTTCTCTTCAGATGGCTGTGTTTCCATGAACCTGAGCGACCGCCACCCAACATTCAGGCCATCGCTGCCTGGCAAGGCCGCCGACCCGCTCGGCATGGCCCTTTGAAGGAAACACCCCAAAGACCGTGGGACCGCTCCCACTCATCAAAGCCCCTCTTGCCCCATTCTGGAGCAGCCACTCCTTCACATCACCCAACACGGGATAGCCAGCCACCGTGACACTTTCCAGATCGTTCTCCATCACTTCATGAAGCCGCCACGGCTGATCCAGAAAAGCCTGTAGTTTAATTTGACTCTGCCCTCTTGTCAACTTCAAACTATTGTACACCCATCGCGTGGATACTGTCAGGGGGGGTTTGATCAGTATGAGCGGGTAATCAGGGACACTCTCCACCCGACAAAGCTTCTCACCGATTCCCGTCGCCAAGGCCGGGTGCTGGTGAAGAAAGAACGGTACATCCGCTCCCAGCTTTCGAGCCAGAACTTCGAGTCCGGACATTGGGAGTCGGTCCTGATGCATGCTGTTCAATGCCAGGAGCACCGCCGCAGCATCTGCACTGCCTCCACCCAGACCGGCTGCCACCGGAATGTGCTTGAAGAGGCGGATGTGAATCCCGATACCGGACCCGACCGCACTGAGATAGGAAGCAGCGGCCCGCCATGCAAGATTGCCTTCATCAGAAGGCACCGCTGGATCGTCACACTCCAGGTGGATGCCCCCTCTCACGTGCGGCTTCAACTCCAGGAAATCATAAATCCCAACCGGCAACATGAGGCTGGACAGATCGTGATAGCCATCGTCTCGCTTTCGGATGACCTCCAGCCACAAGTTGATCTTGGCGGGCACACGGACCCTTAAGGGAAAACGGCCCTGATCTCCCGGAGACGACTCCGGCTTGAACCGGCTCATCATTTACTCTTCTGAACATAGCGCAGGCGAAGATCGTAGAGCACCGTCTTCAACAGGTTATCCTCATCGGGATCGAGATTGCCCTTGGTCTTTTCTTCGAGCATACCGAGCGTGTCGATGATCTGCTTTGCCAAAGGCAGATCGACCCGAACATTCTTTGTTTCGGGATCCGGGATTTCACCCAGATGCAGCAAGGCCGATGAGCTAAGAGAAAAGATAAAGGTGGCCATGCTGACCTCAGGCAGCGGAACACTGTCCTTATCATGACTTTCTTGAGAAGCCTCTGCGAAATCCCGTTCGCTCTGTTTATCCGTCTCCGCTTTCGCCTGTTCCCGGATCGGCTCACCGTCGGGCCCCTGCCCGGCATCATCCAGCGAAACCTTGCGGCGATCCTTCACTACGAAGCCCTTTTCCTCCTTCTCATCCATGTCCCTCTCCCTCTCCTTCTGCTCAGAATTTAATCGCCTGGACCACATTCACGTTTTCCAGAGAAAGCAGCTCATCGATCACATGCTGCGGTACAGGCGTGTCCGTCCTCAGGAAAATGATATTCTCACCCCGTTCCAGCACCTGTCCCACGTCCATCATGGAGATGTTGACCTGGTGGCGTCCCAGACAGGTCCCTATCGCTCCGATCGTTCCAGGGGTGTCAATGTTATAGATCAAGAGGCTGTTGCCCTCCATTGCCGCTTCGAGCCGGAAGTCATTGATGCGAACCAGACGCGGGTCCTTCTTTCCAAACAGGGTACCGGCCACAGCATTCGCCTCTTCCGCGGTTTTCATCTCCACACTGATGAGATTCGTAAAATCCTCAGCCTCATCCCTCGATGAAGCGGTCACTTTGATGTCTCTCTCCTTTACCACCACGGGCACATTGACAAAGTTGACCATATCTCCCAGAATCGGTGTCAGAACTCCCTTAAGGATCGAATAGGTCAAAGGCTTTGTGTCCACCGCGGTCACTTCTCCGATGTAGACAATGTTGACCTCCCGGATTGCTCCCCTGGTAATCTGGGCCTGAAGGTTGCCCAGCCTTTCGGCGAGGACCAGGTGGGGGCGCAACACCGCCAGAGTCGCCCCGTCAATGCTCGGGGCATTGACCGCATTGCGGATCGTACCCCGGGTCAGATAATCCGTCACCTGTTCGGCCACTGCTATGGCAACGTTTTCTTGAGCTTCATCCGTCGACGCTCCCAGATGAGGCGTAGCAATGACCTGGTCCAGGCTCAACAAAGGGCTGTTCGTCGGCGGCTCCTGAACAAAGACATCCAGGGCGGCCCCTGCAACAATCCCCGACTGGATTGCATCATAAAGATCCTCTTCATCATAGATCCCGCCCCGAGCACAGTTGATGACAAAAACCCCTTTCTTCATCTTCTTGAAGGCGTCGGCATTCAACAGCCCACGAGTTTCTTTCGTCATTGGGGTATGAACCGTAATGTAGTCGGATTGTGCAAGAAGCTCATCAAGGCTCACCCCTTTGACCCCCAGCTTCTCCACCACCTCCTGGCTGATGTAGGGATCGCAGGCTATGACGTTCATCTTCAGCCCTTTTGCACGGTCGGCGACAATCCGACCGATCCTGCCAATGCCAATAATTCCGAGCACCTTGTGAGACAGCTCTCTGCCGCTGAATCGGGACTTCTCCCATTTTCCAGCCTTGAGGGAGCTGTTGGCCTGAGGGATATTCCGGGTCAAGGCAAACATCATGGCAATAACATGTTCGGCAGTGGTTATGACATTTCCCTCCGGGGTGTTCATCACCACAATCCCACTGCGACTGGCTGCTTCAATATCCACATTGTCCAGACCAATACCGGCCCTGGCAACGACTTTTAGATTATGCCCGGCATGGATGATTTCGGCATTGACCTTCGTTGCGCTTCGAATCACCAATGCATCATAGCCTTCGATAATCCGGCAAAGCTGTTCATGGGACAGCTTGGTTATTACATCCACCTGGAATTCGGGGACACTTTTGAGCTTCTGGATCCCCGAATCCGCCAGATTATCACTGATCAGGATTCTCATTGACACCTCCTCAAGGTTCGACAACTCCAAAACCAGTTGCCGGCGCTATTTGTTCATGCCTCGCGGGCCCATTTCTTTCAGACGCTTCTCCGCTTCTTTCATTCCACGATCGATTTCCTCCCACTTCTGAGGGGAATCCGAAATGAGCGCCTTAGCTTTTCGGAAATGGAAAACCGCGACATTCCAGTCGTGCCGCTGCAGGGAGTAGCGGCCAAGGTAGAAGTGGGCCAGGCCCATACGATTCAACTGCCCGAGAATAATTCCCAGGTTGTAGTCTATGTCCGGGAAAGCGGGGGTCCATTCTTCCAGGCGCTGGAGATGCTGAAGAGCTTCTTCTTTTTGTCCCGACTCCTTCAACACCAGCGCAAGCCGATAGTGAGCGACAAGTGAGGACGGATCCAGAAGCAGGGCCGTCTGCAGGGTCCTCTGAGCCTCATTGAGTCGACCGAGCTTGTGATAGGCATCGCCCAAGGTACTCAGCACAAAAGGGCTCCCGGAGCACTGCCTTGCGGCATCCTGCAGGTAAGGAAGCGCTTCGGCATACTTTCCTTGCCTCAGGTACAGCCGTCCGAGGCCATAGGTGGCAGCGATATCGCCCTTGCTGATCCCCGCAAGAAATCGTTCTTGAGCGGTTTTGGGGTCGCTGTACTCCGAAATGAGAGATGCCTGCATGATGGCAAAATCTCCCAGATTCTTCGAGCTGGAAGATTGTACCCGGTATTCCGGCTTTCGGATCAGATCTTGAAGATACTGGACGCGCTCATTCAATGCGGGGTGGGTCGAGAGGTACGACGGAATGCTGGAATTGACCATCCATTGGGCCTGGTGCATGCGCTGCATCACGCTCACCATATCTGTTGCGGGGTATCCCGCTGCAACAAGATACCGCAATCCGAGCTGATCGGCTTCTTCTTCATTCTCACGGCTATACTTCAGTTCAAACGTTTGGGCGCCCGCCATGGCCCCCATGGTCAACGCCTGTACCCCAGCCCCACTGCCACCCTGAACACCAATCAGGGCTGCCGCAAGAACACTGGCGATTGTTGCAATATTGAGTATCCGACCCTCTTCCATGCGGCGCTGAAAATGGCGAGCCTGAATGTGGCCCACTTCGTGGCTGAGAATTCCTGCCAGTTCGCCTTCACTCGCCATCATCTCGATCAGACCCCGGTAGATGAAAACATACCCCCCGGGGATAGCAAAAGCGTTCGGCACAGACTGGTTGATGACGAAGAACTGATACGGATAAAGGGTATTTCCCAACTGCTTGACAACGCGACTCCCAACAGATTGAACATAGGTCAAGACCTCGCCGTCTTCAACCAGGGCCATGCGTTCTTTGATCTTATCCAGAAGCTCCTTCCCGATCTTCCCTTCTTCGCTCAGGGACATGCCAAGGATCGGGTCCGGCAGGAAAGCATTCGTACACAGAAAGAAGACCGTCATCCAGATTAGGAAACCGGACCGGCAACCTCTTGCGTTGAATCGAAAGCTTTGCATCAAGCTCCTTCGCTCGCCCCATGGTCACAGGCCACAGCATCTGTCGCATCAACTACCCGGACTGCGTCGGACCAGAGACTTTCCAGGTCATAAACATGCCGTACCGGCTCATAGAAAATATGAATGATCACATCTGCATAGTCCATCAGGATCCAGTGCCCTTCCGAGCGACCTTCAATGCCAAGCGGTTTGATTCCCCGATCGGCAAGGTTCGCTTCCAGGTTATCGGCGATCCCCTGGACCTGCCGGCTGGACTTGCCGCTGCAGATGAGGAAATAGTCCGCAAACGAGCTCAGCCCTCGGACATCCAAGACAACCAGATCACCGGCTTTCAGCTGAGAAACCTCCCGGGCACAAAGCCTGGCCCTTTCCGGCGTATCGATCGACTGCTCCGGTTTGGTATCGTCTTTCGCGACCATATCCTTTAACCTGCCGGCAACCCTCTCTTTTTGCATACCGGCATCTTTCTGGTTTCGCAAAGGTCTTCTCCACTGTAGAGCTGTTCTGAGCAAATATAACGCATGACTTCGGGAACAACGAGATAACGGATGGATCTTCCTTCTTTCACCAGCTGCCGGATTCGGGTTGACGAAATATCGAGCCTTGTGTTGTTCAGGCAGTGTACCGGCAACAGATGCGGATGCCTGAAACAGGCGTTATCGCCGGTGCAGGTGTAGTGCGCCGAGACTCTTTGCGCCAGAAACCCGTTCACTTCGCTCTCATCATAACCGCGGCGTCGCAGAACAACCATATGAGCCAGCTCGAATAACTCATTGAAATGCCACCACGTATTCAATTCAAAAAAGGCATCCATCCCAACGATGAAGAAAAGCTCCGCTTTCCCACCGTACTCTTCCTGCAGTTTTCGCAGCGTGACCACCGTGTAGGATTTGCCCGGCAACCGCTGCTCCAGGTCCGAAACTGCAAACCGCGGATGCTCATCTGTAGCCAGTCTCAGCATTCTCCACCGGTGTTCAAAGGCAAGAATGCTCTTGCCGAGCTTGTGAGGTGGAACGGCTGCCGGAATGAAAAGAAGCATGTCCAGATCGAGTGCTTCAACAGCCTCTTCAGCCACTCTCAGGTGTCCCACGTGGACGGGGTCGAAGGTCCCCCCCATGACTCCCACTCGCTCCGGCATGTTGCTAATGCTCCATCACTTCATGTTCAGCAATCCCCTGCCCCGCATGCCTTCGGTTGTCAAACGCGCAGCTGACCATTTCCCAGTGCGATGAATTTTGTGGTGGTCAGCTCCTCGACCCCCATCGGCCCAAAAGCGTGCAACCGGGAAGTTGAAATCCCGATCTCCGCACCCAGACCCAACTGGTATCCATCATTGAAGCGCGTTGAGGCGTTGACAAGCACAAGGGAGGATTGCACTTCCTGGAGAAAACGATGGGCCCTGTCAAAATTCCTGGTGACTATGGCCTCCGTATGCTGAGACCCATAGGTGGTAAGGTGAGAGATGGCAGCTTCCATGTCCTCCACCACCTTCACGGCAAGGATGAGGTCGAGGTATTCGGCGTACCAATCCTCCTCTGTGGCCGCACGGCAACCGGGCAGAATAGCCCGCGTCCTCTCACAGCCTCGCAGTTCCACACCTTCCTTTTGAAACGCAGCAGCCATTTGGGGGAGAAAGGTCCCGGCGACATCTTCGTGAACCAGCAAGGTCTCCATCGCATTACAGACCCCTGGTCTCTGCACTTTTGCGTTCAAACAGATCGCTTCAGCCATGGCAAGATCTGCTTCGGCGTCCACGTAAACGTGACAGACCCCCTTGTAGTGTTTGAGGACCGGCATTCGGGCATGTTCCGTGACAAACCGGATAAGGTCCTCACCCCCTCTGGGAATCATGACATCGATATACTCCTCCAGCCCGAGCATCTCCAGGACGGCACTCCGCTCCGTGGTTCCAACCAGCTGCACGGCCGTTGCCGGCAGCCCCGAAGCCTTGAGTGATTCCTGGAGGATTCCCGCCAGGCACTGATTCGACGTGAAGGCCTCCGATCCTCCGCGCAGGACGACGGCATTTCCGGCTTTGATACAAAGGGCAGCCGCATCAATCGTGACATTGGGCCGAGATTCATAAACGATCCCAACGACCCCGAGAGGGATTCTCATTCTCCCGACCCGAAGCCCATTGGGGCGGGTCCACATGCGAGTGACCTCCCCGACGGGGTCGGGCAGGAGCGCAATCTCCCTCAAACCTCCCACCATTTCGCTGAGCACCTTGTCATTCAGGCGAAGGCGGTCCACCCTGGCTGCCGGCAATCCTTTCTTTAGAGCGGATTGAATATCTTTCTGATTTGCCAGTTCGATTGGTTCCCGCGCTCTCTCTAAGGCATCTGCAAGATGTTCGAGCGCTTCCCGCTTGCGGCTGCTGCCTGCCTTTGCCATCTGATGAGCCGCAGTGCGAGCCTCTTTGCCCATTCGAAGGATTTCCTCACGCATCAACTCCTCCTTGTAGGACCCTATTCCACCATGTCGCCGATAAGCACGAAGTTGTTCCGATGGATCACCTCATCCGAATGCTTATAGCCGATGAGATTCTCTATCTCCTCCGTATGCCGCCCTTTGATCAAATCGACCTCAATCGACTTATAGTTACACAATCCAATGCCAATCACTTCCCCTGCTTCACTGAGGCATCTGACTGGGGCCCCCACTCCAAAAGATCCTCGAACCTCACGAACACCTATTGGAAGCAACGATTTCCCGCGTTTTTGCAGAGCAGTGACCGCACCTTCGTCGAGCACCAATTCCCCCACCGGTTTCGGAAGATTGGCCAGCCAAAGCTTCTTACCATGATAGAGGCGTTTTCGAGGAAGGAAAAGCGTTCCCAGCGTTTCGCCGGAAAAAATCCGAAGGAGCACATCTCGTTCCTTGCCGGGGGCAATGATCATGGGAATGCCTGACGCCAGGCAACGCTTCGCGGCATTCACTTTGCTCGACATTCCGCCGGTGCCTACAGCGCCGGGCAAAGGGTTTGCACAGGCCATGAGCTTCGAATCGATGCGCTTAACAAGGGGAATGAGGCGTGCATCGTCATGAACCCGGGGATCGCAATCAAACAGCCCGGCCGTATCAGTTAGAACAATAACCAGGTCGGCGCCAATCAAGCCGGCGATCATGGCCGCAAGGTGGTCATTGTCGCCAAACCGGATCTCTTCGACCACCACCGTGTCATTCTCGTTGATGACGGGCAGAATGCCCCAGTCGAGAAGTGTCTCGAGGGTATTGCGTGCGTTGAGGTAGCGGTGGCGATGAGAAAGGTCTTCGCTGGTGAGGAGCACTTGTGCAACGAGGAGTTCATACTTGTCAAAAGCCGTTTCCCAGGCCTCCATGAGCGCACCTTGTCCCACTGCAGCCATGGCCTGCTTGTGAGGAATAGTGCGCGGGCGATGGGTAAAACCGACTTTTCGCAGGCCGGACGCCACCGCACCGGAGGTTACAATAGCAACCTGGCGATCGGGGTCATTCTGCCGAAGCTCAGCAATCTGATCGCTCAGGCGATGTATCATCACCCGGTCCAATCCCCGAGACCCGGTGAGGACAGCGCTCCCAACCTTGATCACCAGTCGCCGGCAACGATTGAAAAAACCAGTCCGATCCTCAAGCTCTTCCATACACCGAGAATTCCTTCCTGCGTGAAGAACGCTCACAAACCGAGACAGCAGCAAAGCGACACACTGACCGGCCGATGCAGGCCGCGGTTATTATACCCCGAACGAACGGATTCGCTTCATTCTTTCTATCCGTTCACAGAAATCCCCCTCGATGAGCATTTGGTCGATCACCAATAAAGCTCGCTTCATCTCCGGGCCTTTTCGAAAGAGGTCAGGAGCCCGGTAAGAACCTGTAACAGATCCCTTATACCGTAGCATCGAAGAGCCGAAAGCAGCACGACCGGCTGCCCCAAAGCCCGATAGGTACGTGCAATCTGCTCCAGCTGTTCGGAGTCGGGAATGAGGTCGGTCTTGTTCAATGCAATGACGCGCTGTTTGTTCTGCATTTCCCTGGAATAGTTGAGCAGTTCATTTTCGATCAGCCGATAGGGCTGCAGAGGGTTGTCCAGGGGAACCGCGTGGACATCAATGAGATGGACCAGGACCCGGGTCCTTTCGACATGGCGGAGGAATCGTATTCCGAGCCCCACCCCCTGGTGAGCACCTGAAACCAAACCAGGGATATCCGCCATGACAAAAGGAGCAGCATCCTCATACTGGACAACACCGAGGTTCGGAACAAGCGTTGTGAACGGGTAATCAGCAACCTTGGGCCGTGCCGCTGAAACAGCCGCGATCAAGGTGGACTTGCCGGCATTCGGCAGTCCCACCAGCCCCACATCGGCCAGGAGCTTCAATTCTAACAGCAGGTCTTTCTCTTCGCCCTTTTCCCCAGGCTGCGCAAACCTTGGAATCTGGTGGGTCGATGTGACAAAGTGGGCATTTCCCTTTCCACCGAGTCCTCCCTTTGCCGCCACCCAGCGCCGGCCCGGGTCCACCAGGTCCGCAAGAATCTCCCCGGTGACAGGGTCCTTCACCAGGGTGCCGGGCGCGACTTCAAGAATCAGGTCCCGCCCGCTCTTGCCATGCCGGTTGTTTCCTTTTCCGTGCTCTCCCGACGATGCTTTGAACTCATGACGATAACGAAAATCGAGAAGGGTGCGTTTCCTCTCAGACACTTCCAGAACCACATCTCCTCCCTTGCCCCCGTCTCCGCCGTCAGGACTGCCCTTGGGAACATATTTTTCCCGGCGAAAACTGACACAACCCTGTCCGCCGTTACCGGCAACGACCCTGGTTCTCACTTCGTCGACGAATTTCATGCGCTCACAACCTGGGAAATCTGGTATGTTTCAGGCACCGGACAGTGGTACAGATTCCGATGAACGGAATCCGTACCGGAATACCTGGGGATACAAAAGAGGGAAAGGCCCTATGACGGGATGGGGACAGGATAAACGCTTATCTTCTGACGCATCTTATCCTTGTATTCAAAAGTAACCGTACCATCGATCAGAGCAAAGAGCGTGTAGTCTCTACCCATACCGACATTCTTGCCCGGGTGGAATTTCGTTCCCAACTGACGAACCAGTATGTTGCCGGCTCGAACAAACTCGCCGCCAAAGCGCTTTACGCCTCGGCGCTGGCCGGCACTATCCCTGCCATTTCTGGAACTGCCTCCAGCCTTTTTGTGTGCCATGGATCATTCCTCCAAAACTGTGCCGCTCAGGCTGCGGATAAGGGAAACTCAGGAAGCAACCTGACCTGACTCCTCGATCCTCTTCTCAATACTCTGAATCAGGACTGCCGTGTATGGCTGCCTGTGCCCCTGCTTCTTTCGATAATCCTTGCGCCTCCGGTGCTTGAACACGATGATCTTGCGGTGACGCCCCTGCTCCACGATCCGCCCCCGGATGAGGACATCTTCGAGTAAGGGACACCCAACCTGGATTTGATCTCCATCACCCACCAGCACCACTTCATTGAGAGTGATATCGCCCCCTACTTCCCCTTGGAGCTTCTCAAGCTTGACAACTGTACCGGGTTCCACTTGATATTGCTTACCACCCGACTGAAATACAGCATACATCTATATGTCCTCCAGTTCCATCGCTCTAGGGCAATCTCACTTCCCCAGCCACCAACTGAGACCCTGCAATTGAGACCCGACAACAAAAAAAGCGGCCCCCAAAGGCCGCAGTTCGCTTAGGCAGAGAGGCCTTCAGCTACATGGTTGCATAAATCCCTTGTTTTAGAATCAATTCCTGGTACTCTCTAAGCTTGTCGCAGTTTTCCAGGCACTTGTTCTTGTCCTCAGCTGCTTTGTCACAATTGATACACGGGCTCTTTACCATGGCAACCACTCCTCCCCGAAGAAGATTTCAACAGCTCTTTGTAGTTAATACTTTGTCAGTTTGTCAAGGATTTTTTCAAGCAGCCCCTGCGGATCTTTGCAAAAGAAATCCAATCAGCGTTTGTGAAGGTTGACAGGTCTAAAGAAAATAAGTAGTCTCACTCCCGGTCAGCAGGCGACGTCAGGCAATTTGCACCCAGAATGGCCTCCATTTTTTCTCACAGGTGAAAGATGTTCATTATCAGCAATCTCTTGCTAGCCCTAGCTCAAATACTACACATTGCGCTCAACCTCTATATGTGGGTGGTCATCGCGCGGGCCCTCCTTTCCTGGGTCAATCCCGACCCGTACAATGCGATCGTTCGTTTTCTTTACACCGCTACGGAACCGGTGCTCTTTGCGATTCGCAGACGGGTCCCGGCCTTCTACGGTGGAATCGATTTCACCCCGATGATTGTCATTTTGGCCATCTATTTCCTGGATAGTTTTCTTGTTCCCTCTCTGACTGGTCTGGCCATCCGGATTGGGACCTAGGCGCAGAATGGTGAATTCGCCATGAATCTGACTTCGGTCGAAATTCAAAACAAAAGTTTTCGCGTCAGGTGGCCCGGCCTCGACAGAAAAGCGGTGGAACGTTTCTGTCAGGAACTGACCGATGAGATTCAGTCCCTGAAGGCTGAGAATTCCGACCTGCGGAAGGACCTGCAGGAACACGAAAAGGAGCTCAGAGAACATAAGGAACGAGAAAAAACGATTCGTGCCGTGCTGCTCAACGCTCAGAGAACCGCGGAACAGACAAAGGCCAATGCAGAAAAGGAGGCCAGGCTGATCGTCGCCGAGGCTGAGCTCCAGGCTGAGAAACTCCTGCAGGCCGCCCAACAACGGCTTTCCCGCGCTCAGGACGATATCACCGAACTGAAACGGCACCGCATGCAACTGGAGAGCAGACTGCGGGCCACGGTCGAGACCTACCGCAACCTTTTAAATATCGATAAAGAAGACGAAGAGGAAAATGAACCCGCGGCCAAAGTCGAACCGGTGAGCGGTTGAATCGAGGATCCTTTTATGACCATCAGCAAAGAATTACTGGATATTCTGGCCTGTCCGAAATGCAAGGGACCGCTGCAGCTGACCCAATCAGAAGACGGTCTGATCTGCCGACAGTGTAAACTTCTCTATGAAATTCGGGATGATATCCCAATCATGCTGATCGACGAAGCCAAACCCATTCAGGATTAGCGTCAGCATCCCATGCAATCTCAGATAAGGCTCTCTCCTGAACAGAAAGATCGTCTGATTGAAGCCATATTGCGGTTTCCCACTTGCCGCATTCTTGTGGTCGGCGACATCATGCTCGATACCTTCATCTGGGGTGAAGTGAACCGTATCTCTCCGGAAGCTCCCGTACCGGTGGTGGAAGTCCGGGAAGAATCGCAGTTGCTGGGCGGTTCTGCCAATGTGGCCCATAATGTGGCGGGCCTTGGCGGCAAGACCGCCGTCGCGGGGGTTGTCGGCAATGACCATGCCGGCCGGTTGCTGTTGAGTCTCTTTGAAGAGATTGCCGTATCCACTGACGGCCTCGTTATTGAAGACGACCGCCCCACCACGGTGAAAACCAGGATCATTGCTCAACACCAGCAAGTTGTCCGCTTTGATCGGGAGTGGCTTGCTCCGCTCAAAGAACGCACCCTGGAGCGGATTCTTTCCTACATCGAAGACAACCTTCCAAACCTCAACGGCATCATCGTGTCTGACTATGCCAAGGGGGTAGTCAGCCGCGAGTTTCTGGATGCGCTTCGGCGCATGGTTTCGGCTTCAGCACTGCCGGTGGTCGTTGATCCGAAGGTGCAGCACGCAGACCTGTATCGGTCCTTCACGATGGTCACCCCAAACCACCACGAAGCATCACAAATGTCCGGGACCGTCATCCGCAATGAAGAGACGTTGATCCGGGCAGGGAAGCGGTTACTGGAACTGCTGGCATGTGAAACCGTTTTGATCACCCGAGGCAAGGAAGGGATGAGCCTTTTCCAGTGCGACGGCCGGATCGTTCACATCCCCACGGTTGCTCAGCGGGTCTTCGATGTGACCGGGGCCGGAGATACCGTCATTGCGGCAATGACCCTCGGGATTGTTGCGGGTTTGGCGCCGGAAGATGCAGCCCTTCTGGCCAACCTTGCCGCGGGCATTGTCGTTGGCCAGGTCGGGACCGCTGCCGTTTTGGCCGGCGAATTATTAAGCATTCTCCAAAACTCCTGACAGCTTATGAGCACTCCCCGAGAACCACCAGAGGCAAAGCTCTTTATCGGGCTGCTCTTTGCCGACTTTGAAGCCAGAGATCAAACACTGGAAGCATTCCTTGGCCGCTTCGGATCGTTGGATTTTCTTATGGAAGCTCGACCCTTTACCTATACTGCCTACTATGAGCGGGAAATGGGGAGGGACCTTCATCGCCAGGTCTGTAGTTTTTTGCGCCTCGTTCCTGTGGAAAGCCTCCCTGATATCAAGCTATTCTCCAACCAGCTGGAGATTCAGCTTTCTCAGAATGGAAAACGACGCATCAACATCGACCCGGGATTGCTTACCGAAGAACGAGCGGTCCTTGCAACAGGGAAGAACTACACACACCGGATTTACCTGCGAAACGGTATCTATGCCGATTTGACCCTGATCTATCATAAAGGGGCCTATGAAAAGCTTCCATGGACCTATCCCGACTATCAGGAAGCGACATTACTTCATTACTTTGGAGCACTTCGGGAAAAGCTGCACTTTCAACGTCATGAACAGCTCCCGAGGAAGCGACAACGCAATCTACTGAATTCTGGAGGTCTCTCTTGATCCACAGCATGACGGCATTCGGCCGCAGCCAAACAGAAGAATCCGGCTTTTCGATAGCGGTTGAGATCAGGGCGCTGAACAGCCGCAACCTGGATGTTGTGCTGCGGCTGCCAAAGAACTGCGCGGAATTTGAAGATCACTGCCGAAGAATAGTCGCTCAATCCGCCCGGCGTGGTCGCCTGGAAGTCAACGTGCAGATTGAAAGCAAAAACGCTCAGGCCAAAGCTCCGCAGCTCAATATGGACCTTGCGCGATGCTACTGGGAACAACTCCTGAAGCTGCATCGTCTGCTCCCACAAACCGACCCCCCAACGCTGGATCAGCTCTTGAGCATACCGTACCTGTTCGAACCATCCGAAACCACACTGGATCGCGAATCGCTCAAAAGGCTCCTGACCGGAGCCGTGACGGAAGCCCTGCAACAGGTCCAACAAATGAAGGCCCTGGAAGGCGAAACACTCCTCAACGACTGTCTAAACCGCATCGCCTCCTTGCGTCGTGAACTCTCCTCTATTGAGAACCAGAAAGACAAGGTCCTTTCCGAATACCGCCAGAAGCTTTTTGACCGTATCCGGGAATTCCTCGGTGAGACACAGATCGATGAAAACCGGCTGCTCCAGGAGGTAGCCCTGGTTGCCGATCGATCTGACATCAACGAAGAACTGGTCAGGCTCCGCAGTCACCTGGATCAGATGCGGGCCTTATTGAACGAGGCAACCCCAGCGGATGGAAGAAGGCTTGACTTCCTTGCCCAGGAGATCCATCGCGAGGTCAACACCCTGGGAAGCAAGACCGGCGATCTGGAGATTATCCGTTCCGTGATCACAATGAAAACCGAAACGGGAAAACTCAAAGAGCAGCTCCAGAATGTAGAATAGCGGGCGAATACAAACGGTTTCGCCACTTCCTCCATCCGCAGGAAGTGACACCGGCATAGAAAAACCCTTGCGTCCGCGCCCTTCTTCAAGGGATAATTAGGGGGTTTTGATGTTCGGATATGTTCTTGTCTGATCAAGACTCTTGCACTGCCTGCGCTAACATCCTGTTATAAAGTCGAGGTTGCTCAAGAGCTCTGATCCCAGGCCAAACTGCATCTTCAAAACAGGTTGGAAGAGTCAGCCTTTTGGACAACCAGGTACGTTGACATTGCAGCGAGGATTTCATGGAACCAAGATTACTCAACATAGGCTTTGGAAATACCGTTCTAGTGAACAGGATTGTCGCCATAGTGTCCCCGGCATCGGCACCGATGAAACGGCTTAAGGAAGACGCCAAACAGGCGAACAAACTCGTTGACGCAACGATGGGCAGGCGCACCAGATCGATCATCATCACCGACAGCGACCATGTGATCCTCTCAGGGGTCCAGGCCGAAACCATCGCGCAAAGACTCATCTCCGAAAACCATTCCAAAGATGGGAATTCCTCCAAGCAGGAAAAAGAATAGCCGGATGTCCGTTCCCCATCGCACAGGACAGCTTTTCGTGATCTCAGCCCCCTCCGGGGTCGGAAAGACTACGCTGGTCCGGTCTCTTTTGCGGGAACTGCCTGACCTGAGGTTTTCCATTTCATGTACGACAAGGCATCCTCGACAGGGAGAGGCTGAGGGCAAAGACTACCATTTCATGACCAGGGAAATCTTCCTGTCCGGCATCAAAGCGGGACGCTTCCTGGAATGGGCCCTTGTCCACGGGGAATTCTATGGGACAGACGGCCAGGAGCTGACCAGGTGGCTCAGCGCCGGGAACGACGTTCTCCTTGACATCGACGTTCAGGGGGCGCGTCAGGTTCGCTGCATCTGCCCGGATGCGCACACCATTTTCATTCTTCCTCCATCGTTGACAGCCCTGGAGCAAAGACTCAAAGCACGTGGAACCGAATCCTCCGAACAGATTGCGGCACGCCTAACCGCCGCGGGGAAGGAACTTCAGGAGGCTCCGTGGTACGACTTCATAGTGATAAACGATGCTCTGGAGGAAGCAGTCTCTGATCTCATCGCCATCATCCGCGCTCTTCGCTGCCGTCGATCGGCTCAGGTCCATCGACTCAACGCCATCCTCGACTTTCACACCCTACCGTCATGATAGAAAAACCCCGTCACAAAGGCGACATTTGGATTTCGGGGTACAATCCGGCAAAAGAGGCCCTCTCCAATGAAGACGTGACGGTGAAAGAACTGGTGCTCGCCCGGACCGACCAGAGGGCTTCCGAACTCATATCAATAGCGGAAGAGCGGGGAATTCCCGTTCACCGGGAATCACCTGATTCGATATCCGGCCTGATAGGCCATACCCATCATCAGGGCATAGCCGTGCGTTCGGAAGAATTCCGCTACGGCACACTCGATGCGTTCCTGCAGCTCCCAATAGAAAAAAGACATCCCTTCCTGGCGCTGGACTGCATTCAGGACCCGCAAAACCTGGGTGCGCTGATCAGAAGCGCGTGTTTTCTGGGTGCGAAGGGGATGATTGTTCCCAGGGACCGTTCTGCAAAGATCAGCGGTACGGTGATCAAAGTCGCATCCGGGGCCACCGTTTACCTGCCGATCATTCAGGTCACCAACCTGGCTCAGGCGCTGGAACGATTGAAGAAAAGCGGGCTATGGATTGTCGGGCTGGATGTCGAGGGGAAGCAATCGCTTTACGAGGCGGATCTCACCATGCCGCTGGGGCTGGTAGTGGGGAATGAACAGAAAGGGCTCCGCCCTTTGATTCGCAAGCACTGTGACTTCCTGGTTCGGATACCGCCAGGAGGTCCTCTGCAATCCCTGAACGCGGCAACCGCCGGCGCGATAGCCCTGGCGGAGGTGCAGCGTCAGCGGAAAGCGTTCAACCGGTAGGTCTTGTCCCGAAGAGCGCCGTACCGACCCTGACCATGGTGGCTCCTTCTTCGACAGCCACCTCAAAATCATGGCTCATCCCCATGGAAAGCTCGCAAAGCTGCTCCGGCGTGGCTGAACGATCCCTCAACCGATCGAGCATGAGCCTCAGACTGCGAAAATGCGGCCGGCTCTCCTCCGGGTCATCATAGTACGGCGGCAACCCCATCAACCCGCGGATCTCCAATCCGTCCAGCGGTGAAACGAAATCAAAAAAGGGCGCCAGAGACTCAGGGGCCAGGCCGCTCTTGCTCCCCTCATACCCGGTATTCAGCTGGATGAGAACGGAGATCCTCGTGCCCAGTTTGTGAGCCAGACGGTTGAGCTCGCGAGCCAGGCTTTCACGATCGAGCGTCTGAATGCAGGAGAACGATTCAAGGGCCACTCTGGCCTTATTGGATTGGAGATGGCCGATGAAATGCCAGGAAACCGGCAAGTCGGACAAAACCTGTATCTTCTTGACGGCTTCTTGAACATAGTTTTCTCCGAGAATCCTGACTCCGGCCTGAACCCCTTCCCGTATCCGATCCACAGGGACCATTTTCGTAACACCGACCAGGGCAACCCCGCTCGAATCCCGCCCCGCGCGCAAACAGGCTGTCCGGATTCGTTCATTGATTCTCGAAAGGTTTTGTACAATGGAAGTCATCATTGCCCCCGTCCGGTCAATTGTCTTTCAGATTGTCCAGGTTCAGTTCCAAACCGGCTCATTCGACCATGCCGGAACCGCGTGCCGGCGCAATAATACCCTGTTCCATCAGCCATTCCAGGGTCTCACAGAGCGGCAAGCCTACCACATTCGTGTAGGAGCCGTGAAGCGATTCCACCAGGAACGATCCCATTCCCTGAATGGCGTAGGCTCCAGCCTTGTCCAGAGGTTCCCCCGTCTGCACATAGGCATGGATCTCGGCATCACTGAGCCGCTTGAAATACACGTCCGTCCTGACACTGAGAACGCGACTGCAAGGTGGGTCAACCCGCATCAAACAGATCCCGCTGAACACCTGATGTTCCCGGCCGCTGAGCCGGTGCAGCATGGTTATGGCTTCCTTCACACTCCCCGGTTTGCCAAAGATGGTATCCTTCAGCACCACGACCGTGTCGGCACTCAGCACCCATGACTGAGGGCAACGGCGGGCAACCGCCCCAGCCTTTTCCAGGGCTAGGGATTCTACCAGAGGGCCGGGCTCCTTCTGAGCACCGTTCCCTTCCTCGATACCGCTGGGAATCACCTCTATGTCCACTCCCAAAGAGCGCAACAACTGAACCCGGCGGGCTGATTCAGAAGCCAGAACAAGCGGTTGCAGGTTGCGAAAGATCGGTTTCGGGAGGATTTCCATTCAAAGGACCTCTTCTCCAGCCCTCACTGTGCCTTGTTTTCGATCCGAAAAACCTTGTGGGCGTTGATGGTCGTCTGATGGGCGATCTCTTCCAGAGAAGCGTGTCGTAAATCGGCAACTTTGCGGGCCGCGTAGACTACAAAAGCCGGTTCATTCACCTTGCCTCGAAAGGGCACCGGAGCGAGGTACGGGGCGTCGGTCTCCAGCAACAACCGATCCAGAGGTGCCCGCTTGACCACTTCGTGCTGGGTCTCGGCCCTGGGGAATGTCACCGTGCCGGGAATAGAAAGGTAGAAGCCCATGTCCAGACAGCTTTTGGCAACCGTCCAGTCCCCCGAGAAACAATGGAGCACGCCCCCACTCAGAGCCCGGGCGTAATCCTTGATAATCTCAAGGAAATCTACGTGAGCCTCCCGGACATGGAAGACGACGGGCAAACCGACTGAGCAGGCAAGCTCCAGCTGTTGCCGCAGGCATTGTTGCTGGAGCTTTCTCGGTTGGCGGTCACGGTAGTAATCCAAGCCGACCTCTCCCACAGCCAATACCCGCTTTTCACGAGAAAGGGTTTCCAGGGTCTTTAGCTGCCGGTCGTTCAACAGGAACGCGTCATGAGGGTGAATCCCAACTGTGGCAAAAATCCCAGGGTGGGCGTCAGCCAGTTCCACAGCCTTCCGGCTGCTGGCAAGATCGATCCCGATCGTCACGATTTCGCAAACTCCCGCTTTGCTTGCCCGTTCCAAAACCCCGTCGAGATCCTCCGAAAATTCGGGAAAATCCAGATGGGCATGTGTATCAACCAGCATTCCGATTACCTCTTTTTCTGCTCATCGTCTTCTGTCCCTGACTGCCGGCGATCTGACGCCGGCTTCGGACTTTGCCTGCCCCATCGGCCCAAATTGCCTTGCCTACCCGCCCGTCACCCTCTATAATGCCGCTCCGTAGAAATGTACAGGCTTTATGCCTCCAGTTTGAAACTCCAGCTCGGTTCTATGCGGCAAGGAGAGTGGCCATATGGCTGTCTACCTGATCGTGGAAATCGGCATTAAAGACCTTGGAACCTATTCCAGATATGTCGACAGGGTTTCTGATATTGTACAGAGACATGGAGGTCGATATCTGGTTCGCGGAGGAAAGATAACCCCGCTGTCAGGCGATTGGCAGCCGGAGAGGATAATTCTAGTAGAATTTGATACCGCCGAACAGGTGGAAGCATGTTTTGGCTCAGCAGAGTATCTTGAACTGGCTCCGTTAAGAGAGCAATCGACGACAACCAGGGCCATCATAGTCGAAGGCTGCTTGCCGGACGGATCGGGTTTTCAGGCTGTCAAT
>CAYTWB010000066.1:0-21715 GCA_964441945.1 uncultured Syntrophobacteraceae bacterium
CCCACGCCCAGGCGCTGTTTCGCCGCAGTTTCGTCGGCTTTGTCTTCCAGGCCTGCAACCTGATTGAGGGTTCGACGGTTTATGAGAACCTGGAGCTGCCTCTCATCTACGCCGGGGTTGGGAAAAAGCAGCGGCGTGAGAGGATTCTGGAGCTCCTGGAGCGTGCCAATATGAGTCACCGCATCCATCACCCCGCGAAGCTGCTTTCTGGCGGTGAACAGCAGCGGGCTGCCGTGGTACGGGCCCTGATGAACAACCCCCGTGTCATCCTGGCGGATGAACCCACCGGCCAACTGGATCGCGAAAACGGCAGAATTGTGATGGAGTACTTCCAGAAATGCGCGGCGCAAGAAGGCAGAGCTATAGTTGCCGTGACTCATGATCCGGAGGTGGCGGCCTTTTGCACGAGGGTCTGTACCCTGCGGGACGGCACGTTGCTCAGTTGATTCCGCTTGCAAGACCCCCCGGACCAGAGGAAGGTTCATGAGAACACTGCTTCGACTCTGCTTCTGTTTGGCGGTGATAAGTGCCGTGCTGACGACGCTTCAACCGGATTGTGGTGCGGTTGCCGATAACGAGGTGCAAAACGAGACTCCGCAAGGGCAGCTGGATTTCAATGGATGCGTGCGCCTTGCACTGAGGCAGTCGCCTTATCTCACCAGCAGCTCACTGGACATTGATCTGCGGAAGCTGGACGAAACCGACAGCCGGTTCGGAATGTTCCCGACGGTATCGCTTCGCACGCGCTATTATGTCAATGAACCGAATTTCGATTACTATTCCGGAGACCAAAAACCGTATAAGTTGGGGTTTTACCTCGATCGATACAATCCCATTGAATCGTACATCAGTCTCCAGGCAAACAGACTGATCACACAGATGGCCAAACTGGCTCACTCCATGGTGATCACAAAGTACATTCAGAGGCTTGGAGGGGCCTTTCTTGAACTGGAGTCCGCGGAGAGACTGGAGAGCGTTCAGAAGCAGGTTGTGGAAACCGCGGAGCGATCTCTCGCCTACATGAAGACCCGGCTCACGGAAGGCTCGGTCACTTCATTGGAAGTCCAGCTGGCGGAGCACGAGCTCGAACTGGCCAGGGTGGATTTGCAGGGTGTCGAAGAAACCCGGAACACCATTTTGGATGGTATCAAAGGAGTCCTCGGACTGAAATCAGGAGAAGTCCTCATGCTGGACTGCCGGAATTCGACTTCTCAGGTGCTTTCCGGCTTTGATCCGGCAGGGGCAAGGCTCGATACGGCGCAATCCAATTCCTATGATCTCATGCTCCAGCAGTTGAAAGTGGAGCTGCAGTCCAAGAACATTCTTCTCGCCAGGGCAAGGTATCTGCCGACTTTTCTTGCCGGCATCGAGAACCCCGACCCGCTGAGCAATCCCCGGAATAAGGACTACTATTTCTATTTCGGTTTTGAAATCCCGATATGGGACGGACTCCAGCGGCAGAGGAACATAACACGGCAACAGCTCCTGCTGAAACAGTTCGCTTCCGAAACACAGACGAAAGAAATCGATCTTGCCGCCGCCTGGCGCACCGCCAACGAGAAGTATCAGAAAGTGGGAAGCGAGCTGCGACTGGCCAGGAATTATGTTGAGGTCGCTTCCCTTAAGAAACGGCAGGCCCAAATCGCCTACGAACAGGCGAGACAACCTTATTCGAGCTACCTGGCGGAAGCCGGGAAATTGCTCGATGCATCGAAGAACTCAGAAATGAAGGAAGTGGAACATGCCAAGGCAGCGCTTGCCGTTTATGCCCTGTCCGGGGAGTTGTCGCGACGTTTTGTGGCACCGCAGTCTTTTTAGCGCAGCGCTCTTTGCAGGGGTGCTTCTTCTCGAAAGTCTGCTCCCGAACACTATTCGCGCCGCGTGGGGCGCTCCTGCAGCCGTGCAGAGCTCGCCTTCGTCCGGCCGGGTCCCAGGCGGTTCCGAAGAGATTGTCTTTCAGGGGAAGCTCTGTTCACTACTCAAAAGGCAGGTCATCCTCCCGTTTGCGGGGGTCGTCGGGGATGTCAAGTTCGAGTGCGGGCAATTCGTAAAGGAAGGAACCGTCCTCGCATCCTACCGACTGGCGCCGGACGTGCCCTTCCAGCTCCGGCGGCGGCTTTCGCCCCCTGTGGTCGGGGACCTGGAAATCCGCCTGGCGGAAGTCGACAGGAACCTTGCCGAAGTTGCGAGCAGGCGCCAGGAGGCCCAGCGGCTCGCCGCAGAAAACATGGCGCCATCAAAGAGTCTGTCAAAGATCCAAACCGAGATCGATCTGCTGACCAGACAGCGTCGAGCCATTCAGGACCGTTTGAATCAGGAGAAGGTGAATATCAGGGACGATGCCGTCCTGCTCAAGAACCAGCTGGGGGTCACCATCGACTCACAGCATATCCCGGAAGAAGCGGTTTTGCGCGCGCCCATCGACGGCCACGTCATCTGGATCAGCCCGGACCTGCGGAAAGGATCCTTGATTACCGAGAATACTCCCGTCGTCGTGGTCGGGGTGTTGGAACCGATGGTGATGCGTGCGCAGGTGCATGAAAAGGAAGCGATGCATCTTTCCGTCGGAGACAGTGCCGTGGTGGAAGTCGAATCCATAGCGGCGCAGGGAATAGAGGCCAAAATCACCAGGGTCCTCTGGGCGACTTCCACGCCGTCTCTCGACCAGCCCTCCTACTATGACGTCGAATTGACTATCCCCAACCCCGGCCTGGCGTTCAAGGAAGGGATGAAGGCGCAGGCCTCCGTCCGCAAGTCCAAAAAGTGACAAGGGGGGTAGTTCCTCGCACCAGGCGGCCATTGCATGGAAAGGCTGAGTACCACACTGCAGAACAAAGTGATTATAACCCTGGCCGTCATTCCGGCGTGCTTTTGGCCGGAATCCAGTTATTGCTTCCTGGATACCGGCCTAAACCTTGCCGGTATGACGAATTAGAATTTGGACACTCATTTATGCGGAGCTGTGCTAAGAGTGAACATCGAAGAAGATATCCGCGTCCGGAGTATTCCCCCGAACGGTGATCTCAGGGAATTCCTGAAGGTCCCATGGACGATACAGAGGCACGACCCTTTTTGGGTCCCTCCCATTCTCTCTGAACAACGCAGCTTCTTGAATCCGAAATCGGGTCCCTTCTTTGAGATCGGCGAGGCGCAATACTTTCTTGCCTTGAAAGGCGGGCAGCCCGCGGGACGAATATCCGCCCACATCAATCACAAATATGAGGAGTTCCACGATGCCCGGACAGGCTTTTTCGGTTTTTTTGAATGCGTACCGGACACAAAGGTGTCGGCAGCGCTGTTCGATGCCGCATCCGCCTGGCTGCGCATGCGCGGCAAGTCCAGGATACTCGGACCGCTCAATTTCAGCATCTACGATGAGATAGGGGTCCTCGTCGAGGGATTCCATTCACTTCCCGCCGTCCTCCAGACACACAACCCGGCCTACTACCAGGACCTGCTGCTGGATTGGGGATTCAAGAAGGCGATCGACTGGTATGCCTACCGGGTGACCAGCCTGGACGTGGACGCCGAAGCGATGAAAAACAGGCTGGATCGAATGATGCGAAGTCAAAGCGGGTTGATCCTGCGGTCTCCCAATCCCGGAGAGATCATTGAGCGGTCGTGGGAGCTCTGCGATATCTTCAACGAAGCCTGGAGCTCAAACTGGGGCCACATTCCTTTCACACGGCGCCAGTTTGCCGATATCTTCTCGAAGCTTCGGCCCATACTCCGCCGCGACCTGATCAGGGTGATCTTCGACGGCGACAAGCTGGCGGCTTTCATCGTCAACATTCCCGATCTGAACCCATCCATTCAGAAGCTGAACGGCCGCCTGTACCCATGGGACCAGGCGCGGCTCCTGTATGAAGCTCGTTTCAAACCGCTTCGGAAGGTGAGAACGCTCCTGCTTGGCGTCAGGCGCGAATACCAGCGAAGGCTGCTTCACCATCCCCTCATCCTCAGCACATACCTGCACCTCCTACAGTACAGGGACGGTGAAGCCTGCGACTGCTCTCTCGTGCCTGAACAGCTGCAGTTCTGGCTCAAAGTGCTCGAAAGCTACGGCGCGAAGCGCTACAAGACGTGGCGGATCTTCGAGAGGGAAATTCCCGCTACCCCTTCATAGATTCATTTCCAAGTGATTGCTCGGTTGGACAAACCGCTATTTGACATGCCATATAGACGGCCACACGCGGGGCAATCAGCGGTGCCCAGGCCCATCCATGAGTCACACACCATCCGGAAGCTTCGACCGCATCATTTTCCTTCGATTCAACTTGCGGCCATCCACCACGAAGGTGCCGTCGCCTATTGCGTGAATGGTTCGCTTCTCTTTTCGTGAATTGTCGAAGGTCGCGGCGACTCCTTCAAGCACTACGATATTATGCTTTTCGACGATATCGACAACTTTACATTCGATATTCGCCAGGCATTCCTTAATCAAAGGCGATCTGACATACTTCCCCTCCACAGGAGTCAGCCCGAACTTCTCAAATTTGTCTGTGTCGGCACCGGAACATGTTCCCACTCCAACGACCTTATCCAGCAGGTCAACGGTGGGAATTGAAATGACACATTCCTTTGAATGTCGGAGTGCGGCGTAGGAATAGTTCCACGGCCCGGTGGTTATGGCAAACTTCGGCGTAAAGTCCATCACCATAGTCCACGAGATCGTCATTATGTTGTTCTTCTTCCCATCGTTTGTCGTAACGAAGACAACCGGGCCTGGTTCTATCAGTGTGAAAGCCTTGCTGATCGGCATTGTTTCCATGAATGCAGGCGGTCCCATCCTGTTTGTTTAACACCGGCGATAAGCAGCGCGCACCGTAGTACCTGTGATTTTGATAACACTAAAGCGTAGCGTGCGGCTGGTTCATTGCCTGGTTAGCGCATGAACAACTCTTTGAGGCCTTACCTCACAAGAGACGCTGCAAGTCCTCACGAGAAATCTCGCAGTCTCTCAGAATCTTGGCCATAAGCCCGGAACCTACAGTTTCACCCGCATGCACTGGAATGACTGTCGCGCGTCCGTCAGGATGTTGTATGTAATGGTGACTTCCTCTGATGCGGAGGACTTCGAATCCTGCTTTGGCCAGCGCGGCAATCAGAGTCTTGCCTGTCAAGGCCGGCAACTTCGTCATACGGCGATACTCACCTGCTGAACCCCAACGAAGTCGAGAGGCTCCACATCCTTGCCTTCAACTTCCAGGCACAACTCGATGGCCTCTCTAATGCGAACGACAAGCTCATCGAGGGATTTTGCCTGGGTGTGACAGCCCCGTAGAGCAGGAACCGATGCCACGTAGTAGCCTTCGAAGTCACGTTCTATGATTACGCTAAACTGCTTTTCCATCTCAGATCACCTCAGCCATATTGTACCACTTCATGGAGCTTCTATCCCATGTGTGCCTCACGTGACTGTTAACCAACGTCGGCAACAGTGCCGGCATTCTTATATTTTGACTCAGGGTGCCTCTCGAAGAATCCTTTGAGATCTTCTAACCGCCCACCACACTTGGGACATTTTGACGCTTTAATATCTATGCCGGGAAAGGGCTTCCTGCAACCTGCGCAGATGACTGTCTCCGGAATATCAGGGAAATTACCGATAGACCTCACGGACTAACGTGTTCTTCAGCCGCGCGAGGTATGAACGTCGGCTGGAGCGTTTTGTTGGGCCTTATACGTCGACCAGGGTTTGATCTTCTCCAGCAATGGGCCAAGGGCGCGCTCTGCAACCTCGATATCATAGGCAGCTTGAGCTCTTAACCAATACCCGTTGGAGAGACCAAAGAAGCGGCACAACCGCAAATCTGTATCAGCTGTAATAGCACGTTTGCCCGCGACAATCTCACTGATACGCTGGGCAGGAACACCGATTTCCTTGGCCAGGCGGTATTGGCTAAGCCCCATCGGTATCAGGAATTCCTCCGATAGTATCTCACCGGGAGTGATGGGTTCGAGTTTGCTCAAAATGGATTCTCCTCAACGGTAATCAACGATTTCCACATCTTCAGCTCCGGCATCAGTCCAGCGGAAGCAGACCCGCCACTGATCGTTGATGCGGATGCTGTACTGGCCTGAACGATCCCCTTTAAGCGCTTCGAAATGATTGCCTGGCGGAATCCTCAGGTCCTCAAGTCGGCCCGCGATCTCAATCTGCCTGAGTTCGCGCCGTGCCACTCTGGCGATGTTCGCGAAACGCTTGACATCCTGGCCTCGAGCGAGTGCCTCAGTGTTTGCCCATTTGAATGACTTGATCATGGCATTAGAATAGTAACGCCTGGCGTGAATATCATCAAGCGTGATGATGGGAGGCCCAACACGATCATAACCGGCGCCAGCTTTATCGGCGTCCGGTTCATGAAATTGTTACCCCTGGCCTACGCCGCTATCTTGAGACTGACTCGCATACCCGCTCTTGTTGCAAGGGTAATGAGCATTTCAAGGCTAAATCTCTCCCACTTTCCTCTCGTCAGGTCTGAAACCCTGGACTGGCTTACACCAAGCACTTCGGCGGCCTTGGCCTGGGTCAGTTTCTTTGCTTTGATAAACGCTCGAAGATCGGACATAACATCAGCGCGCATCTGAAGAATTGCGGCTTCTTCGGGAGAGAACCCAAGATCGGTAAATACGTTCCCAGAAGAATCGAAAATCTCCTCACCCATAGGTCACCCTCCAATCTGTTTGTACCTTTGCCGGGCTATTTCGATATCACGCCGGCTCGTTTTTCGGGGGGTCTTCTTAAAAGAATGAAGCACGTAGACTGCGCCGTGCAACTTCGCGACATAGATTACACGCCACTCGCCCAAAACATGAATGCGGATCTCCTTTGCACCTGAACCGATGATCTGCATTGGTCTCCAATCACTCGGATCGAGTCCGGCTTGCACTGCGCGGAGTTCAAAACCTGCAGCACGCCGGGCTTCATCCGGAAAGTTCCGCAGATCGTCCAAGCTCGATCCAATGAATTTCAGTGGCTTCATTCTCACAATCCCATTATATAAGTTTTTCTATATTGCAGTCACTTGCAATCAATAGGTTGAGATAGAACAGGTGAATACAATGTGAGGGTCAATCGGCTGTCAGGATTCCTGATTTTTTGCGTAAGCCATGTAGTACACCAGCGGAACCACAATCAGGGTGAAAAAGGTCGATACGGTGATGCCGAAGATGAGTGCCCACGCGAGCCCGGAAAAAATGGGGTCCAGGGTGATCGGCCAGGCGGCGAGCATGGCCGCGAGGGAAGTGAGAAAAATCGGCCGTGTGCGGAGGGCCCCGGCCTCGATGAGCGATTTCACCAGAGGTTCCCCTTTGGTCTTCTGGACCTCGACGAACTCGATCAGCAGGATCGAATTGCGCGTCGCAATGCCGGCCAGAGCAATCATCCCGATCATGGCTGTAGCCGTGAAGTAAACCGGATTCTCCCAGCCTCCCACCGGATGCCCCGTGATCACGTTGAGCAGCCAGAAGCCCGGCAGGATGCCGATGACCGAGAGGGGGAGGGCGATCAGCTGAATAGCGGGCAACAGGTAGCTCTGCGTCTGATACAGGAGCAGGATGTAGATCCCGAGCACCGCAATACCAAAAGCAATTCCGAGGTCCCGGAAGACTCTGAGCGTTATGTCCCATTCCCCTTCACCGGACCAGACGACATCAAACCTTTTCAGCACAGGGTCCCTGGCGACCTCGTCGCTGAGCTGCAACACGGCGTCAGGCGGCGGCAGTCCGGCCGTATCCCCGAAAACATAGACCACCGGCTGCAGGTTCTTGTGGTATATCGGCTGATCAATGACCTCTTCTTCAAAGGTCCCAAGGTCCGTCAAATAGACCGCCTCACCGCCGGCCCCCTTGATCATCAGCTGTTCGAGATTCGCCCGCCGGCTCCGGTCTTCCCGGACAAACCGCAGCCTGATACATGCCGGATTGACCTCACTCTCCAGCCTCAGGGTTCCAGGAGTCGCCCCGGCCATTGTCCCCTGAAGAGTCTCAGCAATCTGCCGGTCGCTGATGCCGTGCATCGCGGCCTTAGCCCGATCCACCCGGAAGGTGAGCTTCTTTTGCGGGGCCACCAGCACATCATCTACATCGACCACTCTATGAGTGGTCTCCATGTGGTGCCGCACCTGGGTTGCCGCCTGCGCCAGCTCTTCATAGGGCTGTCCAATCTTGCCGTAGACCTCAGCCACCAGAGTGGCAATGACCGGCGGCCCCGGCGGTGCTTCCACGATCTTGATATTGGCCCCGTAGTGCGACGCAATTTGCTGAAGGTCGTTGCGCAAGCGCAAACCAATGGCATGGCTCTGCTGGGTGCGTTGTTTCTTGCCCGCCAGGTTGAGGCGGATATCGGCCACGTGCGCCCCCCGCCGCAGGTAGTAATGGCGGACCAGACCGTTGAAGTCCATAGGGCTGCTGGTCCCCACAAAGGTGCTGACATCGGTGACCTCGGGGACCCTGACAAGGTATTCGGCGAGCGCCCCGGCCGCCGCCGCCGTGGCTTCCAGGGTCGTTCCCTCGGGCATATCGATCACCACCTGCAGTTCGTTCTTGTTGTCGAAGGGGAGCATTTTGAGCGGCACGCGATGGGATATCACCAGCCACACGGCAAAGCAGAAGAGCAGGGCCACGAGCCCCAAGGTCCCCCAGCGAAGCTTCTTCGACTCGATGAGGGCAGTCATCAGGTGATGGTAGACTTTGTAGAGGCTGGATTCTTCGAGCACAAAAGGTGCCTCGTGGGGCTTGTCGTATTCCCGCCTCAGCATGTGGAGGGAAAGCCATGGGGTGATGGTGAAAGCGACGAGGAGGCTCATGAGCATGGCCACCGGCACGTTCAGCGCCATGGGAGCCATGTATGGCCCCATCATCCCGGTAATAAAAAACATCGGGACAAACGAGATGATGACGGCAAGCGTTGCCAGGATGATGGGCGGGCGTACTTCATTGACCGCACTCACCACCGCCTGCCGGGGCGATTCCCTGCGCATGGAGAAGTGGCGATGGATGTTTTCCACATCGACGATGGGATCGTCCACCACCAGGCCAAGGGACAGGATCATGGCAAAGAGGGTTACCCGGTTGATGGTGTAGCCCAGGAGCAGGTTGATGAGGAGCGTGAAACTGAAGGTCACGGGAACAGCCAGGGCAATGATGATCCCTTCGCGCCACCCAAGGGTGTAGGCCAGCAGGATCACGACGATGGCAATGGCCACGAGCAGGGCTTCGACCAGCTCGTTCACTTTTTCATCGGCGGTTCGCCCGTAGTCTCTCGTCGTCCGGAGATAGACCCCTTCAGGAAGGACCTCCAGGCGGAAGCGCTCCGCTTCCTTGAGAATCTCCTCGGCAACCCATACCGCGTTGGTGCCCTTGCGTTTGGCCACCGCTATCGTGACCGCCGGATAGTTTTCGAAGTGCTGAATCCCTGCGTCCAAAGATCCACCATCCTCCGCAACCGCCACGTGCTCAGTCCCCCCCTTTGCAAAAGGGGGGTTAGGGGGGATTTCCCTATGCTCACCGCCAGATCCCATATGGCCCTCCCTTGTCAAAGGGGGGGGCATCCAACCCGGCAAGGCTGCCGGGTCCATCGACGTGTAGGCCTTCTCGCCGAGCATGATCTGCGTGTAGGTATCGGCTTCCGCCGGTCCGTCCTCGACCGTGGCAACCTCTTTGAGATAGACGGGTCGACCGTCCTGGAGCCCGACGACGAGATTGGCTGCATCGGAGGCGGAAGACAGGAAGCGGCCGGCATCGAGCCTGGTTTCCTCATTCAGATCGACAAGGCTTCCCGCCGGAAAGCTGACGTTGGCACCCTGGACGGCCCGCTGGAGGTCCTGGAGGGAGATTCCGCGGCTCGCCATGAGCTGTGGCGAAAGGGTCACCCTCACCTCTCGGGGGCGTCCGCCGACGATATAGGTTCGACCCGCGTTCTTGACTCCCTGCAGGCGGATTTCGAGCTCTTCGGCCATGCGCCGCAGGGGGTAATCGTCGTAGCGATCACTGTAGAGGGTCAGGTTCAGAATCGGCACATCGTCGATTTCCACCGGCTTGATCACCCACCCGGTCACTCCAGGCGGCACCTGATCGATATTGGCCTGGATCTTGTTGTGCAGCCTCACCCAGCTCCGTTCCCGATCCTCCCCCACATAGAAGCGCACCGTGACAATGGCCTGGGAAGGAAAGCTGGTCGAATAGACGTATTCGACCCCGTCGATCTGGTAGAGGAGCTTTTCGAGCCGCGTCGCCACCTGCCGTTCCACTTCCCGAGCGGATGCACCCGGAACGTTCACCAGGACGTCGGCGATCGGCACGACAATCTGGGGGTCTTCTTCGCGCGGTGTGACCAGGAGCGCAATGCCACCGGCAATAAGGCTGATGATGATGAGCAGGACGGAGAGGTTCCCTTCGAGAAACGCCTCAACCAGACGGGTCATCCAGTGGTGAGAAGCGGTGCTGTAGTCCTTCACGGCACCACCACCGCTTCGCCCTCTTGAAGGCCGGAGAGCACCTCGATGAGGTCTTCATGGGCTGGACCGAGGGTAACGAAGCGGCGATGGGGGTGACCATCGGATCCTGCGGCCTCGACGATCATGAGTTGTCCCACTTCCCGGACCGCTGCGATTGGGATCACCAGGGCCTCGTATTTCCCGTAAGGGACCCGCAGTCGCCCGAAGAGGCCGTTTACGAGCTCAGGGTCGGGTGGCAGTGAGATCTTGATCAAAACGGTGCGGGTCGATGGATCCGATTTTGGGACGATTTCTCTCACCACTCCCGAAAGTACCCGATTCAGGGCGTCAATCCGGACTTCCAATTCCTGACCGGGCGTGATCCGGGGGACGAGAGATTCGGACAAAAAGGCATGCAGTTCCAGTTGGGAAGACGTTTCAATCATGAACAGCGGCTGAGCGGGAGAAGCCATATCCCCCACATTCACCATCTTTCTCACTACTTTCCCCGGAAAGGGGGCGCGAATCACGGTGTAGCCGAGCATAACGCGGGCTTCGGTGGCGGCCGCCTCGGACTGTTCCAGCTGAGCCTGCAGGCGTTTGATCTCGCTTTCCCCGGCCCGGACTTCCTGGAGTGCCGCCAGGCGACCGGCTTCGGCCGAATCCTTCTGAGCCCTGGCGTGCTCGACCTGCTGGCCTGTAGCAGCCTCGTTACGGCGAAGGTCCTCATAGCGCCGATAGTCCGCCATCGCCTTGTCGCGGTTGGACTGAGCCGCCTCGACCTGGGCCCTGGCTGCCCCAAGCCTGGCCCTGGCTGCATCGATGCCGCGCTCCAACGATTCGACCTGAGCCTCGACCTGATGCAGTCTCGCCCTGATGTCTGAATCCTGGAGCAGGGCCAGGACCGTTGCTTCCGAAACCTTTCCCTCACCGCCGAAAACGGTATCCCCCTCTTTCACGAGGATGTCCTTGACCTGAGCCATGATCCTCGAGGAAACCATCGCTTCGGTCCGGGCGCGAACCGTTCCGACCTGATCGATCAGCAGGGGATAGACGATTCGTTGAACCTTCTGCGTGTTAAAGCGAGGATGCTCAGCCTTCGGGGTAGCCGGTCCGGGTTCGATCTTTTTCACAAAAGCCCCGGCCAGCCAGAGCATGAGCAGGACCAGGACCGCCAAAACCCCGACCCCCTGGGCCACTTCCTTGCGAATCGCAAACTTCTTATCCATGTCCGGGGTCATCCTTCCGCTGTTCACTCATCACTCGCAGCTCCCAACTCATCGGCAAAATCCCCCAATGCTCGCCTGAGAAACGCCTGGGCGATCCTGGCTTCGTAGAGAGCCGCCGTATAGGAGACCTCCGCCTGGTTCCATGCGACCTCCGCCTGAAGCAGTGAATCCACCGTTGCAGCCTCTTTGGAGTAAATCTGCCGGACTTCCCCAAGGGCCTTTTCCGCCCACGTTTTTCGCTCTTCGGCCACACGAATCTTTTCGGCGGCTTCCCGGACCGCCAATGTCGCCTGATTCACTTCGAGAGCGATATCGAGGGCGACCTGATCGCCGCGGGATTCCATCTCTTTCAGCCTGATGCGAGCTTCTTCGATCCTGGAAACGCTTAAACCCCCTTCAAAGAGCGGCCAGGTCGCCTGGATGCCGACGAACCAGCTGTCGGAAAACTTGCCGAGATTCTCCGAATCCAGCATGTAGTCCACATTCGTTCCCAAACGGGGCAAAAGGCCGCCCTGAGACGAGCGTACGCGGGCCCTTGCAGACTCGATCAGGGAGCGCACGGCAGCCATTTCCGGGCGGTTTTTCAAGGCAAAATCAACGGAACGATCGGCATCCCGGGAATAGACGTCACTTTGTGGTGCCGGGCCGACGCCGGGATCGGGCATCTCGGCGGGCTGGATTGGTCGTGCCATGAGGCGTTCCAGACCGGCCTGCAGTTTCAGCGCGTTGGTTTGTGCGGTAACCAGATTGCCGTGGGCCTCGGCGCGTCGAGCTCTGAGGCGCGAAAGCTCGCTTGGAAGAGCGGCCTCGGCGCGTACCCGAGCCTCTCCAAGACGCTCATCGGTCTGCGAGGACTCGAAGGCCCGTTCCGCCACGCCGATAAAAGCGAGCGCCTGAAGCCACTGATAATAGATCTCCGTCACCCTGGTCACGAGTTGATTGCGGGCAGCCTGCCGCTCAGCACTCATGGATCGCTGTTGGGCAAGAGCGGCCTTGCGTTCATACCACCGGCCGCCCCCCTCGAAAAGCGACCACTCGCCTCGCACACGCGACCCGAAATTCTGCTGCGTCCCGGGATAGTTGAAATCAATGTCCGTGCGAAAACGGCGCTGGTTGATGACATCCATCAAGGCGAAGACCGCGTTGTTGGTGATGTTGAAGTCCTCGGAAACGACAAGGCGCGGATAGAAAGTCGCCTCAACCTGGCGCACCTGTTCTCCGGCCGCTTTCATGCGCTGCTGCATCTGCTCCAGCTCCGGGCTGGCCCGCAAAGCCTCCTCGACTGCCCGTTCTACGGTTAGCGGTCCCTCCACCGCCCTCTGGCGTTCCACCTGAACCCTGGGCTGCCACTGGTTTGCGGAATCGTCGCGTGCAACCGGGGCCGAACGCATATCCTCCCCTTTTGCCACCGGCACTGGTCGAACCGAGCATGCCGGCGGGACTGATACAGCAAGAACCAACAAAACCAGCATCCCCGGTATGATTCTGTTGTTTTCCGAAAGACAGCTCAACACTCGATATGCTCCCAACTCCGAATCCATTCTGTTGTGCCGGCTATGCAGAACTCTGAACAACTCGGAGGGGGAAGCTTAAGCAATCCGATTGCAGCGAAAAGAACAGCAGAAACACCTCGAAATACCCCCCTCAATGCTTGTCTTATACTAGCGGCATCTCAGTTTTTCAAGCCATACGACAACCTGCAATCAATGAACTCTTTATCGGGAGATGCCGGTTCCGGCGATCATGCAGACCGTTGGGGTTGACAAGACCACTGTCAAGAGTGGCTGCAACGAAAGAAAGCGAAGCGTTGGAGCGTGAGGTTTACAGTCTTCAAGCTTGGCACCATCGAATTCCTTGAAAAACCGGTGGATTTGGCAATCTTTCTTCACGTTTATTTTGGAACTGATTGTCATAGTTTTTCAGAATAATAGCTTCTGATTCTGTGTGGGTGTGGGGCAGGCTTCCAGCCTGCCAGGACCGCTCTGACAGGCTGGAAGCCTCCCCCATATGAAGAGATCCATGAAATTCATTGTCTGAAAAAATGAAAAAAAGGCCGAGTCACTGGACTCGGCCGGGGGGCAATTGGCGCAAGGCTTCAAAGATGAATCTCAATCATCGATCCAAACGACGATACGGTTCACAAGACAGCTGTCGTCTGCCTGCTTTACCCCAAAGACCCTTACATAGTAACCCTCTTCAACATCTTCCAATCCGAGGTCGAACTCTCCCGGCCCCGATCCTTCGGTTTTGACTCTAACATCCTCGCTCACAGCGAACACGCCGTTACAGGTCTTCGCGACACGGTTGGCCTTATCGACATCGAGCATCAGGCTAAACGCATCATAATCAATTGCTGTTACGAGACCTGAAGCAGTAAAGATCACACTCTTCCTGTTCCTCTGTTTTCCCCCTTCGGCAAATGCCGTTGAAATCACAAAGACCGAGAGAGCGAAAGCGAGTAAGATGGCTGTAATACTTTTCGTTTGAAATTTCATGACTTCCTCCCTGTGCAGAAAACCCCGCGCCCAACTACCCTTCTTACTCGCATATACAAACCAACAGTCCATTGGGTCACAGGGGATTTTCGATTTCTGTAACAGGGGGAGTCACAGGCCGGTGGAGATCACGACAAAGGCAGTTACTGTGGTCTTATCCATGGCCGCCGCCACCACCGCCATTTCCTCCACCGCCATTTCCTCCACCGCCGGAGCCACCACCACCGGAGCCACCACCACCGGAGCCACCACCACCGGAGCCACCACCACCATTGCCACCGCCCCCAGAACCACCACCGCCCGAGCCACCACCATCACCGCCTGAGCCCCCGGAGCCCCCACCCGAACCTCCGCCCGAACCTCCGCCCGAACCTCCACCCGAACCTCCACCAGAACCTCCACCAGAACCTCCACCAGAACCTCCACCAGAGCTGCCCCCACTGCTATCGCCGCTATGGCCGACTCCTCCATACCCTACCGCCTGGTTAGTCCCGTGTGCTGCGATGCCGCTTTTATCCTTTGAGCCTTCGAGACCTTGACCAATCCCCACTTGGGGACCCTGGTGACCAATATCCTGAGCCGTGATTCCTAGCTTTGCACAAAAATCGTTCTGAGAGCTTTTGCTCCCAATTACCGAAATGGCGATCCTTGCAGTCTGCTCATCTGGAAGACCCCTCTCCTTTGCAACCGCGATTATGCGTGAGAAGTCCTTCTGTGCTGCGGTGAAGAATCCTTGCGCCACTCCGGTGTCCACAATCTGCTGGGAATAGTGCGGATCGAATTGCATCTGCCTGAGGGACGCAAGGATTTCGGCCCCCCTGGTTACACTTGTGAACGGCGCACTGGGCGCCTTGTCCAGAAGGTGCTCCAGGTCCTGACGCGAAAGACCACAGTAAAGGGTTTCCGTGAGCCGAATGTGGAATTCAGGAGAAAGAGCATCGTTTCTGCCCTGGCGCTTCATGAAGTCACTGATGAGTGATCGTGTGAAGCGATAGTCGTCCTGCTTTTTCAGGAGGACGTGCCTGATTTGGGGCTCCGGCACCCTCTTCGATATTCCCTCTTCGATTTTGCTCAGAAAAGGCTGCACAGGGAGCTCTTCCTGCCGGCATTGGACCAGAACCGAGAGCAGGTTCCCCATGACTGATGGCTCCAGCTGCTTTTCATATCCAAGCGCAAGCAGCCGGTCGATCGTCGGTTCAGGAATTCCTGCTTCTCTTGCTCTCCACAAAGCGCCACTCAGGCTATCATTGTCTTGCTGAGCTCCAAGGTCAGCCACAAATCCCGTCAACGCGAAGAGCAGGAGGAAACAAATGAGAGGTTTTCTAGATTGCTTTATCATTGTGATTTCCTACAATCAAAACGGCATTTTGATTTCCAAAGCCATCGTCGGCGAAGAATTCCGCCTGCGGATCGGGAATGAGTCTTTGGCCATCCAGTACAAACGCGTACTCGTAGCGGCCGGCGGGCAGCTGAAGCACCAGTGTCCATGCGCTCTTCGAGCTGTTCCTTCGCATCTCGTAGCCCTTTTCATGCCAGTCGTTGAATGTGCCGACTGCAGAGACGGACTGAGCTTCGGGCATGTTGAGCGTGAGCGTAACGTAAGCTACCCCTGCTGGTCCGGGTGGCAGGTCCTTCGATGTCATCCCACCCAGTATGTAAAATGCGCTAAGAAACGACGCCAATACAAGAAAAGAACTCAAACCGGCCAGCTGTAGTGGACTGAAAGTGAGCGATCGAGGCGATTCGGCCCAGCGCATCAGTCGATACCACCAGGGATACCGCCTGCGTTTGATGGCATCCATCACCGAAGGCAACAGGTTTTCAGGTGGATCGAGGTAGGGTACTTGCCCGATCTGCCTGGAGATGCGCAGGAACACATCGCTCTCAGGTTCGGATTTAAGAGGTGGTTGGTGAGACATTCTGTCTTCCATGGCCGTCCGGCTCCAATATGTCCCGCAACTTTTTGAGTCCCCTGTGGACTCTCATTTTGGCCCCACTTACCGAGATGGAAAGAGCAGTCGCAATGTCTTCCATGGAAAGCTCCTCTCGATAACGCAAGATCAACGCTTCGCGATAGTCCCATGGGAGTTTGGCCAGGGATGCTTGAACTCGCCGTGAGTCCAGTTCGGCACAGAGCTTGTCTTCCTGCTGAGCGGCAGAGTCGCAACCCTCATGCAGTTTAAAATCCTCAAAGGCAACCGTTTCATGGTTCTTGTGCTTTCGGAGGAAATTCCTGGTTCGGTTCAGAGCAATTGTGTAGAGCCAGGGGAAAAACCTCTTCCCTTCACGAAAACGATAGAGCTGCTCATAGGCTCTAATGAAAGCATCCTGGGTGAGATCGGCTGCGTCGGCGCAGGAACCGGTCATGCGGTAGATCAAGTTGTAGATTGGCTGTTGATAGCGATTGATCAGCATGGCGTAAGCATCCGCATCACCGCCCAGAACGGCCGAAATGATTTGCTGTTCCTCTATTTGCTTCATGAAAGAACATTTCTCTCATCAAATTTTAGATGCTTCCTTTTTGTATACAGATCACGAAGCAAAATGGTCACACATCACTCGACGACGAGAACGGAATTTGTCATTCCAAAGCCATTGTCTTCGGAAAGAACGTTCCGTGGATCTACTCTTCGGATAGTGCCGTCAACGACGAACTGATATTCGTAGCGACCGGGAGGCAACGTGAATGCAGCGGTCCATGTGTCAGAAGACTTGCTCAGGCAATGGGATTGATCGGACCATCCATTGAAACTTCCGGAAACGCACACCGTCGTGGCCCGTGCATCGATGTAGACGAACCTCACACCGATTTGTCCACTCTCTCCGGCATGTTGTGCCTGGCGCATCCCGGTCGTGCATCCACAAAGCAGGATCAGGGCGGTGTAGATGTACAGAATCGAGCAGGTGATTCGAGTTATTTCATTGGTTCTTCTCGGCATTGCGCGACTCTCTTCCTTCAATACACGCCCAGGTTTGCAAAATTGGGGTGACTTCAGATGAAAAACCCTCATAACCCCTTACGCTTCTTGGACTTGCTGGTGACCATCAGTGCCGATGATTTTCTCTTCGACTGACGGGATTTTTATGCGGAAGTTCCGCGAGCATAGCGAGTGGGATCTTTGACGCCGGCTTCCCGGAATCCCTTCATGCGCAGGATGCAGCTGTCGCACAGGCCGCAGGCGGCCCCGTCGGGTGTCGGGTCATAGCAGCTGTGGGTGATGCCGTAGTCGACACCGAGCTCGGTCCCCTTGCGGATGATTTCCGCCTTGGTCCTATGTATCAGCGGAGTGCGGATGGTCAGCCGGAGTTTCCCCTCTACGGCGGCTTTGGTAGCCAGGTTGGCCATCCGCTCAAAGGCCTCGATGTATTCCGGGCGACAATCCGGGTAGCCGCTGTAATCGATGGCATTGACGCCGATGAAGATGTCGGAGGCCTGCAAAACCTCGGCCCAGGAAAGCGCGAAGGAAAGAAAGATGGTATTCCGTGCCGGGACATACGTGACCGGTATGGCCCCCGCCATTTCTTCTTCGTGGCGGGCCTTGGGGACTTCAATGTCGGCCGTCAGGGCTGAACCGCCGATTCTCCTGAGGTCGATGTCTATAGTGAGATGCTCTTTGGCACCCAAAAACCTGGCTACTCTTTGGGCCGCTTCCAGCTCGAGAGCATGGCGTTGACCGTATCGGAAGGAAAGACTGTAGAGCTCATAGCCTTCCGCCCTGGCAATCGCCATGGCAGTGGTCGAATCGAGCCCCCCGCTGGAGAGAATCACTGCCTTCCGGAGACTGGGCATTTTTCTCCTCCTACACGCCTCTTCGTTCATGATCCCAGATGATCTTGTGGCACTGCAGTTGAAGTCTGACCGGCAGGTGATCGTCAAGAATCCACCGGGCCAAATCGTCGGGTTTCATTTTGCCGAAAACGGGAGCAAAGTGTATGCACAAGGTGCCGTGAGACGATTCATGCATTTGCCTCACGATTTGCCTTGCATAGTCGTAGTCCCCGCGATCGCCGATGACAAATTTCACCTCGTCTCGTTCGGACAGCCTCTGAAGATTCAGGAGGTCGTTGAACCTGGCCTGACCACTGGAAGGACACTTGATATCAAGGATTTTCACGCAACGGGAATCGACACAGGAAATGTCAAGGCTGCCGTTGGTTTCCAGAAGGACCGTATAGCCCTGTTCGATGAGCGTATGGATCAGTACGGGGGTTTCTTCCTGAAGTAGAGGTTCACCCCCGGTGATTTCGACAAGGAGGCATTGACAGGACTGAACCTTGCTGATCACGGCAGGGATATCAAGGTATTCCCCTTCATCGTACGCGTACCGGGTATCGCAGTAGGAGCATCGGAGGTTGCAGCCGGTCAAGCGCACGAACACACAAGGGCGGCCGGCGAAAGAGGACTCTCCCTGGATGCTGTAGAAAATCTCGTTGACCTTGAGCGGCACCTACTCCTCCCAGTAGAAGGCGCCGGCGCCAGGAGTCTCCGAAACCTTCACCTTGGAAACGTGAACGGCATCACTGTTCAGTTTTTTGGAAAGCTCCCGGTACAGGTATCCGGCGATGTTTTCCGAAGATGGATTGACCGTCCGAAAGGGTTCCAGATCGTTCAAATCAAAATGGTCCAGATCGAAAAGAATGTCTTTCACCGCCGTCTTGATGTCGCGAAAATCTATGCCGATGCCGATTTCGTTCAGTTCGCGGCACTGCACGTAGGCTTCGACGATCCAGTTGTGACCGTGGGTGCGGGCACAGTCCCCCGGATAGCCTTCCAGCCGGTGAGCCGCCGAAAAATGCGTTTTGATGTAGACTTCAAAAATACCTGCCATATGATCTCCAGAACAAGCCAAAAGGCCGAATTGCCATTTCGGCCAGTCTAACAGATAAGGCGGCAACTCTCCAGGTCCCATTACCGGAAAGAATGAACCGAGATCAGAGGCCTGTAAAATCGATCCATGGGGTGTTTTGATCACTTGCGGAAGGTATCAGGTACTATGGGGAAAAAGCTTAGACGGTGCGGTCCGGTCATCCCTCCGAAAGAGCCTCGACGGGTACCGGTTGGCTGCCGGACTCCTGCACAACCCTTTCGACCTTCAGCGAGAAGTCCAGGTTCTCCTGTTCCTGTTCGCTCTTGGTTGAGACCATAGACTTCTCTCTGTCCAGACTGACCCACACATGCTCGCCTTCTCTTTTTCGCAGCAAGCTGATTGTCCTCATAACATCGATAATGGCCATGATGCTTTTCAGGAGCCGGCCGTCATTCACCGCCCCCAACTCCTTGAGATCTTCGCTGTCGAGAGCAAGTCCGTCGATCTCTTTGCCTTCCGAGTACAACCTGGCGATTTTCGTCACGAGTTTTCTGGCAAACAGGAGAATGTCCTCCTTCTGTTCCCCGGAACTGCCGGACCGACATACAGCGTGTCGCGCTTCCAGGTGGAAGCTGAAGCGGAACAGTTCCTGTCGTTCCTGCCCCGTTTCAGGGTCTTTGATGGCAAGAGCGGAAACAAATGAGAAGTCTGCTGTAAGCAACTGGGAGTGGAAATCATAATAGCCCTGCAGGGAAAGCTGTTGGATGGAGCTCTCCTGGTATGTGAGGTCGAATGAGAGCAGCTGAGATGATTGGACGAACCTGCTCTTCTCGAGATCGAGCCCGCTTTCGGAAAGCGCTCTGAGCGGTTCGGCGATGGACAATGTGTCCTTCAAGAACGTAGATCCCTTTTCGCCTTCGCTGCTCGACTTAAGCGCTTTCTGCACAGCCGCCGGCAGCCGACAACCCCCAAGAGCAGGGCGCTGGAGTCCAGCCATACAGGCCTGAATGGAAACCGGCAGTGTCATGACCACAATCCCCCTTTGGTCGTTCTGATGTCACATAGTCTTTCAATATTATTTTCGGCGATTGCCGGCGATTCCTTGAATCTTTTTCTCGATCGCTCCATTCCATGAATGCAGAGGGGCCGGGTTGTTTGCACAGTGCTGTGCACTGACACTTCAGCGAAACAAACGACGTGCTCCGAGGTAATGTTCCTGCCAGTATTTCAGATTCATGTTCTCCTCGCGGACACCGCCCCCCGAGCTGGAGGAGTGGATAAACCGATCGTTCTCCACGAAGATTCCCACATGGGATGCACCCTTCTTTTCAGTCTCAAAAAAGACCAGATCTCCGCGCTGGAGCCTGCTCTTCCTCACGGATTGCCCAATCTGGTACTGGTCGTCGGACTGGCGGGGAATCGATGCTCCGTGTTGGAGGAAGACCCAATGGGTGAACCCGGAGCAGTCGAAGCCAGTCTGTGGGGAAGCGCCTCCTGGACAGTACCGGACCCCCAGTTGACCACGGGCTGTCTGGATGAGTGCCGCCGCATCCGTTCGGGCCAGGTTGCCGGATGGGTAACTCCTGCCCGCACTGCAGCTGCACAGGAGCAGGGCGAGCACAGACAGTCCAAAGACCGCGAAATACCGGAAGGACCCACTGCAGCTAAAGGGGAGTCCGGCGCACTGAGCGAAACCTTGCATAGTTTGTTCCTCATTTCGTGTCGGACGAAGCATACATATTGTCTTCCTGCTCGGCGGCGGCTATTCTAGCCGAAAATGTCCGAGAGCGGGTCCCAAAAGTCGACAGCCTTCGTATGTTGTTAGGAGCATTCTCGATGATCGATGAGTATCTTTCAGCCGGTTTCCCGGATGTTGACAGGGCAAACAACCGGGAGGCGTATTTTGCCTGTCTGGCTTTCCTGGATTCGTTGCCGTATTTCAAGGAGTACAAGCTGAAGAGCTACGAACTGCTGCAGCTGGGGCAGGGAATGACGGTCCTTGAGGCCGGTTGCGGGCTTGGAGATGATGCTTTCAGGATTGCCGGGCGGATAATGCCCGGTGGTAGAGTGACGGCACTTGATTCGAGTGTGGTGATGATCGAAAAAGCCAGGTCAAGAAATGATGCTATGCGCCTGCCGGTTGATTTCGAGAGAGGTGATGTCAGAGCATTGCCTTTTCCGGACAATGCCTTCTCTCGATGCAGAATCGATCGAGTCCTGCAACACATTCCCGAGCCGCAAAGGGCCATCTGCGAGCTGGTGCGTGTTCTTGAGCCCCATGGGTTGCTGCTCGCCTACGACAACGATTGGGGGACCTTCTCGGTGACATCCCCGGATCAAAAGACGACGCGATCCCTTGAGATTTTCTGGTGTGATTCCTTCACAAACAGCTGGATCGGTCGTGACCTGTGTGATCTCTTTATCTCTTCCGGTCTGTCGGATGTGAAAACCTACCCGGCAGTTTCCATCATAAGGGATTTTGAAACGGCCGACAGGGTATACAACTTGCGGGAAACAGCACGAAGAGCCGTTGCGGAGGGAGTCATCTCCCCGGCTCAGGGGCACAGCTGGATACGAGACCTGGTTGATAGAACCCAAAAAGGCAGCTTCATGGCAGCGCTGACAGCCTATACGGTTGTCGGGCGAAAACCAGACATCTCTTGGATTGGAAACCGCCACTCGGTTGCTCCTTAGGAGTCATCCAACAATAACCTAGAGCGGTGCAGATAGCGCTAGACAAAGGG
>CAYTWB010000067.1:0-21260 GCA_964441945.1 uncultured Syntrophobacteraceae bacterium
TGATTGCAAGGTCGTGATTTAAATTATGAACTATTTGAGAACAGGTTCACCGTGGCCTTCCGATAATCATCGTTGACAGACGACACCTGCTTCTGATAACGATGCGTGCACTGGTGACTTTAGGCATGCTGCAATAAGAAATTGCAGACTACCAGGTGGTCATATTCGGATTGAATCAAGCCAGGAAGGCTTTGATGGGCGGGAAGCCTGTCGATCCTTGCCGGCTTTTTTATTTTCGGGCATTAACTTCAGGCCCGCCGACAGGACGGACGGCTTTTCAACCAGACATCACCTTATTTGGAATGCAGCGCTTGTGGGTATCGCACGAACTGACGTGGTGAGAGGTGAGTGATGGTCCGAATTGCCGTTATCGATGGTCAGGGTGGATCTGTCGGTTCCACGATCATCAAAAGGATCAGGAAATCGCATGGTGAGTCACTTCAGATCTGGGCGCTCGGAACCAATGCCGCCGCCACTTCTCTGATGATGAAGGCCCACGCCAACCGCGGCGCATCCGGAGAGAATGCCGTCTGCCATTGTGTCAATCAGGTGGATGTCGTCATCGGTTCCCTTTCCATCCTCATCTGCAATGCCATGATGGGAGAAATCACAGCAGCCATGGTTGAGGCGATCGGCAATTCGAAGGCGACCAAACTCCTTCTGCCCATTACCGAGGAACCGGTTACGGTGGTGGGCGTTATTTCCGAGCCTCTCCCTCATCTGGTCGAACGATTGGTCAACGACTATCTCGACCCAATGCTCTCCGAGAGGATAATCCCCCAGCAGGGACGGCGAAGCCGCGTCCAGCACCTGGTGTCGGTTGAACTGAAGGACGGTGTTGCAAGCGAAGAGTCAGGCAGAGAGCCGGAAAAGGGGACGGAATCGCACACCTCGGTGCGCTCGCGGTAGCCTGGCTCGCCTGATCCAGGGACCTCCGGATGAGCGAAGCGAACACAGCGATGTTCCATGACCGGGCCGGGGGACTCCGCACAACTCGTCACTTCAATTCGAAGCCCGGGATGACGAGCGCTCGACCCCGGTATGGGATTGAGGAGACGCCGGCGCCATACACCCGCGCCAGGATTTCAGGGTCCCAGGGCTTTTGGGAGCTGTGCCATGTTTCCGTTTGTCCGTCTCTCAAAAAGATAAACCGGTCCCCGTAAAGAAAAGCCAGGTTGGGGTCGTGTAACACGGCGACCACCGCCAATTCCTCCTCCACAAATTCCCTGATTAGGCCAAGCAACCGGGCCTGATTGAGAAAATCCAGGTGGGTGGTGGGCTCATCCAGGAGGATGATTTTCGGCTCCTGGGCGAGCACCCTGGCGACCATCACCAGTTGCTGCTCTCCGCCCGAAAGCTCGGTAAAAGGCCGCAGCCGAAGATGACTGATGCCCGCTTTTTCCAGGGCCTGCAGGGCAATGTCCCGGTCCGCCATCCTCGGTATCAGGTTCACATAGCTGGCCCGGCCGGTCAGTACGACTTCTTCCGCCGTAAAGGGAAAGACCGGGCGGTGGAATTGCGGCAGGTAGCCGATGATCTTCGCCCGTTCGGGAAGGGAAAGCCGCTGGAGATCCCGCCCCATAACACACAGGGTCCCGCTTTCAGGCTTCAGCAGGCCGGCCATGATTCGCAACAGCGTCGACTTGCCGCTGCCGTTCCGGCCCAGGATGACGGTGAACTGTCCAGCCTGGATTTCGATGGAGACCTCTTTCAACACCGACCTGCCGCCGTAGCGAAAACTCAGTCGGTGCCCTTCGATGAGTGTGCTCATACCTCCCAACCCAGTCTGGACCTGCGCAGCAGAAAGATGAAGAAGGGCCCGCCTATGAGTGTGGTAAAAATGCTGATAGGAATTTCAAAAGACGCGGCAGCGCGCGAGCAGTCATCCACCAGGAGCAGAAACGATCCGCCGAGGGCGATGGACGCCGGAAGGCTCCGGGTGTTGTCCGGCCCAATGAGCATTCGTATCATATGAGGAACAACCAGCCCGACGAGGCCGATCACTCCGGCTACGGCTACGGAAGCCGATGCCGCGAGAGTCGCCGGGATGAGGATCGAAAGCTTCTGGCGCTCGGGATTCAAGCCGACGACCCTGGTTTCTTCATCCCCGAGCGCGAGAACGTTCATGCGCCACCGGAACAGCACGAGCCATCCCACTCCGGCTGCAATCCCCGGGGTCGCGGAACGCAGCCTGGCCCAGCTCGCATTATGCAGATTGCCCATGGTCCAGTGGACGATGGTCTGGAGCCGGAAAGGATCGGTCAGGAACTGAACGATGGTCAGCAAAGACGTGAATATTCCCGAGACAATGATTCCCGAGAGGATCAGGGAAAGAACGGTAACGCTCTTTCGTGTGCGAGCCAGAAAATAGCTCATGCCAACCGCCACCCCTCCGAAGGAAAAAGCGGAAAGCTGAATTGGCAACCAGGAGCCAGCCAGGGCCAGCGCGGCTCCGAAAGCCGCTCCGGAAGAAAGCCCCAGCAGGTAGGGATCGACCAGAGGGTTTCTAAAGAGGGCCTGGAGCGCATTCCCCGAGGCGGAGAGGGCTGCTCCCACCAGAAAAGCAAGGAGGATTCTCGGAAGACGCACATCAAGGAGAATGGTCCGAACGAGGTCGCCATCGCTCACTGAAGACGGCGCCGATGAAAACCACGGATCCGTCAGCCATGCCCAGATCTGCGCGGCGCTCACCGTGTCGGCCGGCCCGACAAACAGGGAGGCAATCAAGAGCGGGAGAGGAATAAGATAGATCAGGTAGAGCACCAACCTGGAATACAAAATTCTTTCCTTTTGCCGATCGGCCTATTCTATGAGATCGAGAAAGGCCTGCCTTTCGCCGTACAATCTTCGAAAAAGGTCCCGTTTCTCCCTTGCCGGGTCCAGGTCGGCAAAGCGTTCCGGATAGCACCATTTGCCGACCAGCATGACGGCATACTGGTACTTCAAGGTCCAAAGATCACAGGAAAAGACCTCGGGGAATTCGTAGACCCGCTGGTGCCTGACCGCGCTGAGCGATTGCAGCATCGGGTTCTGCAGGATGTCGGCAGGGTTTTTTCGGGCATTGTACCACATGACAATGACCTGGGGGTCCTCTTTGAGGATTCTCTCCACGTTGACCACGAGATGCTCCTGACCGGCGCTCCCGAAGACATTCACTCCCCCTGCCAGGGTGATCAATTCATTGACCGTGCTTGGCCCGCCGGAGGTTTCCAATTCCCCCTGAGCCCACATGTAGTAGACCCGCACCCGATCAGCCTGCGGCAGGGAGGCTCCGGAGTTGGTCAGCCGGTCAAGGGTGTTCGCTGTCTCAGCCACCAGCCGGCGAGCCTGTTCCGTCTTGCCCGTCATTTCCCCAAGTGCCAGCATTTCCTCTCGAACATCCTGAAAGGTCCGGATGAAGACCCCAAAGACCGGGATACCCCGTTCTTCCAAAGCCAGGATGGCCTCTTCCTGGTGCGCCCAGATGATAACCAGGTCCGGTTTCAGCCCGACCACTTTTTCGATGCTGATGAAATCCCAGTTTCCGGGTGATGGGAGCCTCCTTTCACGAATCCTCGGGTCCATGGCCGCATAGTAGCGAAAGGTCTCCTCCTGATAGACATTGGTGGAAATGCCGACGACTCGATCTTCCGCGCCCAGCATGAAAAGGCCGCTGAGCGCACTTTCGATGAGGCAGACGATCCGGGAGGGGGGTTGCCGGAGTGAAAGCACCTTGCCGCGGAAGTCCTTCAAGGTGATGGCGGCGCCGGATGGTTCCTGGGCCCGGGCGTGCGGGGCCGGCAAGGCTCCCGCATACCCGAAAAGGATAACCAGTAGCAGACCAGACAGAAATCTTCTCATAGATGACCGGCTAGAATCGAAACTCCATACCGCCGGCTGCGGAAAAGCCGGCATTCTCGAATGCCCAGGGCATCTTATATCTATTGTTGGTGAGGTTGTACAGATCCAGGTGCAGATCCAGATAGTGTTTGTCGGTCTGAGTCAGCACCTTGGTCAACTTCATGTTCAAGACCTCATAGGGATCGAATTTCACCCGGGTGCTCCTCGAGTCGCTGTCGTAAATGGTGCCGGCAATATGCACATAAAGGGATCCCGTGAAGTTCTTGGGGAACTCGACGATCACCCCGACATTTCCCATTTGTGCCGGCACAAAGGGAATCTCGACATCATCGCTGTCCGGTTTGTTGCTGTTTGAAAGTCGCGCGTGGGTGTAGGTATAGTTCCCAAACCACTGGAGCCAGGGGAGCAGCCGGTGCTTGATCTCAAACTCGACGCCGTAAGACGTTGCCCCGCCGGCATTGACATCCATGGACTGGGAGGGATTGACACTGACCTCATTCGTAACGATGGCATTATCCAGGAAATTGGCAAAGCCCCGAACCCCCAGTTTTACGTTTTTGAACAGCTGGTAGTCGATTCCCAGGTCAGACCCGAGGCCCGTTTCCGGCGATAGATTCGGGTTGGCGATCTGGCCGTTCTTTCCGGGTACCCCAAAATCTTGCGGGCTCAAGGTGCCGCCGACGGCTTTGATCCCGGGCACCACAAAACTGGAGCCGGCATTGCCGTAGGCTGACAGGTCTTCAGTGAAGTTGTAGCGCAAACCGGCACTCCAGATCGGTTTGTCCCATGATTTACTGCTCACCCCCGGGGTACTGCCGCCAATGAGGCTGTAGTTCTGCCACGACATGTTGTAGCGGCCGCCGGCGCGAAAGATCCAGCTCTCCCAGTAGTATTCTTCCTGCAGGTATATTCCGGACTGGTAAGCGTTCGCGTCGTTCCCGATGGACCGGTTGCCGCCAACCGGCGTCGAGTACGTCTGATAGGTCCCGTACTGAAAATCGCTCCCAATGGTCAAGAGGTTGTTTCCAAAGTGTTTGATGGAAAGGGAAGCATCGAGCGGCACAATATTCTGTTCCACCCCGTTATTGGATTGCGAGGAAAGGCTGGCGGGATAATTATCCTCACCCCAACTCCGATCATAGTTGCGGTATCCCCCCTTGACTTGAAGGGTCAGATTATTGTTGATTTCATTGGTGTAATTGGCGTTTGCAATCGAGTATGCGTAGTCGTACGGCCGATTGGGACGTCCCATGTCGCCGTCGTGCCACATCTGGTTGGCAAAAATGGAAAGCTTGTGGTTCTCTGCGCCACCAAAGTAGTAGGTCGCCCTGCCGTAGACTTTTTCTTGATTGTAGGCTGGCTTTTGAACGGTCTGCAGCCAGGACCCCTCGGTACCAAACTGGGTGTAATCGGACATTTCGCCGAAGCCGCCGACATAAAAATGAAGGTTGCCGACCCGGTACCGGCCGACGCCGTGACCGGTTACCGTATTGTAGGAGCCGTAGTCAAGCGATGCGCGGGTCTGGGGGTCTTCAGTTCTTTCCTTTAATATGAAGTTGGTGGTTCCCGCCAGGGGACTCTGATTCCCGGCAAAATCCTGGGAAAGGTAGTTCGGATAGAGGACCGACGCCGGACCTTTCTGGGTCTCGATCCTTGCCAGCGCCCACGGATCGAGGGCCGCCGGATCTACAAAGGAGTCAATGGGGAGCCCGTCCAGGAGATAGGTGTTGTACTTGGTGCCAAGCCCGCCGTAGGAACCCCAGTTGGCGTCCTTTCGGGAGAGGACGTTGATGAAGATCCCCGGTTCGTATTGCAGGGCCTCGGCGAGGTTGCGATTTTCAAGAACGATCTCGTCGAGCTTTTTCTCGGAGATGATGTCCACCTTTTGAGTGACGTTTCCCGCGGTTTGCGGCAGTTTGGATGCGGTGACGACGATCTCGTCAAGCTGTGCAGCACTCCCATAGTCCGTTGCCTTCTGGTCCCCGCTTGCAGGAGGGCTTGCCTCCTGAGCCGGACATGGGGATGCGAATAGAATCAGAATACTGAGGGTCAGGATAATCCAGCAACACTTCATCGTACTTCAACTCCTTTCAGGGCATGAAATTCAGCGTTCCTTGGGCACGCTCCCGCTCGCCACAACGGGAAAAGCCGCCCGGGTAAGTATTTGTCCACATGGAAAAATCGATAGAAAAAGGCGTGTTCGGGGTGGGCTCGCTCAGTACAGTTCCACACAAATGAGTGACCGAATTCCCATTCGTCATACCGGAAGGTTCGTGCCGGAAGCATGCCGAAATGACGGCCAGGGTTATGGTCACTCTATTCCGTGGCGTGGTACTGAACAGAGACCACGAGCGGATTCAACCCCTTTGTGTGAAAAGCCTTCGTGGCTTTTGGACCTTGTTTTCACCTCCTTTGCGAGTGGATTTGACTGAACAGCTTAACCTTCCAGCACTTCGACCTCGTTTCCAAAACCCACACCGGCGAAGGGGAGAGCCTGCGGCAGACCCGAAAGCATCTCTCAGCCGGGACGTCTCTTCAGGCTGTGGCCTTCATCCCTTGCCACGGTTCTGCCAAGAGACGCGACCATGCCCTCCACACAGAAACGGCACATCTTTGGTTCTTCACCGATGCAGATCTTGTCCGGGTAGATCGTATAGAGTTCGCGATACTTCAAGGGCGTCAGATTGGGCATCAGGACGTTAGCCCCACACTGCAAGGCCTTTTGCCGGCCCTCGGGATCGATGGTGCCCGTTGCCGTGGTCGCCGGCATGTGGACGGTCTTTGTGATGATTCTGGTGAGTGCCGTCACCCGCAGCACCAGGTCGATGGTGCCGTTGGGCTTCCCCCGCAAAGGGGTGTCCGGATGAGCGATATAGGGACCCAGCCCGATCATATCGAGGTCCATATCCTTGAACTCAAGGATATCGTCGGCCAGGCTCCCCCACGTCTGGCCGGGCAATCCCACCATATTTCCCGAACCGACCTGATAACCCAGCTCCTTCAGCCACCCGAGGCACCGGAAGCGATCCCCGTAATCGGAATCGGGCTTCAAGGTTTTGAAAAGGAGCGGGTCTGAGGTTTCGAATCGCAGCAGATAGCGATCCGCCCCGGCATCCCTCAAGGTTCTATAGTCACCGTAGGGTCGTTCACCGATAGAGAGGGTCACCGCAAGACCCAGCTCCGTTTTGATTCTCTGTACGAGTGAACCGAGTTCGTCGGCGGTGTAGTGCGGATCTTCTCCGGACTGGAGAACGACGGTACGAAACCCGAGCTCCCTTGCTTCGATCACTTGTGCAAAGATCTCGGGGATGGACATGCGATAGCGAACCAGCTTCCTGTTGCTCCTGCGCAGGCCGCAATACAGGCAATCCCTCCGGCAGTGATTGGAGAATTCGACTAAACCTCTCAAATGGACGGCTTCTCCCACATGCTCCTTTCTCACCTGGTCCGCACGTCGGAGAAGTGCTTTAACGATGGTCTCATCTTTTGTGCTCAGCAGATCAATAATCTCGTCTCTTGTCAGCATGACAGGATCAACCCTCTCGCCACCTCTTGCCACCTTCAGTTTTCCAGCCGCCGGGCCGCTTCCTCGAAGGCACTTTTCGCAGCCGGAAACGGTTCAAGGACTCGTGAGAGGACCCCCTGCACAAAGGCGATGGCCAATCCGTAGTTGGTAATCGGCACCCCGTATTGGCCGGCGCGATAGATCCGCGAGAGCATGTTCTTGCGGTTCAGCACACACGCTCCGCAGTGGATAATGAGCTGGTATTCTTTGATATTTCCAGGAAACTCGGGCCCTGCTGCGATGTCGATCTCGATTTTGCCCCCGGCATATTGTCTCAGCCATCGCGGAATTTTGATCCGCCCGATATCATCAGCCAGAGGGTGATGGGAGCAGGCTTCGGAAATGAGCACCCGGTCGCCCGGCCGCAGTGTTTCGATTGCCGCGGTCCCTCGCGCCAGGATTTCGATATCACCCTTGAACCTGGCCATAAGGATGGAGAAGGTGGTTACCGGCACATCGCGGGGGGTATCCCCGACGGTCTTCAAGACAGCCTGCGAATCACAGACCACGATGCGTGGCTTGCGGTTGAGCCGTTCGAGGGCATCTCGCAGTTCGCGCTCTTTCACCATCATGCAGTAGGAATCGTTGTCGAGGATATCCCGGATGGCCATGATTTGCGGCAGGATGATCCGTCCCTTGGGGGCCCCCAGATCAATCGGCACAACGAACACGGCCAGTTCTCCCGCCGGCAGCAGGTCCCCCAGCAATCGCGGTTCGGCAAACCAATCTTCGGGGGTAAGTCGAACGATTTGTGCCCGCACTTCATCCAGTCCCTCACCGGTTGCCGCCGACACGGTCACATGAGAGATGTTGTCTTTCTTGAGACGTTCCTTAATCTCCTGCGGAGGTGGCGACAGGTCGGCCTTGTTCAAGGCGGCAAAGAAAGGGGTCTTCCGATCGGTCAGGATTCCGGTGATCTTCTCTTCGTACTCCCCCCAGCGGTCGGTCTCGGTCACGATAATGGCCACGTCGGTACGGTCGAAGGCCTTCATGGTGCGTTCGGTACGGAGCTCACCCAAAGCCCCTGTGTCGTCGATACCGGCCGTGTCGATGAAGACCACCGGACCGATGGGAAGAAACTCCAGGGTCTTCTCCACCGGGTCCGTGGTAGTCCCTGGAATATGCGATACGATAGCAGCCTGTTGCCCGACCAGTGCGTTCAGCAGCGAAGATTTCCCGGCATTGCGACGGCCGTATATTCCAATGTGAAGCCTAAGGCCCTTGGGCGTGGTCAGCACGGAGCGGTTTCCTGTCTCAATTGTATGGGAATTCCCATTTCTAAACACGAAGGCACGAAGAGCACGAAGGAACTTGTAGAGACCATGTTGGAATCATTTCTTCGTGTCCTTCGTGTCTTCGTGTTTGAATTGTTGTGTTCACGTTCGCCCAAAGGGCGCTAACTCGACTTATGTTGCGGTTCTGTTCCATCAATTTCTCCCTCCCTTTCCGCTGAATCCCAGGGAGGTCATCGCCTCGGCCGAAAGCAGGTAATCGAGTGTTTCCTTGTCGAGCAATCCCAGCTCCAGCACCACTTCAGAAACGCTTTTTCCGGTGGCCTTTACCTCACGGGCCACTTCCGTGGCTTTCTCATATCCAAGTGCCGGCAAAAGGGCGGTCACGGTCGCCCAGGAGCGGTTCACCTGTTCGGTGCAGACCTCCCGGTTGACTCGAATGCCCTGGATGCATCGATCCCGGAACATAACGTTGGCCGAGGTGAGCAGGGAAAGACTTTCGAGGAGGGCCTGAGCGATGAGCGGCATAAAGGCGTTCAGTTCCAGCTGGCCGGACTGGGCTGCCTGGGTGAGGGCCAGATCGTTGGCCATAACCACGATGGCCACCTGCCCCACCGCCTCACAGATGACCGGATTGACCTTCCCCGGCATGATGCTCGATCCGGCCTGCACTTCGGGGAGAAGGAGCTCACCCAGGCCGGTCTTCGGACCGGAAGCAAGGAGCCTCAGATCCGAAGAGATCTTGAAAAGATTCATGGCATGGGCCTTGAGAATGCCCGATACTTCCACAAACGGATCGGCGTTTTGTGTCGCATCCACCAGGTTTTCCGCCCTGGCCAGCCCAAGCCCGGTCTCCTCCCGCAGGCGTTCCACCACCAGGAAGATGTACTTTCTCGGGGCGGTAACCCCAGTGCCGATGGCTGTCCCGCCGAGATTTACCACCCGCAGCCGTTCCTCGCACTTGAAGACGCGCCACCGGTCCCGTGCCAGGGCCTCGGCCCAGGCGGAGAACTCCGCTCCGAGGGTCATGGGGGTGGCATCCTGGAGTTGGGTGCGGCCCATTTTGACCACTTCCGAGAATTCCCGCTCCCTGGCCTGGAAAGCCCCCTGCAGGCTGGCTATGGCCTTTTCGAGCTCCTTGAAAAGATTGATGGCGGCGACCTTGACCGCCGTCGGGAAGACATCGTTGGTCGATTGATGCAGGTTCACGTGGAGCACAGGATGAACCGTTTCATACCGGCCCCTTTGCCCTCCAAGAAGCTCCTCGGCGCGGTTGGCGATCACTTCATTCAGGTTCATGTTGGCTGAAGTGCCCGCGCCGCCCTGGAGGGCATCCACGAGGATGTGGTCGCGCCACCGCCCTTCGATTATCTCATCGCATGCGCTGATGACCGCCTTGCCGACCGCGTCGGGCAAAAACCCGAGTTCCCGGTTGGTCCGGGCACAGGCCTTCTTGACCTTTGCCAAAGCGCTAACAAGTTCCGGATGAAGGCCTCGGCCCGAAAGCCTGAAGTTCTCCATCGCCCGCCTGGTATGAATGCCGTAGCAGGCGTCGGCTGGAACTTCCAGTTCCCCCAGAAGATCCTTTTCCACTCGCATCAACAATAGACATCCCGCTTACCGGAGAGGACGCCCGCCAGCAGGTGCCTGGAAACGTTGCGTGTCTCCGGATCCATTTTGTCCAGTTCTCTTTGCACCGCCTTCTCACCTGCGAGCCGGGTGTCTTCCGGAGCGTAATCCAGGAGATATTCCATAAACGTCGACAGGGCGTTGGGAGCGCACTTCTCCTTGATGAGCCCCGGTTTTGCCAGGTCCATGAAATCCTGCCCGGTCCTTCCAAGGCGGTAGCAGGCCGTGCAAAAAGACGGAATATAGCCCAGCTCGGAGATGTCCTTGATCACCACGGACAGAGGCCGGTGATCGCCCAGCTGGAACTGACTGGCGAGTTCATCACGATCCTCGGAATATCCCCCCGGATTGGTGCGGCTCCCGGCGGATATCTGCGATACCCCCAGGGCGAAGGTTTCACGGCGGATGTTGGGAGTTTCCCGTGTGGACATGATGATACCGGTATACGGGACGGCCAGACGCAGCACAGCCACGATTTTTTTGAAGTCTTCATCGGTCACGGGAAACGGCGGGTTGGAAGCGAGCTCCGACCCGACAGCCGGCTCAATCCGCGGCACGCTGATGGTGTGACAGCCGACGCCGAATTGCTCCTCCAGGTGTTCAATATGCTGCAGAAGCGCAAGGATTTCGAAACGCCAGTCATGGAGACCAAAAAGAATCCCCACCCCGACATCATCGATACCGGCTTCCATCGCCCGGTCCATGGCCGTGACCCGCCAGTTGAAATCGGTCTTCACGCCGCCGACATGAACGGCACGATAGGTTTCACGGTGATAGGTCTCTTGAAAGAGCTGGTAGGTCCCGATCCCTGCACTCTTCAGTTCCTTGAACTCCGGCAGCGAAAGGGGAGCGATGTTGGCATTCACTCGCCGAATTTCTCCCTGGCCTTCCTTGATGCCGTAGATGGTTTCGATGGTCTTGATAACGTATTTCAGCCCCTCCTGTGGGTAGGCTTCACCGGCAACCACGAGGAGGCGTTTGTGGCCTTCTTTGATCAGAATGCGGGTCTCCTGGGCAATTTCCTCCTGATTCAATGCTCGACGCTTGACCTCCTTGTTGCTCAAACGGAATGCGCAATAGAGACATTCGTTGCGGCAGAGATTGGAGACATAAAGAGGGGCGAACAGTACCAGGCGATTCCCGTAGATCTCTTCTTTGACCTTGCGCGCCGTCTCGAACAGTTCTTCGGTCAGGTCCGGAGTCCGAATGCTCGAAAGCACTATGACATCGCTTGCCGAAAGCCCTTTGAGCAGGAGGGCCTTAGCCAGGACCTCCCGGACCAGGGAGGCATCTGTTTCCCGGCTGCGGGACATCGCCGAGAATATTTTCGTTTCATCCAACCACGATACTCCATTTTCCGAGGCCATCGTGTCCTCTCCCTCTAAGTGCGAAGACAGGAGACAGGAGACGGAATACCGGCACGTGCCTGGGCATTCCGAATCGCCTGTCCCCCGTCATGGTTTGTTGGTGCTTTTCGATTCATATCCTCCGGCAGGAATCCGGACATCCGGGTCCCAACAGGAGTCTTGCCCGGCCCCGAATACGAGGCCGTCTGAGAAACACCCGCATACGTCGTACCGGCGAAAGCCGGTATCCAGAAGGCCGCATAATTCCTGGATGCCGGTTTTCACCGGCATGACGTTGGGAGTACCGAGAGCTAATTTTCAGACGGCCACAAAAGGTAGAGGCCGTGGGTAACGGTTTGGCTCCATATGGAGGGAGCGCCCCCTGAGAGACACCCCCTGCAGCGCCTACTCTTTATACAGGTGCCTTGCCGTGTAGTGCGTATGGAGCAGTTCGTGGGACTTGTGGCCCAGGGGCTCTTTGAGAAACTCGGTGTAGAGCTCATTGACCGCCGGGTTTTCGTGAGACTTGCGAAGCGTCATTCCCTTGTCTTCAGTGTAGGTGGCGTCGATTCGCTTCAGGCGAATGTCGGTGTTCGTCGGGATTGGAGACCCTCCTCCACCGATGCACCCGCCCGGGCAGCACATGATTTCAATGAAGTGGTAGTCGGCTTCACCCGCGCGAACCTTGTCGAGGACTTTCCGGGCATTGCCGAGGCCATTGGTGATGGCGATCTTCACCGGGAGCTCCCCAACCTGCACGGTGGATTCCTTCACACCGGTAAGACCACGACAGTCGGTAAAATCGATGCTTTCGAGGGTCTGGCCGGTAACGACTTCATAGACGGTCCTGAGCGCCGCCTCCATGACCCCGCCCGAAGCACCAAAGATCTCCCCGGCACCCGTGGAGATGCCGAGCGGCGCGTCGTATTCCTCCACCGGCAGGTTTGCCATATTGAGACCGGCCTGCTTGAACATGCGGCCGAGCTCCCGCGAGGTGAGCACCACATCCACGTCTTGATAGCCGCTGCTGTTCATTTCCGGCCGTTGACATTCAAATTTCTTGGCCGTGCAGGGCATGATGGACACCACGAAAACATCCTCCGGCTTGATTCCGGCCTTTTCCGCGTAATAGGTCTTGGCCAGGGCCCCGAACATCTGCTGCGGAGACTTGCAGCTGGAAAGATGAGGCAGCAGGTCCGGGTAGAAATGCTCAGCAAACTTGATCCATCCCGGACTGCAGGAGGTGATCATGGGCAGGGTGCCGCCGTTCTTGACCCGATGCAGCAATTCGTTGCCTTCCTCGATGATCGTGAGGTCGGCCGTGAAGTCTGTGTCGAACACCTTGTGAAAGCCCAGGCGCCGAAGCCCGGCCACCATCTGGCCGGTGACGATGCTGCCGGGGTCTGCCCCGATGGTTTCCCCCACCTGCACCCTGGTGGCCGGCGCCGTCTGGACCACAACGTGCTTCTTCGGGTCGGCCAGGGCCGCCCACACCTTCTGGGTGTCGTCCACTTCATAAATAGCGCCTGTTGGGCAGACCAGCGCACACTGACCGCACTGGACGCACTCCATATTGGCCAGCCGCTCGTTGAAGGCCGGGGCGATGAGTGTGTTGAAACCCCGCTCCTCGGCGGTCAGCGCCTTCACTGTTTGAATATTGGAACAAACCGAAATACAGCGCCGGCACAGAACGCATTTTCGGGGATCGCGCACAATGCCGGGGCTTGAATCGTCAAGGCCGTACTCGGTCTTGGCTCCCTCGAAGCGGATTTCCTGGATCCCGAATTCCTCCGCCAACTTCTGTAGTTCACAGTTCTGGTTGCGGATACAGGTCAGACACTCCATGGGGTGGTCGGAAAGAATCAATTCGAGAATGGTCTTGCGCGCTTTGATGACGGCCGGGGTGTTGGTGCGCACCACCATGCCTTCGGTAACCGGGGTGACGCAGGCCGCCATGAAAGTCCTCGCCCCCTGAACATCCACCATACAGATGCGGCATGCCCCGATGACATTGATATCCTTCAAATAGCAAAGCGTAGGGATGTTCACCCCTACCTGTTTGGCGGCATCGAGAATCGTGGCTCCCTCTTCCACCGCAACCTTTATATTATCGATCATTAAGGTCGTCATTTGCCTTTTCCTCCAACATCCTTCATGAAATAAGCCCAGCTTCCGGATCTCCAGGTAATCTTCTCAATCTTCAGACTCTCCTGTCTCCCCCCGAACCATCATCCTCCGTTTTCAAACTCGCAAACCCCGGCCACGCATACGTGGTCCTTGATGTGCTTCTCGTACTCATCCCTGAAGTAGCGGATGGTACTGAGAACCGGGTTTGGGGCCGTCTGGCCGAGGCCGCACAAGGCCGTGCTCTTGATGGTGGTGGCAAGCTCCTGAAGGAGCTCGATATCACCCTCTTTGCCTTTGCCCACACTAATGCGGTCCAGGATCTCATGCATTCTCTTGACGCCGATCCGGCAGGGCGAACATTTTCCACAGGATTCATCCACGCAGAAGTCCAGGAAGAACTTGGCGATATCCACCATGCAGGTGTCCTCATCCATGACAATCATGCCGCCCGAACCCATGATCGCCCCGAGAGCACCGAGGGAGTCGTAATCGATCGGAGTATCCAGATGGGCCGCCGGGATGCAGCCGCCTGAAGGCCCACCGGTCTGCACGGCCTTGAACTCTTTTTTCCTGGGAATGCCGCCGCCGATCTCATAGACAATCTCGCGAAGCGTCACCCCCATCGGGACTTCCACGATGCCCGTGTTGTTGATGCGCCCGGCCAGGGCGAAGACCTTGGTGCCCTTGCTCTTTTCCGTGCCGATGGAGGCATACCATTCGGAGCCTTTTAAAATGATGGGAGAAATGCTCGCCAGGGTTTCAACGTTGTTGATAACGGTGGGCTTCCCGAAGACCCCGGAAACGGCGGGGAAAGGAGGCCTCGGACGGGGTTCGCCGCGCCGCCCCTCGATCGAAGTCAGAAGGGCGGTTTCCTCGCCACAGACAAAAGCACCCGCGCCGATACGGATCTCGATGTTGAAATCAAAGCCGGTGCCGAAGATGTTTTTGCCGAGCAACTCATTTTCGCGGGCTTTCTTGATGGCGTTGGAAAGCCTTTCAATGGCAAGGGGATATTCCGCACGAACGTAGACAAAGCCCTGGCTGGCCCCGATGGCATAGCCGCAGATGGCCATCCCTTCGATGACGCTGTGGGGGTCTCCTTCGAGCACGGACCGGTCCATGAAAGCACCGGGGTCTCCCTCATCGCCGTTGCACACGACGTATTTGGGAACGCCCTTGGCGGCGGCGGAAAACCCCCACTTCATGCCGGTAGAAAAGCCGGCACCTCCGCGCCCGCGGATGCCCGCCCTTTTCACTTCCTCGACGACGGCTTCCGGCGTCATTTGCGTGAGGGCCTTTCCCAACGCCACGTAGCCGTCTCGCGCGATGTAATCCTCGATGGACATTGGATCGATATAAAAGGTGTTGCGAAGAACAATCTTGAGCTGCTTCTTGAACAGGTCGATATCAAACACGGAGGGAGTGGGTTCCTTGGCCCCCGGCGCCCGGTACAGCAGGCGCGCTACGGGAGTCCCGTTCAATATGTGCTCTTCCACGATGGCTTCGGCGTCCTTCGGCCGCAGTCTCCGGTAGAAGGTGGCATCGGGGTAGACGATCGCCACCGGCCCCATATCGCACGGCCCCATACAACCGGTCAGGACTATCTTTACGGCGTCTGCAATACCGTGTTTTGCCAGGGCTTCTTTCATGGCCTCCACGACCTCCCCGCATTTCGAGGAGATGCATCCCTGACCGCCGCACATCATGACGTGGGCTTTCTCCGTAGCCGAAGGCTTCCCTTCGCGGATCTTGAGGACTTCCTGCATGCTGGTTCTAATTCTTGCGAGTTCCTCCAACGACTTCATTCTATTTCTCCTCCTCTCCCGAGCTCCAGTCTCCAAATCAAGCAGGAAAGCATATGGAACGTCGCTTCAGGATGCGCTGGATATCTATGGATATTGTCCAATGATCTCAGAAACCTGATCGAATTCCAGGCGTCCGTGGACATCCTTGCCGTCGACAATCATGGCCGGCGCCAGGCCGCAGGCCCCGATACAGCGGACGATCTCCATCGTGAAGCGGCTGTCGGGTGTGGTCTGTCCCGGTTTGATGTCGAGGTTCTCCCGGATGGCTTTCAGCACGGCCTTGGTACCCTTCACGTAGCAGGCCGTTCCGGCGCAGACGCTGATCTTGTGCCGCCCGCGCGGAATCAGGGAAAAGAATGCATAGAAAGTCGTTACCCCATAGACATCCTGGAGCGATACGCCCAACCCGTCCGCCACCTGCACCTGGGCCCACTTCGGCAGGTATCCGATGTGCTCCTGTGCCTTGGCCAATACCTGGATCAGGCCTGAAGGCTGCCCGCGATACGGTTCGATGATCTTCGCCAGCCCTTCAACCAATTGAGCATCTGTGCACCCACTCTCACAACACTGCATGGCCTTCTCTTCTCCTCAGCTAATATGATCCTTTCGGCACGGTTCCATGTGGTCCCGGTTCCCAGCTCCATGTCTTGAATCTTGAAAACAGCTCGGCGAGCGTTTGCCGCCGCTTTTCAATCTCACCTCCCTTCTCGCTCCAATAGCCCGCTGACCGCAAATCAACGGGCAGCGGCCAAGTCCTTCCCCCCTTGTGCTCCGCACCGCGCCGCCGTTCGAGCCGGCGCAAAAAAAAAGCCAAGGAGGCCGGGGTGGATGAACACCCCTTCAGCCTTCTTGGCTCTATTTGCTTCGTATAGCTATGTATGGAACGAGTTTTTCAGCCGTGCAATTTCAGATTGCACAAAAAATCACAAAAACCCTATCTCAAAGCAAAGCAAAAGTCAAACAGGAAAAAATCATGTAATTTCAATATGAAGCTCCCGTCGCATCAATTATTTCAGTTTTCTGGCCAGGAAGAAACCGTCCGGATCGCATTCCTCCCTCAGAAGCTTCAGGTCCTTGTCACTCGGTTCCTTCATTTCCTTCAGGTCGGGGGAAATGAGCAGTTCAAAACTGACCTTCTTCTGGACATCCTCGGCGGTCGTTCCCGGTGCCGTTTCAAGGAGCACCATTCGGTGGGTTTCGTCGTCGAACCCGAAGAGTGCCTGGTTGGTAATGACCCGGTACGGGCCGGAACCCATCACCCCCGAATCTTCCCTGAAGTTGGGAGAGCCGTCCCCGTAGCCGATGCTGGTCAGAAAGTCGACGTTATTGACAAAACGCCTCGGTTCCAACGCCATGATGATGATCGACTTCTCGCAGTTCGCAGCCATGGCCCCCGCGCCGCCGCTTCCGGGAAAACGGGTGGCGGCCTGGGTATAGGTACCCCCTTCAAAGGTGGAATTCACATTGCCGTACATGTCGATCTGCGCTCCACCGATGAACGCAAAATCGGCGTGCCCCCGCTGAGTCAACTCAAAAACGGCGGCCAATCCCTTTAGAAAACATGCTTTACGGCAGGCTCGCGTATCACCCACCGACAGCGGCATGCCCATTTCGAGGACCGGTGTCAGCGGCCCCGCTTCAAAGATGATCCCGAGACCGGGAGCATGAGTCAGCTGGGCGTGGATGGAAGCGATGATCGGCAATCCGGTGCCCACAAACACAATGGTGTTGTCCTGCAGGACGCGGGAACCCGTGTAGGCAATCATTTCAAACGGAGTATAATCTGGCATTACTGCTACCTCCTGTATGCTTTTCAACATGGGGATGGTCAGGACAGAATGACCGGTTGACCGCCGTCCATGTCCTTGATCTTTTTGAATGTTTTGTATGGAATCTTGCCGAGAAAATCATCGTAGGTTTCGCAACCGAAAATGTAGTCATCATAGTATCTCTTGAGGACGTCTTTATTCCCGGTCTTTCTGAATTCCTCGGATACACTGCGGAACATGAGGATATGTTCCATATCGAACCAGTAGAACCCGTAGCAGGCCCCAGGATAGCTTGCAAAACGCTGTTCGATGACTGCATCCACCGCTGTATAGGGGATCTCGGTGAGATTGGGATAAGTGCGGATGTTTTCATTAGGGATGATCTGCTCGGCCGTCGCGATCGTGTGGCAGGCGGCCATGGCAATTTCCGGACAGGTGCAATGGGCCCCGAAAATGCGGCAGTTGCCGTACATATCTGCAGCCGTAACGTTCAGTATGCCCACATCGGGATAGCATGCAGGCACCAGGTAGGCATTCTTGCCGGTGAACGGGCTCTGCACCATACAGCCACGGTTCACCAGTTCCATGTCCGAACCGCCATGGTCCCTCACCGGGATGAATTCGAGCCCCATGGCTGCCGCTTTGAACCGTGCCGTCATGCCATAGTTGGTGTAGTCGTCCATCTTGATCATGCCGTTGGCACACAGATGTCTCAATAGAGGAGCAATGCCGATCACCTCATAGCCCCACCATGCCAGCTCCACCCTCTTGATGGAGAGATGATCGGGGTAAGCGAGCATCGCTCCGGCAAGCATCTCCGGACATATGGAATTGGATTGGAAAGAGAGCGTCAGGTCCTTGGCTCCCTTGCGAATGATTTCATGGATTATGGCTACGGGCGGCCGGGTGTTGACAAAACCCCCGATACCGATATTCGAGCCGTCTTTGATGTACTTTTGTACCGCATCCTTGATCGTAGTCCGCTTGTCGGTCAAACCCTTGGACTTGGCGACCATCGTCTTTCTCGCCTGTTCCGGGGACGGACCCCACCACTGGAACGGGTCCTCTGCCACCTTCCTGATCTCGTCGGCCTTAAGGCTCGACACGTTTCTGATCAAGGAACCAACCTTTTGATTCATCGATAACCTCCAAACCATTTGTTCACTTCCACTTTCGCTTCAGCCAGTGGCAACGCCCCGTTGTTCGCTGAAGAACCATCGGGACATCGCCGGTCACATGGATACGAGCTTTATTTCACAAGGGCGGCTGTATACTCGAAGGTTCGCGGAGACTCAAGGATGGATATGCCCGCTTGGCCCCCGGTGAGGGCTGAAACGCCACGGGATGGCCCTTTAGCGCCGAAATACGCAGAATCCGAACCCTGTTCACGGCTAATTGGCCGAATTTATCCCAGTCGGGCCCATCAGGATCATCTCGGCTTGAAAAGGTCACCCTGATTTTTCGCCATGCCGGATCTGATGGGCTGGATGTGGGAGCAGAATACCCTGGTCCAGCCCGCAAGCGCTCATGGATGAGGGAGTCCACAAACCGGGGGTGCCGGCTTCGGGACAACCCAATACATTCCCAGGGCCGCCGCAACGCCCAAACCTCCCCCAAAATAGAAGGGGGCTGTCGGTCCCAGGAAGTCCCAGAGCAAGCCTCCGATGATCGAGGCCGGGAGCAGGCCAATCCCTACCAGCGAGGCATGAATGCCGAGCATGGTTGCCCGGCTCTCTCCGGAACACAGTTCTGAAACCAATGCCTTTTCGACCCCCTCCGTCAGCCCGCTGTAGAGTCCGTAGAAGGCAAAGAGTGTCCAGACATGAAAGGCATCCGTCGCAAGGGAAAAGCCAAGATAGACCAGACCGTAAGACAAATAGCCGGATACAAGGAGGGTTCGCCTTCCGATCAGGTCGGAGAGTTTTCCAGCAGGATAGGCACTGGCTGCATAGACCAGGTTGAAAACCAGGTAGGCAAGGATCACATCGGAGGCTTCAAAGCCAAGCTGCTTTGCCCGTAACAGCAGGAACTGATTGGACGAATTGCCCAGTGTGAAGAGGAAAACCACGAGGAAGAACGCTTTGAGCTTTGGATCAAGGGTTCTCCAGCCCTTTAGCGGATGAGGTTTTGCCCCGGTACTGACGGCTTTCTTTTCCTTCACCAGAAATAGCAGGCCAAAGCCGATCATGCCGGGTATCAACGAGATCAGAAAGATCTTGAGATACTGTCCTTCGGTTCGCGTAAACAGAAAGTAGGCAATCGCGATTCCGATTACCGCGCCAAGCGTATCAAGGGCCCGGTGCAAGCCGAAGGAATGGCCCAGTTGGCCAGCCTGCGAGGCCTCAGCAATCAATGCGTCACGGGGAGCGGTTCTAACGCCTTTGCCGAATCTATCGATCACGCGCCCGGCAAGGACCCATCCCCAGGAAGTGGAAAAGTAGAGGAACAACTTGCCGATGCCGGCGGAACCGTAGCCAAGCAGAGCAAGGGGCTTTCGCTTTTGGGTTTTGTCGGAGATGTATCCCGAGTAGGTCTTGAGCAGGCTGGCCAGGCTTTCGGCGATGCCTTCGATAATACCCACAATGGCGGGGGTCGCCCCCAGAGTAGTAGTAAGATATAGGGATAGGAGTGGATAAACCATTTCACTGCTGATGTCGGTGAAAAGGCTCACGAGCCCTAAGAGCAGAACGGTTTGCATGGTCTTGCTTTTCCTTTTGACAAGAGAAAGGGAAGCACGCAGGCCGGCGCGGCCCCCACAGCAGCCCGAGACTCGCTCCACCTCTAAAAGCCTGCACCATGGCCACGATGTGGCGGGTCGGATCGGCTTCGAATTGGACCGATTCTATGGCTTCCCTTATCGTATTCCGTTTCTCGCTCCCGGCGATTAGCTGGGGCTCGATTTCATCTTTGCCTTCTTTCCCGGCGGCAAGAACGAATATCTCAATGAAGTGAGCAGGCCGTAAAATGGAAAGGGTTCGTGGTGGATTCCGGAACAGGAATGACATAGCGACGGTCTAAGCGCCCCTAAAGGTGATGGATATGCAGGCATACAAAACCTCCCCCCGTATTCCCGGCAGGAGTCATCAGCCCTCATGGCGCTTCATGGTGGACCCCATCACCAAGATTCGGTATTTATATGTTTGGTGGAGGTTTTGTCAACCTCGATTCACTTCGCCACTTCGCAGTGTGCAAGGGTTGATTCGAGAGCTGAGGTCTGGTAGAGTACCATCAATAGTATTGTAGCATGGTGATGGAGTCCACCGAAACCACCTGAAAAGGTTGATGACTCTTACTGAGGCGAATGCTTCCGGTAGGAGTGGTAATAAGAGATAGTTTCTTTCGAGCTCCTCCGGTAGCAAATCCGGAGGAGCTTTTTTTTCTGAACATCAATCGAGAGGAGAAGTGCATGATGCGAAGCGACCTCATGAAGAAAGGGGTTGAAAAAGCCCCTCACCGCTCACTCTTCAAGGCCATGGGCTACACTCAGGCCGAGCTTGACCGGCCTTTGATCGGAATAGCCGGTTCCGCCAACGAGATCATTCCGGGGCATATCGATCTTCCTAACCCGGCAAAGCCGGAACCAAAAAAAGACTAACATGGATAAATGTACCTCATAATGAGCAGAAAAGTTCACTTCGTTCTAACAACTATGAAGCTTTTCTCACTAAAGGTTCTTCAATTCGCAAGGTTATCACGTTCTTATAAATTTTCTGCCAGAAAAAGCACGAAGTTTGGAACTAAGATACTAAGAATATCCTGACGATACCGTATAGTCTCCGGATCATTGCTCAAGCCGGAGAGAACCGCGCTCTGAGCCACGTCAAACAAGAATTTATCTCCGTGCGCCATGGCATTGAAGAGCGTGTTCAATTCCAGGTCTTGTATCAACGCTTTCACCACCGGACACCTTTTATATGGCCAGCGGAACAGAGAAGCCAACGGGTATT
>CAYTWB010000068.1:0-21235 GCA_964441945.1 uncultured Syntrophobacteraceae bacterium
AATCTAATCAAAGAATTTAATGAGTTGAGGACTCGTCCGTGGCCAGGGCCGCATGATAGTTGGGAAGCGGGCACCCTCTTCGATCAAAACGCCATGAGCAGATAAACCATGCTCATGGCGACCGTGATCGTCATGGGCCACCAGCACAGCTTCATATATTCCAGGAAGGAGATTTTGTAGCCCGCCTTTTCGGCCATACCCACCGTGACGACATTGGCGCTGGCCCCGATCATGGTGCCGTTGCCGCCGAGGCAGGCACCCAGAGACAACGACCACCAGAGCACGTTATCCCCCGGCAGTCCGAAGCTCTCACTCAGGAACATCACGATGGGCAGCATGGTAGCGGTGAAAGGGATGTTATCGATGAACGCGGAGGCAATGGCCGAGACCCAGAGGATCATGATGACGGCGACGGTGAGATTACCACAGGAGGCGGTGAGCACTGCATCGGCGATCTGCTGAATGAGGCCCGTGGCTTCTGCTCCGGCAACCACCACGAAAAGACCGATGAAAAACATCAGAGAAGGCCATTCGACCTCCTTCTCCAGCATCTCGACGATGTCCACCTTCGAGATAACGAGGAGCAGGAAGGACCCGATCAATGCCGCCACGGACACCTTCATGTGCAGGAAGCCGTGCAGAGTGAACAGCAGGATGGTGAAGCCCAGGAGAACAAGGGCCTGAATCATCAGTTTGCGGTCTGTGATCTGATATTCCTCCCGGAGTTGTGCGACGGTGCTCGCCACGTCTTTGACATCGGCCTTCAGGTATTCCCTCTTGTGCCACCACAGGTAGTAAAAGGAGGAGACGAGCTGACACAGGAAGCAGATGAGGATGAGGTTCGAGACAAACTGGCCGAAGGTCAGCCCCGTATAGGAGCCGATGAGAATGTTGGGCGGGTCGCCGATGAGCGTGGCGGTCCCGCCAATGTTTGAAGCAAAGGCCTGCGGGATCAGGAAGACCAGGGGATGGACCTTCAGGGTGAGGGCGATCTCGATGGTCACCGGGATCACCAGGAGCATGGTGGTGACGTTATCCAGGAAGGCGGAGATCACGGCGGTGAGGAACTGGAGGACGAAGGCGAGGACCAAGACATTTCCCCTGGCCCAGGCATAGGACTTGTAGGCAAGGAACTGAAAGATCCCCGTTCTTTTCAGCACCCCGACGAAGATCATCATCCCGAGCAGCAGAAAGATGACGTTGAGATCGATGGCCGCCATGGCGTCTTCGAAGGAGAGGATGAAAAAGGCCCTGTCAAAGCTGCCAAAGGAGTAGGTGATGAACAGGATGAGTGCTGCGGCGAGCAAGGCTGCCAGGGTGCGGTGCATCCATTCGAAGCTGATGATGACGTACACCCCTATGAGGATGAGGGTGGCCAGCCAGAAGGCCGGAGTGACGGACCGTTTCAGGGTGAAGGTGCGGGAGGTCTCAAAAAGACGGTTTCCCTGCTCATCCAGCCCGGCCACGACGACTTTCATCGCAGTGGGATCGAGAGTCTCCCAGGAAGGTTTGTGGGCCTTGATCTCCACCCCGGCATCAGGCAGGGTTGCCGGCGGCAGCTGGAACTGTGCGGAAAAAGCGCCCTTGCTTCCGGATACCATTTTCCCGTCCCGGCCCATGGGCTTCATGGCCTTTCCATTGACCAGGACTTCTATTTCAACGTCCTTCACCGGCTTGCCTTGTGCGTTCAGGAACGCCCCGGATACGGTCAGCTGGTCTAACGGGGCCGCCAGGGCCGGTGGAGCGAAAGAGAAAACCGCAGCCAGCAGCACCACAGAAGCAATTTGCAAAAATCGTTTTGTCCGATGCATGGGAGCGATCAGCCTGTCATTCTTTCAACCCTTCAAGACCATCCTGTCAGGATCGCACTGCGTCCGAAGGACATCGAGCTCATGTTCGGTTGGGGCCTTTTCTTCAACCGCTCTGCTCAAATCAACTTTAAAGCCGACCTCCTGTTGGATCGCTTCAGGTGTAAAGCCGGGATAATAGCTGAAAAGGTACATCTTCTTGCTTTCGGCATCGAAACGGAAAGTGGCCTTATTGGTTATCACTCTTTCAGGTCCCCCCCCGGGCAGACCGGCTTTTTCGCGTGCTCCGGGTCCGTCCAGGTAACCGGGCGTAGTCAGATAGTCGACCTTTTCGACAAACTTTCTTGTTCCCAGCTCCATGAAAATCCAAAACCTGCCGGCCAGGCTTCCAATGTCGCAGCCTCCGCCGCTGCCGCTGAAGCGAACCTTCGGACGCCTGAACTCTCCTATGGCTGTGGAGTTGAGATTCCCATACGTGTCAATCTGGGCGGCGCCGAGAATGCTCAGAATGTTGCGGCCGGTGGTGCGATTCTGGATGATACCGAAGGATTCAGCCAGCCCGGCCAGGCGAATCGCTCCGTGCATAACGCGAGGATCGGCAAGGCTCAGGGGCATCTGCCCGAACTGAACGTCTACCGCGCCTGTCTCGAAGAATATGGATGCTTCCGGTGCAGTGATCTTCTTGGCGGCTATCGCGGCGAGCGTGGCTATTCCTGTTCCACACAGGATAATGTCCGAGTTCTTGACTCCTCGTGCCGCCGTAATCGCCATCATCTCCTGAAGACTGTAATCAAGCATTGATCACCTCCGATTCAGGTTCGGATTGTATCCGACCTGCTCATCTGCCCGCAGGCCCTGGAGCCTCTCTGGTCCTATGAGTTCGAGAAACTCCTCTCTATTCTTGACTCCAAGGACATACTTGTCGAGGTAGTCCTGCCATAGAGAGTCATCCCTGGCCACCTTTTGGTAGAGATCGCGCAGGAACCATGGATCGTAATCATAGTATCCATACAAGGCACACGGGTAGGCACCCCATGGCACCTCCACCACAGCACTCACCTGGAAACTGAGGATCTGGTTCTTGTCCGGGTTCTTCCTGAGCTCTTCGGTCTCGACAATCTGTTCACAGGTGATGATGACCTCTTTTGAGGCCTTGGCCTGCTCGACATCGGAGAAGAGCAGGCCCAGCAACTGAACGTTGCCGGACCGGTCGGCTTTCTGGGCATGAAGAATGGTGACATCCGGCTGCAATGCTGGAACCAGCACCAGTCGATCCACCTGTTTTGTCCGGTTGAAGGGGTTGTCCATCAGAACCAGCTTGCTCAGAGGCAGCCGCGGGTCTTGCCGCCGGTTTTCTTCGCTGTATCCCCACTTGCTGACGATATCCGTTCCGAGGGAGGTATAAGTCGGAAGAAAAGGAACGCCCATGGCCCCGGCCATGAACCGTAGGGTCATCTGATAGTTTGAGTAATCCTCGACGGCGATTTCACCGTTCTCCGCAGACCTTCTGAAACGAAAGCAGGTGGGAGCGAACCGGCCGTTCCCACCGTAGGCTATGTCAACCCGGGCCACACACCCGCCGCCGACCAGTTCGTCGACAGCCTGACCGTTGGAGCAGGCTGCGAGGTGGAGGTCCCTGACGCTCCTGCGGATGATCTCATGGACTGCCGCCATGGGGCATTGGGTGGCGGAGAATCCGCCTAATGAAATCAGCGCCCCGTCATGCACAAAGCGCTCGACGGCATCCGATAACTCCATTACTTTGTCGGTGTTTCCCATCATCGTTCTCCTGGATAGTGCAGCAAAATATGCTGCATAGATTACTGATGCAATTTTTATTGTTGCAAAAGACTTCTGTCAAGAATAAATTAAACCTTGGGCAAAGCCGAACAATCTCCTGCTCACACAACCCCATCTCCTGCTGCCGGCTGCCCAATCGTCTCATGACGAATTGTTTGTTGACTGAGAAACGTTTACGCCATCTCAAAGACGGAAAAATGGAGCTTAAAATGAACGCCGAAACGCATGAGGATCACATTTTCTACAGGAATCTGCTCAAGACGTATCCTGTCGTCGACCGGGCCGAAGGGGTCTACATGTGGGATCAGTCCGGCAAACGATACATTGACGGGTCTGGGGGAGCGGCAGTGGTCACAATAGGCCATGGAGTGCCCGAGGTCCGTGAAGCGATGCTGGCGCAGGCCGACCGGCTGGCCTTTTCTCACGGCAGCCATTTCACGAGCGAAGCTGCCCTGGAGTGCGCGGAAAGGCTCTGCAGAATGGTCTCAGACAGCCGTATGAACCGGGTCTATTTCCTCTCAGGCGGCTCCGAGGCCGTTGAGACCGCCGTGAAGCTCGTTAGGCAGTATTGGCGGGAGGTCGGACGGCCCGACAAGCACAAGATCATCTCGCGCTGGACGAGTTTTCATGGAAACACCACCGGTGCCCTGGCCCTCGGAGGCCATACGGGAAGAAGGCGTCACTATCAGCCGCTTCTCCTGCACACCCCTCATATCGAGCCCTGCTACTGCTACCGCTGCCCTTTTGGCAGGACGGCCGATGAGTGCGGTCTGGAGTGTGCGGAGCAGCTGGAGCGTACCATCAAGTACGAAGGACCGGACGCCGTTGCCGCTTTCATTGCCGAACCGGTGGTCGGTGCTACCGCGGGCGTTCTGGTTCCAAAGGCGGGATACTGGTCAAGAATCAGGCAGATTTGCGATGCCTACGACGTCAAGTTGATTGCTGACGAAGTGATGACGGGATGCGGGCGATGCGGCCGCAATTTCTGCATGGATCACTGGCAGGTGAAGCCCGATCTGATCGTGGCGGCAAAGGGCCTGAGCTCCGGTTATACGCCGCTTGGCGCAGTGATTGTTGCCGAAGAGATCCATGATGCCGTCAAGAAAGGGTCCGGGGCGTTCGTCCACGGTCATACCTATTCGCAAAACCCGCTCTCGACAGCCATAGGAGCGGCGGTCCTGGCCTATATGGAAAAGCACGGCCTGGTTGAACGCTCTTTGAAAATGGGCCGCTACCTGCTTCAGAAGCTGCAGGACCTTCGTTCCCTGGATATGGTGGGAGACCTCAGAGGTTTGGGCCTCTTTGCGGGCATCGAACTGGTCAGGAACAGGCAAACGAAGGAGACTTTCAGTCCGGCGCTGAAGGTCAATGCCCGAGTCGCTGCGGAGGCGTTCACAAGAGGGCTCGTCAGCTATCCCGGCGGAGGCGGTGCGGATGGAATAAACGGAGACCACATCCTGCTTGCCCCTCCCTTCATCATCAGCGAGGGCCAGGTGGACGAAGTCGTGGAGGTCCTGAAAGACTCCATCAATGCAGTTCAGGCGACCCTGTAGGCTTTCTTCGGCATGATGGATGGGGTTCCAGGGAGGAGCAGGGCGGGGGTGCGGGACAATCCAGGTGCTGAGGGTATGATCGGACCTTGCAGCAAGGTCTCCTTTTTTCCCTTGACCACGGAGAGGTGATGCAGTAGTAACTGCAAAATGGATTGGGTGAAGCATATATTGCTGCAAGGTCTGGAGATAAAGATGGTCAGTCCCGAGGCGCTCTTTTTGAAAGGTCCTGTACCCCTCACGCTCAGTCAGAAGAAGGTGGTGGACTATCTTTGTGCCCATGCGGAAGAGGTGATCTTCATGACGGCCGCCCAGGTTGCCAGGCGGCTCGGGATCTCCGATTCCACCGTCGTGCGCCTGGCTCCGGTCCTTGGCTTTGACAGCTTTCGCGAAATGAAAAACCACCTTCGTGGCCAGCTCATGGAGCGACTGGACACGGTCAGTCGCATTGAGCGGACGATCGGCAAGATCACTCTCGTCGAGGATGTCCTGGACTCCATCATGCAGGCCGACCTGAACAATATCGCTCGAACCGCCGAGCTCCTCCCGAAAGAGACCTTCGTTGCCGTGGTGAAGCTGCTGAAAGACGCTCGGGACCTGCATATCCTCGGGCTTCGTTCCGCCTACTCGATGGCGCATTTTCTGGCCATCTCCATGCATTTTCTTCGGCGCAGCCCCCATCTGATGGTTCCAGGGACCCATGATCTGTGGGGTGAGATCAGTTTGCTGGGTCCCAATTCCGTGCTCTTTGCCATCTCTTTTCCCCGGTATACACGTTTGACCGTCGAAGCGGCTCAAGCCGCCCATGATGCCGGGGCTACGGTCATCAGTCTAACCGACTCCGTACTCTCTCCGCTTGCGGTCTGCTCGGATTACGTCCTTCCGGCCTTCTACCGGCTTGATTCCTTTGTGGAATCCTACGCAGCGGCATTCAGCGTGCTCAATGCCGTGGTCACCGGCATCGCGTTTCTCGATGGGGCCAAGACTTCCGAGCGTCTCAAGCGGATGGAGGTGCTCTGGAAGGAAAAGGACGTCTACTGGGAGCCGGAGCATAAATCGGTGCCTTCCTGGGTTCGCTCGGATGGCAGGCAGGAAAAGTAACGAACACCGTAGCGGTTAGTCTCGCTCCAGCAGTTTCGTACAGCTTTTTTCCGATTTCACTCATCGAAAAGCCAGGATGAGAGGGTCTTCGATTCTGGGTTTCTTCGGTAAGACCGCATTCCTGGCATAAACGGTTGAAGAGTCTCTAAGCCCTTGGATTTCTCATGCCGTCTGCATGGGTCCTTCCAGGTAAAGGATATTCGGGGACCCGGGGTCTCAGGCGATTGCCCGGGTGACGAAGGCGGCAGTATTCGTCGTCCTCCACCGGAACAGGGGGACAAACATGGGACCTTGTCCGGCCGAAGGAAACAGGCGTGAACGGAGCGACCCTGTTCAAGGCCGGGCAGTACCGACTGAAAAGGGGAGAAAGATGAAAGGAAAAGGAAAGAGTATGCAGTTTCGAGCGGGTCTTTGGAAAAAGGGAATCCTGTTGGCGGCGGCATCGGTGATGGTCCTGCTGGGAGCGACAGAAGGATTTGCCGCCAGGGAGCTTCTTTTTGCAACGGGTGGGGTATCCGGTACCTTTTACCCCATTGGTGGGGCGATTGCCCAGGCGTGGAACCGGCACCTTCCAGACCTTAATGTAACGGTCCAGGCCACGGGGGGCTCGCTGGAGAATGTACGGCTCCTTGGCAACAAAGGCGCTGATGTGGCCATCTGCATGAACGATATAGCCTATTATGGAAGGCAGGGGACCGAAGCTTTCAAGGCAAAAAACGAGAAGTACGAGAATTTTTCCGCGGTAGGCAATGTCTATCCGGATGTCATCCAGATATTTGCCCGCAAGGGTTCGGACATGAAATCGATTGCCGATCTGAAAGGGAAGAAGGTATCGGTAGGACCTCCGGGAAGTGGGACCGAGATCAGCGCACGCCAGGTGCTCGGACTGTATGGAATCGACTACAAGACCAGGAAGGACCTCAACGCTCAGTATCTATCCTATACCGAAGCCGCCGATCAGTTTAAAGACAAGCTGATTGATGCCGCCTACTTTGTCGTGGCGGTGCCCAACTCCGCCCTGCAGGACATCAACCTCATGCATCCGGTTCAGTTCCTGGCGATAGACGACAAGAAGTTCGATGAAATCGTCAAGACCTATCCGCTCTACTCCCGATTCACCATTCCGCCCAATTCCTATTCCGGGCAAACCGAGCCTGTACAAACGATCGGGGTCTACTCGAGCATCCTGGTGCGCAACGACCTCCCGGAGGACCTCGTCTACCAGATGGCGAAGATCATGTATGAGAAGGCTTCGGAAATCGGTCAGGCTCACGCTGCGGGAAAGGGCATGAACATTTCCATGGCTACCCAGGGTATAGCTGTTCCGCTTCATCCCGGGGCCCAGAAGTTCTATAAGGAAATGGGTATCTTGAAATAATCGGCCGAGACCCTTCTTGCAGGGAGCCGCCGCCTGTCACCTGCGGGCAACGGGGCGTCCTGTCCTCCGGAATCGGAGAAAGTGAGTGTCTATGAGCGACAAACCGGATGAGACCTCGCATGATGCAGGTGCTGCCGACATCCGCCCGGAGACTGTCGATGTCGATGGGCTGATGGAGAAATTCGACCGTGAATCACGATTCTTGAAAGTCAGCGGCGCGTGGGCCATGGTTGTCAAGATCATAGCCATAGCCTTTTCGGTGTTTCAGCTCTACACGGCCCTTTTCGGCATCATGGAGGCTCAGATCCAGCGCCCCACCCACCTGATGTTTGCCCTGACACTCATCTATCTCCTTTATCCGTTCCGCAGGAACAGGAGTTCAGCCGTGGTCCATCCGCTGGACCTTGGTCTCGCAATCTTGAGTGTTGCCGCAGGGGCATACAGCATACTCAATTATGAATCGCTGATGGAATCGTCCGGGCTTTATTCCAATCTCGATCTGGCGATGGCGGCCCTGGGGATCCTGCTCACCCTGGAGGCGACCCGAAGAATAGTCGGCCTGCCCATCACGATCATTGCTTCGGTCTTTCTGCTGTATGCCTTCCTGGGGCCTTATTTCCCGGGTTTTTTTTCTCACCGCGGCTTCGACATCAAGCGCATCACGACGCACATGTGGTTTACCACTGAAGGGATCATGGGAATACCGCTGGGTGTCTCCTCGACGTTCATCTTTCTGTTCATCCTGTTTGGAGCTTTTCTGATTAAAACGGGTATCATGGATTTCTTCATGGACCTGTCGAATGCCGTGGCGGGCTGGGCCTCCGGGGGGCCGGCGAAGGTTGCGGTCATTGCCAGTGCTCTTGAAGGGACGGTTTCCGGGAGCTCTGTTGCGAACACCGTCGGCTCCGGGAGTTTTACCATCCCCATGATGAAGGGGCTTGGATACAGGCCGGAATTTGCCGGAGCGGTCGAGGCCGCTGCATCGACAGGTGGGCAGATTATGCCGCCTGTCATGGGAGCGGCGGCCTTTCTGATGGCGGAATTCCTTGGACTGCCCTACGTCGAGATCGCCAAGGCGGCCGCAATTCCAGCTCTTTTGTATTTCACAGGGATCTGGCTGGTTGTTCACCTGGAAGCAAAAAAGACCGGCTTGAAGGGAATTCCCATGGAGCGGCTGCCGAAGCTCTGGAATGTGATCAAGAAGGATAGCTATCTCATTCTTCCCCTGGTTGGCATCATCTACTTCCTGTGTGAGGGCTCGACTCCGATGCGGGCGGCCCTGGCAGGCCTGGCGCTCTGTGTTGCCGTCGGGATGATTCGAAAGGCGACCAGGATGAATATCAAAAGCCTTCTGGAAACCCTCGAGACAGGGGCCAGGAGTGCACTGGGAGTCGCCGCAGCCTGTGCCACGGCCGGGATCATCGTGGGAGTGGTCACACTGACGGGGCTTGGACTGAAGATGGGAGAGGGTCTGGTGTCCCTGGCGGGCGGCATGCTTTTTCCGACCCTGATGCTGACCATGATTTCCTCTCTCATTCTCGGCATGGGGGCACCGACCACGGCCAACTACGTGATCACCTCCTCGGTCGCTGCCCCTGCACTTCTAAAACTCGGTGTCGCACCCATCTGTGCACACATGTTTGTGTTTTACTTTGGAATACTAGCGGATATTACTCCCCCCGTGGCGCTGGCTGCCTTTGCAGGGGCCGCCGTTGCCAGAGCGAACCCGATGCAAACGGGGATCAATGCGACCAAGCTTGGCATTGCTGCATTTGTGGTGCCCTACATCTTTGTATACAGCCCGTCGCTCCTTCTCATTGACTACACCGTGGGGGGGCTCCTCTGTATGGTGATTACCGCGACAATCGGGATGATCGGTTTGGCCACAGCCGTCGAAGGGTGGTATTTTACCGCCATGAGCTGGTGGGAGCGGATCATGAGTGCTCTGGCCGGACTGCTTCTCATTGACCCGGGACTGACGACGGACATGGTCGGGTTTTCGGTCCTGGCTTTGATCTCTCTCTATCAGTACAAGAAGTATCGCACGAATAAGGATTCCGCGGTCTCAGCAGTCGCTGAACTGGCACTTCCGGCGCAGGAAGAAGCGGAACTCTGACAAACAGGCGTGTGAACCGGACCGGGCCTGAAAACCGGAACTGAGGATGAAACGCCGGACAGGCATTAGCCCGCACGGCGTTTTCTTTCAGAACGGCAGCCATGACAGGTGTAGACTAATTCAGCCGCTCGACTACGGCGGCCACGCCGTTGCCTCCACCGATGCAAAGACTCACTGCCCCGAGGGTCGCATCTCTTTGCTTCATGGCATAGAGGAGGGTGGTGAGGAGTTTTGTGCCTGTTGCTGCCACCGGATGTCCCAGAGCGATTGCTCCTCCATAAACGTTCACGATAGTCCGATCCAGGTGAAGGTCCCGCTCGCAGGCAAGATACTGGGCTGCGAAGGCTTCATTGAGCTCGATAAGCTCCATATCGCCAAGCGTGAGGCTTGCCTTCCTGAGGGCTGCAGGAATGGCTTTGACAGGAGAAATCCCAAACTGCTTCGGATCGACCCCGACGAAGGAATAGCCCCGCAGGAGCGCCATCGGTTTCAGCCCAAGGGAAACGGCCCGGTCCCGCTCCATCAGCACGACCGCCGAAGCGGCGTCGCATAGAGCACAGGAATTGCCGGCGGTAACGCTCCCGTCTTTGGCGAAGACCGCTTTGAGTCTGCTGAGGGATTGGGGTGTAACGCCGGTACGAAATATTTCTTCGTCCTCTACGAGCGTGACTTCACCCTTTTTCCCTTCGACGGGGATGGGGACGGTTTCCTCTTGGAACTTTCCTGCTTTCACCGCCGCTTCTGCCTTATTGTGTGACTCGGCGGCAAAACTGTCCTGCTCCTCCCTTGAGATGCCTCTTTCCGTGGCCAGCCATTGCGTGATCTCTCCCATGAGACCTCCGCCGAGAAGGCAATGGAACCCGTCCCGGTGCATCAGATCGACAATCTTCCCATCACCCATCCGATAGCCCCATCGGGCGCGCGGCAGTCCATAGGGTATGAGGCTGGTATTTTCGGTTCCTCCGACCAATACGGTGTCTACATCACCGGCTTTGATCGCCTGGGCCCCGAGAATCAGGGCCTGAAGGCTTGATCCGCAACGGACGTTGACCGACACGGCAGGAACATCTTCGGGAACCCCGCCCATAACAGAGCAGAGGCGGGCCGCATTGGGTCCAACCCCTGCCTGCCAGGCATTCCCGAAGATGGTCTGATCGACTGTTTCCGGGGGAATCCCCGAACGTTTTACTGCTTCCCGAACAACCGCCGCTCCAAGCTCCGGAGCGGCCACGTCCCGGAAAGAACCTCCGAACTGTCCCCCTATGGTGCGGGCTGCACCCAGTATGACCACTTCTCTCATGCAATACTCCTGATGTGCGTCCAGATCATCAATTCAGTGAGGCAATCCCACCGATCCTCAAAAGCTCCTATTCTCAATCGGGTCCCCCTTTGCGAGGAAGGCCAGCAATTGCCGGTTAAAAAAGTCTGCTTTTTCGATGTTGGTGAGGTGTAAGGCCCCGGGTATGATCAGCAGCTCAGATCCCTGGATTCGCTCATGAATGGCTTCTGCAGCACTCACCGGGGTCCCCGGATCTCTTTCCCCAACCATGATCAGGGTGGGGGCAGTGACTTTGGAGAGCTCCTGCAATACGTCGAACCGGCTGATCGCCCTGCAGCATAGCCCATACCCGGCAACAGGGGTCTGCATGATCAGGTCCTTTACTCGTCCAGTGATCTCCGGGTGCGTGCGACGGAAATCCTCACTGAGCCAGCGTTCCAGAGTCTCTTCAAGGAGACCGGCCATTCCCTCAGCTTCGGCAATCCGGATGCGTTCTTCCCAGACGGGAGCTGTTTCCAAAGGTACACGGCCCGTCGTATCGCATAGAATGAGTCTGTTCAGCCTGTGTGGGTATTGAAGTGCCAAAACCTGTCCGATCATTCCTCCCATGGAGAGACCCACAAAATGAGTCCGCTGGATGCCGAGATGGTCGAGCAGCCCGATCACGTCCGCACCCAACGTTGCCATGGTGCAGGGATCGGGTGAAACGGAAGATTTGCCGTGTCCGCGTGTGTCGAGCCGCAGGACCCGGTAGGAGTCCTTCATGGCAACAGCCTGGAGTGCCCACATGTCCAGGCCGGCGGCCAGGGAGTGGCTGAAAGTGACCACTGGGGCACCTTCCGGTCCCTCGATCTCGAAGTATATCTCAGTACCGTTAATGCGTGCCAAAATTTCCTTTCCCCATTAAATCCGACTCATAGCTGTTCAAGGCGGAAGCTGCAAGGGCCATAAAAACCTCTCTTTACCCGCCGGAACGTTTTACGGTCCAGCCGAGCTTCTTTGCTTCTTCCAGTGAGACCGCACAATGATCCCCCCTGGATTTCGATGATACCATTTTTCAGAACGGGGAATGCAGAGAGTTTTTCCTTTGACATGCTCAATCATGGTCGCCATGGCTTCCTCGCGGCGAAGTGACAGACGATGCCTTGATGAAGGCACGCTTAAGCAGGAACCTGAGGCGGAGCATGCTTGATTTTGCGCTCGGCTTTACTGAATTCGAGGGAAGAGAAGCCGTTATGGCCATTCTTGGTTGCCCAGACTGCAACCAGGAGACCATTGCTGTGGGCTCGCACAGGTCGTTGGATCAAGATCTTTTCAGTGCTTCAGCAAAAGGGTTGTTGAATGCGGTTTTGGCCTTGGAGTGGTTCCTCTTCTCACTGCGACTTGTGTTTAGGGACGGCTCTTTGCTTTCAGGCTGTTCTTTCCCAGGAGCCGAAGAGGATTTCATGGAAAGCGTGATGCGGTTTCTTGGCAAGTCGACATCGAGAACGGTCACGGTGACGCGCTGATGAACGCGAACCACCTGACGGGGATCTTTGGCGAAGTGGTTCGAGAGCTCGCTCACGTGAACCAGACCGTCCCGGTGGACCCCGATATCCACAAAGGCTCTGGAACCATGCGCTTTTCATCGGATCATACACCACCAAAGGGGGATAAGGACAAAGTCCCCATTGATCACACTTGGCTGCAGAACGACGGGGTTGTGAACACGCGTTCAATGGCTCGACCGACACGGCGATCCATTGACGTCATTGCCCCGTATGAAGGGAGCGTCATGCGGGGGTGCTGGAATGACATGGGCGTGATGAAATCCTGGGATCATATGGATATTGTTGGCGTCAGCAGCACCCGTAAGATCCTGGATTTCTATTTAGATTTGGCCAAACTGGTGTCCGAATTGCCGGGGTGATCGCAACCAGCATCGCGGCCTTGGTTGCTCCTCGGGAAAAAACATGCCGGCGGAAGTTCTCTCCGGATCTCAAGGATTTTATTAAGGATCCCCGCGGATTCGTGCCATGCCTGTCAGGCGCACCGGCGGTAACCCTGCCGGTGACCTGGAACCGTTCACCGGCAAGGTGCGAAACTTGTTGAGCGATTCGATTCTAACCGAGCCAGCCCCCTATCGGCGTTTTCCTATTTCTTGCCCTCTACGAACTTGTAGAGGGTCAGTTGGACTGTGGTTCCCTTGGCGACAGGAATTCCAGCCGCTGGGGACTGGGAGGCAACTTTCGCATTCTGGCTCACGTTGGAGGTAGGGATCATTTGAGTGACATAGACTCCAGCGAGTCCGACGGCCTTGAGTGCGTTCTTGGCTTGACCTCCCAGCATGCCAACGACATTGGGCACCTTCACAAGTGCACTGACTGGACCTTTTTCCTGGGCCAACAGGGGAATGCTGCCAGATACTAGCAAGACAACCATGGCTAGACCTATTGCAACGTTTTTCATTTGGAGTTCCTTTTCTGTTTTAATGGTATATGAAGTGTTCGCCTGATCTTAGCTGCGATGTCAACGCCCTAAGGACATGCGCACCTCCTTTTTTTAAGGCGAACGTGTTTTTCAGCCAACCAGAGCTTCCGACGGAGGAATGGTGAGGTGAGGTGAGGTGAAAGGAAATCACTTTTTCAGGTTTTTTGGATGGCAGGTGTTGTGGCTTCTGTCAAGGCCAATTTTGTGCCGATTCCGGGAGACATGAAGGCAGGGACCGCTACGGTGCGGCACCGTGGAAATCGTCTCGATGGGGGGCGCCGCAAATTGGACTTCCGGTGCTCTGTGTGGGTCCCGGAGTGCCTGAAAGGCGATCTCCTAGCCGGATCGAAGACAAGCCGCCCCGACAAAGCCGGCGAGGGGTTCCTCCAGCGACGGAGTTTTTTCTTTATAAGCTCCCGCCATGTTTTGGACGGCACCCGGCGTGGCTGATGGCCGAACACATCGAGCACGGCCGGCTCCGGATGGCCCTCGGGAGACACAGGCTCATCACCGGGCATGGAGAGCCCGGCCTTGAATCTTTCTCCTCTACTTCTGCTCGAGTACCAGCCATAGTACCTGACCATCTGGAGACTTTTGTCAGGAATATGGTGAGTGATGGCGGCGATGAATTCCTCGGCGGCTCTCCTTGGCACAGTGACAAAGCTGAGTAAAGAGCTTCCGGTCGAATTTGAAATAGATGCGCAGCATCTTCGGGATACTGAAGACAAATTGCCGATGTGGAACGGAGTAAAGGGTGTTGTCGGGGACGTCCTCCCCGAACTGAATCGTCTTCTTGGAATGGCAGCCGGGGCAGAACCACCTTCCTCGCTCTCCATCAATCCGACTTCCAGCAGGAAGTGGAGCGATTCATCGAAGGCTACGAGGAAGCGCGCGTACTCGCCCGACGAGGTCTTGGCGATCTCTTCAACGATTTTTATTACCCGGTCGGCATTCGAGAGACATTTGGCTTCGAGTGGCGCTACCTCGCACTGGAGTGAGCGTGGAGGTTCGCTCATGAGGTCCACAGAGGAGCACGAGAGACCAAACCTTGTAATATTAAATCAATCAAGATAAAATTGCCTTGTCTTTTTAAAGTGATCTATTGCGAATCTATGAGCCGATCATGAAACGATTCATTGCGGAAAAGCTTCTGGCCTGGAAGAACAGCGAGCGGCGTAAGCCGCTCATCATTCGCGGCGCCAGGCAGGTGGGTAAAACCTGGTCGGTGCTTGACTTCGGAAGGAGCCATTTCGAGGGCTCCCTGCATGTGATCGATTTGGAGCAACATCCGGACCGGCATCGAGTGTTCGATGGCAACCTGTCGGCGAAAAGGATTCTCTCGGAGCTCGAAATTCTCATCAATGCTCGAATTGTCCCAGGAAAAGACCTCCTGTTTTTTGATGAAATCCAGAGCTGTCCGCGCTCCATCATGGCCCTGCGCTATTTCTACGAAGAGTGTCCCGAGCTTCATGTCATTGCTGCTGGCTCCCTGCTCGAATTCGCCATGCGAGATATCTCGTTTCCGGTGGGTCGGATACAGTTCCTCAATATGGCCCCCATGTCATTTCCCGAATTCTTGATGGCCACGGGCAACGACATTGCAGCGAGGACCATTCTTTCGCATCCTTCGAGACTTCCGGAGAGCGCCCATAACATGTTGCTGGAGGAGCTCCGCCGGTACATGTTCATCGGGGGAATGCCGGAATGCGTGCTGGTTTATTCCAGGTCTGGAAAGATGAGAGATGCTTTCGAAGTCCAGGCGGAATTGGTCAACGCTTTTCGCCAGGATTTTTCAAAGTACGCTCCCCATGCTGACAAGCGCTGTCTCAATGCAGTCTTTGTCTCTATTGCGAGGAGTGTTGGAAGACAGGTAAAATATGCCCACATGGCGGAAGGTTGCACGAATCCAACGATCAAAAAGGCATTCGATTTTCTCTGCCTGGCCCAGGTCATCCGAAAAGTACCCGCCTCCGCTCCTCCCGAGCTTCCGCTCGGCGCCTCGGCTTCTGAGCGGAAGTTCAAGGCCCTCATGGTGGATATCGGCTTGATGCAGCATCTATCGGGGATGCCAGTCGACGTGGAATATGCGCGAACGGATCTTCTGGCCATCCATCAGGGAGCCATGGCAGAACAGTACGTAGGCCAGGAGTTCGTGGCCGCAGGTCAGGATGAGCTCTACTACTGGGCTCGTGAAGCAAAGAGCAGCACCGCCGAGGTGGACTTCCTCATAACCGTTGAGGGCAGAATCCATCCCGTTGAGGTCAAGAGCGGCGCCGCAGGGCGATTGAGAAGCCTCCATCTGCTGCTGGAAACCCACCCCATCTGCTCGCAAGGCCTCGTCTTCTCATGTGCTCCTTATGCCGAGCCATCCGAACAGAGGTTAACCTTCCTGCCCCTGTATTATGCGTACACCGTAGGATGAGGCTGTTGGTCGCTATCCGCATGAACACTGATTACCGCCGAAGTGTCTTGCCGCGCAGGGATTTTCATCAGGCTTCCTCCTTTCTTTGCTGGCTGCTTTTGTGGCTGCCATACAGCCAACCTGCCTCTGGAGAAGGCTGCAATGAGTATCAACCGCATGAAACCGATCGTGTCCCTGTCGGGCCACCCCGGGTTATGGAGGTGTTAACGCCGCTCCGCGTCGCGAACCAATCGTTCGACCGGACAAATTTGCGCGGCTAATTGGCCGCTTCGGGCCCATTACCCGTGGAAATCCGCCGATCAGCTTGCGCATTGGAAAGGATGTGGCGCCGTGCGGGTCGAAATAATGGAACCGAGGTATGGGTACGGGAGGGATAGCATGGACGAAATAACCGACAATGCGAATGCACTGAGTATTCTTACCAGGGACGAAGTGGAAGAACTGGAAAAAGAAGTTCAATTCCTTATGACCCGCCGGGGATCGAGGCTTGCATTCCATGAATATGGCGATCCCAAAGGTCACCCCGTTTTCTTTTACCATGGGACGGGCTCCCACGTGCACGGCATGCTGCTTCATAAGCCAGCCCTGAAGTATGGCTTGCGAATCATCGCACCGGATCGCCCGGGGGTAGCCCAATCAGATTTTCTCCCGGGGTGGACCGTCTTGGAATACGCACAAGCGATGGCTGATCTGGCTGACCATCTCAAGATTGGTTCCTTTGGCGCTGTTGGTATCTCAGGGGGCGGTCCTACCCTGATGGCCACAGCCTTTCTTATCCCCGATCGCCTTCGGTACGTGGTGGCTTTGGCCTGTGCAATGCCGCTCTATGGCAACCCTGAAATGTCCGGACATCTCGGCACAATGGATCGCTTCTATGCCAAACTCGGCACCGGTTTACCGCTTGCCCTCTTCAAGGTTCCCTTTTCTTTGCTCGGCATGATGCAGAAGGTCGCGAGAAGCCCAAGGTCCTTTGCGAGAATGTTTGACTCCAGCTTTTCTTCCGCGGACAAAGAGGTTTTCAAACTCCCCGATTTTCAGTACCTGTTCATGCGGGATTTTCAAGAGCTCTTCCGGTACGGGGCCAAAGGCCCTGCCTATGACGCCCAGACAGTGTATAAAGGATGGGGCTTCAGTCTTTCGGATATAGACATACATATTGAGGTTTTCCAAGGATCGGCAGACATCTTTGTGCCGCCCAAGTTCAGCGAATATTTAGCGAATACCGCCAAAGATGTCCGACTCAACTTGATTCAAGGCCAAGGGCATTTCTATCATCTCGCCTGCGGCTACAACACGCTCAAGAAGGTTAAAGATCTTTTCTATTTGAAAGAAGATCGCTCCGTACAAAGTGGGTCATGAAGTATTCCAACCGGTCATCAGAAGAAACACCGGATGAAGAAAAGGAGCGAACCATGGAGAGCTCGAACAGCCCCCAAAAGGATCCGTTCGCCATTTGGGCCGACCTTTTCAATCTGGATGAGGAATACCTCAAATACATCCTGATTTTTTACAAAGTGCTGGCCTTCCCGGCCATTCTCGCCGCCTCGTTGATCTTCTATGACATCGTCGCTCCATCCACCATCTCCGATCAGGCTGTCATCCAGTCCAAGCAGAAGAGGCACCAAAGAGGGGTCAAATACTATCTGAAGGCGCGTGGAGAGCGTTTCGGCCACTTTGAAGAGGTGAGCAAGGACCTTTACGATATGGTCGAACCGGGCGACACCATAGTCATTAGAATGAGCCCGATATTCCTCGAAGCAAAATCCATCGCATTCGTGGACAACGGCCAGACCAAAGCCGAAGCCGGAGGCGGTGAGACAGTGGCGATGGCTCTTTTCGCTGTTGCCTGCTTCTCGACCCTTCTCCCCTTTGCCAAAGGCACCTTGCTCTTCTCACGTTCCAATATCCTGATTATCGCCCTTTGCCCCATCATCGGCCTCATTTCCATCGCCGTTCTCTTCAAGCTGTTGCTTGCCTTCATCGGGGTAATCGACCGGGTTTGAGCAACTCGACGGGCATACGGGCTTCTCATTCCGAAGGCAGAGGAAGCGAAGGGGGTGATCCAACAATATTCTATGGAAAGATTGATCAGGTTCATAACAAAACCAGACCTGCGTTCTGCGGGCTGGTGATCGCCCGGGATAGCGAAAAAATGGAAGCAATACTGGTAACAATCGGTGTTCTTTGCTGTGCGGTTTTTCTTCTTCTTATGAGACAGAAACGTAAGAAGGAACGAGCTATACAGGCCAGGCGCGACGAATTTCTTGGCTGGTTGGGCAATCGGATTGAAGAGGCAGCCAAGATAAATCCGGATATTGTCGAGGAACCGGAGCCTGTTGCCACACTTGCGATACGCGAATTGGGGGGCCTTCCTCCAAGGCAGGATGATGTTTTCGAGGAGATCATTTCAGGTGAACAGGTGGTCGGCGGTTGGGACTACGCAGTTCACATTCATGAAGGTGCGGAGCAGTACCTCGGATCCACTCTGTTCAATAGCCTAGAAGAAAGATTCGCATCCGTTCCCGGCGTGGATGAATGCCTTCGGGAAGATCGAGAGGTTTTCCTGGTGCGCACCGGGCGCCTTTCTGCCGATGATATTCGAAAAAAGTTTTGGGAGCAGTTTCTTTCAGCGGCGGAAGTTGCCACAAATCAAACGGCAACCGGCGTCTGCACTGGATGCACGATGGAAGACGGGAAGATTCGGCAATGAACTTCGGGTGGGTGAGGTGAGGTGAGGTGATAGGGTGATAGGAAGGTGATAGGAAATCGCTTTTTGACGATTCTTGTGTAGCAGGTCTGGTGGGGTGGGGCAAGGACGTTTTCGTTCCGATTTCTTGGCAAAACGTGACAAAAACCATCACGGTGTGACACCGTGATGGTGGCGATCACTGGCAGAAGATGACAAACTCTCCGCGAGGCAGGGTTTTCTCTGTCGCGAGGCCGGGAAGACACGCGGACAAACTGCTCCAGTTGCGCTTTCGGGGGACTGTCTCCAGCGCCGGGGCTTAGTGGTAGATAATGACCGGTTCTTCATGCCCGGGCCAGCCGTCGTCGAAATCTTCCATGACAGCCGGCCCGTGTGCAGGCGCTTTTGTTTTCCTCTCAAAGGGATCCGGGCGCTGTTTCCACAACCCGAGATGGCGGAGGATGCGTTCTATGACATCGGGTTCATTGATGAGGCTGATGATTTTCATCTCATGGCCGCAGCGGGGCCAACTGAGAGGGTCGACTTCCCATATTTTCTTTATGAGCTCTCGGCAGGTTTTTGACGGAATGTGTGGGGGCTTATAGCCGGACACATCCAGCACTGTTACTTCGGGAGTTTCCGCTGAAGCCGCCGGCTCATCACCGGGCCTGAAGAGCCCGGCCTTGATTCTTTCTCCTCTACTTCGGCTCGAATACCAGCCGTAGTATCTCACCATCTGGAAATGCTTGTCTGGAATGTGCTGAGTGATGGCGGCGATGAATTCTTCGGCGGTGAAGATCTCAAAGTTCTTTTTATTACTGCCATGGGTCATGGACGAACGATAGAGGACCTTGCCGGTTTCCTCGATATAGGTAATCTTCTGTTCCGAGAAGGCGTTGCGCAGGACATACTCCGCCAGTGCCCTCTGCCCGTCCCGGTCGTCTCTGGCTATGCAATTTCCGGTATACACGCTGAAGCCGCTGTGATGCCAGCCCATGAGCTTTTCGATGAGCTCGTCGTGTATCTTGCCCTCGCGCTTCAGCATTGCCGGGACCTTGGAGCGGAAGATCTCTTCCAATTCTTTCAGTTCTCTTTTGGGCAGGCAATAGAAGGTCCCGTTGGGTCGAAACAGACCATCGGCGACAAAGGCATGCAGGGGGGGATGGAACCTGGCGTAATCCCCGAAGGTGTGGATCACCATGATCATCCCCAGGATACCGTCATCGAGGCCCAGCACGGTTCGAAAGAACATCTCCAGGCTCTCTTTGGCGCAGTGGCACAGTTGCGTCAGGAGTTTTCGGTCCTATTTGAGATAGATGCGCAGCAGAATCGGGATACTGAAGACGAACTGTCGGTGTGGGACGAGATAGAGGATGTTGTTGGGCACATCTTCTCCGAACTGAATCGTTTTCTTGGAGTGACAGCTCGGGCAGAACCACCGGCCTTTGCACGAGAATGCCAAAAGGTATTCATGCCGGCACTCCGGGTTGGTGCAGCGCACCCTGGCAAACCCCTCGTGCAGGTCTCTGCATCTCAAGTATTCCTCAACCACCTCATCCACCACCGGCCGGAAGAGCCCATAATGTTTCTCACAATGCTCGTCATAGCCGGTCTTGAAGTGTTCATAGTGGTTGTGCAGTATTTTCCACAACGCAGAATCGGTGGGCACTCTCGGGTGGTAGATCGGCGAATGGTCTGGCACAAGGAATCCGCCGGTTCAGTCGTTAGGAGGTTGTCCCGCCGGGACAGACAGAAAAAATAGGTGAACATATGGTGCAAGTCAAGCGGACGGAAAGAGTGTTGCCGATGACAAGAAATTTGCGGGGAATCTCGGAGAGACATCTGCTACGTCCCACATTATGTGACTTTGGGAGTCTCAGTTTATTTACCCGCGCTTCTTGACAAGACTTGCACCTAGTGTAGTCGGCTCAGTTCCATTCGGTCGGCAAAGCGTCCTCCCGCACCCCTCGGTGCGAAAGCTCCAGGCGGCCAACAGGCTCTTCGCCGATTCATCCGTGTTGATGCAGTGAGCAGCGGTCAAGAAGTAGGGGATCTGAGTATATTTATCGCTGTCCGCCAGTAGGCCGCCTGAGCATTCATACACAAACGCCCCTTCGGCAAAACTCATATGGGCAACTGCCCGCTGCACCATTTCGATGTTGTTCCAAGTGGAGGCATGGCACGAGGCATTCTGGATACAACAGCATTGTTGGAAGGGCATGGCGAGCTCATCGCCACTGTTTCAGACTGAGACCATCCTTCCTGCTGACGACCCGCAATGTAGGCAATGGCGGCAGTCTGGATTCGGTTGACAACTTTAATTCCTTTTGAAGTAAACCATGTTCTTAAATTCTGTGCCCGGTTCGGCGCCTGATACCCCTCACCATCTTTCTGTAAAGAAATATGATATTCCTGTTCCCGGATATTTTCCCGCACTCCTGAGCACCAGTTTTGTGACACATCCGCAGGCAGATTTTCTGAAGCATTTACTTGTAATTCAATAGGAGAAGCTTCCCAAGGGTAACCAATCACGGGGTAACATTATTTTGAAAACATGATGCACTTTAGACGGGACTTTTTGCCAAGTCTCTGCTATAGGACCATGGGAAAGAGCATAGAGGAGAAA
>CAYTWB010000069.1:0-21187 GCA_964441945.1 uncultured Syntrophobacteraceae bacterium
TTAGGAGGAAGTGAAAGATATACTGGCGGGGATAGGGGCCAATGCTGTTGAATTAAGCGGTACTTCCCTGCACGGCACCGTCACCCCGGCGAAAGCCGGGATCCAGAAGATATTGAAATCACGGGATTCCGGCTTTCGCCGGAATGACGCACAGGGCTTCAACAGGGAGATCCTGTACCATAATTCAACAAAATTGGGGATAGGGGCGACCGGCCGGTCGCCCCTACAACAGCCGCTCACACGTCGGCTGAACTGGCCACGGACTAGCGCCCGGCTGTGCTAAAAGTCTGCAAACGTTTCCTCTCCAAGAGGAATCACCTGGTCAGGCCGGACCCCGCGCGGGGTGGAAGCGGCCGGGGCTTTTCCATTGCCCTTCCTACCGGTGTATTCAGCCGTCTTCGTGATCCGAAGCGGTTGGGACGGGACTTCATCATGCTGTCGGGCTGTTCTTTTTGAAGCCTTTGCTCGCATCTTATCACCCGCCTTATTCTTGTCACTTCCCCCCACCACTGCCACCAGATCTGTGACATAGCTCTTCATCTGTTCCGCCTGCGCATTCAACTCTTCCGATGCAGCCGCTGATTCTTCGGCATTGGCGGCATTTTGCTGAACCACCTTGTCCATCTCGGCAACCGCCTTGTTGACCTGATCAATCCCCTGGGCCTGTTCACTGGACGCAGCGGCAACCTCTCCCACCAGCTCTCCCATTTTGCCGGTGCTCGAGGCAACCAACTGGAAGGCTTCTCCAGCCTGGTTGACCTGTTCCGTCCCTTCTTTGATCTTTTTGATCGTCCCCTCGATGAGATTGGCTGTATTCTTGGCCGCTTCAGCCGCTCTGATGGCAAGGTTCCGAACCTCATCGGCCACGACGGCAAAACCGGCGCCCGCCTCCCCTGCCCGTGCTGCTTCCACCGCCGCGTTCAAGGCCAGGAGGTTGGTCTGGAAGGCGATTTCGTCGATGGTTTTAATGATCTTTGATGTCTCCTCGCTGGCATTCGAAATCTCTCTCATCGATGTGGTGAGCTTGCCCATTGCGATATTGGACTCATCCACCACCTGGGTGATTTCCTTCATAAGTGTATTCGCCTCATTGGCATGATCGGCATTACGCCTTGTCATGGAAGCCATTTCTTCAAGCGAAGAGGAGGTCTCTTCCAGGGAAGCGGCCTGCTCCGAAGCCCCTTCGGCCAGGGATTGACTGCTGGCGGAGACCTGACCGGAGGCCGCGGCAACCTGGTCCGCCCCGTCATTGAGTCCCTCTACGACCCGCGCAATGGGTTTCGAAATGCTGCGGGCAAAGAAGATTACCAGGATGAGGGTCAAACCGAGGAAAATGCCTCCCACCAGGAGGATGCCGTTGCGAATGGCGTTAGCCGATGCGAGAAATTCGTCCGTTGATTGCGTGACTGCGATGCTCCAGCCCGTGAGTGCAACCGGCGCGTGGGCCGCTATTTTTTCAATCCCTTCGAAAACATAGGAATCGGCACCGGTCTTTTGTGCCAGCATGCTGCTCACAATACTCTCCATCCCTTTGGCGGTCTTCAGATCCAGCTCCAGGATGAGCTCCTTCTTGGGATGAGCGATGACGCGTCCGGCGGCATCCGCCATAAAGGCGTACCCGGTTGTGCCGATTTTGGTCCCGGCGATCTTTTCCACCAGAAAGTCGATCTTCAATATGACGGCCATACAGCCGACAATTTCACCACCCTCCGCAATGATGGGAGCGCCAATCGGCATGATCGGGTTCCCGCTCAGTTTAGACTTGGCAATGGCCCCAATGCTTGCCCTGCCTTCCTTGGCCGCCTTGAAATAGTCGCGGTCCGCGAGGTTAAGACCTTTATTCTGGCCGCCGTTGCCGTCGGCAAAAACCACTCCCTCAGGGTTGGTCACAAGGATTGTCTCATATCCACTGCCTACCTGCTTCATGACGTTTGACAGGTGACGATTCAGCTTTTCGATCTCCTCTGCGGCACTTTCAGATTTGTTTTTGGCTACTCCGGCTGCGGTCTCGGTGGTGGTCTTCTCCAGAGAGAGCCCTTTCACCAGGTTCATCTCTTCCGTCAGGGCCACCTGGGTCATATCGGCCAGTTTGACGGCTACGTTGGTGGCCTGTTCCCGGGCAAGGGCCGTCAGAGCATCGGATGCCTTCATGACGGAAAACAGTCCAACGATGATCAGCGGCACAACGACAATGATGATTCCTCCGAAAGCCAGTCTCGCACCCAAAGTCATTTTTTTCATGTTTCTTTTCCTCCAGTCTGGTTTTGCTGCTTGGTTCAAACAAAGGCTTGCTTCAACTGTCAAGACCAGGGCCGCCTCCCGCTGCATGCCCCGATCACACAAGGACTTTAAAGGGTCCTCGGTCAACTCACATCACGGCTACACACGGTTTGTCCCGGATACCCCGGAACGGCCCTCCCTTCATCATCCTTTCCAGCACCATGCCGACAACCGTCAGGTCGGAATCTGCAAGACAGAGAAACCGCGGGCGGAGCTTGTGGGCCAGTGAAAGCAGATGATCCGCGTCACAACCGAGCACAATCACGATGCGAACATCATCCAGCAACTCGTCCATGGCCACGTAGGCTTGAAGTTCTTCCTGGTTGTCGGCTACCAGAACGGCGACCTCGGTGGTCTCCCTCGGCTCTCTGAGTGATTGCGCAAGGTCCTCGATGGTCAGGTGAATCCGCAGGCGTTCCAATGGAATGCTTTCCCGGATAATCTCTTCGAGAAGACAGACTGAACGAACTGACCGATCCGTTCCGCAAAGACGCACTATCATGATCTGGTTCACCCCCACTCTGTAAGATCGCTCCACTGTGTTTCGAAGCGCGGAAGACGCTGGCAGCAAATGCTGTGCCAGTGGGGGCACAATCACAATTATGCTTGTTTATCAGTGAGTTAGGCAGGTCCGTGGAAAGGCTTCGGCGATTCCAGCCCGGTCAGCCCGGGTCTAATCCCATTTTTCAGGACGGGTCCCGTCCCGGATTTCGGGATTCATCTACTCTATCGGAGTACCCATAGAAAGCGAGAGGTTGTGTTTCTGGAGGAAATCATACAGGCGGGTCCTTGAAAGGCCACTGATACGGATGGCTTCTGCGACTTCTCCCCGGGATTTCATCACCAGTTCTGCAAAATAGCTCCCCTCTCCGTCTTCCAGCAACCGATTGCGATACTCCCGAAAGAGGGGCAGCGGGTTTTCCATGCCGGGGGCCGCTCTTTTCATGCTCTCTTCCTGAGCCGCTTCGACGGCACCTCTATTGAAAGCCAGCCTGGCTGCCTTTCCCCGAATGGCGACGGGAAGATGGTAGGAATAGAGGATGGGTTCGTCAAAGGCCGACGTGAGGGCGCTCTGGAGGGTGCTGTAAAGCTCGCGGACATTCCCCGGCCAGTCGTAGGCCTCCAGGACCTCAAAAAAATCTGGAGAGAACCCCTTCGTTCGCATTCCTGACCGCTCGCACGCTTTCGTGAGAAAGCGCAGGACCAGTTCTCGAATGTCCTCCCGTCGTTCCCTGAGGGGAGGCAATTCGATGACGTAGGAACGCAGTCTGAAGAGCAGATCGCTTCGAAAGGAACCGGCTGTGACCATTCGCTCCAGGTCCTGATTGGTAGCCGCAATCAACCTGAAATCACTCGTCTCTTCATGCTTGCTTCCAACCGGGCGAAAGCGATGCTCCTGGAGCACACGGAGAAAAGTTTTCTGAAGGGTGGACGGGAGCTCTCCCACCTCATCGAGGAAAAGGGTCCCTCCATGCGCCTGCTTGATCAGCCCTTCGTGGCTCTTTTCCGCCCCGGTGAAAGCGCCCTTTTCGTGGCCAAAGAGGAGGCTTTCCACAATGCTCTCGGGCAATGCGGCACAGTCCACAACGACAAAGGGCCGGTTGCAACGGGGGCCGTTCTCATAGAGCGCTCTGGCAAAGAGCTCCTTTCCCGTACCCGTTTCGCCGGTTATGAGCACATTGGCATCGCTGGCGGCGGCGTGAGCCAACTGCTCGATGCAGGCGGCAATCTTGCGGCTTTTACCCACGATGCTGTCCAGCCTGAGGGGTACGGCCTTTTTTTGAAGGGATTTTGCCTTTCTGTATTCCAGCACCCGAAGGAGCGGCAGATGGATGGTGTTGAGTGTGAGCGGTTTCTGGATATAGTCCCAGGCACCGCTGCGAATGGCCAGCTCAGCCGCGTCCGGGTCTCCCGCTCCGGTGATAATGATCACCTCCGGGGATGATTCCGCGTTTTTCAGTCCTTTGATCGCATCCAGGCCACACCCGTCCGGCAGCATGACATCCAGGAAAAGAACATCAAAATCGGCAGAGGCGTTTTCCTCCAGGCCCTTCTGGAGGGTACTGCATACCCGGACATCATGCCCCAATTCTCCTATTGAGTCGGAGAGCAGGCAGCAAACCAGGGGATCGTCATCGATGATGAGAATTTTTGCCATAGCTACGGGCAACTCCTTGAATCTCTTGAGCAGCATCTATGCATTCAGCACTCCGCGCACCATCTCGATCAACTCTCGAGCCTCGAACGGCTTCCGAATGAAATGCACCCCTTCCAGCAGCACTCCATGGTTCGCAATAATATCATCGGCATAACCCGACATAAAAATTACCCTTAATTCCGGCCAGACCCTCTGCAACTCCTCGGAAAGAGCTTTACCGTTCATATCCGGCATGATCACATCGGTGAGCAGCAAATGAACCGGTCCCTCATGGCTGCTCAGACACTTCCGGGCTTCCTCGGCGCTGCCCGCGCCCAGGACGGTGTAGCCCTGCCGCTGCAGGATAGAACCAGCCAGGTCGCGTGCCATCGGGTTGTCTTCCACCACGAGGATGGTTTCCGAACCACGCAGGGACTTGATCGTCTTCGGTCGATCTTCCTCTGCGACGGCCTGACCCCGGGCTGCCGGCAAATAGACCTTGAAGACCGTTCCCGTTTCGGGCTCACTGTCGACCCAAATGTAGCCTCCATGCTGTTTCACGATACCATAGACCGTAGCGAGCCCCAATCCTGTGCCGGAGCCTTTCTTGGTGGTGAAGAAGGGTTCGAAAATATGCTGCAGTGCTTCCCGGTCCATACCGCAACCGGTGTCGGAAACCCCGAGCATGACGTATTCCCCGGGTGTCGAGCCGATATGATCCCGGCAGTATTCCTCATCCAACCGGACGGGCGAAGCCTCGATGGTCAAAGTCCCCCCCTCCGGCATCGCATCCTGAGCATTCACCGCCAGGTTCATCAGGACCTGGGTAGCCTGACCCTGATCCGCCCAAACCGAACACTCATCGGGACTCAAACGAGTCTCGATGACAATGCTCTCCCGGATCGTTCGCCGAAGCATCTTGCCCATGTCCCGCACCAGCGCGCAAAGGTCAAAGACCTTAATCTCCAGGATCTGTTTGCGGCTAAAGGCGAGAAGCTGCCGGATCAGGTCCCGTGAGAGCTCTCCGGCCTGCTGGATAATTTTGACCTGGTTGAAGGCTTTCCCGGAGGAATCAAGCTGATCGAGCAACATCTCCGTGTAGCCCAGGATCGGTGTGAGCAGGTTGTTCAGATCATGGGCAACACCCGCCGCCAGGCGGCCCACCGCCTCCATCTTCTGGGCCTGGCTCAACTGCTCCTGAAGTCTCCTATGCTCCTCCCCCGCCTGCATGCGGGGAGTGATGTCGGTGTGGGTGCCGATTACCCGAAGCGGTTTGCCATCCTCCGTCCAACGCACGACCTTGCCGCGATCAAGGACCCATTTGTAGCTTCCATCTTTGCACCGGACCCGATGTTCACTTGTGTAGATCGACTCCTGACCGGCAAAGTGCTTACCGATCTCCCTAAGAACACGTGCATGGTCGTCGGGGTGAACCCGCCCCTCCCACTCATCGAGGGTGTTCCCGATTTCATATTCGTCATAGCCGAGCATGGCCTTCCACTGGCGAGAGAAATACACCACGTTGGTTTGCGGGTCCCAGTCCCAGACGCCGTCGCCCGCACCTTCCAGGGCAAACTGCCAGCGCTCCTCGCTTTCACGCAGCGCTTCTTCCGCACTCCAGCGTTCCGTGATGTCGCGGATGCATTCGATAGCCCCGATCACCCTTCCCGCTGCGTCCCGAAGGACCGAGGCGGTAGCCGAAATATGGGCCGGCCCGCGGGGAAGGTTCGACACAAAGGACTCACCCGCCAGGGTATCGCCCATCCAGCTGATTCCTGTGCACTTTTGTACCGGATTGGGTCGCTGGTGCAGGGCCAGATCGATCAGAATGGGGGTCCTCTTCCCGTAAAGGGGAAGCGCATACTCGAGGTCTCCCTTGCCGATCATCTCCTGCGACTTCACGCCGGTCAGGGCCTCCAGGGCCCGGTTCCAGGCCACCACTCTACCATGGCTGTCGATCACCAGGGTGGCATCGGGCAGAAACTCAATGATCTGGGAAAGCTGATGTTCCGAATTCCGAAGGGACTCCTCTGCCAGCTTGTGCTCGGTGATATCCGTATTGGTTCCTTCATAGTGAAGAATGGCGCCTGTCTCGTCTCGGACCGCCCGGGCATTGATGGAGATCCAGATAATCCGGCCGTCTCGCCGATAAACCTGAGTTTCAAACCCCTCGACTCTTCCCAGTTCCGTCAGAAGGGCCTTGAGCCTCTCCCGATCCTCTGGATGAACATACAACTGCCGACCTATATCGTTGATCGTCGCAATCATCTCCCCCGGTGAGGCAAAGCCGAACATCCGGGCAAAAGCCGGGTTGACACTCAAATAGCGCCCCTCAGGCGTGGTCTGATAGATGCCTTCCGTGGCGTTTTCAAAGATGTCCCGGTACTTTGTCTCGCTTTCACGCAGCGCATCCTCTGTCTGCTTGCGTCGAGTGATGTCCCGGGCAATACCGGAAATCCGGTCGCCACTGAGGTACGCCCGCCATTCAAGCCATCGGTATGTTCCATCCTTACATCGCCAGCGATTGACGAAGTTCCCGACCGCCTTTCCTTTTCGAAGATCATCCAGAAAAGCCTGCGAAGCCTGAAGATCGCCTGTGTGAATGAAATCAGTGACAGAGTGCCCTTCCAGTTCATGGAGGCCGTACCCCAGCGTCTTTTCCCACTCCAGATTCAGCTTCTTGAAACAACCATCCGTGTCGGTGATACACAAAAGGTCCAGACTTTCTGTGAAATAACGGTCGAGCTCTTCCTGTGTCCTCCTTTTCTGTTCCATCTCCTGGACCATGAGCCGGGTCCTGAAGGTCAGATAGAAGAGTATCCCCATGCCGATGACCAAAAGCACGGCAATCAGCAGAAGCCGGTTTCGGAAATCCAGGAGGCTGCCGGTCACTTCATCCTCCGGAGAAGCGACCACAATGGACCAGAAGGTCTCTCCCAAACGGATGGGCATGAATACGGCGTGTTTGGTTGTTGCCGTGACGATGTTTTCCCTGACCCGGTTGAATGTATAGGTCGCAGTTCCCTGCTCGCCGCGGATCATCCGCTCCGCCATGGCCAGGATGTCCGGGTAATCCCGGCAATTGTCGAAAACGGAGTTCCCCACATGCCCGGGAACCGGGCAGGAAATCTCGATACCCTTTCTGCTGATCACCCAGGCATAACCGTTCTCTCCAATCCGTATGTCCTCAATGAAACGCCCGGCGATAACGTCGAAAGGGAAAAGGGCGGCTAACGTACCGTCGAACCTGCCCTGCACGGAGATGGGAACATGAATGACTACGCTCTTGAAACCGCGCCGATTCGTGAAAACGTCGCTCACCACGACCCTATGAGACCGCTTTGCCTCCTCGAAATACTCCATGCTTGTCACAGGTTGACCGATCACAGTGGGATTATGAGGTTCAGCGTGAAGGATCCTGCCCTGACTGTCCACCCGAGAGATGATGCTGATGTTTCGAGAACGGGTTGACAGGAACTCGCGTATCGTTCTTTTTCCGGCTTCATCGAGGTGTACAATGCTCTCATTCAGTGCCAATTGCTCCAGTATCCTGATATGGTCATTGAAAAAAGACTCGATCCCTCTGACTGCCTGCTTGGCATGGATGAACTGTCTGGCATTGAGGTCCTCGATGGTCTTTCGTTTGACATCCCTGTAGGCCAGATTGAGCAGGACACACCCGACCACCAGGATAAGAAGAGAAATAGCGGAGTATTGCCCGTAACGCCTGACTGGGGAGAAGCCCGCCGGTTTTTTGCTCATAACTTACGGTTCTTTTTCCTTATCCCGAGATTGGTTTCAGCCGTTCAGTCTGACTGATGATTGTTTCACCATTCAATCCGACAGATGATTGCATGGGGTGGACAGAATAGTACTTTTTCAGTGCCAACAATAGTACCCTCACTACCAGATGGGGTCAAGTGGAGAGGAGCCTTCATTGGCACGGATACGATGACGAGGTCATTTTCCTCCCTTGTCAATTCCACCGGGATCCCGGCATATAGTGCGAAAGGCCGGGAGCACGGTTTTTACACCTCGTTCCCACGTTCCTGTGTGGGAACGAGAGTGAGGCGCAAGAGGCAGTCATTGTTGTTGAATTATGAGAGGACAAATCAGCCCGAGGTCCCAGGGTCATAAAGATTGACGCACCCTATCAAATAGGGTAGACATAGCTCGTCGGCATTCCATCCACTGAAGGGCGGTCTGTGCGTTTGAACAGGGCACGGGAAGTTGCTTCCGTCCTGCCGGAATGGCTGGTTCTTTGGTATATTGCGGGTTCAGACATCCCTGAGTATGAGGGTTTAATAGGGAAGACGGTGCGAATCCGTCGCGGTCCCGCCGCTGTAAGCGGGGACGAAAGCCATGATGACCACTGTCATGAGTCAGGCGTGATGGGAAGGTATGGCGAGTAGGATGATCCGTGAGTCAGAAAACCTGTCTGAGCCTGGAGGGTTTCTCAACTGAGGAACAGGCAGGTCCTGTTCCGGGGAACGTGGGATTTCCTTGGCGAGAAAGGATCAAGTGAACTGGGTGCAGTCCTTGTGGTTCCACTGTCGTGGGGCTCAAGGGCTTTTTTTTGTTTTTGGGGAATACTGAACGGTGTGGGTGCCTGGTTTTCGCATTTGTGCCGGATCAGGCCTCAACTCCTGGTCCAAAGGATAAGAGAATGACTTTGGGACCTCAAAGCGCTTCAAAAACAGACCGTCCGGGTCTGGTTCATGCCGGGCGTCAGATCGAAGAAGAAAGCTTTCGCATCATTGACGCCGAGATCGGGGACCATGGATTTTCTCCGGCCGAGTGGGAGATTGCCCGTCGGGTTGTTCACGCCACAGGCGATTTCGAATATGCCGGCCTGATGCGGTTTCGGCCAAAGGCTCTCGCGTCAGGTATTGCCGCTTTGCGACAAGGGAACTCGATTCTCGTGGACACGCGCATGATCCAGAGCGGCATTTCACCATGGCGACTGCAATGGTTCGGGAATGCAGTAGAGACCCCTCCTGCCGATCCTGACAGCCAGCAATGGGCGGAAACCATGGGAACCACCCGGTCTGTAGCGGCATTTCGCTACTACTCCGGGCGATTGGACGGGGGAATCGTGGCCATCGGGAATGCCCCAACCGCGCTCCTGGAGGTGCTGCGTCTGGTTCGGGAAGACGGATTCAGACCGGCTTTGGTTATTGGGGTACCGGTGGGATTCGTTCAGGCTGCGGAGTCGAAGGAAGCGCTCTGGCAATCCGAAGATCTGCCCGCCATTACGGTGCTCGGCCGCAAGGGCGGGAGCTCTGTCGCTTTGGCCATTCTGCATGCCCTCCTGGAGCTCGCCAGGGCATAAGGATATCACGGCACTGTTGGAGGTGCCCGCCACCCGCAGGTCCTCAGCCAGGCAGCCAAAGCGATTCTGAACTGGGCAATCGATTGGTTTTGACCTTATTCCCTCGATTTTTTTGGTATTTTCACATAAGGGTAGAAAGCTATGCTCGGCACATTGTATGGGATTGGTGTGGGACCAGGTGATCCGGAACTGCTCACGCTCAAAGCGGTGAGAGTTCTGAAACGGGTGGAACACGTTTTCGCCGCTGCATCAACCAAGAATGATTACAGTCTGGCTCATGACATTGTACGGGAACACCTCTCCCCCAATACTCCCCTCGACCAGCTTCCTTTTCCCATGACCTTTGATCCCGAGCACCTGGAAGATGCCTGGCTGGCCAATTGCGAAAAGGTGGAGGAGATCCTCAAACAAGGGAAAGTCGTTGCTTTCCTGACGTTGGGTGATCCGCTCACCTTCAGCACCTTTATCTATCTCATGCGAAAGGTCCGGAAACGACTGCCCGAGGTTGCCATCACGGTCATTCCCGGGATCACTTCCTTTCAGGCGGCCGCAGCCAGCGCTACACTGCCTCTGGCCGAAGGAGAAGACGTGATCACGATCCTCTCCGGGGCCAAGGGAGCGGGTCGGCTGAAGGAGGTGATTCAGGTTTCGGACAGCGTTGTGCTGATGAAGACGTACAAGCAGTTTCCACAGATCCTGGAACAGATCGAGGAAGTTGGGCTGAAAGACAACTGCTGCTTCATCAGCCGCTGCGGTCTGGAGGGTGAAGTCATTGAACAGGATTTTCAGCAGCTTTCCCAGCTGAAGCAGCCTCACTATCTTTCCCTGATGATCGTCAAGAAGCGCGGCATCGAAGCGAAGAAGGGAGAGGCAGGGGTCTGAAGATATGTGGCTCGGACTTCTCCTGCTGATTCTCCTGACTGCGTTTTTCACCTCCGGGATTGGCCCTCTGGAGGTTTCCTACAAAACCATTTTGAAGCTCTGGTTTTCACCGTTTCATGCGGCTTGGGCTGAAGGCATCGATGACACCGTGCGTTACATCGTTGTCCATGTTCGCCTGGCCCGGATTGTTCTTTCTCTGGCTGTGGGCGGTGCACTGGCCCTGGCGGGAGCCGTGTATCAGGGGGTGCTCCTCAACCCCCTCGCCGACCCCTTTACTCTGGGCGTCTCAACCGGGGCCGCTTTCGGTGCCTCCCTGGCGATCATCGTCGGCTTGGGCGGGATTCACCTCCTCGGCATCAGTGCACTGCCTGTGGCGGCTTTTGCCGGGGCACTGATTGCGCTGTACCTGGTCTATCTCCTCGGGCGCATGGACGGGCGTATCCATATTACGACCGTGGTGCTTGCAGGGATTATTGTCTCGACCTTTCTCTCCGCATGCATAAGCCTGCTCAAGAGCCTCAATGAAGACTCCGTCTCAACAATAGTCTTTTGGATTATGGGAAGCCTCTCCGGCAAAAGCTGGACTCATGTGCTTCTGGTGATACCCTATCTGGTTCTGGGCGGAGCGGTGATTCTCTGGTTCACCCGCGAACTGGACCTGCTCAGCCTGGGAGACATCCAGGCCCAGCACCTGGGCGTGGATGTGCAGCGGTTGCGTTTCTGCCTGCTCCTGGCCTCATCGCTTGTTACCGCGGCAGCCGTTTCGGTGAGCGGTGTCATTGGTTTTGTGGGGCTCGTCGTTCCTCATCTGGTGCGCCTCGCGATCGGCCCCCGCCATCGCAGCCTGCTTCCGGCGGTGCTCCTGCTCGGAGGTCTTCTGGTACTCGTCTCCGACACCATCGCAAGAAGCCTTCTTACCAGCGGGGAAGAGCTTCCGGTGGGGGTGGTCACGGCCATTCTGGGAGGGCCTTTCTTTTGCTATCTGTTGCTTCATCGAAAGAAATACCTGCAACTGTAATTCGGGTCAGCGACCTCCGGTGCGGCTATCCGGGCCAAACCGTACTCAAAGGGATCTCTTTTGCCGTGGAACAGGGGGAGTTCCTTGGAATACTGGGACCCAACGGTTCCGGGAAGACGACCCTGCTTCATGTTATAAGCGGAATTCTCCCGGTGGAAGCAGGAAGCATTGAAGTCCTGGGATCACCTCTGGACCGGCTCAAACACAAGGAGCGGGCACGCAACATGGCGGTCGTGACGCAGGACTCGGAAGTGCGCTTCCCCTTTACCTGTGAAGAAGTGGTACGCATGGGACGCTATCCTCACCAAAAGCGCTGGCAGCTTGACAGTATCCAGGACGAGGCCGCCGTTCAACAGGCCATGATGCTGACCGACACGGCAGTGCTTGCGGATCGACTGGTCACGGCGGTGAGCGGAGGTGAAAGACAGCGCGTCGGGATGGCGAAAACGCTGGCCCAGGAGGCGGCGGTGCTGCTTCTGGATGAGGCGACCTCGGCCATGGATATCCACCGAAAGCTGCAGATTTTCAAGGTCTTGAAGCAGCTGCACGAGGAAGAAGGACTGACCGTGCTCGCCGTTTTGCACGATATCAACCTGGCAGCCCTCTTCTGTCAAAGGATGCTGTTCATCAAGGACGGGACTGTGGTGGCTGACGGCGCGTCTGACGTCGTACTGATCCCGGAGATTATCGAAGCGGTCTACCAGACCCGGGTGCTCATCCAGGAAGTGTCTGAGATTGGAAAGCGTCAGGTGGTTTTTATCCCTTGAAGCCCTCCTTTTTCTCTTCAGATCCGACTTGCCGGGGGTTGTACTCTACGGTTTGATTGGCATTGCGAGGTGATAATTGGATAAGGACCTGGAACACCCGACAATGAGAGAACTCCTCGCCATGCTCTTCGCTTTCACCCTCGTAGCGGTTGTGCCGGGCACCGCCGCCTCGGTTCAAATCAAGGACGACCTGGGCCATGATATCTCCCTTCGGGAGCCGGCCAGGCGTATCATTCCGCTTTACGGTGCCTTCGCGGAAATGTTGTTTGACCTTGGCGCCGGAAAGCAGGTTGTAGCTCGAACCCAGGCGGATCAGTTCCCCCCGGAAATAGTGAAACTGCCCTCTGTTGGAACGCACATGCGTCCCAATGTTGAAATGATCATCGGCTTGAAACCCGACCTCGTGGTGCAGAGCGGCACCCGATGGGAGGCGGAAGGCGAGATCTCGCGCGTGCAAGGTGCAGGCATTCCGGTGGCCGTGTTTTCTCCCAATACGTTCGAAGAGATTTTCTCGACCATTGAACGCCTGGCAACCCTTGTCGGCCGTTTGGAAGAGGGACGGGATACGGTGGACCGATTGCAGAGGCGGCTTGCCGAGGTGGCGGACCGGCTGCGGAACGTGAAACAGCGTCAAAAGGTATTCTTCGAAGTGCGCAGTGAGCCGCTCACGGCTGCAGGCAAGGGATCCATCGTTCAACAGATCATCACCGCGGCAGGGGGACAGAATGTGATCAGAAGCGAGAAGGCGATTCTGCAGTACAGTTTTGAAGCCTTATGGGTGGATGATCCCGATGTCTACGTTGTGCAGCGCGGACCGATGAGCCGCAATCCTCAGCCTCCGAACAGGCGGCCTCATTTTGATCAACTCCGCTCCGTCCGCGAAGGAAGAGTCATCTTCGTGGATGAATATCTCTATTCCCGCCCTGGACCACGGTCTGTGGACGCCGTTGAATCGCTGGCAAAGGCGCTCTATCCCGAAGCATTCAAGGAGTATACACACTAGCCGGCATCGGATGAGGGTATTCCCTGTCCGGGGGGTAGTGGCATGGCTGTGATCGGGCGCGGCAGGTCCTTCCGTACGGAAGGACCTGCCGCCATGCAGGCTGGAGAGGGTGTCAGCTTCAATACACGCCTGCTACCGTTGATCTTGAGCGACCGCAGGCCGGGCACCCATTCTAATTGACTGTGAGACTGGCTTCGTCGAACCAGACCGTTCCCTTTCTCGCACCAAACTCAAGGATAATCACAATCTTGCCGTACGGCTTCTCGGCCGTGAAGGTCGTCCGGCTTCGTTGCCAGTCGTGCGTTCCTCGAGTTAAATCAAGCACTTTCTTGAAAGCGACCTTCTCGATTTCAGCCTGGTCCTTCGCAGGGGCTAGAAACTTCGCGATCACCCTGAAGTTCCCGCCTTTCCCGGCAACATCAGTCTTGGTCCACACGGTGAGTGCAAAGTCCTCGCCGGCGCTTCCGCTGCGGGTGATTGTCTGCTTGAGCTTCTTAGCCTTGCCGTTCCCGACCATGGTGTAGGAATAGCTGCCCGCATGAGCTTCTGCGTTGGTTCGTATGTCTTTATTGGTCGACTTTCCGTTCTTTTTCCAGCCGGCAGGCAAGGTGTCTCCGGTTTCAAAGGACCCGTTGGTCACCAGCTCGGTCCCCGGGATGCCGCCACATTCATCGATGGCAGCCAGGACATTCAGGTAACCATATCCGTACGTGTTGTTGCCCTCGTTGTCACTTGGGGCCCCGCAGTTGCCAGCGGGGGGGGTATCGGCGTTCCGCTGCAGGAGCTCGAAGGTCTGGTTGATCTGACCAAGATAGCTCGGGCAGCCGGACCAGATAAGCGCCACCGCACCCGCGCTGTGCGGGCTCGCCATGCTCGTGCCGCTCCAGCTGCAGGAATATTTGTCGGTTGGGACGGAAGAACAGATACTCACTCCGGGTGCCGAAATGTTGGGCTTCGTGTAGGGAGTGTGGCCAAACGCGCTCGGGCCGCGGCTGGAAAATGAGGCGATGGTGCGGGCCGAATTATGAGCGGCCGTGCCAAAGCTCTCCTGGTAATCACCGGGGGAACCCAGAGTGTTGCAGCCCGACCCGCTGTTACCGGCCGAGAATGCCGGGTAGATGCCGGCAGCACGCCATGCATTCACTTTGGCCAGGTACCAGTTATCGCCGCCGCCACCGCCCCATGAATTGTTTACGATGTGGGGCCGGTTGGCCGCCTTCCCTCCAGGCGCCAGGATCCAGTCCGCACAGCCCTCCAGGGCAAAATCGGAGCAGCTGTTGGACTCGCACCCCTTGCATGCGATCCATGTCGCGCCGGGTGCCATGCCGATCTGATTGGCCCCGCCGTCATCCCCAATCATGGTCCCCATGGTATGGGTGCCGTGACCGTTGTTGTCGCAGGCACTTCCGCCACAGATATTGCTTGGATCGGCCCAGCAAGCCGAGCTGGACGGATTGCCCGGACAGGCGAACTGGTTCACAAGGGCCGGATGGTTCCACTGAACACCCGTGTCGATATTGGCCACCTTGATTCCGCTGCCCGTGTAACCGTAGTCCGCCCATACGTCGTCGGCACCCGTATCCTGGAGGCCCCATGCAACACCCTCGGGCGCATCGCCCTCAACCAGGATCGGTTCAGGCAGAGGGATAATGCGTTCGAGCTCCAATGAAGCCACACCGGTGATTGAGGCCAGGTCTTGCACCGCCTGGAGGTCCCCAGCCCAGATGGCGACGGAGTTTCCTGCAATGAGTGACTTGTACTCGAGCCCGCGGACTTTGGCATATTCGATCACAGGCTTTTGTGAGACGGCAGCGAACTCGGAGAGGGTCTTATAGACGTACTCCCCCCGGGCGTTCCAGTCCTTGATGTCGTAGGCGGCACTCAGGTCGGCCTGGTCCCCCATTCTGACAAAGAAGTTGGCTTTACGCCCATCCGTAAGCTTTTGGAGCAGCTCATTCTCGATGTTCACGTTCTGAGCTGCTGACTGGCTTGAGCCCGCCAGGGACAATACCCCTGCCAGCAGGCAGATGAACAAAAATAGATGAGCAATTTTTCTGGTTTGCATCCCCTCTTCTCCTTTCCCTGCTTTTTTCATCTCAAGTTGATCCGGCTAGAAAGCCCCCTCAGGCCTTGATGCCCCGAGCAATGTGAGTTCCCAGGCCGGAGCACTGCATGGATTGTATCCATTCGAGTCGCTTCGAGTCAAGAGAATGGTTGCTGAATCGGCGCTGACGCACGAAACAAAAAGCGGGCGCAGGGCAACGGTGCACCGATTCATACCAAAGCTTCGTCTCTTCTCGCTCCGGGATGCTGAGGGAACAATTTGAATCCGGGAAGGGGTCAGGATGTGCCCGAAGGGAACCGTATTCCTCAGCCACACCCGGTTCCGACCGTGTGCGTCTCTAACCTGCCGATCGGCACTGGAAATGCTCAGGGCCTGTTCAGCAGGTGCATCTTCTTAAACTGTCATCTCCTTTCAACGGGTGGCACACAATTTGCCCATTATAGAGGCGGGCTTTAGGGACGAAATGGTTGCCGAAATCCCTTCGCGTTGCCGATTGGTATGGCACCGGGAGTGCGCTCTAAGACCCTGTGTACAAGGGGCTTGCTTGGCAAGACCGTCTATTTAAATGAACCCTTTCGCACAAGGAGGAACAGACATGCCGGGTGGAGACAGGACCGGTCCGCGGGGACTGGGACCCATGACGGGCAGAGGTCTGGGCTGGTGTCGCAGTGCCTGGGGGGGTGGAACGCCTGGAGGAGGCTACGGTCCCCCCGGTGCCTTTGGCTGTGGCTTTGGTTTTGGCCGGGGCAGAGGCTGGCGGCATTGTTACACCGCAACGGGACTTCCTGGCTGGGCCCGGGCAGGCAGAGGCTGGTTTGGGGGAACAGGCTATGCAGCCTGGTCCCCTCAGGATGAGCTCAACTATCTCAGGGATTACACTCAGGGGCTTGAACAGGCCCTCACTGAAACCAGAATGCGCATGGCTGAGATCGAGAAGGCACAACAAGGAGATTGACCAGCCCAGGAGAATGGTCCGGAAACCCCTTCAACGGCTTCCGGACCAACAGATATTCAATAAAATCATTGCCAGGGAGCGGATTCATCCCTTCAGAAAGGGTCATGAATGAAGATTGCCATATCAGTTGTGGAACCAAGTTTGGATAGCGACATCTACCCGCGGTTCGGGCGAAGCCGGTATTTCATAGTCGTTGATCCCGAAACCATGCAGTACGAGAGTGTGACGAACCCCAATATCGAAGCTCCAAGTGGTGCCGGTATCAGTACCGCCGAGCTTGTCTTCAAGAAGGGCGCCTCGGCGGTCATCACCGGGTCAATCGGGCCAAAGGCCCACCAGGCGCTGGCGGCTGCCGGGGTCCGCATGCTGACAGGGGTTGGCGGGTCCGTTCGCGATGCCATATCAGACTTTAGGGCGGGCAGGCTCCAGGATAATGCGGAGGAAGGTGCAGCAATTGAGGGAAATACAGGTGTGCAGGGAGGACCGGGAATGGGACAAGGTAAGGGCATGGGCGGAGGCGGAGGCGGACGCGGCATGGGGTCTGGGCGCGGCATGGGCATGGGACGTGGTATGGGATGTGGAGGCGGACGAGGCATGGGCATGGGCATGGGGCGTGGTGGAGGCTCCGGCCGGGGTGTACCTCGCAATTGGGACACCGAGCCCTGGTCCGACAGCATTCGACCGGCGGGCAGCCCCAATGAGCTTTCCTCTCTCAAACAGCAGGCCAATCAACTCGCCGACGAACTCACCCGTATCAGGCAGCGCATCGAACAGCTCGAGAAGCAGTGAGAGCCATCGCATGACACGTGATGAGCCCCGGACCAGCCGGTTGGAATTGGACGCTGCCGGGGCTGGCTGCACCGATAAGGAAGTTGCCGGGTCGGGGAAGTACCGGACAACCATCAGGAGGATCAAGCCATGAATCAAGAAGGACGTGGACAGGGGGGCGGCGGCAGAGGACGTGGGCAGGGACAAGGCCAAGGGGGCCAGAGAGGCAACCGGATGGGTGGTTCCCGCCCAGGAGGACCTGCCGGCAGCTGCGTTTGTCCCCAATGCGGTCAGACGGAACCACACGAACGCGGGGTGCCCTGCTACGAGCAGAAATGCCCGAAGTGTGGCGCCACTATGACCAGGCAATAGGTGGTGGCCGTTGTTGCCGAATCTTCGAACCGCCGGGTGGGACCCGATCTAACCGAATGTGACTCATGACCGGCCACGTCAAGGAGGTTGTATCGTCAGGAAGACTAAACCCGGACAATCCGCATCTTGGCACGGCAAGCCAATCCAAAACGGGGAGAGAACGAATGAAACTGGGCATTGTTATTTCTCAGACTGACCCGGAAACGGTTTTCAATACCCTGCGCCTCGCCCGTTTCAGCCTGGAGCAGGGTGACGAGGTACGCATCTTCCTTTCCGGCAAGGGTGTCGAAATAGACCAAATCGATGATCCAAGGTTCGACGTCAAAGGCCAGGCGCAGCAGGTCCTCAATTCGGGTGGTCAATTCTACGCCTGCGGGACCTGCTTGAAACTGCGCAATTCGGAAGGGTCAGAAGTCTGTACACTATCGACCCTCAAAGACCACTACTAGATTGTGCGCGACTCGGACAAGGTCATAACGATCTAAGTACCACGCATCAGAACAGAGTGATCCGCCGACTGACGGGCGGTTTCCATCCGCCGGGTGTTACTGGGAGCAGGCTTGACGGCATGATTCGGACGATTCGAAACCCTGGGATCCGGAAAGCTGCGCCCGGACACTGCACAGGACACCCCGCCACCAGGATGTTCCTCAAGAATTGGGGAAGCGATTGCATCGATCGAGTTTTTGAATGGAAGCAATCTGTTCCCATCCCGGCAAGATTGAGAGAGGCAGGGTTCCAGGCCCCTCCAGAACGGACAGCTTCCCTCAGCCAGGCAGAAGCCGTGGGAGGGAACTCGCTGGAATCGTTTCTAATACTGCCATTTCCCACAGGAATAGCGAAAAATCTCGGTGACCACCACCTGCTTTTCGCATTCGAACGGACCCTGTTGGGCCAGTTCAGCGGAGCCCGCATGACTGGCGTAGGTATGCTCTTCGTACTTCAACACGCCCACATAGGGGGATGCCTTGTCACCAGTGGCCTTCACTTCACGCTCGGTATCCCTGGCGATAACCCGATAGGTTGCGCAATAAAGCCCCTGTAGGTCCTTTTCCACTTTGATGTTCTCGACGCCGAACCGGCCATGGTGGTTCATTTTAGCTATCCAATCGCATTGGAAGTCTTCAAAAGCTTTTCGCACGGCTTCATCCTCGGCGGCGGAACAAAATGGCACGTTCAACGCCAGCATCGCAAAAAGACCAAAGCAGAGTGCCAGCAATTGAAATACCCACAACCTGCCTCTATTTGATTGCGCCTTCACCATGATTCTCTCCCCCAGAGTTGACCTGTCCCCATCGAAACGTGTTCCGTCAGCTTCCCGGATTCCAAGCTTCTAGCACACCTCGGCAAAAAGCAAAAGCCATAAGGATTGTTTCACAACCCTTATGGCTTTCCTTCTTCCATTCGGTGCAGGTGGTGCCCTGTTACGGCATGACTTTGAGCTCCACGCGACGGTTGATCGCGCGGCCATCTTCCGTGTCGTTGGTTGCTTTAGGCTTCATCTTGCCGTAGCCGACGGTGTCCATCCTGCTCGAGCTGATGCCCTTGGCAGAGAAGTAATCGAACACCGCCCTGGCTCGACGTTCCGACAGGGTCTGGTTGTAGGGAATCGTCCCGATGCCGTCGCAATGGCCTTCGATCGTGATCTTGACATTGGGGCGCTTCGCCAGGATCTGTGCGCCTTCATCCAGCACGGCTCGCCATTCCGGTTTGATGTTGTATTTGTCGAAGTCGAAGTGGATGCCCCTCAGGATCAACACTTCCTCCTTGGGGGGCGCTTCTTTCTTCTGAGTGCAGAATACGTCTCGGACAAACTTGTCCAAGGCCGCCCGGTCCGTATCCAGAGTGGTCGCCTCAGCCATAACGCTGCATGGCTTCATCTGGTGGATGGCGTTCAGAATTAACTTGCCCTTCTTGTCTTGCGTGTCGGCAACCGAGACGATGTGAATGCAGGCATTGGGATACTTGCTGTAAATTGCTCTGGCGTCGGTCTCCGGGTCGGTGCCCAGGTTGGCCTCGCCGTCGCTCACCAGAATCACCGCTGTATTGCCGCTCATTTTGGCCAGCACGGGATCCATAGAGATGATTCCAGGGCCTAAGGGAGTCTCACGACCGAAAATTTCCTGGTCGTCCTTAATGCTTTTCAGTGCTTTGGCCATGGCCGCTCGATCATAAAGCCCCGGGCGGGAGATCTCCTGCACGGGAGCCAGCAGCTCCAGGGCGGATGTAAAGTTGGTCCCCTTGTAGTTATTCGCGGGGACCTGATCGTTGATGCCCGATAAAACTCTCTTGGCAATGGCCACCTTCAACCGATCAGGTGCCATCTTCACGTGGGCTGGCGGTTTTCCATAATGCATGTACATTGACCCCGACTGGTCAAGCAGGAAAATAAAATTGTCCGGACAATACTCAGCCGCACTGACGAGGCCCACCCCCATGAAGAACACCAAAGCCAACGTCAACCCTGCAACTCGAATCGCTACGCCCTTTTTCATAAACCCTCTCCTTTCATTTTGAGTTGATGTGATGTTGCAAAGACAACTGGTCAACCCTGACCAATCGCCAAATCCTCTTGTCCCAACGCATGATCTCTTTTGCAACCCCATGCGCATGAGCACACCGAGCAAATCAGGACCTTGGAATGATCCGATTGGCTTGTGATCTTCTCGACATCACAGGTCTGGCTGCGAAAACCGCTGCCCGAGCGAGGATCCGGGGTCTTCTCCCTTCGAAACCGCAAAGAGCAACCAGGAAGATCAACCGGCACCCCCACCCTGCCGGCAAGGCCCGTTTCCAGGATGGCTTCAGCCTCCACCATCGCCTTCTTCCGCACAGGAGAAGGGTCCTCATCGGCAGGTCCAGTGCACGAAACAAGCCAGACAAGTTCCGTGAGGTTTGATCCAACCGATGCCTCTACCCGAAGGGCAAAAACCCCGCCGACGCCGGGCATCTGTTCGGAAACGGACAAAAGAAATCCCCGGATGAACGGATAGGGTCCTTTTGTTCCCTACCGATTCAGGATTTTGGTCAACATTGCACCCATTTCAGTCAGTTTGAGCGGCACCCGAGCAGAAGCCGATGTTCGCAGAGAATACAAAGGGAGCAGGAAATCAGGGGTGCTGGGGGAGCATACCGACCACCGGCAGTTCCCGTGTGTGAGTGGACAAAAGCGTTAAGCAACGCTTGTTTTGGCTGCCATTTGGGCTCTCTTTTTTCGCTGAAGGCCCTGGTCCCTTCGGCAGCATCGCTGAAAGTCCTCTTCTTGCCCGGGTTGCGGCAAAAAGAGACCTGTGGACCGATGCATCGCAGTCCCATGTTGATTGGCGTTGCACCAGGCTGCACGTCTTCTTCATCCATGGCAAGATCATCGGCAGAGGAGACGATCCCGATGCTGTTTGCATCGGCAAAAACCTGTACTGAAGCGATAACAGGCTTCTTGATTTTCGACATGACGACGATAGCTTTCTCCATCAGCGTGACCCAGTCGGAATATTCGCTGGATGCCATCTTTGCGAAAACCACCGGAGAGATATCGATGCCAGCGGGAAAACACTTACCAGCCACATTGATGATAATCGATTGAATGTCGAATGTCGAATCGAATATCG
>CAYTWB010000070.1:0-19922 GCA_964441945.1 uncultured Syntrophobacteraceae bacterium
TCTTCACTAATTTCTGAACCCAAGTGTCTCAAAGTTGTTGACACATTCCGGGAGGGGAGTCAGGCAAACAGAGCGGTAGTTCTGTTGCATGAAACCGAGGAATTGATCGACCGTGGCGCTGAAGACTCGACGATGCCAGAAACCCAGGGCATAGAGTCTGTCTTCTGTGATGAAATCTTTACTTCTCCTCTCATCAGCAACGTCTTCGAACATCCCCGCCAATTCGTAAGATGCGGTCCCTGTGGCAAGGCTCGCATCGCTTTCCGGCGCCCAGGAAACGTAGTCGCGGAAGCCCTCGGTCGCTGTAGCCCTTGTCGGATACAGGAAAATGATCCTTTATGCCGGGCGATCGTCGAGCCGTGCTTTGATCCATCGCCAGGCTGCAAGGGTCTTCCCGCTTCCACATGGGGCAAGCAGGAGGGCACGATCAGGAAGTCCTTCAGCGGCATTCTGGAATTCACTCCATGTGAAGGTCCCCTTCTTACGGACAATTTGGCGAATTCTCGGCTCGATGATCTGTTGCTGCACATAAGTACCGCTCAGTTCGCCATCAAAAGCGGCTGACAGCCAGGCTGCCATGTCCTTGCCTGCGCGGACCATTGCCGAACCGGCGCTATCGGCCAGAATCAGTGCAGCCCTCACGGCCATGAGGAGGCGGTTTAGTCTGGGGTTTCCTTTCAATTCCCGATTGAAGCGCCGGAACGACTTCCTGATGTTGTCTCGCTGGGTGCAGAGATCAAACCCGCAGCCTTCCTCGAAAGACCATAAGGATTCAACGAGCCGACCCGGTGCTGATACAGCTCCCAATTCATGCGCCAGCCGATCCACAATGGCCATGATCGCCGCTGGAAAGATCAGAAAGCTTTTCACATCTGTATCGAGCGGTTGTGCAAAATCCTCAGTCTTCGTCCGGAGGTGATGCCCCACCACTGCGCTGAAAACGATCCTGCGATCCACCAGCGGGACCGAGTCGAGCCACTCTGCGATGGGAGGAAGCCAGAGGAGTAGAGCACTGAGGTGTTCGTGGCGAATTGACTGAATACCTTGCCGTCGTGTCACCATATCCTGGAAACCATTATTGGCCTTACCAGGGTCGTGTAAACCGCAGGCTGCAAGCCCGTTCGTGTAGAACGCTGCGAAGTCGTCTCCGTCCAGTCTGAAAAAAACCAGCCAGCGGTGTGCAAAGCGTGTGGGAGTACTTGCAGATCGGCCGAAGATGATCCTGAAGCTCTCAACAACAGTAAAGATGTGCCCCTCCAGGGTTTCTTCGGGACGTGGCGGTGAGTTTGGATCCCGGAGTGATTTGGCCAGCAATGGCTGAAGAGTCATGAGCCTATGCCTCCCACGGCTCAAAAAAGCCGCACCCCATTTTGCGGCGGCCACCGAGGCCGGATTCCTGGAGGGCGATGGACTCACCGGCGGTCAGCTCGGAAACCATGAGCGAGTAGCCGACCACCTGTTTGCTGTGGACTTCGAAGGTGCGGCGGCGTCCGACGGTGATTCGGCCGTTCACACCCAGTGCAGCCATCTGGTTCTTCATTTCGGTTTCGAAACGGGCCTGGTCGTTCCCGTTGCGGGTGGAAACCAGGTGGGCGGCCAGAGCGACACTCGGGATCAGCCCCCTGGCTTTGGGCACACCGATGCAAAGGGTCTGGCCGAAAATCTCGATGCTCTTCCCTGCCAGCTTGAGATAGGGCGGCAGACTCGCGGCGGGAAGGCGAAGGATCAGTTCGGAATGAGGCGAGATGTCGAGGATACCTCCGCCGATATACCGCCCGCGGATGAGCCGCACTCCGACCTGCAGATCGTCATGGATGAGCGGCAAAACGCGGCTGAGCGCGCTGTAGAGGGCGTAGCCGTGGTCGACGGGGATGTGCTCCCCTCGAAGATGAAAACAGAGATCGACTTTGATCGTTGCATCTGATGTCATCACCAATACCTCCGTTTCAAGGACTGCTGTTGAGCTCTGCGGCTCTTCGATGCTCTTCACATACGGTCTCGCGCAGGGCGTCAGGCTCCAGGACTTGTACGCGGGCACCATAGTAAAGGACCCAGTTGATGAACTCGGGTGTGATCACCAGCTGAAGGCGCAAGACAACGCTCCCGTCAGGCTGTTCTTCAATTTTCTGGCTCTTGTGCCAGTATTCTTCCGAAACCCACCGCCCCGCCTCGGGCACGAAGCGGAGCGCCACCTCAACGGGCGCCTTCCCCTCGGTTCGCATGACACCCCAGGTCGAACCAAGGTATGCGTCCGGGTCAAAATCCTCGGGCACCCGGTAGCGCTCTTCGGTCAATTCCGCCTCTTCAATCCGGTCCACCTTGAACATCAGGACCGTCTCACGCAATTCACAAAAGGCGATCAGTTGCCAGGACCGGACATAGGGCATCAGGTGATACGGGCGGACGGTCCGCCGGTTCAGCTCTCCGCCACGCGAGCTCGTCCGGTACCGAATCCGAAGCTTACAGCCCCGAACCATGGCGAGATTGACCTGGAAGAGCATCTGTCGCCGGTGTTCCCACCGATTGTCGGAGCGTGCGCGGCAAGACGGCTGATTGATAAACGGCCTGAACTCGGGAGGAAACAGGGATTCCAGGCGATCGGCTGCAGCCGCCAGGTCTCTCGACCCGATTCCTGAGACCTGCCGGGCCGCATGGAGAGCCATTAGCAGCGCGAGGGCTTCTGAAAAAGGGAGCTTAAGGGCCGGCAGGCGGGGTGTCTCGTCAAAGTAGTAACCCATGGCAGAATGGGAGAGGGGGAGCTTCAGGCCGTTGCGGATGATGTCGAGGTCCTTTTGAATCATGCGTTCGCCGATGCCGAATCGATGAGCCAGATCCCGCCGGAGGAAACACCGCGGGCGCAGGACAATGACGTGCATCATTTCGAGGATTCTCGAAACACGCTTGGTTTCTTCATAGAACCGGCCCAATCCTGGAAGTCTGCTGGTCAAGGCATCGCCTCCTCATTTTCTCGGTTGAGGTCCATTCTCTCACGTTTGTGGGAACAATGCGGTTCTCAGGAATTCTTCGTACGACGAACTGCGAAAAAATCTCAGTGAAAAAGGTGCAAAGCAACGCCTGCTGCATAACCCTGCGACAAATCTAATTACACCCAAGGCCCCAGATCTGCCAGTGTTTTTGATATCGAGTCTATGAATAGCGGCTGCCGGTGGGACCATGTCGTAGATGAGGGCACGCAAGAATCCTTGGCTCATTGGCCGTCCGGTTCAGTGCTCTTCATCCCGCCACCCGTTCCGCCAAATCGATTGGCAATGCTGCTGCGGATTGCTAGTATGAACCGCGGGATTGGGAACCAGTTCATCGATACAGAGGTCGGTTCACGAAGGCAACCAACAGAATCTGCGAGGAAGCGCTCTTTCTCTCTGTTGCGGAACCGGCGTTCACAGCTGATTTGCTCTTGCGGAACCTGAACGGAAAGGAGGAAACAATGACCAAAATTTCCATAGACTTAAATGTGTTCATGTATCCGATGCCCGTGGTCCTGGTGGGGACCATGGTCCGGGAGCGCCCGAACTTCATGGCCGTCGGATGGATAACGAGAGTGAACCTCAAACCGCCCATGATCGCCATCGGGCTGGCAAAACAACACTACACCAATACCGGGATTCACAGCTCCAAGGCTTTCAGCGTCAACATCCCGAGTGTCGATCTGCTGCAAAAGGTGGACTATTGCGGAATCAGATCGGGCAGAAACGTCGACAAGTCCACCCTCTTCACGGTTACTGAGGGCCCGGCCACGGGGGCCCCGATGATCGACGATTGTCCGCTCTGCATGGAGTGCAAACTGGTCAAGGTCGTGGATCTCCCTTCACACGAGCTGTTTATCGGAGAGATTGTGAGCGCGTTCGCCAATGCCGAAATCTGTTCCGACGGGAGACCGGACACCCGGAAGATGAAGCCTTTCACCTTAACCATGCCGGACAATCGCTACTGGGCCGTTGGGGACTTCGCCGGAAACGCATGGAGTATCGGCAAGGATCTGGAGCGCTAGGCGGGCGGGTCGAACCATAACTCCCTTTTTGCGTTGTTGCTCGGAATGTGCGAAATAAAACCAAAATGGACGAGTACTGGTCGACAATTGACAGCCGGCACAAAAAGGCAGGAAACCAAATGGGAAAGGACCCGTTCACAGGTGCGTGGAAGCTTATTGCGTGCGAGTTCAAGAGCGCAGATGGTCACATCGACTTCCCCTTCGGCCACAATCCGTTGGGCATGATCATCTATGACGCTTCCGGGAACATGGCTGTGCAAATCATCCGCGCAGACCTCCCGAAGTTTGTGTCCGACGACAAGTACAACGGAACTCGGGAAGAGGTGAAAGCCGCCTTTGAGGGTTCGCTGGCCTACTTCGGGCGCTACGAGGTGGATGAGGCCGCAGGAACCGTGACGCACCATGTGGTGGGCAGCTCCTTCCCGAACTGGACGGGCAGTGACCAGACGAGATACTTTCTGTTTTCTGGAAAACAGCTTACATTGAGTGCCCCGCCCATGCCTATTGGAAGCGCTATGGCTAGTGGTGTGCTGGTATGGGAGCGCCTTTCGTGAACTGCCTGGGGGATACTTATAGACTATCTCAGAACTCGCTCACACCGTCACCCCGGCGAACGCCGGGGTCCAAAACTCTCATACAAACCTGGATTCCGGCTTTCGCCGGAATGACGTTCAGCGGCCTTTGTGCCATTTTGAGATAGTCTCTTAGTCCGAATCGCCGCGCCGAGGACAAGGGGTCGCCTTGCCCCTGTCTCGAAGGCAAGCTGCCCAACATTGTGACCTTTGAGGGTCACTCCCGGCTATGCGGAGCGCTGGATCCGCAGAGAAGGAGCGACGGACGTGAACTTTGGTGTTCTTGTCTTTCCGGATGTTGAAGAGCTTGATTTCATCGGTCCATGGGAAATCGTCGGCATGTGGAGCAAGGTTGCCGGCGGGCCGGAGAACCGTTTCATTGTGGCCCAATCACGTGAACCGGTGATATGCGCGAAAGGACTCTCCGTCAATCCGGATGTCTCTTTCGATCAGTGCCCTCAGCTGGACTTCCTCCTTGTGCCCGGTGGACAGGGAACCCGTCGGGAAGTGGATAACCCCATCCTCATCAACTTCATCTCGGAACAGGCAAAGCGGAGTAGAGCTGTCCTCTCTGTATGCACCGGCACATTTCTCCTTCATAAAGCCGGTCTCCTGTTCGGAAAGAGGGCCACCACCCATTGGAACTCCCTTGACCGTTTGAGGGCCATCGAGGAGACTATGGCGGTTGAAGAACGCTTTGTCCGTGACGGGAACATCTGGACATCGGCAGGCATATCCGCCGGCATCGACCTCCTGTTTGCCTTGATTGCAGAGATTGCAAGCGAGGAATCAGCGGGAAAGGTGCAGTTCGCAGTCGAGTACTACCCCTCTACAAGACGATACGGCTCCTCACATAAGAGCCCCATGGCTCCAGGTTACTTGAAAGAGAAGGTCTAACCTTCACCCCCACTGGAGTTGCTTTTAGAGATGCTTGAGCCGTATGACGGGAAGCCGTCACATACTGGTCTTTGGGGGCAAAGGGGCTGAAGGGCCTCCGACATGCCAGGACAGCATGATAAAGAGAGGACAGCCGGTGAGCTTTGCACTTATCAAACCGTTGCTCGGCACGAACGCGGTTGGTGGCCTGAACGAAAGCCGTGTCTAGAATGCAACCCGGCTTTAGAGGTAAAGGAACCCTATGCACAGTTCGGATGCAGTGCATTTCTATCCGAAGCCAATCACCCTTCGGTACCAGTACGGCCTGTGTATTCTTGCTTCCGTTTCAATGGGCGGCGGCCTGGGATACCTCATATTCACCTACAGGCATCTCCTAAGAGGACCTTGAATATTGTGCGAGTTGTCGCTGATCACTCTTTGCCTCCTGGCTTTTGGATTGTTCGTCTTTCACGTCATTGGTCAGCCATGTGTCTCTGTCAGTAGCCAGGGCATCTCGCTTCGAGCAGGTTTTAAGAAGAAGTTCCATTCATGGTCGAGTCTTGGTGGAAAACTTAGATTGGAGAAATGGTACAATGGTTACGCACTCACCGTGGAACAGGGTGGATCGTGTTCATTGGCTGTCCCTCTCTGCAGGTTGAAGAAAGAAGACCAGATCGCGGTGTTGAATCTTGCCGTGAGGCATATGCAACCACATGATAAGTCGTCAATAATTGATGAGTTAAGGTGCTTTCGGTGCCTGGCGTTCATACCGACAGGTACGGATGTCTGTCCACAGTGTGGTTGGAGCTCGGAACAAGAACACCCGAGATGATCGCAATAGAGGACGGGCATATTTGCCGCTGGGGAGTCGATGAGAGACGAGCTGTCGAACGATTCATCCGAAGTGCGCACAAAAGACCGTCACTGGCTCCCACGCTCTGCGTGGGAGCCCATGCCGTCGGGCATTATGTGCCAGTGGACGCGGAGCGTCCAGCGTGTGCGTTCCCACGCAGAGCGTGGGAACGAGGGGGGAACGAACTTAAGATCTTGCCGTGGAAGGGAGCCTTATGATGCAGAAGACCCCCTCGACAGGCCTCCACCTCACCCCATAGGGTTGGACTTATGTACTGATCATCCACTAAAAGGGTGAAATGCCATGGGTATCCTCCAATCGGTTATTGCGCTTTCCGTGTTGATCTGGCTTTCGCCGGCGGTCCAGGCCGCCTGCCGGGAACCGATCAAAGATCCTGACGCAACCTGGCAGCTTTCGACGCCTGCAGACAGCGAAACCCAGGACCGGCAATGGATAAGCCCAACAACCCCACCCGGCAGACGGGAGAGTATTTTGAGGTTCGCGCAGGCCCGACAGTCCAGCCCGGTTCCTGTGTCCAAACCGCAGCCTTCTTCGAAGGGGAGCACTCAAATGGGCCAGATCAGGTGGGAGAAATACGTTTCAAAGCATCTCACTTTCACCATCCTTCGGCCGGCCGGCTGGCGGGTTGAGGAAAGCTGGCAGGAGAACCCCGCACAATGGGCTTTCAGCATATCGGAACCTCAGGGGCTTTACTGCGTCTCCTGCACCCAGGGCTACAGCCCGGTGGGCAAGGATGCGATGAAAATAGTCCAGTTTGTGACGGCCGAGCTTTTCCGCCGGATTCCTAATCTCCAGATCCTTCCCACGGCGCGGTCCAGGCAGGTTGGTGAGAAAACGATCTTCCTTTTCGAAGGCACTTATACGAATGCAAAGGGCCAGAAGCGTCACTTCCGCAGCATGGTCTCAGGCGGCGACGGTATGATGCTCCACCAGCGGATCGAAGCCCCTGAGGGCAAACTGGATGAGGCCGCGCCGATCCTGCTTCAGACCCTGGCGAATTTGAGGGTGGCGAAGAACGTTTTTCCCTTTGATGAGGGCAGTACGGCGCAGGCCGAACGGCAGCAGACCGGGACCACGCCGCTCGTACCGCGCCGGCTGGCCGGCGGTTGGGGCGGGTTTGCTTTGCCTGCCGACTGGCAGTACCAAGACCTTGGCAAAGGGCAGGTCCTTGCCTCGGACCCTTCCCAACAGGTCTATTTTGTCGCTGCCACGGTGGAATTTACCAACCCGAGATACGCTCCGCTAATCAAAGCCCCCGGCCTGCTCTACTCTGAATTCAAACCGCCCCACCAGGCCCTGGCATTTGCCTGCACCCGGCAAGGGGTCGGCAGCGATTTCAGGTTCCAGGTTCACGAGCGGCCCGATATGGTCGCGTGGCTGCGTGCGCACCTGACGGGGGGACGACCCTGCGCCGTTGAAGACTTCCTCTACACCTTCCAGCACAAGGGGAGGCGCTACAAAGGGGTTTCGCTTGGCTACTGTGTTGGGACCTACATGGACGCCCAGTTCGCCTTGGGACACATAACCGGATGGGCCCCCGAAGGGGAGTTCGATTCCCGGCTTCCGCTCTTTGGCCGGATAATGACTTCCTACCAGCTCAATGATCAGAAAGTGGGGGATTACATCGCTCAGGGCATGTCCAAGTATTACGCGGGATTGCAAGATCTCGGCCGGCAGATTGCCGCCAACTCAGAGCAGATGCGCAGGGAGAATTACGAACTCTTCATGCAGAGGGACCGGGTGCGCGAATATACCTCCTATCAGACGACACGGATGATTATGGGGGAATATGACTACCTGGCCGGCGCCTCCGGCTATGTGCGGGGCGATCCTTCGGGCCTCTACACCGCGGACGGCAACCGAATCACCAGCGAACCATACGGAGAAAGCATTACGCGCGGCATGCAGGAGATCAACTCCCGGCAGCTTTATGAAGCCGTGCGACCACGGTGACGGATTGCTGCCGGAAACCTGGATCGGCCCAGGGTAAATTGGTTCTCATTGAACATCATGCTTGAGTTACGCCCTTTTCATGTTACACCTCGTTCCCACGCAGGAGCATGGGAACGAGAGTAAGGCGCAAAAGGCAGTCATTGTTGTCGAAGTATGAGAGAACCAATCAGCCCTGCGGATCGGCTATTGACAATGCCGTCCCATCATTCTATCTCCATGGAGTAGCATCGGGCTCGTCGCCCTTCACCGCGGCTCAACCCAACCCGCTGTTTGTGCGAACATATGCAGAAAAAATATCTTTTTTTCTTGACCTCAAATGTCCGCATCGCACAAACGCCCACAGGTTGCACACCGCCAGGTTCGCTCACGCTCCCTGGCCTCCCAGCCGCGGTCAGGCCCTCTCCATTGCCGTGCCGGGCCGACAACCTTGATCATAGAGAATGTTCCATTTCTAAACACGAGGGCACAAAGAGCACGAAGAGAACTGCTGCAATCACTTTCTATTCCGATCTGGACCAATAGCTGAAGCAGTTGGGACAACCTATGGCAAGTGTTCCTTTTGAAATCGAAGAGATCAAAGAGAAGAGGGAACCATGGACAATGCAGATTTCATTTCAGGGAGGAGTATTATGAATAAACTGATGATTCTGGTTTTGAGCCTTTTCCTGGTACCGAGTGCCTTTGCAGCCGATCCCGCCGGGGCGCAGAAAGAAGGCAAGGTGAATCTGTACGCCAACATTACGGCCATCGAGCCGATCATGGAGGCGTTTACCGCGGCCACCCGCGTGGAGGGAATCTACACACGGGTGGACACTTCCAAGTTTTTGGCCACGGTGCTGACCGAGCATGACGCCGGCAAACTCCAGGCCGACCTGCTCCAGGCGCCTCTGCCCATTCTCGAAATGCTGAAGGAGAAAGGGGTCCTCGTTCCTTACCGGTCGCCTGCCGCAGCGGGTTATCCCGAATGGGCGAGCAAAGACGACACCATCATCCAGTTCGGGATCGAGTACGTGGCACCGATTTACAATAAAGAACAGCTCAAGCCGCAGGATGTTCCCAAACGCTACGAAGATCTCGCCGACCCGAAATGGAAGGACAAGATCGTCATGCCGGACCCCACTACTCACGCCACCACCATCTGCTGGCTCATCGGTTTGAAGGAAAACAAGATACTCGCGACGGATGAGGCCTGGATGAACTTCCTCAAGGGGCTCGCAGCCAACAAGCCGATGTTCGTCAAGTCCTTCGGTCCCACCCCGGCTCCGGTGGAAAGCGGCGAAAAACTGCTGGCGATTTCCATGCCCAAGTACATCGTCACCAAGGCCCCCGCACCCCTCGATTGGGTCCGGGTGGATACGCTGCTGGGGACTCCGCGCGCCATGGCTATTGCGGCGAAGGCGCCTCATCCCGAGGCAGCCAGGGTGTTCATGGATTACTGGCTGTCCAAAGACGCCATGAAGCTCCTGGCGGAAAAGGTCGGCGAATATGTCCTCGCTCCCGGAGTCTTCCCGCCCATCGACGGCATCAGCAAAGCCAGGGTGCTGCCCATCCGCGAATTGTCCGATGAGGAAATCCGCAAATGGGGTGATGAGTTCAAGAAGATCTTCTCTGTCCAGTAACCGGCACCGTTCCCCGGTGTCCCAGTAAACTGGTTTTCCGGGGCCGAAGCGGTTCGGCCCCTGGATTTCCGAGCGGGGTATCATGGACATACGCATCAAGGACCTTACCAGGGATTTCTATTCGGAAGGCAAGCGGATCAGGGCCCTGGACAACGTCAATCTCACCATTCCCGCCAAACAGATCTTCACACTGCTGGGTCCTAGCGGATGCGGCAAAACCACGCTCCTCAGGTGTATTGTGGGGCTGGAAACACCGGATGCGGGCGAGATCGCCATCGGGGACGATATCGTCTGGTCCAGGGAGAGGGGCATTTTCGTGCCGCCGGAAAAACGGGGGCTCGGGATGGTCTTCCAGACCTACGCCATCTGGCCCCATATGAACGTTTTCGACAATGTGGCCTATCCTCTGCAAAACCGGAAGGTACCCCGGCAGGAAATCCGAAACCGGGTGGCAAAGGTCCTTGAGTTCGTGCAGCTCCAGGGCTTCGAAAAGCGACCGGCGACCGACCTCAGCGGCGGCCAGCAGCAGCGCGTCGCACTGGCTCGAGCGCTTGTGGCCGAACCCAGGGTCATCCTGTTCGATGAGCCCTTGAGCAATCTCGATGCGAAGCTGCGGGAAGCGACCAGAAAGGAGCTGCGCCGGTTTCTCACGGAACTGAAGATCACGGCTGTTTACGTCACCCACGACCGGGTTGAAGCCCTGACGCTCTCCGACCAGATTGCGGTCATGCGGGCAGGCCGCATCGTCGAGATCGGAAATCCGAAGAAGATCTACTTCAACTCCGACGACCGGTTTGTCGCGGACTTCATCGGACGCGCCAACCTGATTCCGGGGAAGGTGAGGAGTCTCGACGCCCCCCACGCCGTCATGGATTCGGCCATCGGCGACATTGTTGCCTGCAACAGCCGGCAAATCGCCGCCGGTCGGGAGGCCCTCGTTTGCGTTCGCCCTGAATTCATCAAAATCGCGCCAACCGGAATGACGGAAGGCCCGAACCGCTTCCGCGGAAGAGTCGAAAACCTCGTATTTGTCGGTGAAGCGTATGAGGGTGAGATTCGGATCGGTGAGACCCTGCTCACCATGGCGATCGAGCCGAGCATCACGATTGGCGAAGGGGATGAAATCGTAGTCTCCTTCAAACCCGACCACTGTTTTCTGCTTTCCCCGTAGGTCACGCCATGGCGCAGAAGTCTTTGCTCACTCCCACCCTCATTGCCATCGTCGGCTTCCTGACGGTGTGCCCTGTCGTCATGCTGGCGGTTGGGAGTTTTTCTTCCGGGTTCGGCACCTTCGGTGAATTCACCACGGCCAAGTATATTGCCGCCTACACTGATCCGGGGCTGGCCGACATGTTCTGGAATACGGTGCTCTTCACCTTGGGTTCGGCCGTCCTGGCCACTGCCCTGGCACTCTTTCTGGCCTACCTCAACACCCGAACCAACCTGCCCGGTAAATTCCTCTTCGGCATCATCTCGATCATTCCCATGATGATTCCGCACATCCTGTTCGCGGCCAGCTGGGTCCTGCTGCTGAATCCCAGCAACGGCATCCTGAACCGCCTGCTGATGGAGATTTTTGGCCTGGAAACCAGCCTTTTCAACATCTATTCCCTCTCCGGCATGATCCTGGTCGAGGGGCTGCTTGATCTACCCATCGCCTATTTGATCATCGCGCCGGCAATGAGTGCCTTTGACGTGTCGATCGAGGAATCCTCCCGGGTTTGTGGGGCGTCAAACCTGCGCACTTTGGCCCGGATAACCCTGCCGGTGTTGCGGCCCGCGATCCTGGCCGCCGTCATCCTGGTCATCGTCCGAAGCCTCGCTTCCTTTGCCGTCCCTTCGGTCATCGGGATGCCCGGCCGCATCTATGTCCTGGCCAGCCACATTTACAGGATTGTCGCCACGGGATTTGCCGCCGATTACGGTCAGGCGGCCGCCGTGGGCATGAGCGCCCTGGCCGCGTCCATCGGCCTCATCTGCATCTACCGTACCCTGACCGCAGCGGGCGAACAATTCGTCACGATCTCCAGCCGGGGCTTTAAACCTGCGGTGATCGATCTCAAGAAGTGGCGATACCCTCTGTTCGCCGTAGTCGGCGGCCTTTCCTTTGTGCTGATTATGCTGCCCGTGCTGGTGCTCTTCTATACGTCCCTGACCCCCTACGTGATGACACCCGGCGCCCGGGCTTTTTCACTGATGAGCTGGAGGCACTGGATTCAGGTGCTGAACGATCCGATTTCGCTGCTGTCTCTCAAAAACAGCATCATTCTGGGTCTTTCGGGAGCAACCCTTGGAGTGATCCTCTCCATTTTTGTCGCCTATGTGATCGTCAAGGTGCGTACTGTTGCCTCAGGCATCCTGGAATCCCTGAGCTTCCTCTCCTTTTCCTTTCCCGGCATTGTGATCGGCGTGGGATTCATGCTCTTTTTCGTGCGCACCCCGCTCTACGGGACCTTGTGGGCATTGCTGATCGGCTATATCGCCACCTACCTGCCCTATGGTATAAAGCCGCTCTCCAGCGCCTTCATCCAGATCCACAACCACCTGGAGGAATCCTCAAGGGTCTGCGGGGCGACACCCTTCCGTACCCTGCACCGCATCGTCATCCCCCTCCTGATCCCCGGCATCCTCTCCGGCTGGATCCTTATGGCAACCATGTTCGTGCGGGAGCTCACCCTTTCGGTGGTGCTCTCGCGTCCGGGGACTGAGGTACTGGCAGTACAGATACTGCGTTTTGCCGAGGACGGCTTGTGGGGTCGGCTCTCCGCCCTGGGCATCATCATGATCTTCATTTCGTCAGCCCTGGTGGTGGTGGCCTCTCTCATCGGACGCAAACTGACCCGAATGCAGATCGTACGCTGACAGGAAGATTACTTACACCGGGCCAACTACCTGAATAAGGAGGAAAAATGGATTTCGTACAGTTGCAGAAAAGTGATGGGACTGCCGTTTTGACACTGAGCAGAGGAAAGGTCAACGCCCTGAACGGCACGGTGGTGGATCAATTGAGGGAGTCTTTCAAGTCTTTGGAATTCGACCCGGATATTCGATCCATCATTCTAACGAGTTCAGGGAAGTTCTTTTCGTTCGGATTTGATATCCCTGAATTTGTATCCTTCACAAAAGAACAGTTTACGGAGTATCTCATCAACTTTGCGGATTTCTACACCTACCTTTTTCTTTATCCAAAACCCGTCGTGGCTGCACTCAACGGGCACACCATTGCCGGAGGCTGCATGCTGTCCCTGGCTTGTGACTATAGAATAATGGTCGGCGGAAGCGCTAAAATATCCCTGAATGAAATCGGTTTCGGATCATCGGTATTCGCCGGAAGTACCGAAATGCTACGATTTTGGGTCGGCAATGCAAACGCTACTAAAGTTCTCTTTTCGGGAGCCATGTATCCCGCAGAGGAAGCAAGAGACCTGGGCCTGGTGCAAGAAGTTGCCGCCGAGGGCGATCTCATGAATGCAGCACGTGATGCCGCATCCGGTTTCGCTTCGAAGCCGCCGGCAGCCTTCGCCAGCATCAAATGGCTCTTACGAAAGCCGGTAGCTGACGACATGAAGCGAAGAGAACTGGAATCCATCAGGGAGTTTGTTACTATCTGGTACTCCAAAACCACGTGGGAGAATCTGCAGAAGATCAAGATTCATTAAAGGGGACCCGGGATGTTCATCAAGAAAATGTTCACGGATCAAATCGAATCCGGATACGATCGGATTTTTCGAAAATACCAGATAGACATTCCTGAGTTAGGGCCGCTTGGCCCCCGATCGTTTCTCCTTAGACTGGACGAGATGCTTCGAGACCGGGTACTGGGCAACACCATACCGGCGGACTTCAACGGCAAATTCAACGCGATAGGCTGCCAGGGAGTCGGTGGAATGTTCGCGGTGCCCGAAGACAAAGTCCAGGTGCAGAAAGATGTCGCGAAGTGGGCGGAACGCAAGTGCCCCGCCTTGACCTTTCTGCTCGGGGACAATTTCTACCATACGGGTATCACCGATGTGAATGAGGATCGGTTCCACTCCGCCTTCTACAACATCTACCACGGGCCCTGTTTTGTGGCGCTTGGCAACCATGACTACAACATCCAGTCTCATTACCTGGACTACATCTATCCGGGAGGGAAGATCCAACATCCGACCGTGAGTTCCCTGGAACGCGCCATGCTCCAGGTTCTGCACACCTACACCTCCGGGATAACCAATCCCAGATGGCTTATGCCGAACCGATACTACTGCCTCTACTCCGCGAACTGCAATTGCTGCTTCATTGTGATCGATTCAAACTCGCTTCTCTGGGATATTGATCAGAAACAATGGCTTGATATCCTCTATCGATTCATTCCGAATGGCGTAATCAAGGTCCTGCTCGGCCACCACCCCATGCTGACCAACGGGAAGCGGCGCTACCAGCACAACGACATAGGGAAGTACTCGAAAGTCTTTCAAGGAGCTCAAAATGAGGGCACTCTGAACGACAAGCTCTATGAATATCTGAATAAAGGCCGGGGATATAAGTTCCACTTGATACTGGCCGCCCACGACCATCTGATGGCTTTGAACAACGTGGACTGGGAAGGTGGCGGGGCGGCCCTGCAGGTCACCTCGGGGGGAGGCGCCGGGAGTCTCGAAGACAGAAAAACAGTGAGCAAGAACTTCTATCCCAATTCGTTCGTTGAGGTCACATACGGATTTGCGACCTTCGACCTCGCCAACCGCAAGTATGCACTGTTTGATCAGAACGGTAAGGAGTTGATCAGCAGGGTCTTTGGGGAAGACTTCGAGGGGATTCGAAAGACCTGGAAGCCCGACACGGCGAACTGCTCCAAATGCGGCGCCAAATTTGTAAAAGTACCGCTGATGACCTCGGTAAAGAAAGGACAGCTGTCCGCTCCCGTTCTTCGCCATCACTGCCGGCTGTGCGGAGAGGTCTTTTGCGGCGATTGCTGCCCGAAGCGAACCCTTGTTTCCATTAATCTGCGCGACGAGTACTGTTGCGACAATTGCTACGCACAACACGGCGGAGTGTTGTGGGAACCGGACACCGGCAAACGGTGCAAGATCTGTAATGCCGAATTCGGCTTCCTCAACAGGAGACATCACTGCAGGAACTGCGGCGCGCTGGTATGCAGCAAATGCGCCAGCGAGGTGGCACTTTCGCCCAAAATGAAGGAAATGGGAATGACCAAGCCGGAGCGGATCTGCTGGAGGTGTCTCGATGCCGATAAGGGGTTGACGCATCATAGAATTGAATAGGACAACATCGAGGAAAACGTTGAGGCCAGTGTGATGCGTATAGAAAGCGGCTGGTCTTTTCCTAACTACCCTTAGAAGTCTCACGTTAAAGAACAGGAGGAGGAAATGATCGATTTTACGTTTACCGATGAACAGGAAATGTTCCGAAAAGCTTCTCGAGAATTCGCCGAAACCCGAGTAGCACCCTTTATTCCGGAAATGGAAGAAACAGGCAAGGTGCCCTCTGATCTGGTCAAAGCACTGGCCGAAGCGGAGATGTTGGCCATCACGATTCCCGAGGAATATGGTGGGTTGGGGCTTGGCTTCGTCGCGAGGATGATCGCTCTCGAGGAGATCAGCCGCATTTCCAGCGCCACCGCCATGATGCTCCAGGTTTTTGCCCTTGGCATTGATCCAATCGTTCGCTTCGGGACCAAAGCGCAGAAGGAAAAATATCTTCCCGCCCTGGCCACTGGTGAACGTCTGGCATCGGTAGCGGTCACGGAACCCACCGGAGGATCGGACCCGACCGGTGGCCGTACCACTTATTCCAGGGAGGGAACCGACTATATCATAACGGGCCGCAAGTGCTTCATCACCAACGCTCACATCGCTGATACCATTAGCGTCCTTGCGAAGGACGAAAACGATCCAAAGGCTTTTTCGGTGTTCATTATTGAAAAGGGTACCGAGGGTTTCAAAGCAACTCACGAAGAGCATAAAGTCGGGATGAAGGGCTGCAATACGGGCGAACTGAGCCTCGAAAAATGCCGGGTGACTGCCGACAACCTTCTGGGCCAGGAAGGAAAAGGTTTGCGGGTCAGCATGACGGCCATTGGGGATGTCGGACGGGGCGGCATGGTGGGGTGTGCGCTCGGAATTCATACCGCATGCCTCGAAGCCTCGATTAAGTTCGCCAAAGAGCGGGTCCTTTATGGAAAGTCCATCAGCGTCCTCCAGACCATTCAGAATAAACTCGCCGAGATGAAAATCGATCTGGATGCGGGGCGTCTCCTCGCATACCGGGCTGCCGCCATGCAGGATCGCGGCGAGCCGAGCAGCAATGAATTTGCCGTGGCCAAGTATTTCACCACCGAGGCAGCCCAGAAAGCGGCCAAGATGGCTGTTGATATCCATGGGGGTTATGGGTGTATGGAAGAATATGCCGTGACCCGGTATCTGCGCGATGCTTTTATTTTGGGACCTTCCGCCGGGACGAGCGACATCATGAAGGTGATTATTGCCCGCTGGGTCCTTGGCTGATTTGAAAATTCCCGGGCGGCAACCCATAAGAACGGCTGTCGCCCGTCGAACAACAGGCAGAGGTCGTAATGAACATCGTTGTGTGTGTAAAGGCTGTTCCCGATCCGAAGGAAATGTGTAAGATAAAGATCGATCCGGCCACCAAGACTCTGATGAGAGGTGAGGTGCCTCTCGTCATCAACCCTCTGGATAGGCATGCCTTGGAAGCCGCCCTTGAGCTCAAGCAGTCTGCCGGGGGACGTGTCACCGTCATCAGTATGGGGCCGCCACCCGCCAACGCTATTGTCAAGGAGTGTATGGCGCTCGGTGCCGATCGGGGGGTCCTGCTTTCCGACCGGGCTTTTGGCGGAGCAGATGCCTTCGCCACTGCCTGGACTCTTGCCGGAGGGATTGAAAAGACCGGCGAATTCGACTTGATTCTCTGCGGCATGGCCAGCAGCGATGGCGCCACTGAATGGGTAGGCCCCCAGATTGCCACGTTCTTGAACATCCCCGTGGTGACCATGGTTCACCAATTCGAAACTCGGAATGACAACCTCTGGAAGGTCCGGGCAGACTGGCAAAACGGGTACCGGAGGGTGGAGGTCCGTCTGCCGGCTTTATTCACGGTGACAAGAGAGTTGAACCGTCCAAGGGCTTTGAGCTTTTCCGGAATTCTCAAGGCTCGCAAAAAGACCATTGAACAGTGGGGCATCGAGACCCTGGATGTTTCGGCAGATACTCTGGGGACCAAAGGGTCTCCAACCATTGTTTCCAAAATCACCGCAGTTGAAAACCGAAGAGATGTAAAGATGCTCCAAGGGTCTCTTGAAGAGAAGGCCGATCAGCTGGTTTCGCACCTCGCTGATCTTGGCGTCCTTTAGTTCGATCGTTTGACGAACCATTTGACCCGGAAAGGGTTGTCATGATGAAGCAACACTTTGGGCCCGTCTGGGTGATCGCCGAGCAGAATGACTGTCGGGCGGAAATCGTATCCCTGCAACTCCTTGGAAAGGCGAGGGAGTTGGCTGATGAATTGGGTGTGGCCTGTGAGGCTGTATTGCTGGGTCACGACATGGCGGAAGCTGCCCGGGAACTCACGGCTGCCGGGGCCGACCGGGTGTTTGTCGGTGACGCCCATGCTCTCGAAAACTATCAACCCACGATATACAGCGATATTATCTGTTCGTTGGCCGAAGAACACCGACCGGAAATCATGCTGATTGGATCGACCTGCATGGGGCGTGAGTTGGCCCCGCTGGTTGCCGCCCGCTTAAGGACCGGGCTGGCTGCCCACTGCACCGGTTTGCGTCATGACGAAAACCAAAATCTGGAACAGCAGGTCCCTGCCTACGGCGGCTTGATGTCGATCGTGTGTCCTGAAAAACGTCCTCAGATGGCGACGATTGCCAAGGGCGTTTTTAGAGCGCCGGAACCGGATGACAGTCGCAAGGGGGAAATTGTCCGGGTGCAGGTGCCAGAGGAGGCTGACTTGCCCGTGAAGACTCTGGAGATTGTCAAGGAAACATCGCCGGGGATTCAATTGGAGGATGCTCGTTTGGTGGTGTCGGGTGGGGCCGGCACCGGGGGACCCGAGGGGTGGCAGACCGTTCGGCAATTGGCGAAAACCCTTAAGGCGGCCCTGGGATGCACACGGCCGGTGGTCGATGAAGGGTGGGCGCCGCTCGATATCATGATCGGCCAAAGCGGCAAAATGGTGAGTCCCGAGGTCTATATAGGCGTTGGTCTATCGGGTGAGCAACAGCACATGGTGGGCGTTGTCGGGGCCAAGCTGATGGTTGCGATCAATAACGATCCGAAATCCCCGGTCTTCCAACAGGTTGACCTTGGGGTAGTGGAAGACTGTCAGGAGTTTTTGCCGGTGCTTATCCAAAAGATCAGGGCCTATCAAGAGACGAGACTCAGCTGCCCCAAACCCTCAGGGTAATAGCCAAAAGATATTCCTGCCTCCCGAAAAACCCATACTGTCTCTCTCAATGCTCCTAAACTCTCCAGCCTTAGAGGCCGCCTGAAAAATACCCGCATACGTCATACCGGCGAAGGCCGGTATCCAGAAAACCGCGTAATTCCTGGATGCCGGTTTTCTCCGGCATGACGTTGAGGGCACCGTGAGCCAATTTCCAGACGGCTTCTTACCAGAACGGTGAAGCCATCAGAGGACTGGAAGCATCTATCGCCCAACAAGGGACCTTTTCCTCTTCCGGGCAAAAATCGACGAGCCAAACCGCCCAGCCGCAATTTTCTTCCCCAACCGGGAGACTCTACCCATTAAAAGCAATCCTCTCCCCCGTCCTGTGGCTCTGTCACCCTCGCTGCCACACCGTTGACACCTTCAATTAGCTCACGGCTTTCAATCCCCAGAGACCCCGGTTCGACCCCGACCAAGGTCTTCCGGCAGCTGGGCAGCCCGTTCCTCTTGTCCCTCGGACCCGGGCAATGAGTTGACTGGACCAGCCGCGAGTCGACAGCGTTAGAACGTGCATTTCGATGCAAGAGTATCCACTCTGACCGGTCTTTGCGAATGTTTCATCCCGTAATTCTGCAGGCAGCTCAGCCAGGTAATCTATTGATGCTGTTCCAGGTGCGAAAAGGGCCCCTTCCCCAAAATCGTTCAGCAACGGCACCACCGGCGAGCGTACTAAGCCCTACGCGCCCCCAATCCCATTTGGACTGATAATGCCCCCCCATAGCCCCGAAGGCTGCTCCGCCTAAGGCACCATAACCACAGCACCTTTGAGCATGCCTTCAAGCACATTCCCGCCGTAACATGCGGCCCTGAGTCCACCGGGTGTCGTTCCAGCCGCGGCGCCGCCGATCGCCCCTGAAACCGCACCCTTGACGCCAGCCTGTTCGATAATCTTCTCAAGAGCACTGGCAGCTGCACCCGCTACCTCTTCAGAAATGCCACCCGAGATTCCGCCGATGAATCCGCCAATAAGCATAGCTGGAAGATCCCAATGACTCTGTATGCCTGAGAACAGTGCACCAATCAAGGCTCCGATGAAGAAGGCCAGGAAGAAATCGTGGCCGCTTGGACCAGTAAATACCAGCGGATTGTTCCTGCAATAGCTGTATCGATTGAGTGTCTGCGGGTCCCCGGGGGCCTGGACGATGGTGTCGGCGGAGATGAATCGGCCCAGGGCGGGGTCGTAGAGTCTTGCCTTGTAGTTGTAGAAGCCGAGCTCGTCGTCGTCCTCCTGCTCGGTGAAGGTGTAGTTCACGTTGGGAAACGAGGTGTCGTAGTCGGTCCTTTGCCGGTAGGTCCATGCGCTCCTTCATGTCCCCGGAGGCGTTGGTCACCACCGACGCCGAGCCGAGGTGGTTGCCGTGGTAGTACTGCTCCTTCCCGTCGGTGCGGATCGATGCCACCCGGTGAGGGCCGCAAAAGAGGTTGATCACTCCAACCGATCCGCGCTGCTCGTACATTTGTCCGAAGTACAGGGTGGCCTGGTTGGATACCAGCAACAGTTTTCTTCAAGGGGCGGCGATGAGGGTTTGTTTTTTAGTGAGTGC